>JBNGDI010000020.1:0-61149 GCA_049975425.1 Bacteroidales bacterium
GCTTTCATCAGTGGATACCCGGGTATAAGGGTGTCGAGCCGGTGGCGGGAGAACTGGCTGCCCCGGGAAGTATCAACCGCCTCATCCTGGAACGGAACGGGCGGGAAATAGGCCTGATGCAGCATTTAGAGGTCATTGACCGGCCGGAAACCCTTGCGGCAGCCTATGAATTCAAAACCATGCAGATATCCACCCGTGTTGAACTTGTTCCCACGTCTGGCGGATGCCGTATGGATGTTGTGGCGCAACTGTCGGCACGGGGCTGGAGGGGGAAAGCCGTTTTGTTCTGGGCACGAAAGAAGATACAGAACGAACTGTTGCTGGTACTGGATAACCTGCAACATCTTATCAACGGGAATTAATCCATGTGAAGCCAGCAGAGGCTTTTCGGTGAAAAATAACGGGCAGTTATGCCCGGAATATTCTCGGGATCCACAACTCACCGACTCTTCCCCGTTAACAACCGTCATGAACATTTCTGTGACGACGGTTGTTGAATCTGTATAACCATTTATAATACATTATGGCTTTTACACTGCAACCGGGTGAACAGGCCCCGGATTTCCGATTGCCCGCTACCGATGGAAAAACCTATTCTTTAGGCGATTTTAAAGAATTTCCATGGCTGGTAATATTCTTTACCTGTAACCACTGTCCCTATGTGCTGGGGTCTGATGAGATAACCCGCCAGACTGCCGGTAAATATGCCGGGCGGGGGGTGAAATTTGCTGGTATCAATTCGAACAGCGCCAACACGTATCCTGAAGATGATTTCGACCACATGGTGCAGAGGATGGAAGAGTACCGTTTCCCATGGGTTTATCTGCGTGATGAAACACAGGAGGTGGCTGTGAAGTACGGTGCCCTCCGGACACCTCACTTTTTTGTGTTCGATCAGGAAAGGAAGCTGGTTTATACGGGAAGGGGCATTGACAATCCCAGGGACCCCTCGCGCATGCAGGAAAACAATCTTGACGAGGTGCTGGAAGACCTTGTTTCAGGCCGTGCACCCCGTATACGTGTGACCAATCCCATTGGCTGTAACGTGAAATGGGAAGGGAAAGACCAGCACTGGATGCCGCCCGAAGCCTGTGATCTGGTATAAAAAAACCGGCTTTTGCCGGTCTTTTTATTTATCCGCAGGGCGGATGACATATATATTGATTGTGCCTGGGAGGCTGTTTTTCAGAAATATATACAATGGGTAGATGAGATAAAACCTCAAATGGTTGCGTGGGAAAAAGAAAAAAACCATACCGGATTCATAATCAGTGCATTATCAAAGACCAATCTCCGGTGGATATTCGATCCGGGTGAGATACAAACCATGGGCCGGGGCGGATGGACCTGCCAGGCTTCTGTCTTCTGAATCCATGATCGTTTGCCATTCGTCGGATAAAATCCTGCCTTTCCCCGTTTCGATCATGGTTCCCACAATGGCCCTGACCATATTCCGCAGGAACCGGTCAGCCGTAATTCTGAAAATCAGCCGGTGGTCATTTTCCAGCCATTCTGCTTCTGTCACCCTGCAGATGTAGGTTTTTACCTGGGTATGGCTCCGGCTGAACGCTTTGAAATTGTGTTCGCCGGCCAGGCACCGGGCAGCCTTCCGCATTGCCTGAAGGTCGAGTGTGCCGTAATAGAAATGGGCCAGCCCGGATAGAAAGGGATCTTTTTCCCTGGAAAGGAGATATTCATACGTGCGGGAAACGGCATGAAACCGGGCATGTGCGTCAGGTTTTACCGGAATGATCTTCTGTACGGCAATGTCACCGGGCAGCATCCCGTTCAGGCTGTATACAACTTTTTCCATCTGGTGCAGCGATGCCGCGCGGGTGTCGAAATGTGCCATAAAAAAGCGGGCGTGCACTCCCGTATCGGTACGGCCGGCTCCGGTGACCCGGATTTCTTCTCCCAGCAGGACAGAGAGGGTTTTATCCAGAACAGACTGTACCGTGACGGCGTTCGGCTGGATCTGCCATCCGTGGTAACGGGTTCCGAGAAAAGAAAGTTGTATGAAGTAACGAAACAACGGCATACGGTCCAAAGATAAACAAAATGCAGGTGCGACAGCCGCTCTGCCGCATTTTCATCCATTCTGTAAATCTGTCAGTCCGGTCAGGCAGGGTTTAACATATTTTAACTTGACAATCCGGCAATAATCCTCAAATTTGCGGTACCAGGAAAAACCGGGATTAAAATACCGGATTGGTATGTTATTTGGAAAGTGACTGTAAAAACATATCTTTTCACCACAAGTCAACCCAATATGATGGAAAAAACTGCAGATATCAGGGAAATCAATGAACGGATTGAACAGGAAAGTTCTTTTGTAGACATGATCCGGCACGAGATGAAGAAAGTGATTGTTGGGCAGAAACACCTGCTCGACAGTCTGTTGATCGGTCTGCTTTCCGACGGGCACATCCTGCTGGAAGGGGTACCCGGGCTGGCAAAAACCCTGGCCATCAACACCCTGGCCAGAACCATCGATGCCCGCTTCA
Organism: Bacteroidales bacterium; assembly: GCA_049975425.1. GTDB lineage: Bacteria > Bacteroidota > Bacteroidia > Bacteroidales > VadinHA17 > HyVt-105. The sequence continues at coordinate 2,505 of JBNGDI010000020.1, forward strand.
GCCGCATCCAGTTCACTCCCGATCTTTTGCCGGCCGACCTGATCGGCACTATGATCTACAGCCAGAAGGCGGAAGAGTTTCAGGTGAAAAAAGGACCCATTTTTGCCCATTTCATTCTGGCCGATGAGATCAACCGGTCGCCCGCAAAGGTACAGAGTGCCCTGCTGGAAGCCATGCAGGAAAGGCAGGTAACCATCGGGACGCATACCTACCCTTTGGAACAGCCTTTTATGGTGATGGCTACCCAGAATCCCATTGAACAGGAAGGAACCTATCCGCTGCCTGAAGCCCAGGTTGACCGGTTCATGCTGAAAGTGGTGATCGGGTATCCGGAAATGGAAGAGGAACGCCTGATCATGCGGGAAAACCTGGCCATGGAATTTCCTGCTCCGTCAACCGTAATGAAACCCGATCAGATCATGCGGGCAAGGAAGGTGGTGAAGGAGGTATACCTGGATGAGAAAATCGAAAAATATATACTCGATATTGTTTTTGCTACCCGTAATCCGGCCGGACAGGGACTGGAAAAATATGTGCCCCTGATTCAGTACGGCGGTTCGCCCAGGGCAAGCATCTACCTGGCTATGGCTTCGAAGGCATACGCTTTTATCAGGCACAGGGGGTATGTGATCCCCGAGGACGTGCGTGCTGTATGTCATGACGTACTGAGGCACCGTATCGGACTCACCTATGAGGCCGAGGCAGAAAATGTTACGGCCGGAGAAATCATTACCGGTATTCTGAATCAGGTGGAAGTGCCCTAAAAAATACCGACATGAAACATCTGTTCCTTACCGGCATGCTGATCCTCTGTGCCTCCGGGCTATGGGCCCAGGATTACCTCGGAATGGAAAGTTCCGGGCTTGTGGCCCTTATGAAGAAGGAGCATCCCGAGTTTCTGTGGCAGGACCAGGTGAGGAACGACCGGTTCAGGTACCTGAAGTTTGTGGATGTACGCGACAGCCGTACCTGGCTGTTTTTTCTGGATGAGGAAAACCGGTGCCGGGTGATCAGAATGATGTACGATTATACATACCTCGACCCGACCCTTGAGTGGCTGAATGAAAGGTTTACGGAAGCCGGCCCTGACCGGTGGACCGGCCGCCGGGATAACGGAAACCTGGAGGTGGAAATGGTAAGAGGGGAATGGTTTTTTACCGTTACCATGAAAGAAAGGGAATAATAAAGGAAGCAACAGTGTGGAAACGAGTGAACTGCTGAAAAAGGTCAGGAAGATTGAAATCAAGACACGCGGTCTGAGCCGGCAGGTATTTGCCGGACAGTACCATAGCGCCTTCAAGGGGCGGGGAATGATGTTCAATGAAGTACGTGAATATCAGTATGGCGATGACCTGCGGAATGTCGACTGGAACGTGACAGCCCGGTTCAACCATCCCTACGTGAAAGTGTATGAAGAGGAGAGGGAGCTTACCGTGATGCTGCTGATCGATGTGAGCGGATCAAGGGATTTCGGTACCCGCCATATGCTGAAACGCGATCTGGTTACCGAAATTGCAGCCGTTCTGTCGTTTTCGGCCATACAGAACAACGACAAGATCGGCGTGATCTTTTTCACCGACCGGGTGGAAAAGTTCATTCCGCCCAAAAAGGGAAGACAGCATATCCTCCGGGTAATCAGGGAACTGATCGATTTCAGGCCGGAAAGCCGGCGCACCGACCTTACCGAACCCCTGCGCTTTCTTACCCACGCCATCAAAAAGCGGTGTACGGCATTTGTTATTTCCGATTTTATGGATCATGATTTCGAGAGCCCCCTGCAAATTGCCGGCAACAAGCACGATATGGTAGCAATCCGGGTATACGATCACCGGGAAACCGAGCTCCCGGATGTGGGCCTGGTGCAGATGCGCGATGCGGAAACCGGAGAACAGCTGTGGGTGGATACCTCAAAACGGTCGGTGAGAGAATTCTATTATCACTGGTACCTGAAGAAGCAGAAAGAAATTAACGATACCCTGGTAAGATGCGGAGTGGATCACATAGCCATTCGTACCGATGAGGATTATGTGCCGCCCCTTATTAAGTTGTTCAAAAAACGGGAGAGAGCATGAGGAATAAATGGCCACACAGTTCTTGGCTGACGGGCCTGCTTTTATTGCCGGCCTTTCTTCATGGGCTGGCCTTCCCTCAGGAAAACAGGCAGGATATTCCCCGTGTCAGGGCAGGTATGGATACAACCTGTATTCTGATAGGCGACCAGATCCATTACCATTTGGAAGCCTGGGTGCCCGCCAACAGCCGGGTGGTGTTCCCCGCTTTGAATGATTCCCTTACCCGGGGGGTGGAGGTGCTGGAAATATCCCCGCCCGACAGCCAGCGTCTGGACCATGATGCCATGCATTACCGGAGCCGGTATCTGATTACCTCATTCGACAGCGGTTTTCATTTTATTCCTTCACAGCCGGTAGTGGTGATGCACCCCTCGCATACCGACACCCTGTTTACCCGCTCACTCCCGCTCGAAGTGAAAACCCTTCCGCCTGACAGCAGTGTGGTTCTTTACGATATCAAATCGCCCTATGGAGTACCCCTCACCCTGCGGGAGCTGCTTCCCTATATCGGTGCAGGAATCATTCTGGTATTGCTTGGATTTCTGGCTGTGCAATTCCTGCGCAGAAGAAATAAAAGGGAAGCAGGGGAGGGACAGGAGGTTATTTCGCCCGAAGCGGCTCATATCATTGCCATCAGAGAACTGAAAGCTTTGGAGAAAGACCGGTTGTGGCAGCAGGGTAAAGTGAAGGAATACCATACCCGGCTTACGGAAATACTCCGGAATTATCTGGAATGCAGATACGGTATTCCGGCGCTGGAACAAACCACCGGTGAGATTATGGATGCACTGGATGCCCGTTCAGGTATTTCTCAGAGATGCAGTGAAGATCTGCGCGAAATACTGGTCCTGGCCGACCTGGTGAAATTTGCCCGGGTAATTCCCGAACCCGATGAAAACAGGATGGCTTTTACCCGTGCCATACGTTTCGTTCAGGAGACCATTGCGGTGGATGTACATGAGGAAGACGAAAACACTGGCGGCCTGGAAACCGGGGAACCCGGCGGCAAAGCAGCCCTGACGGCTTCCGGAGAGGGAAAGGAGGTGACACGATGAATTTACACCAGCACTTTGCACAACCCGGCTGGCTGTGGTTATTGTGGCTGCTTCTGCCCATGATACTGTGGTATGTGTGGAAAGAGAGGAAATCACATGCCAGCCTCCTGGTCACAGCCACTTCCCCCTTCAGGGAGAAGAAACCCTCCTGGAGGGTGCGGGGCAGGCATATTCTGTTTGTTTTCCGGATTCTGGCCGTGACCCTTCTGACAGTGGTTCTGGCCCGCCCGCAGTCAACCGACCGGTGGGAGGACGTTTCCACCGAAGGAATCGATATCGTTATGGCGCTGGATGTTTCCAGTTCCATGCTGGCCAGGGATTTTGACCCCGACCGTCTGGAGGCGGCAAAGGAAGTTGGCGTTGAGTTCGTATCGGGAAGGCCGTACGACCGTATAGGCCTGGTCATATTCAGCGGGGAAAGTTTTACCCAGTGCCCCCTTACCACCGATCATGCTACAGTAATCAACCTGCTGAATGCTGCCAGAAGCGGCGTACTGGAAGACGGTACGGCTATCGGAATGGGACTGGCCACTGCCATCAACCGGCTGAAAGACAGCGAGGCCCGGTCGAAAGTGATCATCCTGCTGACCGACGGCGTGAACAATATGGGAGAGATTGATCCTCTGACGGCGGCCGAGATTGCATCTACCTTCGATATACGGGTGTATACCATCGGGGTGGGAAGCCGGGGTACGGCGCCATACCCGGTACAGACGCCGGGAGGAATCATTTTCCGCAATATGGAGGTGGAAATCGACGAGGAAGTGTTGAAGGAAATCGCTTCAATGACAGAAGGCGCCTATTACCGGGCTACCGACAAAGATAAGCTGAGAGACGTATACCGGGAAATTGATCAGCTGGAGAAATCGAAGATCAGCGTAACAGAATATCGACGCAGGCAGGAAGAATACATGGGATTTGCCGCTGCGGCAATCCTGCTGGTTATGCTCGAATTGTTGCTGGGTTTAACCGTATTTAAAAATTTTCCGTGATGGTGGAACAGGGTATATTCCGGTTTCAGCAGCCCGAGGCGCTGTATGCATTGCTGGGAGTCCCGGTTTTGCTGGTTATTTTCTGGCTGAGCCGCTGGACGCAGCAAAAGAAGGTGAAAAAATACGGCGATCCCCGCCTGGTGGAAGGACTCATGCCGGAAAGATCATTGTCACGCCCGGCCTGGAAATTTCTCCTGGTGCTGCTGGCGTGGATATCCTGCGTTTTTGCCCTGGCACGTCCCCAGTTCGGGTCGAAACTGGAAGAGGTGAAACGGAAAGGGGTGGAGATCATCATCGCTCTGGATGTTTCAAACAGCATGCTGGCACAGGATATCGAACCCAGCCGCCTGGAAAGGGCAAAACAGGCCATTTCCCGGCTGGTTGACCAGCTGGAAGACGATAAAGTGGGACTGATCGTTTTTGCCGGCGATGCATATGTTCAGGTACCCATTACCGATGATTACCTGGCAGTGAAAATGTTCCTTTCCGGAGTGGGACCAGAAATGGTTCCCCGTCAGGGAACCGCCATCGGTCCTGCCATCGATCTGGCCCTGAAATCATTCAGTCCGGTGAGCGAGGCCGGGAAAGCCATCATTATCATTACCGACGGGGAAAACCATGAAGGCGATGCCCTGGGAGCAGCGGAAAAGGCGGCGGAAAAAGACATTGTTGTGCATACCCTGGGCATGGGTCTGGAAAGAGGAGCCCCCATTCCCATAGATCCCGGGGCTCAGGTAAAAACCTACCGGAAAGACCGGGAAGGGAATGTGGTGATCAGCAAGCTTGATGAAGCCCTGCTATCGGGTGTGGCTGCTGCAGGAAAGGGAAAGTATGTGCGGGCCAACAATATCCGGGTTGGACTGGATGTACTGATGGAGGAGATAAGGAGTATGGAACAGGCCGAAATGGAAATGCGTATGTTTTCAGAGTACGACGAGCGGTTCCAGTACCTGGCGGGATTGTCCCTTTTCCTGCTGCTGCTCGATTTTGTGATCCTGGAAAGAAAAAACAGGTGGTTATCGAAAATCCGTTTATTTGATGAAGAAACCTGAAACCATGGTGAAATACCGGTTCATAATGTGTTGTTTTCTTCTGGCCGGCGCCCTTTCCGGATGGAGCCAGACGGAAAGGAAATACATCCGCGAAGGAAACAGGGAATTCAAAAATGGTAATTTCAGTGAATCGGAAATTCTTTACAGAAAAGCCCTGGAAGAGAACAACGCAATGTACCAGGCTGAATTCAACCTGGGGAGCGCCCTGTATAAACAGGAAAAATATGAGAATGCAGGAAATTATTTCAGCCGTGTGCCTGAAGAAGGCCTTTCGCCTGACGACAGGGCCAGGTTCTATCATAACCTGGGGAATTCAATGCTGAAAAACGGGCAGATCAGGGAAAGCATCGAAGCCTATAAGGAAGCCCTGAGGAATAATCCGGAGGATATGGAAACCAAGTATAACCTGTCGGTTGCCCTGCGTATGCTCAGGGAACATCAGCAGCAACAGCAAAACCGGCAGGAGGGAGAAGATCAGCAACAGGACCGGAAGCAGCAACAACAACAGGATCAGCAGCAGGACCCGGAGCAACAGCAGCAGGAACAGCCACCTGAGCAGGAAAGTGAACAGGAGCAGGAAAGGCAGCAACCCCGACAGGTTCCTCAGCGGATAAAGGAAGAGGATGCCAGGCGCCTGCTGGAAGCACTGGCCGCCGATGAGAAAGAAATCCAGGAAAAGGTGAAGAAGGCCGAGGCAAGAGCGGCACGCGTCAAAGTTGAAAAAGAATGGTAATGCAGGAATTATTTAACAGATTCAACAGGTTAGGCCGGCTGACCGGTATGCTCCTGGTGGCGGGCATCTGGCCCCTGGCAGGATTTGCCCAGGAGGTGGAGTTTCGCGCGTCTGCCACCCCCCGGGTGGTGGAAACGGGGGAACGGTTCCGGGTATCCTTTTCGGTAAATGCCGAGGGTGAAAATTTTGAGGCCCCATCCTTTGAGCATTTTGCCATCCTGTCGGGTCCCAATATGTCAACCAGTACCTCGGTACAGATCATCAACGGACAGATGACCCGTACCGTTTCCTACAGCTATAATTTTGTGCTCCAGGCGGTGGAAGAAGGAACATTCACGATAGGGGAAGCCCGTATAGAGGTGGACGGCGAAACCTATGAAACGGAAGAGATGACCATAGAAGTGGTTAAAGGCGCGGCTGCCCCGGCCCGGACCACGCCCGCACCGTCAACAACCCCCGAAATGAGCGGGGTGAAGGATGAAGACCTGTTTGTGCAGGTCATTACCGACCGGAAGGAAGTATACCAAGGTGAGCACCTGATCGCCACCATCAAATTGTTTACCCGCCTGGACCTTTCCGGGATCGGCGACCGCAAATTCCCCTCTTTTTCGGGTTTTTTGCAGCAGGAGATCGACCTTCCCGAACAAAATTACCTGCAGAGGGAAGTGGTTGACGGAAAAGTGTACGGAACCCTGGTGCTGCGTCAGCTGGTGCTGATCCCGCAGCGCAGCGGAACCCTGACCATCGATCCCATGGAGCTTGAATGCCGTATCAGGCAGCGGGTGAGCAGGGGAACGGGTAGTATTTTTGATGATTTCTTCGATTCATTCCAGACAGTATCGAGAACCGTCAGCAGCGATCCCGTTCAGATTCGTGTAAAACCCCTTCCCGAAGAGGCTCCCGCTTCGTTTGAGGGGCTGGTTGGACGGTATAAGCTGGATGCTTCGGTTGACAGGGATGAGGTGGTGGCTGACGAGGCCGTTACACTTACTCTGAAGGTTACGGGAACGGGTAATCTGAAACTTATGTCACCCCCGGCAGTAAACCTGCCGCCCGATTTTGAAACTTACGACCCGCGGGTGACCATGGATATCAACCATACTGTTTCGGGATCGAAGGGGACGAAAAGTTTTGAATACCTTATGGTGCCCAGAACACCCGGAGCGTACAGGATACCTCCTGTTGAAGTGAGCTATTTCGATCCGGGAAAGGAGCAGTATGTTACATGGGAATCACCTGCATTCAATCTGAAAGTAGAGCCACGCGAACCGGGCACGGAAGGCACGGTGGTGACCGGTTTCGGGAAAGAAGACATCCGCTTTATCGGCAAGGATATCCGTTTTATCAAAACAGGGAATATTCCCCTCAAACGGAGCAGGAAAAATCCGGTCGGACAGGTGTGGTTTTACCTGGCATATCCGCTGCTGATACTTGTGTTTATCGCAGCATTGTTGCTGAGAAAAAGAAGGGTGGAAATGATGAGGAATACCGAGCTGATGCGGAACCGCAGAGCCAGCCGGCAAGCCGGGAAACGCCTGAAGCTGGCGGCCGATGCCCTTAAAAGGCAAAAACTTGACCTTTTCTACGAAGAGGTGTCCAGAGCCTGCTGGGGGTACCTCAGCGACAAACTTTCCATTCCGCTTGCAGAACTGAACCGGGACAGCGCCTTAGCAGCCCTGGGAAAGCACGGTATTTCCGGGGAGCTGGCCGGCGAATACCTCAATACTATCGACCATTGCGAGCAGGCCCGGTATGCCGGTGAAACCGGCAAAGGGGATCCCGGGGAGGTTTACCGGAATGCCATGAAACTGATCACCGCACTGGAACAAAACCTGAAATGAGGAACCCATGAAACGAATTTTAGCCATTCTGCTGCTGGCATGCATGATTTCCGGGGTCCGTGGTTCGGAACCCCGAGATTGGCTGGAAGAAGCCAACAGGACCTACAGTGAGGGAGACTATGCTACGGCAATTGAGAAATACAAGCAGATCATCGACAGCGGGTATGTGGCCGCAGGGGTGTATTATAACCTGGGAAACGCGTACTTCAGGAACCACCGCCTTGCCGATGCGATTTTGTATTATGAGCGGGCAAAACTGCTGAGACCTCGTGACCGGGATATTCTGTTCAACCTGGAACTGGCCGACAGTTATGTGAAAGATAATATTGAAGAGCTTCCCCGGCCGTTTTTTTCACGCTGGTATTTTGCGGTGGTCAGGGCCCTGCCTCCGGCCGTATGGGGATGGATCAGCCTGGGGACCTTTGCGCTGGCATTCCTGTTTTTTTATTTATATTTAACCCTTCACAGGCCGGGTACCAGGCGGTGGAATTTGCGGATTGCTGTGGTGATGTTGCTTTTTTCCATATTTTCCCTGGTCTTTGCCCGCGAACATTTTGGGCTGATGTACGTAAAACAGAGGGCGGTGATCTACCAGCCTTCCGTCACGGTGAAAAGCACCCCCGATGAAAGCGGGACCGACCTTTTTGTTTTACATGAAGGTACCCGTGTGACACTGGAAGACGAGATGGGGGAGTGGCATGAGATCAGGATCAGCGACGGGAACAAGGGATGGGTCCCCGGCGAGGCAATCAGAGTGATATAAAAACGGAAATCATGAAAAAACAGGGTATTGTTGCAGCGGCACTCCTGGTCAGTGCCATGCTGCTTTCCGGCTGTACCAAATGGGATAAGGCCGAGGGTCCGACCGATATCCGGGTGAAAAACCTCAGCGCGTATGTTTTTGATAACGTTCATGTGGATACGGGGCACGGCGAAAATGATTACGGAACCATCGATCCCGGACAGGCCACGGAATACAAACGGTTTGAAAAAGCATACCGTGAAGCCCTGATCACTCTGGAAATTGACGGTACACCATACACCTTTACCCCGGTTTCATATATCTATGAAGTGTATCTGGGGAGGGGTAAATTCACCTATGAGGTGTGGGTGGAAGGGGAAGGAGAAAACCTTTCCCTCGATATGGAAGTGAATGCCGATGCCCCGCTGGATTAAAAGCAGGTTCTTATGAACAGCTTTTTACTCGTAGTTCTGGCGCTGGCCGGATACATTGTGGCGTATCATACTTACGGGAAATGGCTGGGGAGTAAAATATTCCGGCTGTCGGATACCACCCCTATGCCTTCCCATGAATTGCACGACGGCGTGGATTTTGTTCCTGCCAGAAAGCACATCCTTTTCGGTCATCATTTTACCACCATAGCCGGCCTGGGTCCTATTGTCGGACCGGCCATAGGTATTATCTGGGGATGGCTGCCGGCGTTTATCTGGGTATTTGCGGGTTCCATTTTTATGGGGGCCGTGCATGATTTTTCCACCCTGGTGATCTCAGCCCGCCATCAGGGGAAATCGCTGGGCGAGCTGACGGGCGACCTGATCAGCCCCTCAGCCCGTTATGCTTTCCAGTTCATTATGCAGTTCCTCCTGTTTATTGTGCTTTCAGTTTTTGTCATGATCGAAGGGGTGCTGTTCGGTATGTACCCTGAGTCGGTGATTCCCGTGTGGCTTCAGATCCCCATTGCCGTATGGCTGGGATGGAAAATCCGGTCGGGCAAGAATGACCTGCTGTATTCCCTGATTGCCGTATTTCTCCTGTACCTGACCATTGTTGCCGGAGCGTACCTGCCTGTAAGGATATTCCCTCTGGCGGGGTCTCCGGTAAATACCTGGTGCCTTGTCCTGTTTGTATATGTATATTTTGCATCCACGGTTCCGGTGCAGAAGCTCCTGCAGCCCCGTGATTACATCAATGCCCATCAGCTGATTATTGCCATGGGGCTTTTGTTTCTGGGATTGGCTATTGCTCATCCTCCCGTTTCGGCTCCGGCCGTCAATCCTTCTGCTTATGCTTCCGGATCAGACGTGCCTGCTCTTATGCCCATTCTGTTCATCACCATTGCCTGCGGAGCCATTTCGGGTTTTCATTCCCTGGCCAGTTCAGGCACCACGGTAAAACAGGTTGACCGGGAAAAAGATACCCTTTTTGTAGGCTACGGGGGAATGATCTGGGAAAGTTTCCTTGCCGTGCTGGTGCTTATGGCCGTAGCTGCCGGCCTGGGAATGGGAATGGAACAAGAAGGGATACTGTTTACCGGCCGCGAAGCATTTGACCAGCACTATGCCTCATGGGCATCGGCCGAAGGCCTGGGGGCCAAGCTCGGGGCATTTATCACCGGAGCGGCCAACCTCTTTCATTCGCTGGGTATCCCGGTCAATGTGGGGCAGACAGTCATCGCCGTTTTTATCGTGAGCTTTGCCAATACCACCCTCGACAGTGCTACCCGCATCCAGAGGCTTTCCCTGCAGGAGATATTCAGAAACCGTCAGGGGAAAGTGATCAGACCCATGAACAACCGGTATGTGGCGACTTTCGCGGTGGTACTGGCGGCCGCCCTGATGACTTTTGCCGATGAGGCGGCACAGGGGGCCATGAAACTATGGCCGCTGTTCGGTTCGCTGAACCAGTTGCTTGCCGCTCTGGCCCTGGGGGTGGTGACGGTGTACCTTTTCAGGAAAAAACGGAATATCTGGGTGGCTTTCCTCCCAATGGTACTGGTGCTGGTCTTTACCCTGTGGGCTATGTTCGAAAACCTGATCCGTTTTATCGGGGCAAATAACCTGCTTCTTGCCGCCATTTCATGTATCATTCTGCTCCTGACCGCCTGGTTGCTTTATGCCTGTTTGATTTCGGTAGCCGGGGCAGGCATAAAAGGTGCCCTGTCGGGGCGACCGGGAAAATGAAAACTGACATGCCTCACACGAAGGGAACAACACACTGAATGAAACCCGACTTATGCAGGAATTCCTTCTGAAAACAGCCGACCTGTTTTTCCTGGTTTTTCACACGGGGATCACCCTGTTCAACCTTACGGGCTGGATATGGAAAAAACTGAGGAAATGGAACCTGCTGACGCTGTTGCTGACCGGGGGGTCGTGGTTCCTTCTGGGAATATTTTACGGAATGGGATACTGCCCGCTGACCGACTGGCATTTCAGGATCCTGGAAAAATCGGGTGAAACAGGCCTTCCCGGCTCCTACCTGAAATACCTGGTTCACCGGCTCACGGGCTGGGACCCTGACATGTTCTGGGTGGATACCCTGACTACCATCGGATATTTTCTGGCCCTGATATGTTCTGTGTATCTGAATGTACGGGATGTGCGCAGAAATAAATAACACGTCTGCGGCCTTTCATCTCTTACCCGGTGAACATTTTTCTTTCCGGTTTGTTGATGTGAAAAATACGGTCATGAAAAGATTATGGATTGTATGCACCCTCTTTATCGGTGCATTAACCATTCAGGCACAGAATAATATGAACTTTTATTCATTTACGGTAACCACCATTGACGGACGCGACCTGGTACTTTCAGAACTCAGGGGGAAAAAGGTTCTTGTGGTCAATACGGCTTCAAAGTGCGGGTTAACCCCCCAGTTTGAACAACTGGAAGCGCTCTACAGGCAGTATGGCGACAAGGGATTTGTTGTTATCGGCTTCCCGGCGAATAATTTTTTAAACCAGGAACCCCTGAGCAACGGAGAAATTATTGAATTCTGCAAAAAAAATTACGGGGTAACCTTTCCCATGATGGCCAAAATCTCCGTAAAGGGAAAAGACATGCATCCTCTGTATCAGTGGCTTACTAGCAAAGAAAAGAACGGAAAAATGGATTCGGAAGTACAGTGGAATTTCCAGAAGTACCTGATAGATGAGAACGGGAACCTGGTGGATGTTGTACCCCCGCGTGTCCGTCCCGATGATGAAAAAATTGTGAAATGGATCACCGGGAAGTTATGACCATTTTTCTTTGATTCATGGTTAGGTTGGTTAGTGTGTTAAGAAAGGCCTGTCGGAAAAGACAGGCTTTTTTTTTGCCCGGCAAAAGAAAAACGGATACCCCCTCAGCAGTGGCATGAATAACCTGCCGGAAGATAAATATATATCGATTAAGAAAAATATATAAATAACTACGTAGATATATACGTAGAATACTACGTAGTTATCTACGTAGTTTGAAGCACAGCCCGGTGTCCATGGGAATAACCGGATCTACATACGGTGGAAGACCGGTGAATTGGAGGAAACTGCAGGAAAAAACCGGGTTACAGGCCTGAAACCCGGTTTTTCCTTTGAAAAATTGAGGAACGGAACGGTTTTCTCGTTCGGGAAAGTTAATTTTGCACCGGATAAACCGCAAAACCATTTGTAATGACGAATGCCGATATCTTTGATCTGGTTGTGATGCCTCTTCTGATCTTCATGGCCAGAATAGCCGACGTTTCTATTGGTACCATCCGGATCATTATGGTTTCCAAAGGAAACCGGACACTGGCTCCCATTCTGGGGTTTTTCGAGGTGCTGATCTGGATTCTGGCCATCAGCCGTATCATGCAGAACCTCGATAACTGGATCAACTACGTGGCCTATGCGGCAGGTTTTGCCGCAGGCAATTACCTGGGGATGCTGCTCGAGGAAAGACTGGCTCTGGGAATGCTTCTGGTGCGGGTGATCACACAGCGCGATGCAAGCCGGCTGATCTCTTCCCTGCATGAAAGAGGCTACGGAACCACCTCGGTAGATGCCCGGGGATCGAAGGAACAGGTGAATGTGATCTATACAATCATCAAACGGGCGGATATGCCGAAGGTAATCGAGGTGATCAACCATTTCAATCCCCGTGCCTTCTATTCTGTGGAAGACATCCGCTACGTCAGGGAAGGGGCTTTTCCCATGGGACGCACAAAAACCCGGCTGGGTTTGAACCCCCTGAAAATATGGAGAAAGGGAAAATAGATATAAAAAGGATATTGCAGGCATGGCAGAAATATAACACGGCAGGATCATGAAAAAAAAACAACATTTAAAACCCTTGAAAACTCCCGTTTACCGGGATTCGGGATTCCGTCTGGATGATGCAACGGTTACCGCCAGCGCATTCCGCGACGAACAGGAACAGGAACGAAAACCCGGCTACTATATTTATTCCAGGTACCGGAATCCCACCGTGGTGGCGGTGGAAGAGCAATTGATGAATATTGAGCAGAGCGAATGGGCCCTGCTGATGCAGAGCGGAATGTCGGCTATCGATACCGCCCTGTCGATTTTCCAGGAAGCCGGCTCGGATAAGCCCTGGTTATTTTTCAGTGAAATATACGGCGGCACCAATACTTTTATTGATGAAGTGCTGATCAAACGCCGGGGGATCAGGGCCGAACGCCTTTTTCCCGAAAACAACCGGTACGATCCGTCGTATTTCCGCCGCCGGATGGAGGAAACCCAGGCGAGCCTGGTATTCCTCGAAGTGGTGACCAACCCCATGCTGATGGTTACCGATGCGCCGGCCATAATTGACATAGCCCATGAAATGGGCGCCAGGGTGGTGGTGGATAATACCTTCGCTACTCCGTATCTGTTCAAACCCCTGCAGGCAGGAGCCGACCTGGTGATTCACAGCGCAACCAAATACCTGTCGGGTCATGGCGATGTGACCGCAGGTGTAATTTGCGGGAATCTGGAAAACCTGTTAAAGAAGGCCGTGGAATACAGGAAATACGTGGGACATATGATCAGCCCTGACGATGCCTACCGCCTGGGAACCCAGCTCCGAACCTTTCCCCTGAGAATGCAGAAACATGTGGAGAATGCGGAAAGGCTGGCACATTTTCTCGATGACCATCCTGCCGTGGAAGCTACCATCTATCCCGGACTGGAACATCATCCGGATCATTTCCTGGCCGATCGCTTGTTCGGGGGCAGGGGATACGGAGGGATGATCACCTTTGATCTGGCAGGGAAAAATGCCGGGGAAAAGAAAAATCGGCGGGACCGTTTTATCCGTGCCCTGCAAAACACTGTTCCGCTGATCCCTTCCCTGGGAGATGCCGACAGCACTTTGCTGCCCGTGGAGCCTGTGTGGGGTGACAAATACCCCGGGACAGGCCTGATTCGCCTGTCGGTTGGCATAGAACCCTGCGAGGAGCTGGAAAAGAATATTGGCAGAGCGCTGAATGACCTCTGATACATGACACAGATCACGGCATGCTGAGAAGACTTTATCCGGAACTGAATGATCTGGAGAAGCGTACCTTCCGGCTGCACTTTGTATATGCCAGTCTGGACGGTTTTATTCTGGGGCTGTTTATCCTGAATGAGTATGTATTTCTGAAAAGTCTCCGGGGCAGCAGTTACCAGGTGGGTATTCTTTTTCAGTTTTCGGTGGTGGTACTGATCTTTCTTTTATTCTTCAATGAATTTCTGAGGAGGACGGGCAATAAGCGTAAAATGCTGCGGTGGACGGCCGTCATTACCCGGCTGCCTTTGTTTTTCATGATAATGTTTCCGGCAGAAGCAGAGGGGGTAACCGGCAGGCATCACTGGATATTCCTTTTCCTGTTTCTGGTATACTATATGGCCAACCCGGTGCTTTTTCCCACCATTAACCTCATTTTGAAAAGCAATTACAGGCATCAGCATTTCGGCGCATTGTATTCCTTTTCCACTTCTTCTTCCAAATTGCTTATGCTGCTGGCCACCTTCGGTTTCGGGCTGATACTTGACCGGGATCCCTTTGCTTTCCGGGTGGTATATCCCGTAGCGGGTGCACTCAGCATGTTTTCCATATTCATGCTGGCAGCTATCCCTTTCAATGCTGTTCCGGCAAAGAGAAAACGGAAGGGTTTGTTTTATGCCATGGGAGATTCATTGAGGACCCAGTGGAACATTCTGAAATGGAACAAACCCTTCCGTGACTACGAGGTCAGCTTTATTTTGTATGGATTTGCATATATGAGTACGTTTGCTGTGATCACGATATTTTATGAACGAGAGCTTCACCTTTCGTATTCAGGTGTGGCTTTTTATAAAAATGTATTCAACATACTCGCCATCGTATTCATTCCGTTATTCGGGCGTTTGATCGGGAAAACCGATCCCCGCCGTTTTGCCGTATGGTCATTTTTGATGATGGCTCTTTACATATTCTTTACCGGCCTTACAGAATACCTTCCCTGGAAAGCGGATATTCTGGGTATACAATGGTATGTTTTCCTTTTCCTGAGTGTGATTTTCAATGGCCTGTTTATTGCCATGAATACCCTTTTGTGGCATATCGGATCGGCCTATTTCAGCCGGGCGGAGGAAGCGGGCGATTACCAGGCCGTTCATGCTTCGCTTACGGGAGTGCGGGCTTTGTTTGCTCCTCTGGCAGGGGTATGGTTTTATGAAACCATAGGCTTCACATGGACCTTTGCCATTGCAATCCTGGCGCTGGTTGCCGCAATGGTTGTGAATCACATGTCGGTTAAAAAGTTGCGTTTGCTGCAGGTGGTGACTGTTTCAGAAGACATCCAGGATCCGGAATGATTTTCCGTTGAAAGTAAAGGTTTCTCCTTTCTTTTTTCCTTCCATGGCTTTAAAAAGGGGGACCATAGGGGAAATGGCAAAGAATTCGTTCCCGTCAAGGCATACCTTGCCCAGGCCTATCGATATGAAAAGCCGGTTCTGGTCGGTGATCACCACCGAACCGAATTCAGCACAGGATTTTGCCTTGTGCGTATCAATCCGTTCAAGTACTTTCCTTTCCTCAATAATCTTGGCCAGCTGGCGGGCGAACATGTCCCTTTTTTCGAGCATTTGTGTGCGGTAGGTATCGGTCATGTCCATGGCATGCTCGTATTCGTTGGCTGTTTCCTGAGCTTCCTTCATCAGCGCCTTATTGTGCTCCTCAATCTTGACCTGTTCAGCCAGGCATTTCTCAACCAGCCGTTTTTTCATCTCAAGACGCTTGTCCATATTCTTGCATTTTTTATGATTCAAAAAATACGTGTTCCGTACCTCTCCCGCATGATTCAGATTTGTATGAATGGATAAAAAAAACCGGAAATCGACAGGGATTAACCGGAATAATTTGCGGGATGGAGACGATTAATTCTCTCTGATTTTATACTTTTAGGAATTCAATCTTTTGCTAAATTAATAAAAAATAAACATAAAATGAAAACAATACCCTTTTTCACGTTTCTGTTTTACATCATGTTTCTGCCGCTTTCCGGGCAGAACCGGGAAAAACCCGACTGGGAAGGCGGTTTCCCTGACGGATGTACTTCCATCACCGCTGGCAGGCTGGCCACAGCCGATGGCTCGGTGATCACCTCACATACTGATGACAGCCATCGCACACGGTCGTGGATGGATATTGTTCCTGCCATGAATCACCGGCCGGATTCGTATGTCATAATGCGGAAAAGATCAGCCGACGACAGCCATGCCATGCCTGCCTACCGGCATGATTCCATCGGGGTGATCCCGCAGGTTTCCCATACCTGGGCCTACGTCAATACAGCCTATCCCTGCATGAACGAACATCAGCTCGGGATCGGAGAATCTACTTTCGGGGGCAGGGAAGAATTGCAGTCGGATGCCGGGTTGATCGACTGCCAGCGTTTATGTCAGTTGCTTGTGGAAAGGTGCACCACCGCCCGGGAAGCCATTCGTACTGCCGGTGAGTTGCTGGGCAGGTATGGATGGAACGATGCCGGGGAAGCTCTGACAATTGCCGATAAAAATGAAGTGTGGCATCTGGAGATCGTAGGCCCCGGGAAAGGCAAAGTAGGTGCCGTATGGGTGGCGCAGCGGGTTCCCGACGAGCATGTATCGGTCAATGCCAATGCCAGTACCATTAAGGAAATCAACCTGGATGACCCCGATCATTTCATGGCATCCGGAAACATTTTTGAGGTGGCCAGGGAAAATGGCTGGTGGAGTGAAGAGGAAGGTCCTTTCCGCTTTTGTTATGCATATGCCCCTGAAAGCCGCACCTCCCTGGCTGCACGGAGACGTGAATGGAGGGTGTTCGACCTGCTGGCCCCCTCACTTCATCTCGACCCCAATGCCGAAAATTATCCTTTTTCCGTTAAACCCGATGAACCGGTTACTCTTGAGAAACTTGTCAGTATTTTCAAAGATTATTACCAGGGAACGGAATTCGACATGAGAAAGACCCTTACCGTGACCGACGAGGAGGGCAGGTCGGTCATTTCCCCGCTGGCCAATCCGCACATGCCGTACGATATGAACCGGCTTTTCCGCATCAATGGCGGCTGGGGCTGGAGAGGGGAAAGGACCATAGCCCGCTGGTACACTATGTATGCCACCATTATTCAGTGCCGCAACTGGCTGCCCGATGAGATAGGGGGAGTGGTGTGGCTGGCTCAGGACAACGTGGCCAGTTCCATTTATATCCCGGTGTACGGGTGTGTAACCGATTTGCCGGGGCCGTACAAAACTCCCGGCCGGATCAATGGATATACCCGGGAATCGGCCTGGTGGGCTTTCAACAGGCTGGGCACTTTGGCTGCCCAGCGGTGGGGGGACATGCACAAAGATGTGGATGCCGTATGGGATCCCTGGCAGAAAGAGCTTTTCGAAAACCAGGAAGAGGTGGAACGCGTTGCACTGGAGATGTACAGAGCCCGCAATCCCCGGAAAACCATCGAGTTCCTGACGGGCTATACCATGGAATGGGGAAATAAAGTGGTAGAAAAGGCATGGGAACTGGGCGACATGCTGTGGACCAAATACGACGAATTATTCTGACAAAACATAAAAATCAGCTGTTTGGATGTTATGAAGATGGAGAACAAACGAGGATTTGCCAGTGACAATAACGCGGGAGTGCATCCCGATATCCTGGCCGCCATGGCAGAGGCCAATCAGGGACATGTACCTGGTTACGGGGATGATCCGTATACCAGGAGGGCGGTAAAAAAGATCAGGGAGGAATTCGGAGAGGATACCGAAGTATTTTTTGTTTTTCTGGGTACCGGCGCCAATGTACTGGGACTGGCAGCGGCCACGCGTTCCTATCATTCGGTGATCTGTGCGGCAACTGCCCATATCCAGGAAGACGAATGCGGAGCTCCGGAAAAGTTTACTGGCTGCAAGTTGTTGCCGGTGGAAACCCCTGATGGAAAGCTTACCCCTGAGAGTGTTGCCGGGCATGTGTATGGCATTGGGTTTGAACACCATTCCCAGCCGCGGGTTATTTCGATCACTCAGGCCACGGAAATGGGAACGGTATACACTCCGGAAGAGATCAGGACCCTGGCCGATTTTGCACATGCACATCAAATGGTACTGCATATGGACGGTGCCAGAATAGCCAATGCTGCCGCACACCTGGATGTTTCGCTCAGGGGAACCACGCGGGATGCGGGAGTGGATATTCTGTCGTTCGGGGGGACTAAAAATGGCATGATGTACGGGGAAGCTGTTCTTTTTTTCAATCCTCTGCTAGCAAGGGAATTTCAGTTCATCAGGAAACAGGGAATGCAGCTGGCTTCAAAAATGCGTTTCATTGCCGTTCAGTTCGAAGCCCTGTTGAATAACGGACTCTGGAGAAAAAACGCCCTGCATGCCAATTGCATGGCCCGGAAACTGGCCGAAGCCGTGAAAGATATTCCCGGGGTAACCCTAACACAGAAAGTGCAGTCGAACGGGGTTTTCGCCATGGTGCCTCCGGAATGGATTTCCTCCTTGCAGAAGGAATTTTTCTTTTATGAGTGGGATGAAAAGAATTCTGAAGTCCGGTGGATGACCTCATGGGACACCCGCGATGAAGATATAACCGAATTTGCAGGACTGGTGAGAAAACTGGCCGGGCAGTGAAAACCGAACAGGAAATACCATGCCACGGATTGTATGTCATTGCCAGGAAATTGCCGAGGATGAAATCATCCGGGTCATTCGTGAAAGGAAACCCCAATCGCTGGCACAACTCATTATGTATACGGGGGCGGGGGCCGGTTGTGGACGATGCATTCCCGATCTTAGAGACCTGCTTAAATCCCGGTCGCACTGTTCTTCCGGCGGAGACAACACTGTTCAGGGCAATAACAGGGAACTATCACCGTAACTCAGAAAACGGTACCCTTCTTTCAGGGCATGCTGGTAGATCTTTCTCCAGTCATTTCCCGTAAAGGCGGCTACCAGCATGATAAGAGAACTTCTGGGCATGTGGAAATTGGTGATCAGGCCGTTCACTACCTGAAAAATATATCCCGGAACGATCATGATCCGTGTGGAACCTTCGAGCCGTTCGAGTCCGTGCCTGTCGAGCCAGCACAACAGGTTTTTAAGGGCCTGCTTTGACGAAACCTTCGGGGTAGCGTTATAGGCATCCCATTGTTCCAGATGAAAGGGATATTCCGGTTCCTTTTTTTCTGTCAGGCTGTTTCCTATCCAGTAAAGGCTTTCCAGGGTCCTGACCGATGTTGTCCCTACCGCCAGGGTGGTGCCCGTGTGCCGGTAAAGTTTTTCCAGGGCAGGTTTTGTCAGTGAAAAGTGTTCGGCATGCATGGCGTGCGATCTCAGGTCTTTTCCTTTGACAGGTTTGAAAGTACCCGCTCCCACATGCAGGGTGAGGCTTACCACAGGGATCTTTTTTCTCCTAACCGATGCATCCACAGATTCCGTAAAGTGCAGCCCTGCCGTTGGAGCCGCTACCGATCCCGGGATGCGTGAATAAACGGTCTGGTATCTTTCTCCGTCAATGTCTTCCGATTCACGCTGCAGGTAGGGAGGGATAGGGATGATCCCGGCCCGGTCGAGCACTTCACCGAAGCTGTATCCTCCTGCCCACCTGAAACGCACATGAAATGTCCCTTTCGCCCCGGCTTCCTTTTCTGCCCTGAGCGTGCAGGTATCCTGTTGCATGGGAATTTCCAGGGTCAGCTCCTTTTCTTTCCATTTCCTGGCATTGCCCACGATGCATTTCCACCGGCAGGAGCCGGTACGGGAAAATACCTGCTGATAGTCGGGCGGGTCGACGGGATCGAGCAGAAACACTTCAATACGCGCTCCGGTAGGTTTGTGGAACAGCAGCCTGGCCCTGATCACCCTGGTGTCGTTTCTTACCAGCATGCATCCTCCTGGCAGGTAATCAGTAAGATCCCTGAACCGGCTATTCCGTATTTCGCCCTTCCGGTATACCAGCAGCTTGCTCCGGTCGCGTTCTTCCAGCGGGTAACGGGCGATCTTTTCCGGCGGAAGTACATATTCATATTCCTCCGGCAGAACAGCAGGGATTTGCTTTTGAATGGAGGAAGGCAGGCCGTTTGAAGATTGAATAGGATTCATTGCCCAAAATTAGCTAATTTTGCGGGTAACCAGGAAACAGAAAGACATGAAATTCAGGAAAGGCGACAGGGTAAAGTTTTTAAATGATGTGGGTACGGGAGTGATCCTGGATTTCCCCGATCAGTATACCGCTCTCATTCTCCGAGACGACGGTTTCGAAGTGCCCGTGCTTGTGAAAGAACTGATTGCCTTATCGGGCCGGGGGCCGGATGAATGGAAGGAAGACAGGGAAGAAAAGGCGGAGGCCGTTTCCCTGCCGGAAAAAGAAACGGATTGGCCGGGGCAGCCGGAAAGAAAAGAAAAAGGGAAGGTGATAGAAAGGGATATGGATATTCATCCTCTGAAGGAAACGGAGGAAACCGTTCCTGCAGATGCTTTTCCGCCGAAGGTTCTCCTGGCCTGGGTAGCCGGCAGGCAGAAAACCCGTTATGTTCTTTATCTGATCAACGACAGTGAACTGTCCCTGCTGTATTTGGTCCGTTCCCGTGAAAACGGAGGTTATCTCCTGTTGCGGGCCGGCGAGCTCGGACCGGGCACGAAGGTGCGGTTGCTGAAATGTGAGGCGACGGAATTTGAAAAAACGGAAGAAGTCAGTGCCCGGGTACTGGTATTTCATCCCGGTGCCACTACGCCCGATTATCCCCCGATGGAAGGCAGGTGGGAGAGGGGTAGCCGGAAGGCAGCCTTGGAACTGATGTTCAGGAAAAATGAATACTTTGAAGAACCTGCGTGGATTGCGGAACTGAAATCGGTGGAAAAAGTCGCCGGCCGGAAGGGAATGCTCCTGGAGCAGTGGCAGGAAGAATTGCAAAAGACAGCCCGGAAGGAAAACAGTGTGGAAGCTGTGAAGGGCAGTATAAAGAAACAGGAGGACCGGTCCGGGTCTCCTGCCGAAGAGGTGGACCTGCACCTGGAAGCCATTGTGGATCAACCGGAAGGCCTGGAACCTGCAGAAGCTCTGGAGATTCAGAAAAACCGTTTCATTACCGCTCTGGAGGGAGGGATCAGAAACGGGGTGAAGAAAATAGTATTTATTCACGGAGTGGGTGACGGGAAACTCAAATATGAGATCCGGCGGATCATTGACCGGCAGTATCCCCGCTTACGATACCAGGATGCCTCGTTCAAAGAGTACGGTTACGGCGCCACCCTGGTAGTTTTTCCCGGGCACACGCGGCACTGAATACCGAATGTTTCGGCAAATAATCCGTATCTTTGCAAAGGCAGCAGACCGTCCTGTCGCGGCCCGTTTTTTTTCGGGCTGAGGAAAGTCCGGGCAACACAGGGCACCCCGCTTCCGAAAGGGAAGATGTCCGTGAGGGCATGGAAGTGGAGAAGAAAATAACTGCCTGTCTGTGTATCTCAGGGTTTTCCCTGATAGCAGGCAGGTAAAGGTGAGAAGGTGGGGTAAGAGCCCACCAGTTCTGCTGGTGACAGCAGAAGCTGTCCACCCCGGGGGTTGTAAGACCATGTATACCGGCGTTTGAGGGTGGCCCGCCCGATGCCGGGGGGTAGGTCGCTTGAGCCCGGCGGCAACGCCGGGCCCAGATAAATGACAGGAACCCGTACCGCCTCTGTCTCAGAACAGGTGCGGGTACAGAACCCGGCTTACAGGTCTGCTGCTTTTTTTATTTAACTGGCCGGGCGAAAATTTCGTCGTCAAGCGCCACGTCGAATTCCACTTCATCAATGACCAGCAGGGCACTCTGACCCATGGAGCTGCTTTCCACATTCATGGCCACGGGAATTCCGCTCACCGTTTTGTAATTGGTATAGACCTGTGTTCCTTCCACCGGACTTCCGTTCATGAGGGTTTGGGTAACCTCTTTCATCAGAAGGTAACTATCGGCATCCAGGTAATAGGTAACCACATCGCCGTTTTTCTTTGTGAGTTTTATGGCGTAGGCAGATTTTCCGTCAACATCCTGTTTTCCCAGCAATTCTGCGGCATGCCCTTTTTCGGCATACTTCCACAGTTCTCCTTCGAAATTTGCCTGGTCCTTCAGACTGGACAACTGTTCACCGGGCAGATCCTGAATACCGGGGCCTGCAAAAGGAGCCATCATCCAGCCTCTGCTGCCGTCATAGGCGGTAATCATCTGCTGCCCCTGGATATCCATCTCCATTCTGATTTTATTGGGCTTTTTTATTTTGATAACCATAGGCATTTCCATGCCCATTTGCAGTACACGCGCTTTCATTACGGTTGTCTGAACTTCCAGTGTTTTTTTCTGATTGACGGCTTCAAAATGCCGGTTGAGTATCTGCTCAAGGGTTTGGGCCTGCAAACCGGTGAACAGTAATGTGCATAGCATTACCAGAACAATGGAGGAAATTTTTTTCATGGAATTAGGAGTTTATTTATTAAACGGTTTTATGACAGATAAAAGTAAGAAATATTTATGGCTTACTTCCCTGAGTGCAGAAATATTTTCAGAAAGGAGAAATATCATGGCATGGAATCCGATTCAGGCAGAATGCACGGCCCGGTGAATCGTTATAAGTTTGTCAAGTACATCGGCCATACTTTGGAGGGGTAGCATATTGGCTCCGTCGGAGAGGGCTCTGGACGGTTCGGGGTGGGTTTCCATGAAGATCCCGTCTGCTCCTGCCGCAATGCCTGCCCTGGCCAGGGTGGCAATGAGGGCTGGTTGCCCGCCGGTTACACCCGATGGCTGGTTAGGTTGCTGCAGGGAATGGGTCACATCCAGTACTACCGGATACCCGAATGCCTGCATCACAGGGATGCCCCTGAAATCCACCACCAGATCCTGGTAGCCGAAGGTTGTTCCCCGTTCTGTGATGATTATTCGGTTATTGCCGCAGGCGGATACTTTCCGTACTGCAAACTCCATGGCATGTGGCGACAGGAACTGGCCCTTCTTGATATTGACTGGTTTTCCCGTTCCGGCAGCCGCCTGCAACAGTTCGGTCTGCCTGCACAGGAAGGCAGGTATCTGGATCACGTCGACATATTCGGCAGCCCGCCGGGCTTCCTCCACCGAATGCACATCGGTCAGAACCGGAATATTGAACCGGTGTCTTACCTCGCTGAGTATTTCCAGCCCTTTATCATCGCCAATGCCCGTGAAAGAATCGGGGCGTGACCGGTTTGCCTTTTTGTAGGAAGCTTTGAATATGTATGGCACAGACATTTTATCGGTCATCGCCGTCATGGTTTCAGCAACGCGAAGTACCAGATCGCGGCTTTCAATAACGCAGGGCCCGGCGATCAGGAAAAACAAGCCTGAACGGGTGTGTTTCAGAAGAGGAATTTCAGGAATCATGCCCACATGCTTTTGTCTGCCAAGATACGAATAATTAGCGTACTGCCTGACTCCTGATGCCCGATACGTTTTCTACTGTGCCACTGCCACGATTTTTTCCACCGGAAGGGTATTGGCCAGTCCGGTTACGGTGGCCTCATCCTCAATGCCTGAGCACCGGAATGTGAGCAGAGACGAACCGAAGGGCATCTGAATATCCCAGCTTACTTTTCCGGTATCGTCGGTGGTTCTGGTCATGAGGGCCTTGTAATTGCCCAGCCGGATTCGTTTCTGATTTGGGTCGTTCTGCATGATCACCGGCAGGGAAAGAATGGTGTTGATTCCTGCCAGCATGGGAGAGTCGCTTACAATCTCCACCGAGGCATTCTTTTCACCGTTCCGGTAATTCCTTTGAACAAACAATCCGGCTATTCCCATTGATGTGCCTGTAGCGTCGTCTTCTTCCGCCACCATGGCCATATCTCCCATGGATGCAGGCAGCAGGTCGAGTATTTCTTTGCCGATGGTGTGATTGATACCGTTAAGGGCTTCTTCCAGCGCATTCCGGGCGTTTTCAAGCTGCCCTGCCTCGTAGGCTGCCAGGGCTTCGTTCAGTTTTGCCGGGACATCCTGGGCTGCTACTGTGACAAAAGCAACCGGCAAAACCAGGAAACTGAAAATATATAGGAAGGTTTTCATTGTTCTCCCAGTTGTTTTTTTATGTTATTGAGATCGAATTTTCCAGCAGCATCCATCATGGCTCCCTCACTGCCGAAATTCACACCGTTCACTATCATGAGGGACGACTGGCCGAACGGAACGCTGAGGGTATAACCTGTATGATCGTCGTATTCGATTACCGCCCGGTGCCCCTGGAACTGAATAACCTTTTGCCCTTCTTCGGTAGTGGTCATACCTCCTGAGGAAAAGTACATTCCGGTGGCTGAAAGCAGGGCCGAATGATTGCCTATGGTGATCCGAAGCTCCTGATTGTCACTGCGGTACACTCTTTCGATGGTCAGGCCAACCAGGGTGGTTCCTGTGCTGGCTACCTGGTCTTCCTCGGTTACAGCCTGAAGGCTGCCAACAGTTTCCGGAAGGTTTTCCAGCACCCGGTGGCCCATGGTCATTTCCACTCCTAACAGAGCCTGCCTGGCCGAGTAGCGCGCATCCCGGTAGTTTTTTGAACCGTAAGCCGTTTGTGCCAGCCTGATGTTCTCGGTCACGTCGGGAATCTCCGTGCTAAGGCCTCCTCCCTGGGTATTGCTCATTCCCGGCCGGGAAGGATCCTGAGCAGGAGGGGTTTCGCTTTCTTCTTCTCCCAGGGCTTTTTTAATGATCTCATCCTGGGCTTTTTCCCTGAGTTTTCTCAATACACCCTGGGAAAGGGCATGTTGTTCTGTCAGCCCGGCCAGCAGCAGAAACATGCCGGTGAATAGAATATATTTTTTCATGGATGGGGGTAATGATGCTTTTTCGGAAACGAAAATAAAAAAAAAAGCCTGAAAAACAACCAGGTTTTTCATCAGTCTTCTGTCGGTAAAAATTTTTTCTTGTATCAGGAAGTGATCTTTAACTGGTTGAAATACCATATTACCATGGCCAGGCTGACTAGTGTGAGGGGAAGGAAAATGGCTAACATGCCCGTATTGATGGGCTGGTCGCCGGTAAAACCCTGGAACCATTCACCGAAGGCCACTGACAGGCATATGGTAAATGCTTTGATAATGGCCAATCCCCCAAGAATATTCCCGGCCGGCCGGTTGGCGAACAGCAACCAGGCAATGATGACCAGGGCGGGAAAAACAACGCAGAGGTCGAGAATGAATACGGCGTAGGTATCGGAAGGGGTATGTGTGATGATATCGGGGAAAATAAGCGCCAGCCATACCGGTATCAGAACCAGCGGGATGAGCAGGAGAAAAGCGGCCAGGGATGCCCTGAGGGGTTTTGAAAGGGTGGTGGAGGATGTTTCATCCCAGCGAATTGCCAGAAGCCCGTATATTATGGTATACAGTGAGAGCCCGAATATGGCGAGGTACATAACATACAGGTCGGTGTACTGGCCCTGAATCACATAAAGGCCGTAACCATAAAAAATAAAACTGATCAGGCCCAGGTTCAGGATTAAAATTTTCAGTGACGGCTTCCAGAGGAAACGGATGGTCAGGAACAGCAAAAGCAGGGCGGTGGGCAGCAGAATGATATCCTGGGCCAGTGAACCTGTAACAAGGAAAGATGAAATTGTGCCGGCTTCAGCCACTTCGGTATACAAATCCTGATTCAGTATCCCTCTGAGGGAGGCATACAGGGCAAGTAATGCGGAAAGTCCCGTAAGAAAAGCCGCGATACGGCTTTTTACATGATGTATCATGATTTTTTTGCATAAAAATAATGAACCCGGCCAAGCTTTCAAAAAGCCACACCAAAATTCCTCTTACTCTTTCTACTTGTGAGTGAACTGTCCGTCGGGTGAATACCTGTTTTTGGCGAACACCAGTTGTCCTCTTACCGAAGGTGACATGCCGGGCAGATGGTTGCTCTGGAATCCATAGGCTTCTTTTTCGTAGTGCCTGCGCCGCATCAGCATTTCCATGCCCGGCCGGGTCTCTTTGAGGTAGTTGATATTCAGGAGGGTGGGGTAGTGTTCAGCGTGAAAATCCACCGGAAAGGTGTCCATCATCCAGTCGATATAACGGGTGGAAGTGACGTGCCTGTTCAGGTCCATATCAAAATAAGCAGGCTGTATATGGAATGTTTCCCCATATTCTACAGGGGGTGTTTTTTGGGGGAATTCTTTCATTGCCTGTTTATTTTTCAGCCGGGTGAGGGATTCGGCTTCATATCCGCGGTATAACCCGGGACGTTTGGTTTCTTTGTCAATGGCCAGCCATCCTGAAGTAGCACGGGCCACGATTTTTTCATGCCGGTCACGCACCAGGAAGTCTCTGATATAGAGTATTTTTTCGACATTTTTCGGCCAGGTTTCCACTTTCACGGTTTCGTACCATGCCAGCGGCCTGACGATTTCCAGGTTCATCCGGCTGAGCACCCAGAATAACTGTTGCTTTTTCAGTTGGCTGAATCCGAAACCCAGACTATCGGCTGACTGGATGGCCGACTGAATCAGGAAGTTCAGCAGAGCGCTCAGCCTGATCCTCCCATACATGTCGGTTTCAGCCGAAGTGACAGTGAAAGACGTATGAAGAGAGAGTTTATTTTCCTGCATCAGTCTATAGCAAAGACCCCCTGGTCGATTTCCGACCGGTTATCAATTTCCTCCACTTTCATAATCAGGGTTTGCTGCCCCAGGCTGGTGGTCATTTCAAAAGGATACACCACTCCGTTTACTTCCCGGTAGTCACCGTAATCGTTCACCTGTGAATTTTCCCCCACAACGGTTACCCTGCGAAGCCGGTATCCGGTTTCCACCGAGAAATAATCGATGGTTTCGAGCCCCAGCGGGTTGGTTATTTTCACCGTGTAGGCCTCTTTTCCATTCAGTGTTTCCGTGCCGGTAAGTTCAGCTTTATAGCCCAGTTCGCGATAATGCAGTTCGGGGTTCATCAGAGCCTGAGCTTTCATCTGGGCCAGAGCGTCTCCCTGCAGTTCCTGTACCTGTTGCATGGCGATAATCGCTCCCCGGTTTCCGTCGAAAACCTGTTTCATCAGGGGGGAGCCGTTCATGCTCATGGTCATGGAATAGAGGTTGGGGGCTTTCTGGTAACTGACCGCTTCGATGGTCATCCCCTGTACTTCGGCTGACATTTGAATGGTGAGGTTTTCTATTTGTTCCAACCTGACGGCACCTCCTACCGCCTTTACATACCGGTCGATCACATCCCATGCAGTGAGTCCTTCCGGAATCGCACGGGATACTTCGACGGGCATTCCGAAGGCATCGTAGAATTCCACCTTCCCGTTTCCTGCCAGTTTTTCCAGTTTTCCTGCCACTTCACCGCGGTTTCCCACCACCACCAGGTAAGCGTTATGTGGCAGGATGTATTTGCGCGATACTTCCAGCACCTGGTCGGGTGTTACCGCTTCCAGTTTTTCCAGGTAGTTGCTGTAATAGTCTTCCGGAAGGTCGTATAGACGGGTGTTCAGGGCAAAACGGGCAATGGTTTGCGGATCTTCCAGCGAACGGGCAAAGCTCCCGCTCATGACATTCTTCACCAGTTGCAAATGTCCGTCATCCAGTAATTCGGTACGCATCCTTTCCATTTCCTTCAGTATTTCCACGAGGGCACTGTCGGTTACCGAATTCCTTACCGAGGTGCTGGCAGAAAAGTATCCCATCAGTTTATCAGTGTTGAGGGTGGAACGGGCGCCGTAGGTGTAGGCATGGGTCTCACGAAGGTTCTGCATCAGCCTGCCGGAAAAAACTCCTCCGCCCAGTATGCTGTTGGCAACGGCTGCCGGAATGGCATCGGGGTGGCCGGGAGTGAGTTTTACCGGATAAGTTACCTGTATAACCGATTGTACGGCTCCTGTTTTGTTAACAAAAGCCACCCGGTTCGCTTCGGGAGACGGGGGAAATTCATAGTGGTGTTCAGGCACTTCTCCCGGTTCCCAGTCCCCGAAATATTTTTCCGCCAGTTCTCGCGCATCTTCCGGTTTGATGTCTCCCACCACGGTCAGGTATGCCGCGTTGGGTTTGAAATAAGTCTGGTAGTATTGAACCAGATCGTTCCGTGTGAACCGGTTAACTGTTTCCTCGGTCATAAGTTCACCATAGGGATTTTCCGCACCGTAACGCAAAACTCTGGCAACATTTTCGGCCATGGTATTGGGATCGTCGCGGGTGGACTGAAGGGCCGTAAGAAGCTGTTTTCTTATTTTTTCCAGTTCATCTTCGGGGAAAACCGGATGAAGAAGTATTTCTGACATCAGGGAAAGGATTGTTTCCGTATGCCTGGAAAGGCAGGAGGCGGAAATACCTGTGGCAGATGTGGACAGGCTGGCGCCAATAAAATCAATGTTTTCGTCCAGTTCTTCTTTGCTGTGCCGGGTGGTTCCCGCTCTCAGCAATTCACCCGCCACACTGGTATAACCGGCTTTTTCACCTTCCGGAACGGGATCAATATCCAGTGTGATCTGGAACGATACCCTGGGCAGATTGTGGTTCTCTACCACAATGACGCGCAGGCCGTTTTCCAGCGTAAAAAATTCATGAACTCCCAGTTGAATGCGGGGTGGAGGGCCCGGTTCGGGGGGGCGGCTCCTGTCTGCCACCTGGGATAGTACTGTACTATGAGCCAGGATGAATGCAAGAAGAATGAGAAAATATTTTTTCATTGCAGGTTTGAATAATTGACGGGTTTCACTGGTTTTCCTTTTTCCCGGGCAGGTAATACAAAACCACCCTGTTTTCAGGGTTAAAGTATTCCTGTGCCACCCTGCGGATATCTTCCCGGGAAACGGCCATGTATTTTTCGATTTCAGTATTGATCAGACCTGTGTTTCGGTAATAGGTGTAATAAGTTGCCAGATTATGGGCCCGGCTGGCCATGGTGGCATTGCTGTTCACCATGTTGTTTTCGATCTGGTTCCTCAGTTTTTCAAATTCGCGTTCCGTGATCAATTCGGTTTTCAGGCGGTTTATTTCTTCATCAATCGCCTGTTCCAGTTCAGCGGGATCTACCCCCATGTTGGGAATTGCCAGGATGATCGACAGGCCCGGCCCTTCAAAAGGAAGGGGTATGGCGGCAATTTGAATCGCCAGTTGTTTCTGGTCGACGAGCGATTTGTACAACCGTGAGCTCTGGCCCGATGAAAGCAACTGGTTCATCATTTCAACAGCATAGGCATCGTGTGAGCCGGAGGCGGGGATATGATATCCCTGGAAAATGGCGGGAAGCTGGATATTGTCGTAAATCGTGTCCCTGATCTCTTCTGTTTGCGCAGGCTCTGTCATATCGGGCCTTTCAATGGGGTATTCGCCCCGGGGAATATTGCCGAAATATTGTTCAATGAGGATTCTGGCGCTGTCGGGTTCGAAATCCCCCACCAGGGTCAGTACAGCATTGTTGGGCACGTAATAGGTTTCATAAAATTTACGGAATTCATCGTAGGTAGCGGCATTCAGGTGTTCTACCGAGCCGATCACCACCCAGCGGTAGGGAGACCGTTTGAATGCCCGGCGCATCATTTCATAGAGAAAAGTTCCGTAAGGAGTGTTATCCATGGTTTGCTTCTTCTCTTCTTTCACCACCCCTCGCTGGGTTTCAATCCCGGCTGAATCGACCTTCAGGTGAAGCATCCTTTCCGATTCCAGCCACAGACCCAGTGCAAGCTGATTGGAGGGAAGGAGCTCATAATAGTATGTCCTGTCGTTCGATGTACTGGCATTCAGGGTTCCTCCCGCGTTTTCCACATACCTGGAGTATTCGCCTCTGGGAATGTTGCGGGTTCCTTCAAACATCAGGTGTTCAAAAAAATGGGCAAAACCGGTCCTTTCAGGATCTTCGTTTTTGCTCCCAACATGGTACATAAGAGTTACCGCCACCATAGGGGTTGAATGGTCGGGACTCAGGATTACATGCAGCCCGTTGGGCAGGTCATATTCTTCAAATTCAATCCTGACATCCTGCGGAAAGGCGCTGAGAATTCCTGCCAGGGCAAAAACCAGCAACAGCAAGGATTTTTTTAAAGTCATATCATTTCAGATAGTTGGTAAGCACGGAGTGTGGGGAGTAACGTATACACCGTAAAACGTTACAAAAATAGATTTTTCCCTTGAAAAACAAAACCGCAGAAGCGCAGATGATGAAAGAAATGTTCCATAAAATTTAAATTGTTATTTTTGTTGGAGCAGATAAAAATATGAATAAGAACAAGGAACCGGCGATTTCGAAGGAACAAATCCGGCTGGCCAGATTTGCCCGGGCCATGGGGCACCCGGTAAGGGTTTACATTCTGAAGCACCTGTCGAACCGGACCTGCTGCTACAGCGGTGATTTGTCGGAAGTACTGCCCGTTGCCCGGTCCACCCTGTCGCAGCATCTGAAAGAATTGAAAAATGCAGGGTTGATTCAGGGGAAAATTGAATCGCCGCGGATCAGGTATTGCCTGAACCGTGAAAACTGGGTGGAAGCAAAAAGGTTGTTTGTGGAATTGTTTGGTGAATGAATTTCCCGGAGGACTTCGTGAAGAGGTGGGAAAGGTTTACCGGGGAGCCTTTTTTTATTGGGATCCGGGCTTTGACATAGTGGAATTTGCCGGCTTCCCGGTGAATGCTTACTTTTATCTACCGGTTCATTGGCCGGAAAGCCGAACCGTAAAGGTAATATCGTGCTGGAAGGGGCACAAAGTGATATCAACGGATTCGACAGATGCTGAAGAAGGTATTTTCTATTATGCTCTGGATGGTTGTTGCCGGATATGTTCCGGCTCAAACCGATACGGTTCCCGTAACGGTGAAACCGCATGCACTGGGCGCCGGCGATCTGGTATTTATTCCTGATTCGGCTCGATTGAAAATGGTGCGAACCGGCCGTATCTCGCGCAATCTGGAAGAACTTCCCCTTACCGTATACATTATTTCGCACGATGAAATTATTCGCAATCAGTACACCAGCCTTATGGATGTGCTCAGTTCCCTGCCGGCTATCAAAACTTCCCAGCCCGGATCGGGTGAATTGGGTGAAAGTTTTCAGATCAGGGGCCTGACCGGAAACCTGTATACCAAAATTTTGCTCAACGGAATTCCTGTTAAACCCTCTGTGGTATCGGGTATGCCCGTGGGGAATCAGTTGCCTGTAAGGCAGGCGGAAAAGATCGAGGTGATTTACGGTACGGCTTCGGCCATGTACGGAGCCGATGCGGTAGAGGGTGTAATCAATATCATTACCCGTGAAGCCGATAAAGGAACCATGGTAGGGGGCGATATCAGCCTGGGACCCGACGGGTATAATTATATTAATTTCTTTCTGGGCGGTAAAGGAGGGAAGAACAACAATATCCTCAAATACAGCTTCTACGGAAGCAAGTATGAATACAATGACATGAACATCCGGTACCGGCTGGAAAATGTATATAATCCGCTGAATTATTATCAGCAGAGGAAACAAACCTTTCTGATCGGCGGGGAAGAATACGAGCCTCTTGAAATTAATGAAACCCTGCTGAGTGAAAACGGGGTGGATCCGGAGGAATTTAAAAAGGTTTGGTACGGGCCGCAGTACGAGGGTAGCATCAGCCGACCCGATATGGAAGCTCTTTCTGCCGCTTCGCACATGATCGGGGTACAGATGGAATTCAGGGGTGTGCGTCTTTCGTATGATAACATGTACCGCCGTACCCACAGCTCCATTGGCCTGTCGCCCGTATTCTACAAGTACAACAATCCGCAAAATTACTGGGGTGAATCCATCCAGCGGACCACCCTGAGCTATACCAGGGCCTTCGATTATTTTTCCACCCATACTCTGTTATCGGGACTGGTATACCGGATGGACAATAATTCCAGCCAGGGTGTCACCTTTCTGGAAAATACCGACAAGGTATACCGGTATTCTGCTTCGAACGATTTTCTTTTCGAACAAACTTTTACCGTTGTACCGGTGACAAACCTGGAACTGGTGGCGGGATTATCCTATCAGAAATCGGGGAACCTGCCAGTGACCAATTATCTGATGTCGCCCTTCGACAGGAGTGATTACTCTTCCTTCAGCACCCGGGTGGTTTCAAGAGATACCCTGATGGGTTCGTTCGGACTCAATCCCATCAGCTACAGCAACCTGTCCGGGTTTCTTCAATATTACTTCGTGCTGGACCGGTTCCGGTTTCTGGGCGGTTTGCGATATGATAAAAATTCCCTGTATGGCAACCGTTTCAGTCCGCAGATGGCGGTTTTGTATAAAACGGGGGGCCGTGCTTCGTTCAGGTTATCGGCGGGTACGGCGTACAAATCGCCTCCTTCTTCCATTGCCTTTCAGTCGCTGGCTTATCCGGTGGCTTCAGATCAGATCCATTACAAGGTGGTGCCCAACCGCCATCTGGAGCCCGAAAAATTCAATACACTGGAGCTGGGAATCCAGACCCGGTTGCTAAAGAAGCTGGAACTGCACCAGACCTTTTATTATTACAGCATCAGCAATCACATTATTCCTGACAAGAGGCCGGCATCGCAGTTTAGCTTACCCCGTGCCGCGAACGATTCGGTGTTTACCTGGCTGAACAGCCGGGAATCGCTGTCAAATGTGTACGGAAGTCAAACCACCATCCGGTACAAAAACATCGTGCCTTCGATCAGGATGGACGGGGAGATCAGCCTTTCGTTGCTTGAACGCCGTGACCGGTTGCCTCAGGTGGAAGAAATTGTGGAGGAATATTTCCGTCTGATGCCACGGCATGAAGGAAAGCTCAAACTTTCTTTCTATCCTGTCAAAAACCTGTATGTGAACGTGGAAAGCCAGTGGATGAGTAAATGGCTTCGTTTGCTGATACCTTTCGAGGGATTGTACAGCAGGCTGTTCAAGGATGTGGACGGATATTATGCCATGAATGTGATGGGTTCGTATAACCTGAGTCCCGAGCTCCGCGCCTTTATCCGTATCACCAATCTGTTTGATGAAGCCTACGGAGGGGTAAATGCCACCCTGCTGGAAGAAAATCTGGTGTATAATCCCCAGATCCGCCGCAGCATCCGGATCGGATTGTCGTATAACCTGAATTAGTGAACTGATGGCATGAACTCCCGGTTTTTCATACTCACCTCCCTGGCTCTGACACTGGCAGGAATTTTCGGCGGTCAGGGCAAAATCCCCGACCTGGATTCCGGTGATGCCGCCCTTTACCAGGAGCCCGATTCAGTAGTGGCCAAAACCCTGTATCAGCGGGCCCTGTATTATTTCAGGGCGGGTGATCTTGACAGGGCATTCGACCGTGCCACGGAAGGATTGCAATATGCCATGCGGTCGGGACATATACCGGCAGAACTGAACATATTGAACCTGCTGGCCGATATATCCGTGACGGAAGGTCATCCGGGGGATGCTATTCCCTATTCGATACGTGCGGCCGGTATCCTTGAGTCAAAGAACGATACGATCGGGTTGAGGGCAGAGTGCCTGCAACTGGCAGGTTATTACAGCATGGAAGAGGTATATGCCAAAGAGGGGGAATATCTCAGAAAAGCTTACGAACTGACCGATGTCGAAGATCATCAAGAGAAATCCATGCTGATGGAAGCCCTGGGAGAAGCGGCTATGAAGGGGAATATGCCCGATTCAGCCGCCCGCTGTTACCGGTTCATGGCCGAACATGCCCGCCGTGCCGGAATGGACGATACACCTGCGGTGGTTTTACAGGCTGAAGCCTGGAATGCTGCCGGAGAGTATGCCGAAGCCCTGGCGGCCAATGAAGCATTGTTACTGCGGTTCGAAACTGCAGGCGGGGAGCGGCAGGTGCCGGCCATCCTCAATAACATGGGTTTCAATTATACCCGCATGGGAAATTACCAGGCAGCTCTGGATTGTTATCTGGAAGCTATTGAACTGGGCAGAAAGGCCGGATTGCCTGCGGCCGATATGGCCCTGCTTATGACAAATACCGCTACCTGCCTGCATAATATGGAACAACAAAAGGAAGCCCTGGAATATTTCAGCCATGCCATTGCCCTGCTGGAAGAGTCAGATATGCCGGCTGAAAAATCGAGGATTGAAAATATGGTGGCATTGATCCATTATCACAGCGGCGACCTGTACAATGCGGGGGCTTTCTGCAGACAGTCCATTGAGTCTGCAGAACGTGCAGATGACAGACAGAGACTG
The DNA here is from genome assembly GCA_049975425.1 of Bacteroidales bacterium. Taxonomy (GTDB): domain Bacteria; phylum Bacteroidota; class Bacteroidia; order Bacteroidales; family VadinHA17; genus HyVt-105. The sequence goes on from JBNGDI010000020.1 coordinate 36,608, forward strand.
TCTGAGGCATATCTTACCTATTCCCGGGTGCTCAGGGAAGGGAACGATCCGATCCAGGCCCTTGAGTTTTATGAAATGTATCTGGGCATCAGAGATTCTATTGAACTGGAAAGAAGGGTACGGGAACAGGAACTGGCGGGGAGGCACTATGAACTGGAAAAATCGGAGAAAGAGCTGAAACTGAGACTGAAGGAGGAGGAAGTAAGGGAGCTGGCCATCAGGCAGCTGACTCTGCAACTGGAAAAAGAGGAACAGGAAAAGGAATTGCTGCGGCGGGAAAAAGACCTGGAACAACTGGAAAGGGAAAGATTGCAGCAATCGCTCGAACTTGCCAGTCAAAAGCATGCCGTGGAGCAGCGGGAAAGGGAGAACCGGATCCTGGAACAGGAAAACCGGATCATTGAACTGAGGCTGAGGGAGGAAGAGCAGAAACAGCGGGAACAGGAGCAGGCCATTGCACTGCTTGAGCAGCAGAAGAAGCTGGATCAGCTGGAGCTGGAAAGGCAACGCACCACAAGAAAAGCCATGATCCTGATCATTGTGCTGGTAGTTCTCATAGCTCTGGTGATTCTGGGAAGCCTCATTTCCAGCCGCCGTAAAAATGCACTCCTGGCCCGGCAGAAAAAGGAAATTGAAGAAAAAAATACCGACCTGGAACAGAAAAATGAAGAGATCAGTGCCCAGCGCGATGAAATTGATGCCCAGCGGAACATGCTGGTGGAACAAAACGAAAAGATAAGGGAAATCAATTCTGAAATCACCAAAAGCATTGAATACGCCCGCCGTATCCAGTCGTCAACCCTTCCGGGTACAGAAGGCCTTACCACCCTGTTCAGGGATCATTTTCTGCTGTTCCGTCCCCGCGATATTGTGAGCGGTGATTTCTACTGGCTGGCTTCCCTGGAAAATTCCACTGTGCTGACTGTGGTCGATTGCACGGGCCACGGTGTTCCCGGAGCGTTCATGAGCATGCTGGGTATGTCGCTGCTGAAAGAGATTGTGGTGAAAGAGTATATTACACAACCTGCCGTTATTCTGAGACGCCTGCGCAAGGAAGTGATCACAGCCCTCAGTCAGAGAGGGACTTCGGGTGAACAACGCGACGGAATGGACCTTTCTCTTGTTACCGTTCACCATGATACCGGCATGATGGAATTTGCCGGAGCCAACAATTCCCTTTACCTGATCAGGAATAAAGACCTGGCACCTCCGGAAGTATACAAGGGACAGCCCATGTTACACGATCAGAACGGCGATGTGCTGTATGAAATACCGGCCGATAAAATGCCTGTTGCCCTGTATGACCGGATGGATAAGTTTACCAATCATGAAATCCCCCTTAAGGAAGGCGACCGCGTGTATCTGTTTACCGACGGATATGCCGATCAGTTTGGGGGCCCCGGCGGAAAGAAATTTATGTACAAACCCTTCAAACGAATGTTGCTGGCCCATGCTTCCCTGCCCATGAAGGAACAACTGGAAATCATTACCCGCAAACTGGATGAATGGATGGAGAATTATGAGCAGATAGACGATATTTGTGTCCTTGGGGTCAGAATATAACCGGCTTCCGTGTCAGACCATTCTCCATGTTTTATGTGTCCTTCCGTTTTTTTCCGTTATTTTCATTGTATATTCGTTCCCTGAATCCATCATTTCATTATCTGTGGTATGGAAAAGATACTGATCACCGGAACAGCCGGTTTTATAGGTTTTCACCTTGCCAACCGCCTGGTGGATCATTCATTCGAGGTCATCGGACTGGACAACATCAATACTTACTATGATGTAGCTTTGAAGCATGCCCGACTGGAAGAAGCAGGCATTGATACTGTCAATCTGGAATACGGGAAGATTACCAGAAGCAGCAGGAATCCCGCCTACCGGTTCATAAAACTCGACCTGAAAGACAGAGAAAGTATTCTCAAACTGTTTGAACAGCAACGCTTCGACCGGGTGGTACACCTGGCCGCCCAGGCTGGTGTGCGGTACAGCCTGAAAAACCCGCAGACATATATCGACAGCAATATTACCGGTTTTTTAAATATACTGGAAGCATGCCGTCATTATCCCGTAAAGCACCTGCTGTATGCAAGCAGTTCCAGTGTTTACGGAAGCAACACCAAACAACCCTTTTCGGAGGCCGACCGGGTGGATACCCCCGTCAGTCTGTATGCCGTGAGCAAGAAAAGCAATGAACTTATGGCCCATTCATACAGTCATCTGTTTGGTATTCCGGCTACCGGATTGCGATTTTTTACCGTGTACGGACCATGGGGACGGCCTGATATGGCCGCCTTTCTTTTTACCGAAAGGATTCTCGACGGACGGCCCATCGAGGTGTATAACCAGGGAAATATGAAGAGGGATTTTACCTATATTGACGATATAGTAAAGGGGGTGGAAGCCCTGCTGGGGAAAGTCCCGCCGGGGAGGCCTCCTTTCAGAATCCTGAATATAGGAAATTCGCGGCCCGTGGACCTGATGCATTTTATCCGCACGCTGGAAGAAAAGCTGGAAACAGAAGCCCGGAAGGAATTCCTTCCTCTTCAGCCGGGCGATGTTCCGGAAACCTTTGCCGATACCACCCATCTGCATGATGTTTGCGGTTACAAACCTTCTACTTCTGTAGAAGAAGGAATCAGCAGGTTTGTCGACTGGTACCGGAGTTTTTACCGCAGATAAGAGGCGAAAGTGTTCCGCCGCGCGGAAACAGTACAAACCCGGACACTGTATTGTGCGGAAACGGACGGTTTTTTTCGGCAATATATTTTACATATGCCTGAATAGTAAAAGATTGTATAACGGGGTACAATTCTTGTACTTCAGCTGCAGAACTGCCCGGGAAATGATAGGAAATTATTTAAAAGTAGCCTTTCGTCAGATGATCAGGTACAGGTTCCATACACTGGTGAACCTGACCGGCCTGGCGGTGGGTATTGCCTGTGTTTTGTTCATTTCATTGTATGTGTACGATGAAATGAGTTATGACCGGTTCTTTATCAAAGGAGAGAATATATACCGCGTAGGGCAGGAGGGAAGGATTGGAGAGCGCGAAATTCTTGTTGTCACCACCCCTTCTCCTCTGGCACAAACCCTGAGGGAGGAATTTCCGGAAATACTGGCTGCTACCCGTTTGTACCGAAGCATCAATACAGTATTGACCTATGAGGAAAAAAGTTTTCTGGAAAACAGGTATTACTATACCGACCCTGATTTTTTCAAGGTGTTTAGCTACAGACTTATACGTGGCAACCCGGAAAATATTCTTCAGGACCCCCACACTATGGTGATCTCCGAATCGGCCGCCCGGAAATATTTTGGTAACGATGATCCAGTGGGAAAGGTGTTGCATGAAGCTGACGGAAATGATTATACGGTGACAGGCGTAATGGAGGATGCGCCGGGTAATACCCATCTCAGGATCGATTTCCTGGCCAGCAGCAGTACCTTCCCCCTGCTGGAAAATGATAACTGGCTGATTGATAATTTTTATACATACATCCGGACCCGTGACGGAACCGATCAGAAGGAGCTGGAAAGAAGGATCAGGCTGCTGCTTGACCGGTATTTCGGTTACCAGCTGGTTAAAAGCATGGGATTGGAAAACAGCGGCGAACTGACAGGAACTTCGGTGCATTTTTTTCTCGAACCGGTTCGTAGCATATACCTTAACTCAAAAGCGCCAATGCAGATCGAGCCGGTGGGTAATGTAAGCTACATCCGTTTCTTTTCTCTGCTGGCTGCTTTTATCCTGATCCTGGCCTATGTTAATTTTACCAGCCTTTCCACAGCCCGCTCGTTCACGCGGGCACGGGAAATGGTTGTGCGAAAAGTGATGGGTTCCCAACGCCGGCAGATCATCTGGCAGATAATGACAGAATCGGTCCTGCTGAGCCTGCTGGCATTCTTTGCAGCACTTACCCTGGTGGAACTTCTGCTGCCCATTTTTAACCGCCTTTCAGGGAAAAGCCTTACCATGCTTGCCTTCGAGAACTGGTTGCTCCTGCCTTCGGCTGTTACCCTGACTGTTCTGATGGGTCTTCTTTCCGGAGGTATTTCCGCCCTTACGTATTTTTCTCCCGGGATACTGCATGTTCTCAGGGGAAAGATCCGGCTAAGGCCCCGCCATATGTGGCTGAGGAGCGGGCTGGTAATTTTCCAGTTTTCCGTGGCCATCGGCCTGGTGATCTCTACCCTGGTGATATACCAGCAACTGCATTTCATTCGTGAAAAGAATCTTGGTTTTGAACGGGAGAATGTACTGGTGGTTGACCGGGCCTACGGACTGGAAGGCAAAATGGAAGCATTTTCTCTTGAACTGAAAAAGCTTCCGGGTATATTGTCCTCCTCGCTGATGAGTACCCTGCCGGGTATTGACGGCTGGCAAGCCGTGATTGTAAGAAAGCATCAGGCCCCTTCCGATCAGGTGATTCAGGCCAGGCTTCTGGCAGGAGATAACGGAATGTTTGAAACACTCGGATTGAAATTGATCGAAGGAAAGCCTTTTGCTTCAACTTCCTATTCCGATACCATTTCTGTTATACTGAACGAAACGGCCGCGAACAATCTGGGGCTTGAGTATCCGGTAGGCGAATACCTGCATCCTGCCGGATCATGGAACAAATATACCATGAAAGTTACCGGCGTGGTAAAGGATTTTCATTACCGCCCCCTGAATGAACCCATCGGAAACCTGATCATTACCGACCGCTGGATGATGACCCCCCGCTATGTGGTGGCCAGAATCGATCCGCAATACAGGGAGTTTACACTGAAAGAGGTGGCTGACAGGTGGGAACGAATGACCGCCGGCCAGCCAATCAGTTATTTTTTCCTTGACGACAGCTTCCGGGAATGGCATCAGTCAGAAATTCGCATGGGTGAACTTTTTACCATATTTTCCTTACTCACTGTGATCATAGCCTGTGTGGGATTGCTGGGAATGGTCTCTTTCCTTGCCGGCCAGCGCACCCGGGAAGTGGGCGTCAGAAAGGCCATGGGGGCAGGTCCTGGCCAGATCATCATGATCTTTCTGCGCGAATTCTTAATCTGGTTCCTCGTAGCTGCTGTTCTTGCCTGGCCACTGGCTTACCTGGGTATGAAAAACTGGTTGCAGAATTTTCCGTACAGGGCATCTTTCCCGTGGTGGACCATGGGGCTGGCTGTGTTTATTACCGTGGTTGCTGCCCTGCTTACGGTAGGGTATCAAACCTGGATGGCTTCCCGCCGCAGGATTACCGATACCATCCGGCATGAGTAGTCTGCACGGTCTGGCATTTCAGCCATACATGCTTCAGCTTCCATTTTCCCCTCCTGAACAGAATCCATGCCAGCAGGCTTACCAGTGATCCCGACAGAACTATCGATGCATAAACGCTTTCCTGGCACATGCCCAAAGTGAAAGCCAGAAAAATGACAGGAGGAATTTCGATGATCCAGAAATATATAAGGATCATAACGGCAAGGGAATTATTCGTAACACTACGAATCTTTTAAAAAAAAATAGGCCGACAGTCCCCCCTTCCTTTGACGGTTTTTTCGTTTCTTTGAAAAATAAATCTGAAACGGGAAAATATGTTCAGCACCGAGCTCAATCATTTGCTGCAATCCATAGATTCTGAGTTTTTTGCATGGCTGATGAAAGCCATCAGCTATTTCGGAAATACCTACGTAATTATCCCCCTGCTGATCATTCTTATGTACGGGTTTCACTTCAGAAAGGGTTTTGTAATGATCCAGGTTACCGCCTGGGCCAGCCTTTTTATTGGTTTTTTCAAAAACCTGTTTGCCCTTCCCCGCCCCTTCGATGTGGATTCCTCTCTGATACCGTTCGGCGCAGAGTACACCCTTCCGGCCGGCCGGTTCCGGTCAACAGGAAGTCACACATTCTGGGGTACACTGCCTTCCGAAATCGTTTTCCATCTCAGGGAGGCAGGGCTGTCAAACTATGGATTTCCATCGGGGCACGTTACCATATCCACCACTTTCTTTGGCACTCTTTTCCTTCTGTACAGGAACACCTGGGTGCGTATCATGTCGGTGTTTTTTATACTTTCCATGCCTGTATCACGGATTTTCCTGGCACGCCATTTTCTGGCCGATACCCTGGGAGGCCTGGCACTGGGAGGCATGATCATTCTGATAGCCTGGTCTGTACTGCTGAGGCCGCCTGCTTTCAGGAAGTTTCAGGGAACCCGGTTAATGGCTTTCTTTCATTTCAGGGTCCACTGGGTGTGGTGGCTTTCTATGTTTGTTCTGCCTGCGGCAATGCTCTTTTTTCCGGAAACACCCGTTGACCTGGCCGGTCAGCTGATCGGGTTTAACCTGGCTTTTGTGCTGATCGTTGCCGGGGGGTTCCCCGAACATACAGGACATGCCGTGCATGCCCTGTTCCGGGTGCTACTGCTTATTGTTCTCATGGGAGTGTTGATTGTTCTCCATACCTGGCTTGCTGACCATTGGGCTTTTCTGGAAACCTCAGGGGGGGAATTTATTTCTGCTTTCCTTGTTATGTTTCTCGGCATATGGACAGGAACAGGCCTGTGTATCCGATGGGGATGGTACCGGCGTCGTACGGCAGTATAATGAAAAAAAACAGGATAAGCTACCGTGAAACAGGTATTTCATGAATTGGATAATGTATGGGGATTATTATCTTTAGAATGGGAAGTTAATAATAAACGCTAATAACCTGATGCTATGATCCATCATGTGGTTTTCGGGCAAACACCCGGCGGAAAAAAAGTGGAAAAGCTCATTCTGAGGAATAAAACCGGATTGAAACTGGAACTGATTACCTACGGGGCGACAATTTCTTCCCTGGAAGTCCCGGGCAGGAACGGTAAATCGGAAGATGTGGTGGCAGGATTTGACAACCTCGGGGCATATCTGCATGAACATCCTTATTTCGGATGCATGGTGGGCCGCTATGCCAACCGCATTGCTGGTGGGCAATTTGAACTGGACGGTGTGACCTATTCGCTGGCCCGGAATAACGGAGACAACCACCTGCACGGAGGCGTGGAAGGCTTCGATAAAAAAGTATGGAATATCGTGGAAGTGAATGACCGGCCCTATCCCTCGGTATTGCTCAGTTATCGCAGCGAGCACCTGGAAGAAGGATACCCGGGGAACCTGGATGTGCGGCACCGCATTACCCTGGGGCCGGGAAACCAGATCACCCTCGATACCGAAGCCCGGACCGACCGGCCTACCATCCTTAATCTTACTAACCACAGTTATTTCAATCTGTCTGCTTTCCGGAAAAATATTTATGATCACCAGGTAATGATCCATGCCCGGACAATTACCGAAGCCGGAGAAGGACTCATACCTACCGGTAAGTTTCTGGATGTCTGCGGCACACCATTCGATTTTACCCGGCATACGCCTGTGGGGAAAAATATTGACCGGGTGCCGCCTGGTTATGACCATAATTTCGTGATCGACAGAAAAGAAGAAAATGTTCCGGCCCCCGTGGCGGAAGTGTATGATCCCCTTTCAGGCAGGGTATTGAAGGTGTTATCTACCCAGCCCGGTGTGCAGTTCTATACTGGGAATTTTCTCGATGGAAGCCTGAAAGGGAAGGGAGGCGTGATTTATGGCAGGCATTCTGCATTTTGTCTGGAAACCCAGCATTTTCCTGATTCACCTCATCATCCGCATTTTCCCTCTACTGTACTTCGTGAAGGGGAGCTTTTTAAACATAGCACGGTTTTTGCTTTCAGTGTGAAATAATCATCTTAGGCGTTACTGAATAATGAAAAGGAGGTTTTCTTTCGGGCAAGGATTCTGGATACCTTTTGTTTACACTCTTTCTTTGCTGGCAGTTTCACGTGTCTTACCCGCCCAGAAGCTGGAAAGGATATACCTGGATACAAGCCGGGGACTGATGGCCACCCGTGCTGAGTTTCCCGGACAACAGGAAATATCCCTGAATTCCACGGTGCCGCTTTTTACGGTCAGACTGAACGGACGTATTTACAGTTCAGCTTCCCTGGCAAAGGTGAACAGCGACACGGGTTCGGTGAACTACCTGTTCTCCAACGGAGTGTCGTGCACCCTCGAGGAAGAGAATGATTTTATCCATGGATGGAAGATCAGGCTGGCAATCAGAAATTCCACTGCCGACACCGTGAGGGTGGCCGATCTGGTGCCTTTCGGCATGGATCCTGAGCATGTGTACATTACCGCCGCCGGGCCCCCGGGTTTGGCCCGTACACAGCTTTTTGTTCCGGGAAGGCCTCCCGTTGGGGTGATTGTGCCCGACAATGCCTGGGAAATGGGATACGGGGCTCTGCCCCTGAAAGAGGATGTTTCACTGGTGGCCCTTGCCAGAAGAACCGAGGTGCTCGATGGAGAAAGAAAAAGGTATGAAACCATCCTGCCCCCCCGGTCAGGGGTGGCTTATACGCTCTGGGCCGAGACCTGCGAAGGCCCTTGGCAGAATGGTCTGAAACGGGTATTCGGAGAGAGATACCTGTACGATCTGGACTATTTTGACGATTATCTTTACCGCAGGGAAGACCTGCAGTGGATACGGCAGTGCTATGTTATTGTGCTTCAGTTTGCCTGGGATCAGGAATTCTACGACAGAGAAAAAGGTAAATATACCTTTTACGAATTTCTGAAAAAGGGGGAAGAATTATTTGGAGGGATCGATGTTTTCGGCATCTGGCCAACCTGGCCCCGACTGGGGATCGATCAGAGGAATCAGTGGGACCTGTATGCCGATTTGCCGCTCGGACTCGAAAAACTGCATGAACTCGCCCGGTATGCCCGGGAAAACGGCACACGTTTCTATATTGCCTACAATCCCTGGGATCAGAGTACCCGCGAGGAAGACCATTACCGGGGAATGGCTCGCCTGATCGAAGCCGTGGATGCCGACGGGGTGGTGCTCGATACCCGGGGAAGCTCCAGTGTAGAACTGCAGCAGGCGGCCGACGAAGTGAAATCCGGTGTGATTATGTACAGCGAGGGAATGGCCGTTCCCCGCGATATGCCGGGAATCCTTTCCGGAAGGGTGCATGATGCCATTTATATGCCTCCCCCCCTGAACCTGAACAGGCTGATCCGTCCCGACCATGCCATTTTCCGGGTGTGCCAGCTGAGCCAGGGAAGACTGCACCGGGAAATTGCCATCTCTTTCTTCAACGGGATCGGGACCGAGATCAATACATTTGCACCCGGCCGGCCCGGGTGGATAGAAGAAGAATTCAGGTACCTGGGGGAAACCACCATGATCCTCCGGGCCAATGCATCGGTTTTTTCCGCTCCTGAATGGACCCCGCTGACTGAAAGCCTGGCTGATTCCATATGGGTCAACCGCTGGACCAACGGGGAGAAAGTACTGTATACCGTTTTCAGCCTCCGGCCTGAGGGACATTCCGGCCCCCTGGTCCGCCTCGACGATGCAGGTGCCTATCATTACATCAGTTTGTGGAACCACCGGGAAATCGAGCCGGTGAAAATCAACGGACATCTTTACCTCCCGGTCGAAATCGAAGCATTCAATGAATCGTATCTTGGCACCCGCCGGGAAGGCAACGTGGAATGCCTGGCAGCGTTTCCGGAATTGCTCAGGGTGGAACGAAGGGGTGATTCCCTGTTCTTCCAGGCCACTACCGGCGATCGCATCCGCCTGTGGAAAGGAAAACCATCCTGGCAGGGCCGGTACCTCGATTTTCCCATCGGTTTCTGGGAGCTCAGCCTGTTTAAGGAGTTCGGAAGATATACCGGCGATTATGTACTGCAACTCTATGAAGGAGATGAGCTGCTCGACGAAAGGGTGATCACCTTCGATCATGGAAAGCCCTGGCTGGTGAGCACGGTGGAAAAAACCCGGGCTGTGAACCGACCTCCTGCCGGCATGGTGGAGATCCCTGCCGGGGTGTTTGAATATTCTGTATATCACGATGAAAGTTTTATACCCTATCCCGATTATGCAGAATCGGAAACGGTGGAGATGCCCAGGTTCTTCATGGACAAATACCCGGTAACCAATGCGCAGTTTCACGAGTTCCTGGTTCAATCAAACTACCGCCCGGAGGATCCCACCAATTTCCTCAAACACTGGGAAAACGGGATATATTCTCCTGGCACCGAGAATTATCCCGTAGTTTGGGTCAGCCCCGAAGATGCCCGTGCATATGCTGAGTGGGCCGGGAAAAGGCTTCCAACCGAAAGGGAATGGCAGTATGCCGCCCAGGGAACCGACGGACGTTCCTGGCCCTGGGGAGATGAATTCCATGCCACCCGGTGCAACAACGCATTTGAAAGACCTACTCCCGTGGATGCTTTCATGAAAGGAGCCAGTCCCTTCGGAGTGGCCGATATGGTGGGAAATGTGTGGCAGCTTACCAGCGATACTTACGATAACGGAAGTTACCGTTTTTCCATCATCAGGGGAGGCAGCTATTATCAGCCCACCTCCAGTTCATGGTATGTGCGGGGTGGCCCCAGACCTGTTAACCATACCCAGATGCTTCTGCTGGTATCCCCCGGTTTTGACAGAAATGCCACCGTAGGATTCCGTTGCGTGGTGGATGCACAGGTTAAGGATTGATAAATCAGGATATTACGAAATGAGTCAGCTCCGCCGGGTTTCTGTTTTGCTCTTTCCCGGTAAAATGGTAATTTAACAGCCGGTTGCATTCCTGATACCTGATAATCTGCCATGCCTCGCAAGAACAGAACAAGAAAACAGATACTGAGCATATTTTCCCCGAAGTTTTTCTTTTATCTGGTGCTGGCCATAGTGGTGGGAGTGAGCTATTATTACCTCCGGTACCTGGGAAGAGACCGTGTCGGGATCGTGATCCCGGGCAATGTTCAGGAAGCGGATTCAGAGCACCGTGCCCTGGCAAGGTTTCTTGATAAACGAAGGAATACCGAATACCGGCTGATCCCTTCCGAAAAGCTGATCAACGGGTATGATGAGCTGAAAGGTCTCTCACTGGTCTGGATTCATGAAGATGATATTGCCAAACTGAAAGCATACCGCCACAAAGGGATCAGAAATACCCTCACCCGTTTTGTCAGGGAAGGCGGAGCCCTGCTGCTTAGCCTGCAGGCTGCTGACCTGACCCACGACCTGGGCTGGGAGCCCCGGTCTCCGGAAACGGTGGAAGAAAAACTGATCGATGAAGGATTCGGCAGAAAAAAAGGAATCAGGGCCTTCGGCTCACACCCGGTATTCGGGGGACTACACGGAGGAAGCTATTTTTTCCATCCGAAATCGGATATGACTATCAGGAAAACGGGTTTCTTCGGAAACCAGCGTCCGGAAAAGGGGAAAGTGTCCGGTGTGGGATGGTCGTATGTTTTCCTGAATGAAGATGAGAAGCTGATGATCGAATATGAGGATGGAAAAGGAAGGGTACTGGCTCTGGGGGCATTTCTGTACTTCTCCGTTCCTAACTTTCAGCGTACGGAACTGGAAATGGTGGCCGAAAACCTGGTATCTTACCTGTGCGGGCGCCAATCTAACGAGAAAAGGAATTACTGGACCTTTAATGAAAGGGACACCTATCCGGTAGCTTTTAACGGGAAGCAGGAAGACCTGCCTCCTTCCGAACCCTGGAACCTGACCCAGGAGCCGTTCCTGCTTCGCCGCGAACGGGTTGCAGAAGCATTCTGGGATGTGGCCGGCCGCCGACTTCTGATCATGGGAAAGGAATCCGGCGGAGTGGACGAAATCTGGTCACATCCGTTTATGGCTCTGCAAAACTACAGAGTGGGTGTGAGCCACCCCGGGATGTCCAATTTTCAGTGGCTTTCAGACTATCCTTCATCCGTCATCGTCCATCCGGCATATTTTACCAGGACGTATGTGATGGCCACGGATACACTTACGGAAACGATAACGGCCCATCCTGATCTCCCCCTGGGTGTGATGCATTACGAATATTTCGGCATCGACACCCTGTATCTCCATGTGTTTTTCGAAACCCGTTTCCGCCTTATGTGGCCCTATTCACACCATGCCACCGGCGACCTGTACTACGGATTTGACAAGGGTTTAAACGCCTCTGTGGTGTACGACGAATCACGGGGTTACGTAATGGTGCTGGGTACCAACGGCCGCATCCTGCACAGGGAAATGGGCAACTTCTCCGGGTTTGAAACCGGAAAAAGTCCGTTTCCCGGGGGCATCAGGTCCGACACTTTTCCGGTGAGCGGCTGGATGACGGTGCATCTTTCCCCCCGGCAGAACCGTACCGATGTAATAATAGCCGCTACCTCCGAAGGTTATGACCGGGGCCGGCAACTTTACCGCCGGAATATGCAATACCCCCGGCTGGTGCTTGACGAAGCCGTTGCCTACAGCCGGCAGAGAGAGGAAGATCATGTGCAGGTGATCACTCCCGATTCCCTTCTTAATGAAGGGTACCGCTGGGCCCGGGTGGGTACCGACCGTTTGTTTGTGCATACTCCCGGTATAGGTGAAAGTCTGGTGGCTGGCTATGGCACAACAGCTGCCGGATGGGACGGGGGCCATGCCGTTAACGGCAGGCCGGGATACGCCTGGTACTTCGGGAGGGATGCCATCTGGTGCGCCATGGCCATGCTGCATTACGGCGATTTTGAAAAGGTGCGTACCATGATCTGGACATTTAACCGCTATCAGTCGCCCGATGGGAAAATATACCACGAACTCACCACATCGGGCTTCGCCCATTATGATGCGGCAGATGCCACTCCCCTTTACATTATCCTGGTGGGCCGGTACCTGCGCCACAGCGGCGATAAGGCCTTTATCAGGAAAACATGGAAACATATCCGGAAAGCCATCGATTTTTGCTATTCCACCGATACCGACGGCGACCTGCTGATCGAGAATACGAATGTGGGCCACGGATGGGTGGAAGGGGGGGCTCTTTTCGGTTCAAAAACCACACTGTATCTGGCGTCGGTATGGGCGGAAGCCCTGCGGGAGGCTGCTGCCATAACCCGTATAATGAATTTTGACGGTTATGATCGTTATTTCAATGATTACGAGAGAGTGGTTTCGTTGATCAGTGAAGAATTCCGGGGCCCGGATGGGTTCTATGCCCACGGGAAAAATCCCGACGATACCTATCATCATGTACCTACCATCATGCCTGCCGTGCCGGTTCTTTTTGGCCACATTCCTGCTGCCCGTTCCCTCCGGATGATCCGGTCCTGGTCATCCAATGAATTCAGTACCGACTGGGGAACACGTATCATCGGTGAGTCCAGCCCCTATTTCAATCCTGAGGGGTACCATACCGGAAGTGTGTGGCCCCTGTATACCGGGTGGACTGCCCTGGCAGAATACAGGTGCGGAAAATCACTCCAGGCGTTTTCTCACCTGATGAATAATTTGAGAACCTGTCAACATGGGTCGCTCGGGTTCATGGAAGAGGTTTTTCACGGGAAAATGTATGTTCCCCGGGGGGTCTGCGCACACCAGGGATGGTCGGAAACCATGGCCATTCAACCCCTGCTGGAAGGTATGCTGGGACTCGACCCTGATGCAGCGGATCATTCACTGAAGTTTGCTCCTGCTTTCCCTCCGCACTGGGATACCGTAAGCGTGAAACAGATCAGGGTGGGGGCTCACCGCATGGATTTCCGTATGGAGAAAGAACCCGGAATGATTACTTTTCATTTTACGCACAAAGGCCCCCGTGCCCTGCACCTGGATTTATCACCGGTATTTCCTGGAAATACAAAGGTTATGGAGGTGCTTGTCAACGGTGAAGCCGTTCAGGTGGATACGGGTTCCTTTCCTTCCGGTATGAGAGCAAACATCCCATTGAAGTTACGTAACAGGGCCAAAGTGGATATCCGGTACCGGAACATGGCCGCCGTTATGGCACACCTGCCCGATGTGGCTCCGGGCGATTCTTCCGGAACATTCCGCATCATCGATACGGAATACATGGCGGAAGGCATGCGTGTGATAATGGAACACTGGCCCGGCGAAACAGCCGAGTGGAAAATATGGTCGGAAACAAAACCTGGTGAGGTATGGAATGCCCGCCTCACCGGCAGCGAAGGGAATGTGTATACCTACCGAACCCGTTTCCCTGATTCTTCCGGGAATTATGTGCAGGTGGAATGTTTTGTTCCCCTTCCGGGGGAATGACCGTAAAAGGTGAAAAACATGAATTAACAATTTCGAAGAAGATTCTGCCGTTGGAAATATTTCTGCAACATATTGCCCGTCAGGTATACGAAACCCATCCTGATTCCCTTGACCGCATTTGGATGGTTTTTCCCGGACGACGGCCTGCCCTGTATTTCAGTCGTTTTCTGGGCGGAATGGTAAAAAAAGCCTCCTGGATACCCCGCATGCTGACCATCAGCGAATTGTTCCGGGAGTATTCGGAGTACCAGCCTTCAGACCGGCTTTTTTCGTTGATACGCCTCTACGGGGTGTACAGGAATATTCACCCTGCACCGGAGTCATTCGATGCTTTTTTCCCCTGGGGGGAAATGGTGCTGAATGATTTCGACGAGGTGGACAAGTACCTGGTCGACCCGCACGATCTTTTCAGGAATGTACGGTCGTTGCGTGAAATTGATGAGCATTTTGCCTATCTCACGGAAGAGCAGCGGGAGGCTGTTCGCTGGTTCTGGGATGCCCTGCCGGAAGATCGGGAAAGCGGGAACAGCGAATCGTTCCTGCGTATGTGGAATCTGCTGCCGGGTTTATATGACGGATTAAGGGATTCGCTGAGCGGAGAGGGATACGGGTACGACGGAATGATCTGCCGCGGGGTGGCTGAAAAGGCCGACAGGGGCGAAGACCTTCCCTGTGATGCCCTTCGGGTGTGTTTTGTGGGATTCGCGGCTCTGAACGCATGTGAAAAAAAACTGCTGGCAAGTTTCAGGAACCGCGGACTGGCCGATTTTTACTGGGATTATGATACCTGGTACACAGGGGATGTGCAAAACGAAGCGGGATTTTTCCTGAGGCAAAACCTTATGGAGCTTCCCCCGAAGAACATGGAAATGGATTTTTCCGTTTTGAACCGCTCCGGAAGGGAGGTAAGGGTCATTGAAACCTCGTCGCGTATGGAAGAGGCCAGAATGCTGGGGCATATCCTCAATGAAACGTCAGGTGATGCAGGCGACGATCCCAACCACACGGCCGTGGTGCTGGCTGATGAATCCATGCTGCTGCCGGTGATGTATTCGATCCCTTCCCATGTGAAAGAGATCAATGTAACCATGGGATATCCCCTGAAGGATGCTCCGGTGTATCCTTTGCTGAACAGTCTGTTCCGCCTGGTGAGGAGTGTCAGAGGGGAAGGGCAGGCCAGGAGGTTCGATGCCCGCGATGTGGTCGACCTGCTGAGCCAGCAAATGGTGAGAGACCTGGACCTCACCGGGGCCGCTGAACTTACAGCGGAGATTATGCGCTCCAACCGCCTGTTTATCGAAACAAACCGCCTGGAAAAGCATGAAAGCCTCGGTTTTCTTTTTGCCGTGCCCGGCGATACTCACGAAGTATCCCGGTGGCTGCAGGATATCCTGTACCGGTTTTTTGTTCATTACTCGGCAGAGGGGCGGGAGGAGGAACACCGCATGGCCCGTGAATTTATCTACCATGTTTACGAGTCCATTGGAAAACTGCAGGAACTGATTTCCTCAGAAAATGTCAACCCGGCTTTTTCTACCTACCTGTCGCTGCTGCGCCGTTATCTGTATCCTATCCGCATTCCTTTTTCCGGGGAACCGCTGGCGGGACTGCAGGTAATGGGCCTGATGGAAACCCGCTCCCTGGATTTCCGGAACGTGATCCTGCTCTCGGCCGGCGAGGGCTTTCTGCCACGTACCACTGTCCGCGGATCATTTATCCCGCATAACCTGCGGGTGGGTTTCGGACTTCCTGTAACCGCACACCAGGATTCCATATTTGCTTATTACTTCTACCGGTTGCTGCAGCGTGCGGAAAACGTATGGCTGGTGTATACGGGAGTGGACAGGGGCATGGTAACAGGCGAGGCCAGCCGGTTTATCCACCAGCTCAGATACGATTCGCAGATCAGGATCGTCGATATTCGTCCGTCGCCACCCGCGGTTTCTACCGTTTCCGTTCCGGTAGCCATTTCCAAAACCCGCGAGGTGTACAGTTTACTGGAGCACTACCTCGACGGGGCGGAAAAACAGATCGCCCTCAGCCCCACTGCCCTGAATGCCTACATCGATTGCTCCATGCGTTTCTATTACCGCTATCTGGCCGGGATAACCGAAGAGAAAACTTATACGGGGCAGGTGGATGAAGCTGCCTTCGGAAGCCTGTTGCATCATACCATGAAATACCTGTACGAAGAAAAATGCGGACAAGAGGTGCAGACCGGCTGGCTGGAAGCATTGCAGCGTGATGATAACCGGGTGGAGGAAGCTCTCAGTAGGGCTTTCCGGGAAGTATGGTTCAACCATGCCGGCGGAGGCGAGCCTGAAGGGAACCTGTTCCTGGTGAAGGAGGTGATCCGGGAATATGCCGCCCGGATCATGGCGCTCGACCACGAAACCGCTCCGTTCCTCATTCAGGCCCTGGAAAGACCTTTTTATATGGAGTTTTCCTTCCACAGGAACGGGGAAGAAAGAAAGGTAAGGATAGGTGGTACGATCGATCGTGTGGATGAAAAAGACGGAAGGGTCAGAGTACTCGACTACAAAACAGGAAAGGATAACCTCCGGTTCAAAGGGGCTGAATCGTTGTTCGGGAGGGAAGACCATAACCGGAACCACATGGCCTTTCAGACCATCCTGTATTCCCTGGTTTACCGGAACACCCTGCCGGAAGAGAAAACCGTTACACCCGCTCTTCTGTTCCTCCGGAATATTTACCGGGAAGGATTTGACACCCGTCTGGTTGATATGAATACAAAAAGCCCGCTGGTGAATGTGGCGGTCGTACAGCAGGCTTTCGAAGAGAATCTGCGCGAATTGCTGCAGGAGCTGTTTGATCCGGACAGGCCTTTTACCCCGGCCGGCAACAAGAAAATATGTGAGCACTGTGCCTACCGGAAGATCTGTGGAAGAGAATAACAGCCGGTTGATTCTTTTTTTAAATTTGATCAGCCCGATAAACATTGCAATATGGATATGAATCCTTCCCGTTACAGACTTGAAATAAAGAATATCAAATACCGGGACCATGGCCTTGTCTATCCGCAAACGGCAATCATTACCCATTTGAATGAAAGTAATGAACCCGGAAAAGTGGAACTGCTGGGATCGGTCGGACCCGAGGAAATATTCCGGTGGATTGACGAAGGGAAAGATATCTGTCTGGATTATTGCGTGGTAAGGAATTTTTCCCTGGCCCACTACCGGCTGAGCCGGGGAATGGCAAGGAAAGATCCTGTGATTTTAAACAACTTTTCAGCCGCTTATGCCTGGTTCGAGGCACAGGGAGAAACCGATTTTTCGCTGGCAACATTTACGGGAGAAAAAGTGAATTTCCATCAGGCCCGGTTTGTCAGGGGGAAAACCCTGTTTGCCGGAAGTATTTTCGGTGGAAAGGCAGATTTTTCCTATTCCCGGTTTGTTTGCGGTGATATCGATTATTCCAACACCCTGTTTTCGGGAGGGGAGGTCAGTTTTAAAAATGCAGTGATAGGAGATGGGAAAAAAGATTTCCAGTATGCCGATTTTGGTAAAGGCAGTGTGGTTTTTACAAATACCGAATTCGGCGAGGGAGAACTGTCGTTTATCAACGCCCAGTTCAGAGAGGGGAATGTTTCTTTTAAGGTAGCCAGGATTGCCGGGGGGAGGGTTGATTTCCGCTTTGCTCGCTTCGGTGACGGGGATATCTCGTTTGAGAGGACGGAATTCGGGAATAGCCGGGTGGACTTCCGCACCACCGAGTTTCACCGGGGGAGGGTGAATTTTAACCGCGCGGTTTTTGGAGACGGTGATGTCCTTTTCGAAGGAAGCGACCTGAAAGAGGGGAAATTCAGTTTCAAAAGGGCTCAGCTGGGGAACGGCGAATTTAATTTCGAAATGGCTGAATTCGAAGGGGTGGATGCCATTTTCGACCGCACTTCTTTTGGTGACGGGCCGGTTTCATTCGGGCATTCTGCATTCGGCAGCCTGTCCCTCAGGTCATGCCACCTGGATCATTATACCGACCTGCGTGTGAGAAAATGCGGGGTGATGGATCTTTCGGATACCGTGGTACGCGATATTATCGATATGAAACCGTATGAACATCCGGTGGATATTCAGGTGTTGAACCTGGCCGGCATGCGCCTGCTGGGGGTGATCTTCATCGACTGGGAAGAAAACGGGGTGAAGCAATTGCTATCCGGTCAGTCCGGAACCACCCAGCGTGAGAAAGCCGAACAATTCAGACTCCTGAAGGAAAATTTCAATCACACCGGACAGTACAGTGATGAAGACCGTTCCTATGTCGAATTTAAACGGTGTGAGGCAAGGTTCCGGCTGGAACGCACTGTAAAAAAAAGCCGGTGGAATGCCCTGTGGATCTGTCCCTGGCACGGATTCAAATGGCTGGTGGTGGATGCAGCCGGTTTATATGCCACTTCCCCCCTCAGGGTGCTTTTCTCCATGCTGGGATGGTACGTTCTTTTCAGTATTACCTACTGGCTGATGGAAACCTTCGGAGACTCCGGCATCATTTCCTCAACAGAATACACCCTGTCGTCTGTGGCCAGGGCTTTTTATCATTCGGCTATAACTTTCTTTACCATTGGATACGGCGACCATTTCCCGGTGGGATTTGCCCGCGTGATTTCAGCCATGGAAGGATTTGCAGGCATGTTCCTTATGGCCTATTTCACCGTTTCCCTGGTGAGAAAAATCCTCAGATAATCCGCCGGGTACTTGACTTGCATACAAGAAAGAAGTATCTTTCCTGTACAGAGTTCGTTTCATTTCCAGTTTCTCTCTTATCCAAACAATCATTGTCATGAAAAAGAACATGGGAACCCTCGACAGGCTGGTACGTCTCCTGCTGGCCGCCCTGATTGTGGTACTCTACTTTACCGAAGTGATTACCGGTACCCTGGGTGTTATCCTCCTGATCCTGGCCGCGGTATTCCTTCTTACCGGGCTTTTCAGTTTCTGCCCCCTGTATGTGCCTTTCGGGATCAAAACATTCAGGAAAGAGAAGAAAGAAAAGTAAACTTTTAGCAAACTCCTGAGATGAATTTGCCTTTCTATGTAGTTATCTACGTAGATAACTACATAGATAACTACGTAGTTTATTTCCCACATAAAAACCAGCCGCGTAGCGGGATACTGTTTTATTGCGCCGGGTAAAGGGCTCGGAATGAAGAGCAAAGAATCAGAGAACAATAAAAAATTTGCAGTAAGCAGCAGACAACCGTAAACCATAACCCCACCACAATGCCTGCTCCATCTCAGAATTCATAAAGCGGATCTATGGACAGGCATTTTCACAGGCATGAAACCCTTGCAACATGTTTCGGCCACTGATTATGAATAGAGTGGTTCCCCGACCTTCCCCATGAAAAGGATGGTGCCGGTGGAATTTTCCTTAATGAAAAATAAAAACGGACGGTTGATG
Organism: Bacteroidales bacterium; assembly: GCA_049975425.1. Classification (GTDB taxonomy): domain Bacteria; phylum Bacteroidota; class Bacteroidia; order Bacteroidales; family VadinHA17; genus HyVt-105. The sequence goes on from JBNGDI010000020.1 coordinate 56,148, forward strand.
CACAGGACCGGAGGGTTGGCCGGGAAAGCGGTTTCCCCCATTTCCACAATAGTGGCAGCTGCTGCCTCTGTTCCTTCCTCCTGCACATCGATAAAAGTCTGGTGAATAACCCGGGAGATAAAAATGCCTCCCCCGGGGGTAATCCCGGAAAAATCGGCTCCCGGACCAAAAGCCACCCCCAATCCCAGGTTAATCAGGGGATCGTTCAGCAGACTTTTGAATCCGTAATTGAATTTGGGAAGCTCTACCTGTACATTGGTAACCTGTGTCTGATCGAACCAGGATTCCCAGGTAGCGGCATTCATTTGTTCTGCCAGGCTGGCGACCGACAGGCCCGTTGCAGGCAACATCACGACCATGCTGAATGTGCTGTCGCCGTAAGGCAGCTCCACGGCCGAAAAATTTTCTGTGGAAGCATATAAAAAGTTTCCGTTGACTTTCATGAAATCAGTCTGGTATTCACTTAGATCATCGGGATAAAATAAACCGGGTTGTGTTTTTTCTTTGTCGAACTCATATTTCCATGTGGCGTTGAAATATATGGCATTGATCAGGTACATGACGGCATCGCCCGGGATATAATCGAGCATGTTCTGGATTTTGCCGTTGGTGTGTGCTTCGATCCATTCATTGATGATATCTACGGCTTCGGGATCGGAAAAATCCAGCTGGCTTACCATGGCATCGAAATAGGTCTGGTTGGTCTGGACAAAAGCGGTAAGCACATCGAAACCCAGCCGGTACCAGATGCTGTTGGCAATGGAAAATTCCACCTGTTCGTCCAGGTGAACCAGTTGATTCATAAGGTCCTGGTAACTTTCGTTCACTTCCTGAAGGGTGAGGCCTCCGAAATGAAGCACATCGTAGAAGGCATCGAGGGTGGTTCCGGCCGCCCCGTTGCATGTCATTCCCAGTGCGTAGGAAACACTCAGGGGTGAGATCATGAGATTTTTTTCCTCACAGGACTGCATCACTTCCCAAAACAGTTCGAAGGCAAATGTGCGGTCGGCTTCGATGATCTCGGCGGCTTTTTTGCGCAGGATGACCTGTGGTATGTCGTTTTCCTGCGGGGCAGGTTTTTTTTCGCAGGCAGCCAGGAAAACCAGCAGGGTCAGGAGAAATGCAGGTTGTTTTTTCATGATGGGTTTCGATTAGAAAGGAACGGTTGTTTGGGGGCAATCGTGCTCTTTATTAATTGATACGAATGACGGGCTGGAATCGCTGCAGAGGAACGGACTTTTTTATGCGCTCAATTTTCAGTCTTCCTGAAGGTTTGTTTCCCCGATCACCAACCCTTCCGTGGTAAACGATAATCCATGTTGGTCCTCCGTCCCGATCATCACGGCCTGAATTACCGGGGGGACGGTTTTCTTCTTTACCGTAAAGTTAAGACATTCATTGAAAAACATAAAAATAAAATAATTATAACAAAACGTTTTTATGTTAATAAATACATTACCTTTGCGGCATCATTAAATCAAACAATTTATTAAATCATGAACACTGGTAAAGTAAAATTTTTCAATGACTCGAAAGGTTACGGGTTCATTAAGGACAATGAATCAGGCGAGGAGTATTTTGTACATGTTTCCGGCCTGGTTGACGAAATCCGCGAGGATGACGATGTAACCTACGACCTTCAGGAAGGTCGGAAGGGTTTGAATGCTGTGAACGTAAAATTGGCTTAGACATATTTTGCGGAATGACAACAAGCAGAGCTTCACAAAAGTGAAGCTCTTTTTTTTCTCTCGTACCGGTTTCCTTCCCATACTTATGATTTGTTTTAATTCCTGATCCGGTTCTGAAAGCCGCCGGCTATGGATGGGATATGCCTGAACGGAAAAACTGCATTTTCTGTTACTATCAGCCGCCATGATCCCTGCGGAAATACCGTTTTAATTTTTCTTACAAATACTAATAATAAAATAAAATAATGAATACAATGACATTTAATCAAATGAACATCATACAGCCCATCCTCAGGGCGGTAACCGAAGAAGGGTACCTCAGGCCCACTCCCATCCAGGAGCAGGCCATTCCTGCGATACTCGAAGGCAGGGATCTGGTTGGCTGTGCCCAGACGGGTACAGGGAAAACGGCCGCTTTCGCCATTCCTGTTCTGCAGCGTCTGGCACAAAAGTCCTTCCCTGGGAAACGAAAGGTAAGGGCGCTCGTACTGACTCCCACCCGTGAACTGGCCGGTCAGATAGGAGAAAGTTTCAGCACCTATGGCCGGTACACGGGTCTGAAAAACATCATGATTTACGGGGGTGTGTCACAGCGTCCCCAAACCGACCTTCTCAGGCGGGGCATGGATATTATGGTAGCCACTCCCGGCCGGCTGCTTGACCTGGTGAACCAGGGCTGGGTGGACCTTAAGCATATCGAGATTTTTGTGCTGGATGAAGCCGACCGTATGCTCGACATGGGATTCATTCATGATATCCGCAGGATTGTTGAATATCTGCCGGTAAGCAGGCAATCGCTTTTCTTTTCTGCCACCATTCCTCCCGGGATCATGAAACTGGCTGCGGGTATTGTGAAAGATGCCGTACGGGTTGATATCCCGCCGGTAAAAGCCACCTCCGACCTGATCAGCCAGTCGCTTTATTTTGTTGATAAGCCCGATAAAAAATCCCTTCTTATCCACCTGTTAATAAACGGGCAGATCGAAAATGCGCTGGTCTTTACCCGCACCAAACATGCAGCCGATAAAATTGCACGGGCACTTAACCAGGCAGGGGTAATGGCCGGAACGATCCACGGCAACAAATCGCAGCAGGCCCGTCAGAAAGCCCTGATGCAACTGAAAAGGAAACAGATCCGGGTACTGGTGGCAACCGACATCGCCGCACGAGGCATTGATGTGGAAGAACTGAGCCATGTTATCAATTACGAAATTCCCAACGTTCCGGAAATGTACCTGCACCGCATCGGTCGTACAGGCCGCGCAGGTATGGCCGGTGTGGCCATTTCGTTTTGCGACGGAGAGGAGAAAAATTTCGTGAGGAGCATACAGAAACTGATAAATACCAGCATCCCGGTGATCCATGAACATCCGTTTACGCTGAGGAAAAAACAGCGGGTGGCTGCCGGCTGACCCCGGCGGCAATGCACACCGTTTTAACAAAATCTGCAAACAATATCTTTTACCTATCTTTGCGTGTTCAAAATTCGACCATGTCGTCAGCAAACCTGCGCAATATTGCCATCATAGCCCATGTGGACCACGGGAAGACCACCCTGGTAGACAGGATCCTGCACCAGGTGAAACTGTTCCGGGAGAATCAGGATATGGGTGAACTGATCCTCGATACCAGTGACCTGGAGCGGGAGAGGGGCATTACCATCCTCTCGAAAAATGTTTCGGTGCGGTACAAAGGGGTAAAGATCAACATCATCGATACACCCGGTCACTCCGATTTCGGCGGAGAGGTGGAAAGGGTGCTGAACATGGCCGACGGGGTGCTGTTGCTGGTGGATGCCTTTGAAGGGCCTATGCCCCAGACCCGTTTTGTACTGCAGAAAGCCATCGGGATGAACCTGAAACCGGTGGTGGTAGTCAACAAGGTGGATAAGCCAAACTGCAAACCCGATGAGGCGGTGGAGGCGATATTCGACCTGATGTTCAGCCTTGATGCCACGGAAGACCAGCTGGATTTTCCTGTGGTGTTCGGATCTTCCAAGCAGGGCTGGATGGGCCCCGACTGGAAAACCCCCACCCAGGATGTGAGCTATTTGCTGGATGTGATCATCGATCAGATACCACCCCCACGGGTGAACGAAGGCCCCCTGCAAATGCAGATCAGTTCGCTGGATTACTCTTCTTACGTGGGGCGTATTGCTGTGGGGCGGGTAAGCAGGGGAAGCTTGCATTGGGGAATGGATGTGGCCGTGATCAAACGCGATGGGTCATCCCACCGGAGCCAGTTGAAGGAAGTATACCTGTTTGAAGGTCTGGGGAAAGAAAAATGCAAAACCCCTGTGCAGGCAGGAGAAATCTGTGCCGTGCTGGGTCCGGATAATTTTGAAATAGGCGATACCCTTTCCGATCCGGAAGTAGTCGAAGCCCTTCCCAGGATCAGGGTGGATGAACCGACCATGAGTATGCTGTTTACCATCAACGATTCACCGTTTTTTGGAAAGGAAGGCATTTATGTTACCTCCCGCCACCTGCGTGAGCGCCTGTTCCGGGAAACTGAAAAGAACCTGGCCCTGCGGGTGGAAGATACCGCTTCACCCGACCGGCTGCAGGTATACGGACGCGGGATACTGCATCTTTCCATTCTGGTGGAAACTATGCGGCGCGAAGGATATGAATTCCAGCTGGGTCAGCCCAGGGTGCTGATCAAAACCATCGATGGGGTGAAAAGTGAACCCGTGGAAACCCTTACTGTTCATGTGCCCGAAGAATTTTCCGGGAAAGTAATCGAACTGGTGAGCCGCAGAAAAGGAGAAATGATCAGCATGGACCACCGGAACGACCGGATCGTTCTGGAGTTTACCATTCCTTCCCGTGGATTGATCGGGCTGACCAGTGCCGTTCTTACCGCCACTGAGGGAGAAGCGGTCATGACACACCGTTTCAGGGAATACGAACCCTGGAAAGGAGAAATCCCGGTGAAAAAGAACGGAGCCCTCATTGCCATGGAAACCGGACAGGCCGCCGCCTATGCCATAGACAAGCTGCAGGACCGCGGCAGCTTTTTCATCCGCCCGGGGGAAGAAGTATATGCCGGCCAGGTGATCGGCGAGAATACCCGTACCGACGATATAGTGGTTAATGTGACCCGAACGAAAAAACTGACCAATATGCGTGCCAGCGGCGCCGACGATAAAATCCTGCTTGCTCCTCCCCGGCAGTTTTCCCTGGAGGAAGCCATGGAATATACCGGGCCGGATGAATACCTCGAAGTAACTCCTAAGTCGGTCAGGTTGCGCAAGATTATCCTGGATGAGAACAAAAGGAAAGCAGCGAGGATGAAGGCTAAAGGCTAAATGT
>JBNGDI010000021.1:0-3597 GCA_049975425.1 Bacteroidales bacterium
CCTGATGTAAAATCAGGGGTCAGGATGCTGACCTTTCCGGTCTGCATTCGATTCCGATACGTCCTATTTCACCTATCCGCCCGGAAGTCTAAAAAATAAAAAAGGCATCTGATCTTTTTACACATGAAAACGCCCGGAATATTACATCTACGTAGCATACTACGTAGGCAGCTACGTAGTTACCTATGTAGGATACTACGTAGATGGTTCATCCGTTTTGCAGTTTTACGTATTTCAGAAACCCTTTTGCCGCATCAACCGGCCGACTCCATTGATTATCTTTTCTTTACGGGCATTCATTCCATTTCTGCATTATTTCAGCTACTTTTGCATTACAAACCACAAAACACAACATGTATGTTTGCAGGAATTGTTGAAGAAACCGCACGGGTAGTGGAACTGGAAAAAGACAAAGGAAACCTCCATATCACGCTCACCTGCTCATTCGTAAAGGACCTTAAAATTGACCAGAGCATCTCACACAACGGGGTATGTCTTACCGTTGTGAAAAAGGGGGATAACACCTATACGGTCACTGCCGTGAAGGAGACCCTGGAAAAATCAAATCTGGGACTGCTGAAAAAGGGCGATCCGGTGAATGTAGAACGCAGCCTGCGGATTGACAGCCTGCTTGACGGGCATCTGGTGCAGGGGCATGTGGACCAGACCGCCGTATGCACCGGTGTGAGGGAAGCCGAAGGAAGCTGGTATTACACGTTCGAATACGAACCCGTCAGGGAAGATTATATCACGGTGGAAAAAGGATCCGTATCGGTCAACGGGGTGAGCCTCACCGTAGTAAATTCGAAAGAAAGATCATTCGAGGTGGCCATTATCCCCTATACCTGGGAAGTGACCAATTTTCACGCCATCAAAAAGGGAACCGTGGTAAACCTGGAATTCGACATCATCGGAAAATACATCCACCGCATCCTGAAACAGCAGCTGGATTCCCTGAAAAAGAAAAACTGAACCACCGGGAATGAAAAAGATCTCCTTCGAACGTCTTCCCTGGCTTGTGGCCCTGCTGGTCACTGCCATCACCGCCCTGGGGCTCATCCTGTACATGGCGGTTACCGGGATGGCGAACTGGTGGCTCCTGCCGGCTGACCTCCTGCTGTCCTTCCTCCTCACTTACCTGATCCTGCGCTGGTGGGTCAGAAGGTTTGTGTACGAAAAACTGAATCCCATTTACAAAACCATCCACAACATCAGCCTTCCCCGAAAGGATTTCTTCAACAGCTTTGAAGAGGAAGACATCATGAACGAGGTGAAGGCAGGAGTGGTGGAATGGGCCAGGGATAAAACCCGGGAAATCAACCAGTTGAAGGAAATGGAAAAATACCGGAAAGAATTCCTGGGCAACGTGTCACACGAACTGAAAACCCCTATTTTCAATATCCAGGGATATATACTGACCCTACTGGACGGGGGCCTGGACGATCCCGCCATTAACCGCATGTACCTGGAAAGAACGGAAAAAAGCATCAACCGGATGATTTCCATTGTGGAAGACCTGGAATCCATCGCCCGCCTGGAATCGGGTGAAATGAAACTGCAGTATGAAACGTTCAACATAGTGAAACTCGTTGAGGAAGTTTTCGAGAATCAGGAAATGCGGGCAGAAAAACAGGGGACCAAACTTCTGGTAAAAAGTCCAGGCGACCGGCCGGTATTGGTCTACGCCGATAAGATGCGTATCTTCGAAGCCATGAACAACCTGGTGGTGAATTCGATCAAATACGGGAAATCACAGGGGAAAACCCTGGTCCAGTGTATTCCCGAAAAGGACCGGGTGCGGGTGGAGGTAACCGACAACGGGATCGGCATATATGAAAAAGATATCCCCCGTATTTTTGAACGTTTCTACCGGGTTGACCGCAGCCGCTCGCGCGACATGGGAGGCACCGGGCTCGGGCTGTCCATCGTGAAACACATTATCGAAGCCCACCAGCAGACACTGAGTGTTCAAAGTGTTCCCGGCGAAGGAACCACCTTTACCTTTACCCTGCAAAAAGCATGACCCAAACATATCGGAGGCATCAGCAACATCCCGTTCCGGAAGTTTATCCGGAACGTTTCCGGAAGACACCCCCGGCAATAATAACCATCCGTCTCGCCCTGTGTCTGATCACCCTCATTTCAATACCTGCTTTCCCACAGGCAGTATATCAGCATGTTTCCCATGAAGCCATTTACCGGTTCCTGGATGAAATGGCCAATCTGCAGCTGATCGATCCGAACACGGCCGTCAAGCCCTTTTCCCGGCAACAGATCGCGGCTTTCCTGAGCCGGGTGGATACACAGCGGGAGTATCTGAACAGGCGCCAGCAAAAGGAGCTGGACTTCTATTTGCGGGATTACCATAAAGAACTCCTGCCCGGGCGTGATTTCCGCAAACGTATCGACCTGCTTTACCACAAAGATTCCCTGTTCACCCTGTCGGTTAATCCCATCGGCGGGATACGGTACTATACCAACCGGAACGGACAGGCCTTCCACCGCTGGAACGGAGCAGAAGCTTTTGCCTACGTGGGAAAACACTGGGGATTTTATTCCAGCCTGCGCGATAACCATGAGAGCGTTCAGATGAATCACCCTGATTACCTTACCCGCCGTATGGGAGCTCCTTACAAATCGGGGAACGATTACAGCGAAATGCGCGGCGGCATAAGCTATAGCTGGAAATGGGGAAGCCTGGGGCTGGTTAAGGATCATCTGCAGTGGGGTAACGGATACCACGGAACAAACATCCTGTCGGGGCGAACGCCTTCCTTCGCCATGATCAGGCTACACCTGGAACCGGCCGACTGGTTCGAGTTCAATTATTTTCACGGCTGGCTGGTATCGGAAGTGGTGGACAGCAGCCGCACCTGGACTTACGTGAATGTGGACCGCACCTTCACCCGGGTGGTATACCGGGAAAAGTACATGGCAGCCAACCTGTTCACTTTCAAACCGGTGAAGAGGCTGCATGTGTCGTTCGGAAACTCCATTGTATACAGCGACCTGGGCATGGAACCGGCCTATCTCATTCCCCTTTTCTTCTTCAAATCGGTGGACCACACCCTGAACCACAGCATCGACAACCAGAATTCCCAGATGTTCTTAGATATCAGCTCACGGCTGATCCGTCACATGCACCTGTATTCCACGCTTTTCCTCGACGAGATCTCCCTGTCGAGAATGTTCGACCCGGAATCCCATTCCAATTTCTACAGCTGGAAAATCGGGGGGCGGCTTTCCGGTTTTCCTCTGACCGATGCCGGCCTTACACTGGAATATACGCGGACAAACCCCCTGGTTTACAAACATTACCTTCCGACTCTCACGTTCGAGAGCAACCGGTATAACCTGGGCCATTACCTTCACGACAATGCCACCGAATTGTATGTCAGCGCCGATTACACTCCACTCCGTGGTGTGTTCGTCAAAGCTGCTTACCTGCATGCCCGGAAGGGACCTGATTACACCTCCATCGGAGGCAGCCGCCTGGGCCTTCCGTTTATGGAAACCGTAGAATGGGAAAACAAAACCTTCAGCCTGGAAGCTTCCTGGCAGGTGATCCACGACGGGTATGTATACTTTTCCTGGCAG
>JBNGDI010000021.1:3697-58401 GCA_049975425.1 Bacteroidales bacterium
CCTTCCCCTGCCAGGGGAAGGAGCTGGGGGTTTGCGGGCACCAAAATATTGATTGCGCAGGTGGAGAATTTGGCTATTTTTGTGGGAAGCAGCGAAGAATAACACCGGAATTATATTCAGCCCATGAATCCATAGCACCTGATTCGCAATACGAAACACGCACGGTATGCCCGACTTCACCATTCGCCGTTACATTGAACTGCTGGAGGAACTTCAGGCGAAAGGATTTGCATTTCAAGCCTTTGTGGATTTCCTGAACGATCCACAGCCACGCAGCATCATTCTGCGGCATGATGTGGACCGGATGCCGGAGAATTCATTGAGGTTTGCCCGGATACAACGCGAAAGGGGAATCCGGGGCACCTATTATTTCAGGATAGTAGGAGAAAGTTTCTATCCGGGGATTATCCGGGAGATTGCCGGCATGGGACATGAGATCGGGTATCATTACGAAGACCTGGACCTGGCCCGGAAGTACCTTAAAAAACATCCTGGAGGCAGCAAATCAGATATACCTTATCTCATTCAAACGGGAATAAAGCTTTTCGCGCAGCATCTTTCCCTCCTTCGTGAAATTGCCCCAGTTGCCACCATCTGCATGCACGGAAGTCCCCTCTCGCCCATCGACAACAGGCTGCTGTGGAAAGAATACGATTACCGGGATTATGGCATTGCCGGAGAACCCTATTTCGACACCGATTTTTCAAACATACTTTACCTGACGGATACAGGAAGGCGGTGGGACGGTGATCGGTTCAATGTGCGTGATACGGTGGCCGGTTTACCCCACACAACAAACGTGGAACCTCTCAGCACCCGGTACCGGTTCCATAGCACCCGCGACATTGTGCGGGCTGTTCAGTCAGGCCTTCTGCCCCGGCGGGTTATGCTCACTTTTCATCCACAGCGGTGGACCGGCCGTCCCCTGCCCTGGCTGAAGGAACTGGTGTGGCAGGGTATGAAAAACCAGGTAAAATATTTCCGGGTCAGATCCCTTTACAATGATCGGAAAGCATAGGCAACTATACACGGACATCTTCAGGCAGGGCTGTCATATTACGGGAATGGCCCTGGTTAACAGTCGGATCACGTGTTGCACGTTCCTGCCGAACACTTTCAGTACCTCCTCCCAGGTTACCGGTTCTTCCTCCGTGTTCCACGAATCATAATCGGTGCTCATGGCCACTGCGGCATAAGGTATTCCGGCCTCGTTAGCCAGGATCACTTCGGGGGCAATGGACATGTTGATCACATCGGCCCCCCAGCTGCGGAACATTCTCGACTCGGCCCGGGTAGAAAAACGCGGCCCTTCAATGGTTATGACCGTTCCCCGGGGATGGACTGTGATCCCTTCCTCACGGGCAGCGGCAATCAGCACCTGTCGCAGGTTTTCATCAAAGGGATCGGCCATGGGAGTATGCTTCAGGTCGCCGGGTTCGAATTCTTCATGAAATGTTACGATGCGGTGCCGGGTAAAATCGATGAACTGATCGGGAATCAGCAGGTGCCCCCGGCCGATCTCCTCCCTGAGGCTGCCGCATGCCGTGCTGGCAAGGATATGGGTACAACCCAGTTCTTTGAGTATGAAGATATTGGCGCGGTTATTGACTGCGGTAGGAGGAATGGTATGCTGCCTTCCGTGCCTGGACAGCAGGACCACTTCCGTGCCATTGATCGATCCCGACAGCAGGGTGGAACTGGGCTTCCCGTAAGGAGTGTCTTTTTCAATGATCTTTGGATTTTTCAGGATATCGGGATCTTCCAGCCCCGAACCTCCGATGATACCTATTTTTTTCATGGTTCAGCTGCATTGATGTAAGCAAGAAGGGAAGCCATGGCTTCCTCCAGATTCTTTCCAAAAATAATGATCCCTTCCGGATGTCCGCCCATCACTACCATGCGTTTTTCGGCATTTTTGCCATGCTGCAGGAGCCGGATCACCTCGCGGGCTATTTCAGGGGTCCCGTATTCCGCCCTTTTATCGGTGGTGGGAACCCTGTTTTTCCACTTTTCCCACAGCCCGGCATGGTGTATATGAACCACAGCATGCACACCGGGCAGGGTTTCATATACGGCCGCATGGCTGAGCGATTCTGAGGAAGCCCTTACCGGGCCCGTGCAGGTGATTGTGTTCTCATCGATCACGTAATTTTCTACCAGGGAAAAATGCCCGGCATGCAATTTTTTTAATTTACCGGTGGCTGTTCCGGTAATAAAGAATTTTCCGGCGGAAGGGGCACGAATGCTGATATTGCCAAAGCCGGTTCCATCTTCCAGGCACCCGAGCATTTCCATCGAATGCAGCACCGACCGCCACCGGTTTATTTCCCGGACCATACCGGAAGGGATCAGGGGGCCGGAAGGCCGCCAGTGACAGTGAAAACGGATATATCCTTCTTTTTTCGGATTCATTACGGTTCATTGAATAAGGAAGCGATGCCTTCTTCTGTTGCCATACACACTCCCCGTTCAGTAATCAGGGCGGTCACCAGCCCGGCCGGTGTTACATCGAAACCGGGATTCGCCACCGGGTGTTCTTCGGGAAGGATCCTGACCCGGACCATATTTTCTCTATCCAGGCCTTCCACCATTCTGACCTCTTCACCGCTTCGTTCTTCCACCGGAATATTTTTTATTCCGTCTTCCATTTCCCGGTCGATGGAAGAAACCGGCATGGCTACATAAAATGGGATCCCGTTGTCACGGGCAGCCAGGGCTTTCAGGTAGGTGCCGATCTTGTTGGCCACATCGCCATTGCGTGTGGTACGGTCACTTCCCACCAACACCATATCCACCCGTCCTTTCTGCATGAGATGCCCTCCGGCATTATCGGTGATCACGGTATGGGGAATGCCTGCCTGATGCAGTTCCCAGGCGGTAAGCCGGGCCCCCTGGTTCCTCGGCCGCGTTTCATCCACCCACACGTGCACGGGGATATTCTGTTCATGAGCCAGGTATATAGGAGCCGTAGCCGTTCCGTAATCGATGCAGGCCAGCCAGCCCGCATTGCAATGGGTAAGGATATTAACCGTACGGCCTGTTTCCCGGTGGATCTCTTTCAGAATTTCCAGTCCGTTCACACCGATCAACCGGCAGGCTTCCGTCTCCTCTTCCAGTATGTTCATAAATTCCTTCCGGGCCCTCTCCTGAGGTTCTTCCGTTGAAGAGGCATCAAAAAAACGATCCATCATCCGGTTGACCATCACCCGGAGATTGACGGCCGTAGGCCTGGCCTGTTTCAGTTTTGCTGCCCACTCTCTGACAGTTGCTTCCTGATGATCTGCCCCTGCAGACCGGCAAGCGGCAAGGAAAATTCCCCCGGCAGCCACCGCCCCGATAAGGGGAGCTCCCCTGACCTTCATTTCAGTAATGGCCTGAAGGGCATCTTCGGGAGTACGCAGGGTTCCTGTCTCAAACCGGAAGGGAAGAACCGCCTGGTCGATATACCGGATATGCGGGGGTTCCCCCTCCTCAAGCCAGAGCGAACGGTAATGTTTATTCCCTATTTTCATGCCATGTGCCCGTAAAGTGGTAAGTTTGCGGTTGGAATATCCAAAGTTAACCATAAACACCGGATATATGAACCGGAAAAACATACGGAATATCATGTTCGATCTGGGCGGGGTGCTGATCGGACTGGATGTGGCCAGGGCGGTGAAGGAACTGGAGGCACTGGGAATACGGATGGACGGGGAAGCCGGACAGGTGGAATTCATGTCTTTGCTGATGGATCTGGAAACCGGCCGGATGGAAGCCCGGGATTTCCTGGACGCCCTATCGGGCTTCTCAACGAAACCCTTCACCGCCGGTCAGTTTGAAAAGGCATGGGGGTCGATTTTTACCGGATTCGACATGGAGGCCATCCATTTCATCAGGAAGCTGAAAGGCCGCTACGGCCTGCTACTCCTGAGCAACACCAATGCCCTGCATGTACCGGTTTTTGAGCGCCTGCTCAATGAACAGACCGGTATTCCCGGCATGCATCAGCTTTTCGACAAAGTGTACTATTCCCATCTGCTGCGTATGCGCAAGCCCGACCGCGAAATTTATGAGCATGTGATCCGCGACAGCGGCATTAACCCGGAAGAAACCTTCTTCATCGACGACCTGAAAGAAAACACCGATGCGGCCGTTGAGCTTGGTTTCGTGGTTCATCAGCTGAAAGGCGGCGAAAAGGTTAAAGAGGTGCTGACAACCTGTGTCATGGCATGAACCGGAATTACCTGGATAAAAAAACCCTGAATTTCGCTGCCAGACTGTTCCATATTCCCGGGGAAAAATTCAAATGTACTATACGGAAGCAGTCAACCCCACCACACTGGGATTATTAAAGCAACTTCAGGAAAAACCTTATTTGCAGGGGGTTCCTCTCGCCTGTAGCACCGGTCTGGCCATGTATCCGGGGCACAGGAAAACAGAAGATACAGAACGGTTTTCAAACCGGAATTTTGACGCGGGGGGCTGATTGAAAATCTTCAGCAGGATTACGAAACCGACCTGTTGCACACGGAACAGAATACCATGAAAGGGATCATTTCCGGAGTCAATGCAGATATTCTTGCCCATCTCTATCCGGCCATTGATACCCCGCACCCCATTCCCTCATGTCGGGAAAAGACATTGTTGCCATGAAACTGAATACCATTTCTGTCAGCGGGCAGCGTTCAGTTGAATAATGATCTTTACTTTCCTGGATCCACTCCCGATTCGGTGAAGGCAATGGTATAATCCCCGTTCAGGCGGTTGCTGGGCCTGCCGCCCAGTTTGATGAAGAACCAGGTTTCTTCTGCAGTGTAATTGTTATAATACCCCGAAAGAGCTTGTCCTGCCTGCCCGATCACCGGCTCATCCTGCAGGGCAAGTTGATCGCTTCCAAACAGTTCATATTGCAGGATCATATCCTCCTCATGGGGCGCCACCTGAAAACTGATCTTCTTTTCGGCCCCAACCACCACTTTGAAAAATTCCCAGTCGCCTTCCGGCTCGCCCGCACTGGCTTCCAGAATAATATTCCCCGTCATTTCCCCTGAAGGAAAAGAACTGATCAGGCGGGCATTCCCGAAGCTTTCGTCGGGTTCATAATCGTCGTTGGAATCAGTATCGGTTACGGTTAGGGTATAATATCCCTTATTCCTGCCCGAATAACTGTATATTTCAATGCTGTAAGTACCCCCTCTGGATGCCAGGTTAATAGCAAAATCCATCCCCTGGTCGGCATGTGCCCCGTAAAAATGATTTCCGTTGGCATCATAGAGGTTACAGGCGGCATCCAGGTTGGCTGAAACACCGGTCAGGGCAATTTCCGTAATATCAATAATATCGTTGTTATCGACTGTCACCCGGTACCAGTCGTGATCGTCCTCACTGATACCTGCTTCGACAGGATTGCCCAGGGCCAGGTTAACTGCATCATGGCGGCTGTCATTGGGTTCGAAGCTGTCATGGAACGGATCGTTCTTTTTGCAGAAGGAAAGTGTCATGATACACAGGGCCATGGCAGGCAGCAGGGGAAACAGAATTTTTTTCATCGCTTTCTATGTTGCAGAATGTTTCTGACGCGTAATCCGGTTTATCTTTCCGCTCCAAATATTTCAAAGATATGATCTTTCAGTGAATACAGGTACATTTTTTCATGCAGGGTCCACCCAGTGGCCTTCTTTCCTCATCAATTCTTCCAGCGCTTCCAGGGCTTTTTCTTCGGGAATATTTTTCAATACAGGTTGCTTTTTTCTGTACAGGTGGACTTTCCCTGGCCCGGCCCCCACGTATCCGTAATCGGCATCGGCCATTTCCCCGGGCCCGTTCACCATGCAGCCCATCACGGCAATACGGAGCCCTTTCAGGTGGCGTGTTTTTTCCCTGACCCGGGCTGTTACTTTCTGAATATTGAACTGGGTTCGTCCGCAGGATGGACAGGAAATGTATTCATTGCGGTACATCCTCAGCCTGGTTGCCTGCAGAATGCCCGCTCCCAGTGAAGCGGCTTCGTCCGGGCCGAAGAATTTTTCTCCTTCAAGCCACAACCCGTCAACCAGTCCGTCGAGGCAGAACGGTCCTGTTTCGCAGGAAGCACGGATAAGCAGGTCTTCCGGGTCGGTTTCACTGTATTTCTTTCTCAGTATGACCGGATTCCCCAGTCCATGCCTGCAGATCAGATAAAAACATTCTTCCAGAAATTCCACCGCATGCTGATCGGGAAGCTGTATCACCATGATCGCCGGCAGGTCTTTATTCAGGATATCCGCCAGGCGGGGGATATCTGCCGTTGCGGTGACCTCTGCAAAGAAAGGTTTTCCCTTCCAAGAAGCCATGTCGGCACAATGGCGGTTATCAAGCAGGGGGTAAACCCGGGAAGGCTTCTTCGCCAAGGTTTGCCAGCATTTATATGGAACGATCCCCGCCTTTCCCGGGGGGATCAGAGCGAGATGTTTTTCCGAAGGGACAAAACAGAAATCGGCAGAGGGGCCCGTATCCTGCCCACCTGCCGGAATGTTTTCTTCATTCAGTGCGGTAATCAGCACGGGAGGGTGATCTCCGCCTGCATTCAGCACAGGAAAGGTTTTTCTTCTCCCCCATTTCAGAAAGGAAACGGGCCGTTTCCGGCTGCCCTGGGCCGGCATGCGCAATGAATACCGGGCGATCTTTTTTGCCACAGGAATTTCCTTCACCGGATCTTCCGTAAGGGAAACCCGGATGGTATCGCCTATGCCGTCGATCAGCAACCCTGCGATCCCTACAGCCGATTTGATACGGCCATCTTCTCCCTCACCTGCTTCGGTCACACCCAGATGCAGGGGATAATGCATATCCTCCCTCCACATTCTCCACACCAGCAAGCGGGTAGCCTGTACCATAACACGGGTGTTGCTCGATTTCATGGACACAATCACATCAGGGAACTGCATGTTCCGGCATACCCGTAAAAACTCCATGGCCGACTCCACCATTCCTTCGGGGGTATCCCCGTATTCCTGCAGGATATGTTCCGATAATGAACCGTGATTGACCCCCACTCGGATGGCGGTTCCTGTTTCCCTGCACCGATGGATCAGCCGCGTGAAATATTCTTTTTGCAGCTTTCTGGCCTCATCGGGAACAAGGGACTGTTGTCGCGGCCCGATCCCGTAGTTTCCCGGATTGATCCGCACTTTATCCACCATGCCCGCGGCTTCCAGGGCCAGGGCCGGCAGGTAATGAACGTCGGCAGCCAGGGGCACAGTCACCCCTTCCTTCCGGAGTTTCTTTCGTATGGAAGCCAAAGCCTTAAGCTCCCTTTTCCCCTGTGTGGTGCATCGCACCAGTTCACAGCCGGCTTCTGCCAGGCGGCGGATCTGCTGCAGGGTTTCTTCGGTCTGCCGGGTAGCTGTGCTGGTCATTGACTGGATCCGGAGCGGGGAAGTACCCCCGATGGTCAGCGATCCGACCTGTACCTCATTGGATTTCCAGTTTCCTATCACTTCCGGCAAACCGGTTTCTATTTCTTCATTTCCCATTCGGTACCTTCCTTGCTGTCTTTCAGTATAATGCCAAGCTTCTCCAGCTCATTTCGTATTTCGTCGGCCGTGGTGAAATCTTTTCTTTTCCTGGCTTCCGATCTCAGACGAATGATCAGGTCCATCAGAGCCGCGGGCAAACGGCTGCTGAAGCCGCTTTCTTCCGGACGCAGGCCCAGTATCTCAATGGCAAAGGTTTTGAACAGACGTATCAACTCCTCCTGGTCGGAGGCGGTTATGCTTTCGGTTCCCGCCTGCACTGAATGAGCATAATGCACTGCTTCAAACAATTGTGATATTACCAGGGGTGTTTGCATGTCATCATTCATGGCGGCATAGCAGCCTTCACGGAATTCTGTATTGCTCCAGCCGGTAGTCTTGGCTGAGGGTTTCAGTTTCTCAAGTGTACGCAAGCCGTTGAACAGGCGTTCCAGTCCTTTTTCCGCCGCCTGAAGGGCCGGATTGGAAAAATCGACCGTACTCCGGTAGTGTGCCTGAAGAATAAAGAACCGGATGGTCATGGGGCTATAGGCTTTTTCGATCAGGGAATGATTGCCGGAGAAAAATTCTTCCAGGGAAACGGCATTCCCCAGAGACTTGCCCATTTTCTGCCCGTTCAGTGTTACCATATTGTTGTGCATCCAGTAACGTACGGAGGATTTCCCCAGGGCGGCGGTAGACTGGGCAATTTCACATTCATGGTGTGGAAAAACCAGGTCCATTCCCCCTCCGTGAATATCAAACGTTTCTCCCAGGTATCTGGTGCTCATTACCGAACATTCCAGGTGCCATCCCGGGAAGCCTTCCCCCCAGGGGGAAGGCCATTTCATCAGGTGTGTGGGACCTGCCTTTTTCCAGAGGGCAAAATCAAAAGGATGCTTTTTTTCTTCCTGTCCCTCCAGCTCGCGCGTGTAGGTCATCAGGTCGTCCATCACCCTCCCCGAAAGTTTCCCGTAAGGATATGATTCGCTGTATTTTTTCAGGTCGAAGTAAACAGAGCCGTTTTTTTCGTAAGCGTACCCTCTCTCCAGGATCCGCTGCACCATTTGCTGCTGTTCAATGATATGGCCCGAAGCCATGGGCTCAATGCTTGGGGGCAGCACATTCAGCTGACGCATATTCTCGTGGTAGCGGTTCATATAATATTGCACCACTTCCATGGGTTCCATTTTTTCCAGCCGGGCTTTCCGTGCCACCTTGTCTTCCCCTTCGTCGGCATCCTGCTCCAGGTGACCCACATCGGTTATGTTCCGCACATACCTTACTTTATATCCAAGGTGGGTAAGATACCGGTACAGTACATCAAAGCTGATGGCGGGACGGGCATGACCCAGGTGTGCATCACCGTATACAGTGGGCCCGCAAACATACAATCCCACATGCCCGGGATGAAGCGGTTCGAAAACTTCTTTTTTCCGCGTCAGGGTATTAAATATCATCAGGGAATTTGCCATAGCCAGCCTTGATTTTATTCCTGTAAAAGTAATAATAATTCCGCAACGGACAGGAAAGGAAACGGCTCCGGGTTCTGAAACTTACGGCACATCCGTTATACATGTCAATTTTATTTGGAGAAATGAAAGGAATGGCTTAGTTTTGGCATTTGATATTCAAATGTTCGGTTTCGGGCATTTGATTTATTCAGAAGAGGGGAGAGATTAGGCTCTGTGAACCTCTAGCAACCATCTGCCCCTGGCAGAAAAGGTGCTAATACCTAATCCCGGAAAGGCCGGGAGATAATAAATTAAATGTCAAGGAAATGAAGCCTGAACAACACCAGCAAACCGCCATTTACTTCTCTCCGCGTATCCATTTACGCTTCCGAAATTTTATCATGCCGCTGATGCCTATGTGCATGCGCTGATCCCTTCCCGCATTATCCGGAAGGGAATATTTCAGGATCAGCCGTTCCTGAAAGGAGCGCAGCGTGATAGATTTGTTATACCATTAAGTCATTATTCAGGCATCATGCAGAAAAAAAGAACATACGAAGAAATCAACCAGAAGATCCAAAGCGGCAAGGCAGTGGTCCTGACCGCTTCCCAGGTATCGGAACTGTCGAGAACCCTGTCACCGGCTGAAATATTCCGGAAAGTAGACGTGGTGACCACCGCCACGTTCGGACCCATGTGTTCCTCGGGAATGTTTATCAATGTGGGACATACCCGGCCGCCTATGCGGATGGAACAGATCCTTTTAAACGATGTACCGGTGTATGCCGGTATTGCCGCCGTCGATGCTTATATCGGCGCCACTTCCGAATCGGAAAACCGGCCCGGCTATGGCGGAGCACATGTTATTGAAGAACTGATAGCCGGTAAAGAAGTGGAGATCGATTCCCGGGCAAAAGGCACCGATTGTTACCCCCGGAAATCTTTTACCGGAAGGATCAGCAAACATTCGGTCAACGAAATGATTCTGTTCAATCCCAGGAATGCCTACCAGAATTATGCGGCGGCCGTAAACACTTCCGACAGGACACTCTACACGTATATGGGAATGCTTCTGCCCAGGATGGGAAACCTGACCTATTCCACCTCGGGAGAACTCAGCCCCCTGCTGAACGACCCCTGGCTCAGGACCATCGGGGTGGGAACCCGGATCTTTCTGGGCGGGGGCCAGGGCTATGTTACGGGCCGGGGAACCCAGTTCCGTACGGACGTGGAAAGGAACAGTCACGGCATTCCCCTGAAAAACGCCGCCACCCTGGCGGTAACGGGTGATGCAAAGGAAATGGACACAGCTTATATCCGGGCAGCTTATTTCGAAAAATACGGGGTGAGCCTGTTTATTGGGATCGGAATTCCTGTGCCGGTACTGGATGAAGATATGGCTGCCCGCGTTTCCATCAGGAATGAGCAGATAGAGACCATTATCAGCGACTATGCCTCGCCTTTCCGTGAAGAACTGGGAAAGGCAAATTACCGGCAGTTACAGTCGGGATCTCTGCGCCTGAAAGGGAAAAAGGTAAGAACAGCTCCCATGTCGAGCCTGCCGGTGGCCCGTCGCATTGCCGGCGTACTGGCCGAAAAGATCAGGCAGGGAAAATTTTCCCTGACGCAGCCTGTGGAAACGCTGACCTGATCTATCCCTGTTATTTATCTTACAAAAGACTCACACCATGAAAAAGAAATTTGTACTGACCTTTCCCCCGGAGTCGACCAATGAGCCGGTAACCTGCCGGCTGATCAGGGATTTCGGTCTTGATATCAATATTCTGAGGGCCGAGATCAATGCCGGCCAGGAAGGAAAGTTGCTGCTCGAAATCAGCAGTACAAAAGAAAATCTTGACAAAGGGCTGGAATATCTGGAAAGCAGGATGATCAGCTGGGAGCCGGTGGCCGAAAAGATCCATTTCCATAAGGACCCGTGCATTCATTGCGGAAGTTGTACCGCCGTATGCTTTTCCGGAGCCCTGGAAATGGACCGCATAACCCGCGAGCTGGTATTCACCCCTGAAAAATGCATAGCCTGCGGGCTGTGTACCAACGCCTGCCCGCTGAGGCTGTTTACACTGGAATTTGCCGTATGATGATGGAATATCAGGAACGAACATACCGACGGAAAGCCGATCATTTGAGGTTCAGTTATTTCAGGAGTGTGCTGGAAGAAACCGATCTGTGGATTGGGGTGGACCATGCTTCCCGCAATTCCCGGATGGAAGGATTTGTTGAACAGGTCCTGAAAGACATCCGGAAAGACCTGGTGGGATATGCCCTGTCTCACCCGGGGTTTTTTCATGCCCACAACTCTTTGCCGGCCGGTCCCGGAGCCCCCGAGGTGGTTCGGCACATGTGTTCCGCTTCGGCAAAAGCAGGAGTCGGGCCCATGGCGGCTGTAGCCGGTACTTTCTCGGCAATGGTAGGAGAAAGGCTGAAAAAGGAATTTTCCGTACGGGAACTGATCGTGGAAAACGGAGGAGATATCTGGCTGCAAATCGAATCGCCCCTGACCGTATCTGTAGAGGCGGGCAATTCTCCCTTATCAGGTAAAGCAGGCCTGGAAGCAGACCCTGAATATGCCCCCCTGGGCATCTGCACCTCCTCGGGTACTTTCGGGCACTCTTTCAGTTACGGCAGGGCCGATGCGGTGATGATCGCCTGCCGCAACTGTTCCCTGGCCGATGCCCTGGCCACCGCCTGGTGCAACCGCATCCTCCGGGAAAAAGATGTGGCAAGAACCGCACAGATGGCGGGGAAGGTCCCGGAAATACTATCGGTCATTGCCATCAGGGGAGAAAAGCTGGGAGTGGCCGGAAAACTCCGTTTCGGAATCTTTGCCTAACTTTTGCACGATGAAAAGGAACAATATACGGGAAGAAGCCGGCAAACGCATCCTGGTGCTGGACGGGGCCATGGGAACCATGATCCAGAATTACCGGCTGAAAGAGGAAGATTTCAGGGGGGATCTGTTCAGAAATCATCCCCGTTCACTGAAAGGATGCAATGATGTGCTTTCCCTTACCCGGCCTGGGGTAATCTGCGAGATACACCACCAGTATCTGGAAGCCGGAGCCGATATCATCGAAACCAACACCTTCAATGCCAACCGGATCAGCATGGCCGATTACGGCATGGAAGAAAAGGTGTATGGCATGAACAGGGCATCGGCCTCCATTGCCGCAGAAGCAGCCCGGGAATGGACGGAAAAGGATCCCGGTAAACCCCGTTTCGTGGCAGGGGCTGTCGGCCCCACCAGCAAAACCGCCTCCATCTCACCCCGCATTGAAGATCCCGGCTATCGTGCAGTGGGGTTTGACGACCTGCGTCAAATATACGCCGAACAGGTAGGCGGGCTGATGGACGGAGGGGTTGATCTGCTGATTGTGGAAACCGTATTCGATACCCTGAATGCCAAGGCGGCCCTGGCGGCCATTCGGGAACAGTTCAGAGCAAAAGGAAAAGAACTGCCGGTTATCGTCTCGGGCACTCTGAGCGATACCAGCGGCAGAACCCTTTCGGGCCAGACACTGGAGGCATTTGTCATTTCCCTGTCGCATTTTCCCCTTTTCAGCATCGGGCTGAATTGCTCCCTCGGTGCAAAAGAACTGGCTCCCTTTGTCGAGAGCCTTTCCCGCATTGCTTCCCGGCCCGTGACCGTTTATCCCAATGCCGGCATGCCCGACCAGTTAGGGGAATACCACCAGGGGCCGGAAGAAATGGCCGCTTACATAAGGGGTTTTCTTGAAGGAGGGTATGTGAACATCATCGGAGGATGCTGCGGCACCACCCCTGACCACATCCGCCTGTTTGCCTCGGTAGTGGGGGAATTCCCGGTACGAAGACCGGCTCCGCCGGAACACATTCTCCGCCTGAGCGGACTGGAACCCCTGACCATTTATCCCGGAAGTAATTTTATCAATATCGGCGAACGGACCAATGTGGCCGGCTCCCGCAGGTTTGCACGGCTGATACGTGAAGAAAAATACGAGGAAGCCCTTTCTGTGGCACGCCAGCAAGTGGAGAACGGGGCCCAGATGATCGATGTGAATATGGACGACGCCCTGCTCGACGCCGAAAAAACCATGGTACGGTTCCTGAATCTGCTATCGGCCGACCCCGATATTGCCCGGGTGCCGGTCATGATTGATTCCTCCCGTTGGCCGGTCATCGTTTCAGCCCTGAAATGTTTGCAGGGCAAAAGCCTGGTTAATTCCATCAGCCTGAAGGAAGGGGAAAAGGTGTTTCTGGAACAGGCAACCACCCTACGCGATTTAGGAGCGGCAGCCGTGGTGATGGCGTTTGATGAAAACGGGCAGGCAGTTGATTTTGAAAATAAAATCCGTGTGTGTGAACGTTCCTACCGGCTTCTTACCGAAAAGGCGGGTTTCCCGCCCCACGATCTGGTGTTCGACCCCAACATTCTGACCATTGGAACAGGAATGGATGAACACAACACATATGTGGTAGATTTCATCCGGGCTGTGAGATGGATCAAGAAAAACCTGCCGTATGCCCGCGTGAGCGGTGGCATCAGTAACCTGTCTTTTTCTTTCCGCGGGAACAACCGGGTTAGGGAAGCCATGCATGCCGCTTTTCTGTATCATGCCATTAAGGCCGGACTGGATATGGGCATTGTCAATGCAGGCGCTTTGCCGGTATATGATGAGATCCCACCCGATCTGCTGACCCATGTGGAAGACCTGATCCTTAACCGGCGTCCTGATGCCACCGAAAGGCTGATCACTTTTGCTTCCCATATGCAGGAAGAGGAAAAAACGGAAAAAGAAACTGAAGAATGGAGGTCGCTGCCGCTGGAAGACCGCATCGCCCATTCCCTGGTGAAAGGAATAGCCGACCACATAGAATCGGATATGCAGGAGGCCCTGAAACATTATCCCCGGGCGCTGGATATTATCGAGGGCCCTCTGATGAAAGGGATGGATGCGGTGGGCGATCTGTTCGGAAGCGGGAAAATGTTCCTGCCCCAGGTGATCAAAAGTGCCCGTGTGATGAAAAAGGCCGTGGCCTTCCTTCAGCCCTGGGTGGAAAAGGACCAGGCCGGTACCGGAGCTATCTCCTCTGCCGGAAAGATCCTGCTGGCCACCGTGAAGGGGGACGTGCACGACATAGGAAAAAACATCGTGGGCATAGTACTGGGATGCAATCATTATCAGGTGATAGACCTGGGAGTGATGGTCCCGGCGGATAGGATCCTGGAGACCGCCCGAAGGGAGCAGGTCGACCTGATTGGTCTGTCCGGGCTGATCACTCCTTCGCTGGAGGAAATGGTGCACGTGGCAAAAGAAATGAAGCGCAAAGGCTTTCAGACACCCCTTCTGGTGGGCGGAGCCACCACTTCGGTGATGCATACGGCCGTAAAGATCGACCCGGAATACCCGCCGGGAGTGATCCATGTAAAAGATGCTTCCCGGGCGGTGCAGATAGCAAGACAATTGCTGTCGAAAGAAAAGAAAGAGGCCTTTTTGAGTGAAACCGGCGAAAAATATGAATCATTGCGACAGATGCATGCCGGTTTGCCGCGAAAATACATTTCCCTGGAGGAAGCCCGGAAGAATCCCACCCCCGTTAACTGGGAGCAGTATGAACCCCCTGTTCCCGTAAACACAGGCATAATGATATTCCGGGACTACTCCCTGAAAGAACTCAGAAAATATATTGACTGGACCTTTTTCTACCATGTATGGGAACTGAAGGGCCGGTTTCCCCAGTTGCTCGATCATCCTGAGAAAGGGAAGGAAGCCGGAAAACTGTACGAAGACGCCCAGGCCCTGCTTGACCGGATCCTTTCCGAAAGGGCTCTGCAGGCAAACGCCGTTACAGGCCTTTTCCCGGCCCTGAGCCGTGGTGACGATATTGTGGTTTTTGACCCGGATGACACGCATCGTGAGCTGGTAACCCTGAATATGCTGAGGCAACAGACAGAAAAAACCCTCACAGGTTATCACCAGTCGCTGGCCGATTTCATTGCTCCCGAAAGAACGGGCAAAACCGATTATATCGGGATCATGGCCGTAACCGCCGGCATAGGGCTGGAAAGCCTTGCCGACACCTTCCGGAAGGACCATGACGATTACCACCTTATCATGATGAAAGCCCTGGCCGACCGGCTGGCAGAAGCTTTCGCCGAACGGATGCATGAGCGGATACGGAAAGAATTCTGGGGCTATGCCCCGGATGAAGATCTGAGCCCGGAAGACCTTTTTGCATCACGCTACCAGGGAGTAAGGCCTGCCTATGGCTATCCGGCCTGTCCTGACCACACAGAAAAAAGAAAGATATTCGATATACTTGAAATTACCCGGCATACCGGGATCCGATTGACTGAAAATTTCTCGATGATTCCTGCCGCTTCGGTATGCGCCCTGGTTTTTTCCCACCCCCAGTCGGTTTACCTTGAAGTGGGTCGAATAGGAAAAGACCAGGTAACGGATTATGCCCGGCGTAAAGAACAGAGCATTACAGAGACCGAAAAGTGGCTGGCATCAGTATTGAATTATACATCAAATCATTATGGGAGAACTACTGGTTGATATTTTAAAATTCCCGGGGAGAACAAGGGTTTCCTTTGAACTGCTTCCACCCCTCAAGGGAGACACTATCGAATCGCTTTACAAAAACCTCGATCCGCTGATGGAATTCGACCCGCCGTACATCAACGTGACCTATCACCGGGAAGAAGTAGTGTACCGGAATGTGAGCGATCACCTGATGGAGAGGAAAACCATCTGGAAAAGACCCGGCACGGTAGCTATTTCCGCCGCCATAAAATACAAATACCGGGTCATGGTGATACCGCATATGATCTGCGGAGGATTTACCCGGGAAGAGACGGAAAATGCCCTGATCGACCTGAATTTTCTGGGTATCCATAACATACTGGCGCTAAGGGGTGATCCTGAAAGATCGGCCCGGGTATTTACTCCCGAACCGGGAGGACATCCCCATGCTGTAGACCTGGTAAGGCAGATCATAAATATGAACCGTGGCATCTATCTTGACGAGGAACTGAAAAACGCCACTCCTACCCGCTTTTCCGTGGGGGTGGCCGGTTACCCGGAAAAGCACCCGGAAGCTCCCAACCGCCGGTCAGATATGCAGTACCTTAAGGAAAAAATTGATGCCGGAGCCGAATTCATCATCACACAGATGTTTTTCGACAACCGGAAATATTTCAGGTTTGTGGACGAATGCCGGGAAGCCGGCATACAGGTTCCCATCATCCCAGGGCTGAAACCTGTGGCTACGAAAAAACACCTGAACTATCTTCCCAGGGCATTCGGGGTAGACCTGCCCGGGGATCTGGTGAAGGCGGTGGAAAAATGCCGCAGCAACGAACAGGTAAGACAGGTGGGAGTGGAATGGGCTGTTCAGCAATGCAGGGAGTTAAAGGAACACGGGGTTCCCGTCATTCACTTTTTCACTATGGGACGTTCCGACAATATCCGGAAGATCGTTCAGGCAGTTTTTTAGGATCTTTTACCGTTCCGGCCAACAAATCAGGTCTTTCCTTTCAATAATTGAGAATGTTCTTTCAATATCTTTTTTGCCTCGTCGTAGCCGCAGGCAAATATTTCGCGGGCCTTGCTGATTTCGAATAATCCGTAATCCTTCAGCGCGGGGGGTTCAATGAATACATCGCAATACAATTTATGTTCCTGAATACGGGTTACCAGATTCAGATAAATGGTTCGCTCGGTGAGTTTCCAGAAGCCGTTCAGATCGTTTTCTTCATAATTCGGGTTCACACTCACCCCGACCAGTACCCGGCACCTGCCGCGCACGGGCTGTACCGGCAGGTTGTCGATCAGTCCGCCGTCCACGTATGTAGTCCCGTCAATCACCACGGGCTGGAAAAGTACCGGAATGGCGGAGGAAGCCATAATTTTATCGGGCAGGGTACCCTGGTGGAAATACACGGCCACACCCCGGTTCAAATCGGAAGCGGTAATATAAAGCGGGATTTTCAGCTGGTCGAAAGTTTTTGCCCGGAGGTATTTTTTTATCAGGGAATCTATACCCGAAGGTTTCAGAAAACCCGTGCGGTTTACGTTCAGGTGCAGGATCTGGAAAAGCTTTTTTTCAATGAACATTTCAAGGATCTCTTCCGGGGTGTACCCGTCGGCGTAAAAGGCCCCTACAATGGCACCCGCACTGACCCCCGAGATCACGCCGGGAGGGAATCCGGCTTCTTCCATGGCTTTCAGTACTCCCAGGTGGGCAAATCCCCGGGCGCTGCCTCCGCTGAGGGCAATTCCAACCGCAACTTTTTCATTGTCATGGATTTGTTTTTTCATGATTTACATCAAAATTTCACGAGGAAATCCCTTACTTTGCCAGTATAAAAATACACAGAAACCATTATACCGGCGCAAATGGCCAGAAAAAAACAGAAAAAAAGCGGCATTGATAAGAATGCTCTGACCAACAAGATACTGGGAATATTCAGCAATAGTCCCAACAAGACGTTTAATTACAAGCAGATGTCGAAGCTTTTAAACCTGCGGGAAAAGCAGGAGAAAGAGCTGGTAAACACCGTGATGGCCGGGCTGGCCGAAGCGGGACTCATCAAGGAGGTATACACCGGAAAATACAAACTCAGGCAGAGGGGAGGTCATGTGGTAGGAAAAGTGGACATGAATGCCAACGGTTCCGCCTTTATCCATACCGACGAGCTCACTGAGAAAATTTACATTTCCGAGCGTAATCTGAACCATGCCCTGCAGGGTGATACTGTGAAGGTGTATATGTATGCGCGCAGGAAAACGCGCCGGCTGGAAGGCGAGGTGGTGGAAGTGCTGGAGCGGGCAAAAAACACTTTCGTGGGAACGGTAGAAGTATCGAAGAACTTTGCTTTTCTGGTCACGAACAACCGGTCTATGCCCTACGATCTGTTTATCCCCACAGCTCATCTGAACGGGGCAAAAAACGGAGACAAAGCCATTGCCCGCATTACTGAATGGCCGCGGAACATGAAAAACCCCACCGGCGAGATTGTTGAAGTACTCGGCCGTCCGGGGGAAAATGAGGTGGAAATGCATGCCATCCTGGCCGAGTTCGGCCTGCCCTACCGCTTTCCGCCGGTAGTGGAAAAGGAAGCGGCAGCCATACCCGATGAACTGCCGGAAGAAGAGATCAAAAAAAGGCGGGATTTCAGAAAGGTACCGACCTTTACCATTGACCCGGCTGATGCCAAAGACTTTGACGACGCTCTTTCGTTGCAAAAAACAAAAAACGGCCGGTGGGAAGTGGGGGTTCACATTGCCGATGTAACCCATTATGTGCGCCCTAAAACCCTGCTGGAAGAGGAAGCAGGTAACCGGGCCACCTCGGTTTACCTGGTCGACAGGGTGGTGCCCATGCTACCCGAGAAACTTTCCAACGGTGTTTGTTCCCTCAGGCCGGATGAAGATAAACTGTGTTTCAGCGCCGTATTCGAAATGGATGAAGATGCGCGGGTGCTGAGCGAGTGGTTTGGCAAAACGGTGATCCGTTCCAACAGAAGGTTCAGTTACGAAGAAGCCCAGAAGGTGATTGAGACCGGGAAGGGAGATATGAGCCGGGAAATTCCGGTATTGCACCGGCTGGCACAAAAACTCAGGAAAGCCCGGTTTGGCGCAGGATCGATCGATTTCGAACGTACGGAAGTGAAATTCGACCTGGATGAGAAAGGCCGCCCCCTGCGTGTACATTTCAAGGAAAACAAGGAATCGAACCAGCTGATCGAAGAGTTTATGTTACTGGCCAACAGAAAAGTGGCCGAAAAGGTGGGGAAACCCGGCAAGGGAAAAAAAGCGAAAACCTTCGTATACCGCATTCATGACAAACCCAATCAGGAAAAGCTGGAAAAACTCTCAATGCTGGTTACACGTTTCGGATACAAACTAAATACCGCGGGTCAGGGTGTGTCAGAATCATTCAACCGGCTTCTTGAAGGGGTAAAAGGAAAGAAAGAACAGGACCTGATAGAAACCCTGGCTATCCGAACCATGGCCAAAGCCAGATATTCCACCGAAAATATAGGGCATTACGGGCTGTCATTCCCGTATTATACACACTTTACCTCACCCATCAGGCGTTACCCCGATATGATGGTACACCGGTTGCTGGAAGCCTATGCCCAGGGGGCTCCTTCAAAAAACCGCGACAGGTACGAATCCCGCTGCCAGCATTCTTCCGAAATGGAACAGCGGGCCAACGATGCCGAATGGGCTTCCGTCAAATACAAACAGGTGGAATTCATGCAGGACAAGATCGGTAGGGTATATGAAGGAATTATTTCCGGAGTGGCCGAGTGGGGTCTGTATGTGGAAATCGTGGAAAACAAATGCGAGGGATTGATCCCCATCAGGGAACTGGGCGACGATTTTTATGAATACGATGAAGATCAGTACTGCCTGCGGGGACGCCACAGCAAGAAGTGCTACCAGCTGGGCGACCCGCTGAAAGTAGAAGTCTACCGCACCAACCTGCTCAAGCGGCAGCTCGATTTCCGCCTGGCAGAAGTTTGATCCATTCAGGTCGAAAAAAAATCCGGGAAATATGCTGACGGCTATTTGTTTTTCGGAATTCGACCATTATATTCGTAAAGTCAAAGTTTTAAGCCGGATGGTAGACAAAGACCAGGTGCGCAACAACATTATCCGTGCGGCAGGAACCATATTCAGCAAATTTGGTTTCCGGAAGACCACCATGGAAGAAATTGCACGGGCTGCAGGAAAGGGAAAAAGTTCCATTTATTATTATTTCAGCAGCAAGGAAGAAATTTTTGAGGCCGTTGTGGTAAAAGAAGCCCGCACCCTGAAAAAAGAACTTTCGAAGGTTATTGCCGGCTCTCCCGATCCCCTGGAAAAGTTGCGGAATTACATTCTGGTGAGAATGAAGACTTTCCACCAGTTATCCAATTTTTACCGGGCTATTTTCGATGAAGGGCTGAGTCATTTCGATTTTATTGAACGCATACGCGAAAGATATGACAAACAGGAAATCCTGACCATCCGTTCCATTTTCCTGGAAGGAATAAAAACCGGCCAGTTCAAACCCGAAGATCCGGACCTGGTGGCCATTGCCATTGTCCGGGCACTGAAAGGACTGGAAATTCCACTGTTCTGGACTCATGTGAACGAAGATGTAGACATTGCCACGGAAGAGATTCTTAACATTCTTTTCTACGGAATCGTGAAACAATAAGATGACCGGCCGCAACCACCTGTTTGTAATTCCGCGAATATCTTTATATTTACTTCCTGTTAATACATGCGATCACCTTAAACTTACAGGTATATGAAAAAACTGGCTTTCTTCACATTCATCCTGCTTTTTACCGGCTTTCAGGCAGCCGGGCAGGGCAAACTCGAGGTAGGCAAAAAAGCTCCTGAATGGAGCCTGCCCGATGCCGACAATAACCTGTTCACCATGGATTCCTGGAAAGGAAAAGTACTGCAGATCAATTATGTGGACCCCGACGAGTCGGATTTGAACGATCCTTTCAACGATGCTATTGACAAGGCAACCGATGTGGACAAACGGATCAACAAGGATTATTTCAAGGGTTTCGGAATTGTCGACTGCAAGTCCACCTGGAAACCCGACCGGCTGATCCGGTGGATTGCCGGAAAAAAAGCAAAAAAATACGATACCACCATTCTGTTTGATTACGAGGGATTGCTGCATAACATCTGGGAAATGCCGGAAGATTCCTACAGTGTGGTAATTGTTGATAAAAACCGGATAGTCAGGGCCATTTATAACGGGGTAATCCCCGAATCGGAACACGAAAAGATCATTCAGCTGATCATCCGTCTGACCCAGGAATAGGACAGGTTTGCAGAAGGGGCACCTGCCCGGTCAGCCTGCCCGGGTACCTGTCACATTTTCCAGTGCATCCACTGCTTTCTCCCAGCGGTAATTTTTCCGGGTGTATTCAGTCTGTGGCTTTCTGTCGGCAGGCCCGGCCGGGTCCCTTAAGAGTGCAGCCAGGTCGCCGGACGTGCGGAAATACTTTCCGAAATGCGTTAACACTTCCCTGTTAAAAGGATTATCGTGTGCCAGGATCAGGCACCCGTCGGCCATGGCCTCCAGAAGGGAAGGGTTCGTACCACCCACGGAGTGACCGTGCAGGTATATCCGGCAATATTGCCTCAGGTGCCGCAATTTTTCCGTATCATACAGAGCTCCGGCAAAACAGATATTCTTATGATGTCCGTACCTGCGGGTAAGTTTTCTTCCATAGCGCGTTCCCGTATCCCCTACCATCACCAGTGTGTCAGGGATATCTGCCTGCAGGAATCCACGGATGATCAGTTCTCCCTGGTTTTCCGGCTCAAGCCGGGCTATCGACAGGCAGTACCCCTCAGCCTTCAGGTCTGCCCCCGGAAAAAACAGTCCGGATACGTCTGTCCCCTTCCCGTATTCTTTTTCATCCACCCCGTACCCCACATGGAAGGTTTTGATTCTGTATTTCCCGGAGTAATATTTCTGCACTTCCGGATGATCGGTCAACAACCGATCGGAATACTTCACAGCCAATTTTTCGCACCACCTGATAAATTGCCCGGCCATCCATCCCCACTTGCCGCGTTTCCATTCCATACCATCCGTGTGTGTAATGATCAACGTCTGTTTTCTTCGCGGCAGAAGGGGCAGCCACACGGAGGAAGTGTACCCGCACTGCAGGATCACATGAGCATTTGAGCGGAGGGCCTCACGAAGGCAGAAAAGATCGAAAAACAGAGGAGCAGCTGGCCCCAGAAAACGTGGAAAAAATTTCCTCACCACCCGTACTTCACCCAGCATAGGATTACGATAAGGGTGAGCGGAAGGATTGTATACCGTAACGGCATACCCACGTTTGGCCAGCCTGACTGATATTTCCTCGGCAAATCTTTCAAATCCGCCATACCGGTTGGGAATACCGTATGTGCCGACAATGTGAATGCTTTCCACCTTTCCGCCGTGTGCTATTTGAAGTATCTTTTCTGAAACACCAGGATCATCAGAACCCCTGTAGTGATACAGGCATCGGACAGGTTAAACACGGGCCGGAAGAAAATAAAGGAATCGCCCCCCCAGAAGGGAAACCACTCGGGATATACACCCCTGATAACGGGAAAATACAACATATCGACTACTTTCCCGTGCAGAAAACTACTGTATCCGCCTCCTTCGGGGAAAAGAACAGCCGTTTCAAACGGGGTGCTCTGACTGAATATCAATCCGTAAAAAGCGCTGTCAATCATATTTCCGATAGCACCGGCCAGAACCAGGGAAATGGCCATGATCAGTCCGTTGGGCGCCTTTTCCCTGATCAGTTTGACCAGATACCAGGTAATGGCAGCAATGGCAACCAGGCGGAACAAACTCAGAATGATCTTCCCCGATTCACCACCCATTTCCATACCGAAAGCCATTCCGTTATTTTCAATAAAATGGATGATGAACCAGTTTCCGAATACCCGGATTTCTTCCCCCAGGGTCATACCGGTTTTTACCAGGAATTTGGATATCTGGTCGGCAATCAGTATACCGGTAATGAGAACCAGCGATTTGGCGTACCTTGACATGCTTAAGTGAGTGAATCAATGAATGCCCAAAGAAACGAAAAACAGGAAATAAAAAAAATGATCGGGACAGTGTTCCGATCATTTTCGGTACGTCAACAATCCCGATTACCGTTGTTTTTCCTTGGCATCGATGCTCAGGGTAGCGTGGGGTACGGCACGCAATCTTTCCTTGGGAATCAGCTTCCCGGTTTCCCGGCATATTCCGTAGGTTTTGTTTTCAATCCGCACCAGGGCCGCCTGGAGATGCTGGATGAACTTCATCTGCCTCTGAGCCAGTTTGCCGGCTTCTTCCTTTGACAGAGTGGCGGCTCCTTCTTCAAGCACCTTAAAGGTAGGTGAAGTATCCTCCGTATCATTGCTGTCGCTCTGTGTAATGGCACTTTTCAGAAGTTCATAATCCTTTTTAGCCTTTTCAAGCTTCTGCAGAATGATTTGTTTGAACTCATCAAGCTCCGCATCAGAATACCTTGTCTTTTCCGCCATAGCTCCAAATTTTTAAAGAATGCTAAATATAATAAAAAAACCTGTTGAAGGGTATACTTTAAACCAGCTTTACAACACGTATATTGACTATCACTCCCTCATCAATTTCCACTTCCCGTGTTCCGTTTCCGTCAAGGTGGTCGGGCATTTCAATGCTTTCGGCCAGGGTCTGGGCGGCAATATAATCCCGGTGTTCTTCCACGGCCCTGGCCACGGCTTCGTGGTATCCGATTTCCACCCGGATCTTGTCGGTTACATTGAATCCGCTTTCTTTCCGGATATACTGGATGCGGTTCACAAATTCGCGGGCCATGCCTTCGTTCCGCAGTTCGGGACTCACCTTGATATCCAGCGCCACCGTTAGGTTCCCTTCATTGGCAACCAGCCATCCGGGGATATCTTCCGAGAGAATTTCCACCTCCTCAAGTTTCAATGCGGCCCTTTCCTGGTTCAGCTTCAGTTCGAAACGTCCTTCCTGTTCAAATTGTTGTATTTCCTCCTGGGTCATTTGCTGAATAGCCTGTGTCACTTCTTTCATTTGCTTTCCGAACCTCGGTCCCAGCACCTTGAAGTTTGGCTTGACTTTTTTAACCAGGATACCGGCCGAACCGGTCAGGTACTCCACTTCTTTCACATTCACCTCATTCAGGATCAACGGCTTTACAGCCTCGAAACGTTCAATGAACCGGTCATCCGGTACCGGGATCATGATCTTGTTCAGTGGTTGCCTCACCTTGATATTCACCTTTCTTCTCAGACCCAGCACCATAGACGATACCTTCTGGGCCAGTTGCATGCGTTTTTCCAGTTCGCGGTTGATCAGTTTTTTATCGGCTTTCGGGAAATCGGCCAGATGGACAGAAGAAACGCGGTAGCGCCCTGTTACCTGGTTCAGATCACGGAATATCCTGTCGGAATAAAAAGGAGCAATGGGGGCTGCCAGCAGGGTCACCGTTTCCAGGCAGGTACAGAGGGTCTGGTAGGCAGACAGTTTATCCTCATTCCATTCCCCTCCCCAGAAACGTTTTCTGTTGAGACGCACATACCAGTTGCTCAAATTCTCGATCACAAATTCCTGGATAGCCCGGCCGGCGCGCGTGGGCTCATAATAATCATAGTTGGCTGTTACTTCTTTCACCAGGCTGTTCAGCAGGGAAATGATCCAGCGGTCGATTTCGGGCCGCCTGCTCACGGGGATCTCTTTCTCTTTAAACCGGAAGCCGTCAATATTGGCATACAGGGCGAAGAATGAATAGGTGTTGAAGAGGGTCCCGAAGAATTTTCTTTTGACCTCTTCCAGGCCGGCCATATCGAATTTCAGGTTATCCCAGGGCTGTGCATTGGTGATCATGTACCAGCGCAGCGGATCGGATCCGTGCCTGCTGATGGTCTCGAACGGATCAACAGCATTCCCCAGGCGTTTCGACATTTTGTTGCCGTTCTTGTCGAGCACCAGCCCGTTCGACACGATATTCCTGAAAGCAACCGAATCGAACAGCATAACAGCAAGAGCATGCAGGGTAAAAAACCATCCCCGGGTCTGGTCTACCCCTTCGGCTATGAAATCGGCCGGGAAGACCTTTTTAAATTCTTCCCCGTTTATGGCAAAAGGGTAATGGAACTGAGCATAGGGCATGGCTCCCGAATCGAACCATACATCGATCAGGTCGGGTTCACGGAACATGCGTTTACCGGAAGGTGAAACCAGAATGATCTCATCTACCATAGGCCGGTGCAGATCAAAAAGGGCATAATTTTCGGCTGAATGATCCCCCTCTCTGAAATCCTTCAGGGGATTCGACTTCATAAAACCCGCTTTCACCGACTGTTCAATTTCTTCTTTCAGCTCAGCCACGGAACCTATGCATTTCTGTTCCTTTCTGTCTTCAGAAACCCACACCGGAAGAGGGGTTCCCCAGTACCGCGACCGCGAAAGGTTCCAGTCGACCAGGTTTTCCAGCCATTTTCCGAACCGGCCCTGCCCTGTAGCCGGGGGTTTCCAGTAAATGGTATTGTTCAGCTCGATCATGCGATCTTTCAGGGCAGTGGTTTTGATAAACCATGAATCAAGCGGGTAATAGAGCACCGGCTTATCGGTACGCCAGCAATGGGGATAATTGTGTATATGTTTCTCTATGCGGAATGCCCGGCCGCGTTTTTTCAGGTGTACGGCAATATCCACGTCTACTCCATCGTCACCGGCGGCTGCCTTTTCATCGTACTCCACCTTAACATAGCGGCCGGCAAACGGAGCATATTCCTCCCGGTTCACTTTGCTGTCAATGAAACCGGGGTCGATATCTTCCAGAGGTACGAACCTTCCTTTCCGGTCGACCAGGGGCATAACCTGTCCCTGTTTGTCGGTTACGGTAAGAGGGGGTATGTTGTTTTCCAGTCCGGCACGGTAGTCGTCAGCCCCGAAAGTTGGAGCTGTATGTACCACGCCGGTTCCTTCATCGGTGGTAACAAAATCGCCCGTAATGATACGGAAAGCCCGGTCACCCGGATCTACCCAGGGCAACAGTTGTTCATACCGGATACCCTTCAGTTCCCGGCCGGTAAACTCCTCCAATTCCCGGAAAGGAAGGTGTTTATCCCCCGGCTGGTATGCATCCGGTTCTTTGTTCCGGTCCTTATCAGAAAAATATTTTGAAACCAGTTCGGAAGCGAGGATTACAGTGATGGGATCACCCGTATAGGGGTTAATTGTACGGACTTTCCGGTAAAGAATATCTTCACCAACCGTAAGGGCGGTATTTGAGGGAAGGGTCCACGGGGTAGTGGTCCACGCAAGCACAAAGACATCAGTATCCACGTCCCGGAACAGGAATTCCGATTTTTCATCCCGAATCACGCGGAACTGGGCCACGATGGTGGTATCTTTCACGTCGCGGTAACACCCCGGCTGGTTCAGCTCGTGGGTACTGAGACCGGTACCGGCAGCGGGGGAATAGGGTTGTATGGAATATCCCTTATAGAGCAGGCCTTTTTCGTACAGCTTTTTCAGAAGGAACCACAATGTTTCGATATACCGGTTATCATAGGTAATATAAGGATCATCCATATTGATCCAGTACCCCATTTCCCGGGTCAGATCCTCCCATTCCCGGGTGTATTTCATTACATCGGTACGGCAGGCCCTGTTAAAATCTTCAACGGAAATCTTCCCTTCTTTCCCGATATCTTCCTTGGTGATCCCCATGCTTTTCTCCACGCTCAGCTCCACCGGCAGACCGTGGGTATCCCAGCCGGCCTTTCGTTCCACAAGGTAACCACGCATGGTTTTGTACCGGCAGAAAATATCCTTGATGGTACGCGATATCACATGGTGAATCCCCGGAATCCCATTGGCTGAAGGAGGTCCTTCATAAAATACAAAGGCATCATTGTTTCTGCGGAGTTCCAGACTTTGTTCAAACGTCTTCTCCCTGTCCCAGGTTTGTAGTACCTCCTGGTTGATCTTTGCCAGATCCAGTGTTTTATGTTCCGGGAATTTCTTTTTCATCCGGGATAATTCAAATAAGTTCAAAAAAATAAGTGCACAAAGATAGAGGGTTGGACGGGAAAATGCAAGGGAGAAAAAACCGGGCCCGGATGGGTATGGTTACCGGCTTCTCGCTTTGTTAAAAAGAATATTAAAAACAGCCTTCCAGAAATATTTCCAGTCGGTCATCAGGGGATGCCGGTCGTAGGCTTCCAGGTAACGTATTTCACTGTCCTGTATTTCATCCAGTGTTTCGGGAAGATCGGCATAAAAGGGAGGGATCAGTCCGGGTTTATACCTGATTCTTTTTTCCTGCACTTCAGGACGGTACAAAGTGAAATACTGCTCGCTGATCGGCCTTACACCCACCAGTTTCAATTCTCCCCTGACCCAGTTGTACAGCATGGGCAGTTCATCGATCCATAACTTGCGCATGATACGTCCCTGAGTTGATATCCTGAAATCGTCGCGGAATTTGCCTCCGTTTTCCAGATTATGTTTTTCATATATGTATTCCTGAAGGTATTCGGCATAGGGATGCATGGTCCTCATTTTCAGTACTTTGATGATCTTTCCGTCCCGGCCGATGCGCCTCAGTCTGACAAAAGGCCCGTAGGAAGGATGCATATCGTATACAGGCTGCCCGTTTTTCCGGCAAACAAAATAAAACAGGGGACCCACAAAGGCTTCTTCTCTAATACTGAACCCGCATGAAACAAGCCTTCCCAGTGTTTCTGCCCGTGTAATGACCCGGTTATTTCCTTTGGTAAGGAAAAAATAAATGCCCTTGGTAATCCCGAATTTCGGAAATACACGTTTCACCGGGAAATCGATAAAATAATAAAACAGGTAATTGAAGGGTTTGATAAATTTTTTGAAAATTCTTTGCTTACGCATATCCTTGGTTTCGGCGCAGCCGATAAATACCCCACCTGGCGGAAGCTGACGGTTTATGGCTTCAAAAAATTTGTTCACCCGCCGGATATCATTGATGCGGCGCAGGTTAATAATGGTGCGGTAAGTTCCGGGCTTATTTGATTCCACATTGAACAGGCTGGTGGTGGCCAGGATAAGGGTTTTCCGGTCGTTCAGCAGGGTATGCCGGTTCAGAAAATGAAAAGCCTCCTCTCCGGATTCCTCCAGAATGGTATTCCGGATATATTCTTTTACCTCGGGTTCTTCCAGCCCGGTTTCCATTTCCGGCAGCACGTACAGGCGGGCTGCATCTTCTGTACGCCCCATACCGCGGTATTCCCGTTCAACCGGTTCGCCGATCACAACCGACCTTTGCACATAATACACCATATTGGCCAGGATCAGGTCCAACAGGGTCGCCACCGCAATGGTTCCGAATACAATGAAACGGGAATACCCAGCTGTTCGGAACAGGTACATCAGGATAGTCACCGCCCCCAGAGTAGCTAAACTGCTCAATAACACTGGCACCAACAGGTCTTTGAGTTCGTTGCTGTGTATTCGGCGGTATTTCCCCAGAACAGCCGACAACCCTATCCAGATCAAAATGAATATCCCGAGAGCAGGCAGGTAATCCGGAAAATAAGACATTCTCGTCCCGGGTTTCAGCCAGAGTACCAGTATGAATGACACGAACACCATGATCATGTCGACCATTACCGAAAGAATAACACGCTGTATCCGGGTCATAAAAATCATAACGGTACCAAAATTAGGTGAACCTGTTGAAAATTAAAAACGGTTTGTTTCAGGACCCATACTCAGTAAAAAAGGTTGCTTCCGAAATTTTACAGATATTCCTTCGAAATGAACAAAAGTTCATTTAATTTTGCCTGATATTATCCCGAAATTTCATAAAACCCAAATGGTATGTTAGAACATGTAGCCCTGGCAGTAAATGACTCGGAAGAAATTGAAAACTTTTTTGAAGAAGTGCTGATGTTCCGGCTGGAGAAAAAATACATCCTGCCTGGCGAAGTAACCCGGGAGGTATTTGATGTGGAAAAGGACATCGATGTATATGTCATGAAGCACGAGGAGGTAACGCTGGAAATTTTTATTACCGGAGAAAAGGAAAAAAGGGTGTTTTCACATATATGTCTGGCCTATCCGGATCCTGAAAATGTGTATGAAAGAGCTGCAGGAAAAGGATACGAAACCATCCTGCGTGAAAAAAAGGAACGCACCACATATTTTATCCGGGATAAGAGCCACAATATGTTCGAGATCAAAAAAGCCGGATGATTTTTCACCGGCGCCTTTATTCTCTAAACCACGATAACATCGATACAAACATGAAAATAGCCAAATGGTGCAATAACCGGGCAAAGGTTAATCTGATCATCGACGCATTCCTGCTGATCCAACTAATGGCCATGGCCGGCATAGGATTTCTGATCAAGTACATTCTGGTTCCGGGAGAAGAACGTAACTTGTTGTATGGACAGGACGTGGAATTGTACTTTCTGGGACTTACCCGTCACGACTGGGGCAAAATTCATCTGTGGGTCAGTATTTCATTTCTGGTTCTCATCCTGCTTCATATCATCCTGCACTGGAAAATGATCGGATGTATTTTCAGGCAGATGTTCGCCGCAAAAAAAGTTCGCACGGCCATAGCCTGCGTGCTTCTGGCCCTATCCATTTTCCTGGGAGTTTCTCCTTTCCTGGTCAGACCGGAAATTGCCGAACTTCCACGAAAAGGACTTCACCAGCGCTTCCGAGAATCTTTACCACCATCGGAATCAGCGAATCTGCCGCCTGAATCTGAAGATCAGAAAACTTCAGAGATAGCAGAAACATTTCCGGCCACCATTCAAACACCGGATCGTGAACCGGAACATGAGTCTGCCCTTCATGAAATGGAAATATACGGATACATGACCCTGGAGCAGGTTGCCGCACAATTTGAAGTTCCGGTCTCCAGCCTGTGTGAAAAACTTTGTGTTCCTTTATCAAAGGCGGGGGAACGTATCAGCCGGCTGAAAAGAATATACAATTTCCATACAAGTAAGGTGAAGAAAAGCGTGCTGGAGATCGGCGGTTCCTATTGATTATCCAATACTTATTTATTTCCCGTTCTGGGAATCTTGTTTATTATTAATATACAGATCGTCTTCATTTTTCTTCACCCATGTTTATATAGCATAACTCACATAGGATGAGTTATTTAGAATCTTTCTGAATTTCTTTTGGTATTTCGTTTTATTGAAAATTATTCTATAGATTTGCTCGGCCGTCCGGTTTCTTTGCACTGATGGCAATAGGTGGAAAAGAGCCGGACGCCTGTTGTTAGCATGTTTCGGGGATTGTAATACTTTCCGGAAAAAATTCTGTTTTTCTGGAGAGTAGATAGTAATTTTATGTCTAATTTTTAAATAAACCAATCATGAAACATGCAAAATCAGTAATGATTACCGCTACAGCTCTTTCCCTTCTTGTAATATCCTGTTCTGAAAGAAGTGAATCCGGCACACAACAGGGCGTCACACAGGAAATGGTCAACAAAGATGAAACCCTGAATGACAAACTGGCCGGCAAAATAGGCGACTGGGTGGAAAAGGGCGTTGAATGCTACGGCATTGTGGTTACTACTTTTCAGGATGGAAGAACCGTTGGAAAATCGGTTAAATGCAAAGTGATGTCGATCGGCAGGGATAAGGTAAAGATGAAGGCCATTGAAAACGTCAGCCTGATGGAAAGTATAGGCTGCGATGCGCTGGGACTGAGCTATGGCGATACCTGGTGGGAAACCGAAGGAGATATTTTTCAAACCCGGGAAGAAGCCGATAATTACCTGCTGCAAAAAGGATGGCTTATCGAATAACCAGCTCTAATCAACACAATCTCTTGCCGGGGGAAATGCCCTCCGACCGAAAGCCATGGATGACCGGGAACTTGTGAAGGAGGTAATGGCCGGTAACCACCGTGCCATGAAGGATTTGATTGTTAAATACCAGGACCTGGTAGTAAACACCTGTTATCAGGTACTCCATAACCAGCATGATGCCGAAGATGTGGCCCAGGATGTTTTCCTGACTGCCTATCGTTCCATGGCCACCCTGCGAAATGAAAAATGCCTTTCTTTCTGGCTGTACCGGATCGCGCTGAATAAATCATTGAATTATTCCAGAAAGCACAGGATCTTCAAGAAGGGAATCCGATTCGACCCGCCCTGTGAAGGTCATTATCATGAAGCGGAAACGCAGGCACCCGACAGGGAAGATTCTCCTCATGAAATAATGGAAAATAACGAAAAACTGGAGGTGATCTCGCGCATGATCGATACGCTTCCTGCAAGGCAAAGGAAAGCCTTTATATTACATCATATTGAACGTTTGTCATATAGGGAAATCGCCGAGGTGTTGAACCTGTCGCTCCCAACGGTGGAATCACTGATTTTCAGGGCCAGATCAACACTGAAAACCAGGTGCCGGACTTACTATGAATTTGGGAATAACAATGATAAAACCTAACAATATGGATCAGATCAAAGTAAACCGTTCTGTCCGCTGGTTGAATTACCTGCTCCTGATTATCAACCTGACAGCATTATGTACCCTGATCTTTTTCAGACCCCACCATGAGTCTGACAGTGAAAACATTCAGGTCACATCCCTGGAATTTTTGCGGGAAGAACTGGGTCTGACCGACGAACAGTACCAGGAGGTGGTTCGCCTGGATGAAACCACCTACCGGACCTATCATCTGATCATTGACCTTCTTTGCGAAGCAAACATTGAGCTGCTGGAAGAACTGGCAAAAGAAACACCCGATCAGGAAGTGCTGGACGAACTGACACGGAAGATAGGCAACCTGAATACTTCACTGAAAAAAGCAACAATCAGGCATTTTGACCATATCCGGAGCATCTGTAACGAAGAACAAAAAGCCAGGCTGGTAGGAATTTTCAAGGACATCATGCAGCTGGAAGAACAGTGCGAGATTTGTAACCGCAAAGAGTGCCCCCGGAAAATCAGACTCGAAAATTTAGGAAAAATTGAAGAATGAACGCAAGTTTTTCATTGCAGCCCTGTCTCTTTTTGAAACCCACCTTCCGGGATGAATCATCCGGCAGGTAAAACCTAAAAAGAAAAACATGGCAAAGGACAGTTCCTTAAAGGAGTTTGATCTTCCGGTTCCGCGGAAAATAAAAGCATCAGCCGGATTTGCCGACCGTGTGATGGCCAGGATTGAAGAAGAAAATTCACCCAGAGTGGTGCATCTTCCCCTGGTTACCCGAATTACAAGTATTGCATCACTGGTTCTGCTATGCGTTGCCATGGGCATACTGATCGGTTACCACAGCGGTTTTGCCCCTCATTTCACAAAAGAAACAGCAAAAAAACAGACCCTGGAACAGTTCAGGGATCGTTACCACCTGTATTGTGTGAGAAACGAGGATCTAATAATGATAAATATGGTTGCTAACTGACTATTTGTTTAAAACTGACAGGATTCCGATGAAAGTGTTCAATCCCCGAAAAAACTGGTACAAAAATTTCTTTCAGATTGCCATTCTTCTCTTACTTGTTTACATGGGAATCCGCCTGTGGCTGGATAAAACCTATGCTCCTGATTTCGAAGCCTATTGCCCCCTGGGCGGATTGCAGGCACTGGGAAGCTACCTTGCCCGTGGTTCCCTGGCCTGCACCATGACCAGCGCCCAGATCATGATGGGCATTGTTCTGGTGGCAGGCATCATTTTTTTCAGCAAACTGTTCTGCGGCTATATCTGCCCCCTGGGAACCGTTGGCGAGTGGCTTGGAAAACTGGGCGACAGGTTCAAAGTCCGGTTTACTGTTAAAGGCTGGCCAGACAAAGGCCTGCGTTTGCTTAAGTACGGTTTGCTTTTTGCCACTTTTTATTTTACCCTGCAGAGCAGTGAGTTATTCTGCAAGAAATTTGATCCTTATTACGCCGTTGTATCCGGTTTTGATACCGATGTGGAATTGCTCTGGGCTGTCGGGGCGATTCTGATCCTGGTACTGGGCTCGATCTTTCTGCGGATGTTCTGGTGCAAATACTTTTGTCCCCTGGGCGCCGCATCGAACATTTTCAAATTCTGGTGGTGGTTCGCCGGAATACTCGGTATTTACATCATAATCCTGTTGCTGGGGAGCAGCCTGCACTGGGTATGGCCGCTGGCGGTTATCTGTGCCGGCGGGTTCATCCTGGAAGTGTGGCGCATGAAAAAAGCCGGTCCCGGACTGGTACATATTACCCGCAATAAGGAAACCTGTATCAATTGCAATTTGTGTTCAAAAAAATGCCCCCAGGGCATCGATGTGGCCGCAGAGGAAAAAGTGGAGCATGTGGATTGCAACCTTTGCGGCGACTGCATCACAGCCTGCCCGGAAGCAAACACCCTGCAGATCAACCGCAGAAACATGCGCTGGCTGCCGGCTGCCGTGCTGACACTCCTTATCGTGATGGGAATTATACTGGGAACCCGGTGGGAACTGCCTACTGTTGACGAAAAATGGGGAACTGATGAACAGATCGAACAGGCAGGGATCTTTACACGGGAAGGACTGAAAAATATCAAGTGCTTTGGAAGTGCCAGCGCTTTTGTCAACCAGATGCGGCCCGTAAAAGGGATATATGGTGTATCGGTTTACGTGGGAAATCAATCCGTAAGAATCCTTTACGACAAGAATACCTTTGAAAAGGAGGAAGACATAGAGAAACTGCTGTTTACCCCTGTGAAAAGGGTGATCAGGCCAATCGGTCAGGAAGTAAACGAGCTGGAAAAATATACCACCACAGTGGATAAGTTTTTCGATCCCATGGATGTGTATTACCTGCAGCAACTGATGCTGCAGAAATCCAAAGCCGTGGCTTTCGAAACCGAGTATGCCTGCCCCGTGATCATTCATTTCTATTTTCCTGCCGGAGAAGCACCTTCAGCCGAAGAGCTGGCTGAAATCATCGAAAGCCGCACACTTACCTACACGGCAAGTGGACAGGAATTCAATGTAAAACTGAATTATGAACTGATGAGTTTTGACGAGAATCCCAAAATCCTCAGCAGAATGGATTACATCCGCGCCATGTATACCCCGACGGTAATGAAATTCAACAAATTTTCCTCCTTTACGAAAGATGTGCTGAAACAATACCAAATTTCTATGGAGGAAAACCGGGGGCTGAGAAGCAGGTATTCCTATCTCGTCAGCCATCTGTCCAACGATGAGGGAGTGGTGGCTTTTGAAACCTGGCTCGATTCGCTGGGAAATGAAATGGCCGGCATTGTTTTTGTCGACACCCTTACCACAGCAAAACAGATTGATGCCGCATTGCATTCCGATTCTCTCAGAATAACATACAGCGGAGGACGCACCGGAGTGGTGGATAATCCTTTCAGTTTCAGCCATAAAGGAGAAACAGCCGATTATCCAGATAACAACATGAATTACTAACCCTGACAATTCCCTCCTGGGGAAATAATAACAAATAAGAGGTATGTATGCCATTGAATGTAAGAACCTGACACACTATTACGGGAAAAAGCTCGTATACGAGAATCTGAATTTTACCGTAGAAGAAGGAAAAATTCTCGGTTTGCTGGGGAAAAACGGTTCAGGGAAATCCACTACCATCAACATCCTGAACGGATTTCTCCATCCTACGGCAGGTGAATGTCTCATATACGGGGAAAATTCCCAGCATCTGACGCCCGCCACCAAGGAAAGAATCGGATTTCTTATCGAAGGACATATTCAATACTCCTTCATGAATATTCATCAGATAGAAAAATTCTATTCGGGTGTATACTCCCACTGGAACAGCGAGCCTTACTGGGAGCTGATGTCAAAGCTCAAGGTCACCCCCAGACAAAAAATATCGAGTATGTCGTGCGGGCAGCGTTCACAGGTTGCCCTGGGACTGATCCTGGCGCAGGACCCCGACCTGCTGATTCTCGATGACTTTTCCATGGGGCTGGATCCCGGATACAGGCGTCTGTTCATCGATTATCTGAGAGATTACGCCAAGGCCAATAACAAGACCATTTTCCTTACCTCACATATCATCCAGGATATGGAAAGACTCATCGACGATGTGCTGATTATGGACTATAACCGGATCCTGACTCAGCAACCGTTGGAAGATTTCATGAATCGTTTTAAGCAGTTCATAATCAAACTCAAAAATCCGCAGGCAGATTTCCCGCAAAACTCCCTGGCCCTGAACATTGAACGGACAAAGGACCTGGTAGAGTTTTACACCTACGGAACCCTGGACGAATTAAAGCAGTTCCTGTCTGAACATGCCGTAGATTACCTCTCCATAGAACAACAACCCCTGTCACTGGAAGACGCCTTTATCGGGCTTACCGGAAAGTATTAACGAAAATCCAAATTGATTTTATTATGTGGAAAGCAATTATTTATAAGGAATGGATCAAAATCCGATGGACAGCCACCATTTTCCTGGCGCTTGGGATTCTGGTTCTGGTCAATATCCTGCTGCGGATCAGGCATGACATTTTGTTTGTGGAAGCAACCAATTACTGGTATAATATCCTGTTCAGAGGATATAACTATGCCTCCGTGCTCAAGTTTATCCCGTTTCTCGCCGGTTTGGGTATCTCGGTAGCCCAGTACTTCCCGGAAACGGTGAACCGCAGGATCAAGCTTACTTTCCATCTGCCCGTGAAGGAAAACAAAGTATTGATGGGTATGCACCTGTTCGGTACCTCAAGCCTGTTGGTGATCTATGCCCTATGGCTGATCCTTTTCGTCATAATCAGTGCCGTGTATTTTCCTCCCGAGATCATGCAGTCAACCCTGATTACCCTGATTCCCTGGTTCATGGGGGGATTGGCCACTTATTTCATGGCCGCTTTGATACTGCTTGAGCCGGTGTGGCTGTTCCGGGTTCTGTATGCCCTGGTGGCTTACGGTTTCATTACCATGTTCTACCAGAGGGCGGGGCTGACAGCTTACCTGCCCGCCCTCCCGGAACTGGCCGTATTAACTGTTTTATCAAGTATTGTGGTTTTATTTTCAGGTTATCGTTTCAGAAAAGGAGAAATGTAATGATGGTTAAAATTAGCAGATACATACTGGTGGTTATTGGCATACTGGCTGCTTCCGTAGCCCTGCCCGAACTGTACTGGACCATTTTTGAACAGGTCCCGCGTACCCCAAATGTTTATTACAGTTGCACCCTGAATGATTTCATCATGCTGCGTTCGGGTGACGACGGAGTGATACGTCAGGACACTAAAGGAAATATTTACACCCTGGATGAGTTTGAACAACATCTTCCCCTGATGTTTTTCAGGCAGCTTATGACCGACGGCACCATGCCCGATTCCATTCACGGAGTGGAAATGGATCCCACGGCCATTAACAAGGCCAGGTCATA
Organism: Bacteroidales bacterium; assembly: GCA_049975425.1. GTDB lineage: Bacteria > Bacteroidota > Bacteroidia > Bacteroidales > VadinHA17 > HyVt-105. Next base: position 39,528 of record JBNGDI010000021.1, read on the forward strand.
TTTCCGTTATACCACGAAAGATATGCTTTCACCCAGGCCCAGGCTGTGGCCGATGTTCGAATCGGAAAGCGGCCGGGTAAACCTCGCCATGCCCGAGGATTATTTCCGGATTACCCGGAAAATGGAATTTATCGATGCTGCCACCAACGAAGTGAACCGGGAAAAAAGCGAAAAATTCACCCGTGCCCTGATAGAAAAGGATTTTCTTTTCCCGGCCCAGCTCATTGCCGGAATTCCAACCACACGGAAAAGCTGTGATGAGGGATATTTTGTAAAAGACAGCGGGGGGGATCTCTTCCATGTGAAAATGATCAAGGGAGAACCATACGTTGCCAGAATCGATATCCCCGATGCAATGGATATACTCCATATCGAATGCGTAGACCTCCGCAGCAAGGAATTCTACTGTTACCTGTTCACCCGGCACAGTGGGGTATTTGTCGTGATGGAAGGGGTATACCACCTGCAGCGGTTGCCTGTGGAAGGATTCGATCCTTTCCAGCACGAGATGAAGATCAACTGCGATATGTTCAACAAAACATTTGCCATGGAAGGAGAAGATTTCCTGAAAGTGGTGGCCGTTGACGATATGTATGAGGTGGTGGATACCTACGAAGAAACGTGGGACGGAATCTTCGAACGTCCCGACGGCAAAATGTTTGCCTCTATTTTCCCGTTTGAGCTGGAGCTCCGTACAGCCAGAACCGGTTTTGTGAATTTTTATTTCACCCGCTCACCTGGATTTACATGGCTTCTTGTGAATCTCGTATTTGTAGGCCTGGCCGTATGGCTTATTCTTAGAAGGAAAGGCAATCTGTTGAAAAACATCCCCGATCTCCTCATTGTACTGGTAACGGGAGTATTCGGATTCATTGGCACCCAGGTGTTTCCAAACAAATTTTATGACTAACCAAATTTACCCGCTGTGAAACGGTTTCTCTTCATACTTCTGATATGCTGGCCGGCTCTGGGAACCTATTCTCAGCAAAGGGTTGATGTGGCCGGACAGGTAATCAATGCGGCCGACGATAAAATGCTGGAAATGGTGGCTGTCGGTATCAAAGAGCTCAACCTCTGGACCGCCTCCGACATGGAGGGTAAGTTTCTCCTGAAAAACATCCCGCCCGGTAAATATACCATGCAGGCCAGTTGCCTGGGATTCGAGATCTATGAACAACCGGTCACCGTGTCCCTTGATTCTCGGAGGTTTACTATCCGCATGCAACCCACCACCCTCGCCCTGGAAGAGGTGGTGGTTCTTGCCAAAGAAGGGAAAAAGTTGGGAAGCACTTCTTCCATCAGCCAGTCGGCCCTGGAACATGTGCAGCCGGCCGACCTGTCGGATGTGATGCAACTCCTGCCCGGACAGGTAAGTATCAACCCCGATCTTTCCGACCCCAAACAGCTTTCGATCCGCGATATCAGTACGCAGGGTGATCCCATGGCCGGGCTGGGAACCCTCCTGATGATCGACGGGGCCCCCGTATCGAACGACGCAAACATGCAAACCCTGGGTACGGCCAAAGCCAGCCTGGGAACGGTGTCATCCAATTTTGCCTCCACTGCCACCGGCGGAGCCGATGTAAGGCAGATACCCGTTGACAACATCGAATCCATCGAAGTGGTTCGGGGAATTGCCAGCGCCGAGCAGGGCGATGTGCTCAGCGGTGTGGTCAAAGTCAATCTGAAAAAGGGAAAAACACCCTGGATAGGCAAGATCAAAATCGATCCCAATATCAAACAGGCATACGTGGGAAAGGGGTTTAACCTGCCCGGTTCCGCCGGGGCCATCAATGTGGATATGGATTTTGCCCGCTCAGTGGACGATATCCGCTTCCCCTACAAAACCTACAACCGACTGACCGGGAGTGTGGCATACAGCAACACCTTCATGAAGCAATGGAAGCCACTCACCTTCAGTTTGACTGGAAGATATGCCGACAGCCGGGATACCGAGGAAACAGACCCCGACATGCTGGATTATGAAAAATTCGAATCGCATGACAGAGATCTCAGCCTGGTTCTTTCCGGTAAATGGGCCCTCAACACGGCCCTGCTGACCAATCTCAACTACAATATCTCGGGGAACATACAACACCAGATCGGAAGAGAAATTGACCAGGAAAGTCTGAACGGACCCATGCCACAACCCGTTTCAAAAGTAGCGGGTATATTCGAGGCGCCCTATTTGCCCAGCCGGTATATCAGCGATGTCACCATCGACGGGCGCCCCTTCTATTTCAACAGCAAGATCACCGGAACCAAAACATTCCATATAGGAGAAGGAATGAACAACCTGAGAGGCGGTATAGAATACAAAATATACGGGAACAACGGCGACGGAAGGGTATACGACATGGCTTTCCCGCCCAATCCTACCAGCTCAGGCGATGCCCGGCCACGCTCCTACAGGGAGATCCCCTCCCTGGGCCAGCTGTCGATGTTCCTGGAAGAAGAACTCAGTCTGCCGCTGGGACCCACCAAACTGGATCTGCAGGCAGGGATCCGGTTTACCAATGTTCAGCCGGAAAGTATTTTCCGCTCGGCAGAAAATACCACTATGCTCGACCCGAGGATAAATATGAAATACAGCCTCATCGACCGGAATTCAAAAGGCCTTGGTAAATTAAGCCTGCGTTTCGGGTACGGAGTATTCTCCAAGGCGCCCACCCTTTTGCATTATTATCCCGATAAAGCCTACACCGACCGGATGAGCTTCAATTATTACGACCCCCCGGGATCGCTCCTCCTCCTTTCAACCTATGTAGTGGAAGATACACGGAATTATGATCTGAAACCTGCCTACAACAGGAAAATAGAGGCAGGATTTGACCTGACAGTAGCCGGAGTGGAACTGCTGGTTACCGCTTTCCGGGAAAAAATGACCGACGGTTTCTCGTTCCACCGGAATTATAATTTGTTTATTTACGATAAATACGAAACTCTTTCGGAAACGGGCCTTAATCCTTATTATATACCGGGAGAAGGAGTATTCTATATCGATCCTGTTACTGGAGATCCTGTTGCGGTACCCCGTTCAAACGATACTATCTGGACATCCTATTCTTATCCTGAAAATACCGAATCCACCACAAAAAAGGGCCTGGAATATACCCTGGATTTCGGAACACTGAGCGTACTGAGGACGTCCTTTGTCGTTGACGGAGCCTATCTGTATGTGAAAAAGCAGGATATGTCCGAGGAGTTGAAAAAACCTGTATCCACCTACCAGAACAGGCCGTACCCTTTTCTGGGTATTTATCCGGCCGGTAACGGAAAGATCAATCAGCGGTTCAATACAAACATCCGTACGGTGACCCACATCCGGGAGCTGAGGATGATTGTTACCCTTACCACCCAGATCATCTGGTTCGAAAAAACACGGTACATCTACGAGGATGAAAACGGCAATCCACAGGTTTATACTGAAATCCCGGTAGAGAATGTATACGAAGACCGCACCCAGGTCAAATACATTATTCCCAGGGGGTATTATGATCTGACCGGAACCTATCATGAATTCAATGTGGAAGAAGCCACGGAAAAACCTTACAGCGACCTGAAAGACCGTACGGGGAACCCATACTACTTCGTGGAAAGAACCTATCCTCCCATTTACCAGATCAACCTCAGGATGACAAAGGAACTGTCGGACGGAGCCAGCCTTTCCTTCTATGTGAACAACATTACCAATTACAAGCCCCTGCAAAAAATCGGCGGACTCATCAATTCCTACACACGCAGAAACCAGTCAATTTATTTCGGCGCCGAGCTGAAACTTAAATTTTAATACCTCACCCTCTAAATTCTATTTATTATGAAACAAACATTTGTCATTATCATCGCACTGATCGCAGCTGTGTTCATCACCTCCTGCGAAAAAGACGAAGGAGCCAAACTGTACGATGTGACAGTTTCGGTGATCTTCCCTGAAGGCTACACGGTAACCGACATGTCCGGTGTATCCGTAAAATGCCTGAACACGGTGTCCTCGAAAGAGGAAACCGCCACCACGGATGCTTCCGGAACAGTTATGTTCAAGGTGGAAGCCGGAACCTACACTTTCTCGGCTACCATGACCACCGAAGAATTCGTTTTCAACGGCATTACCGAAAACCAGCAGGTGGATGCCCAGAACACCGAATTCGAAGTCGACCTGGTGGCTTCAGCCATAGGCGGCGGTCTGGTGTTCAAGGAGATCTATTACACCGGTTCAAGAACACCGGAAGACAAGTCTTATTATGCCGACCAGTTCCACGAGATTTACAACAACAGCGACGAGGTGATCTACCTCGACGGGTTGTGCATCGGGGTATTGCAGCCGACGAGCTCTCGGCCTTCCGACTGGGTGGACGACCAGGGGAACCTGCTGGATGTGCTGCCCATCACATACCATACCTGGATGTGGCCCGGAACGGGCGAGGATTATCCCCTGCAGCCCCGTACCAGCGTGGTCCTGGCCCAGGACGGGATAGACCACCAGACCGATCCGGCCGGTAACCCCAACTCGCCGGTCAATCTCGGCAACGCCGACTGGGAAACCTACGTGGAATGGTCCGATAAAGACACCGATTCGCCGGGCGTTCCCAACCTGAACTGTATTTACACCACTACCACCTCGATGTATGACTGGCTGCATCCGGTTTTCGGGGGAGCCATTGTGATCTTCCGTCTTCCCACCGGACTGGATTATGACAGCTTTGTAAACAATCCAGACAATTTCATGACCCGGCCTGGAAGTACCAGCACCACCGAGTACCTGATGGTGCACAAAGACTGGGTTATCGACGCTGTGGAAATTGTCCGGGTGGAAGAAGACAAGCGCTACAAGCGCCTGCCCATTGAACTGGATGCCGGCTACACATTCTGCAGCGGAACGTACATTTCCAAGAGCATCCGGAGAAAAGTGGACAAGATCATCGACGGAAAAGTCATTTACAAGGACACCAACAACTCCAGTGAAGACTTCCTGGGTGATCAGGATCCCACGCCTTTTGTTCATCCTTCAATGGTTGACTGATACTGAGTATGAAGAGGCTGGGCCTTCAGGGCCCTGCCTCTTCTTTCTTCCTTTTCAACACAATGCACACAGGAATGAAAAAAAACCTTTTTCTGAGCCTGGCTGTATATCTGGCAACGGCTTCCCTGAACGCCCCGGCACAGCCTGCCGATTCTCTGATCAACAGCAGAACCCGGCTCTTCTATTCCTATCTTCCTGTAGTAAACCCCTGGTCGCAGGGGCATAATCCTGCCGGGAATTTCTTCTATCAACCGAACAGCATCAGCCGCATCAGCACCGGTTATGATATCAACCGCGAGAATAACCATGGTGCACAGGACCCCGGAAAAACAGGAAAATATCACATCGGCACCGAAGGGATCAAACGCATTGGCAGGTTTGTATTCAACGGAAGCATCGGATACAATAACCTGCAGTATAACGACCTGTTGTACAACAATACCATGTCGTTCAACAACCGGAACCTGTATACCATTGGCGATACGGTACCGGGAAAACAGAAACAGGAAGGCTTCCACATGTGGACCGGCATTGCCTTCCCGCTGGGAAAAAACCTGGTTGGCGGCTTCGGGGCCCGATATGCAAACTCCCTTTCAGGAAAAATGAAAGATCCCAGAAACCTGAACAAGATATCCTCCCTTGAAATCACACCCGGCCTGATCTACCGGTGGGGAACCCTTTCCGTGGGAATCAGCGGAGGTCCCATCTGGGAAAACAACGAACTGACCGTGAGTGTCATGGAGAACGCCAAGCACAACCTGTTCCAGTTTCTGGGAATGGGATATTTTGAAGCCATCAGAAATATATATTCTTACAGCGCCAGATACGATAAGAGTGGCTATCAGGCCGATCTCCAGGTTTACCTCGATAAACCCGGCTGGTCATTTTTCAGCAATGCGGGATATACCGGTACCACAGAAGAACTCAGGGAAGGAACCAGCTACCGTCTTCTCGACGGCATTACCCGTATTCAGAACATCCACTACACCGGAAACCTCCTCATTAACGGAGAAAAAGTAAAACACCTGATCGGTGCCCGTGTAAACTATGAAAAAATCAAAGGAACGGAAGTGGAACAGCATTCCGTTACCATTAACGACGGGTATGTGAGCTGGTATTCCATCGTAACCGACCGGTGGGTGGACGACAAGCACATTGTTAGCGATTATGCCGGAAGCCTGTCTTATGCCCTTCTCGGAATGGGACAAAACCGGCCTGTTAATTACAAACTTTCCGCCCGGGTCTCCGGTAATTACTATACATCCAAACACTATCCCGTGGAAAGCTATGGATATTATGAGGTGTTCAGCCTCACCGGCCTTCTCGAATACCAGCATTTTTTAAGCATCAACAAACTGAATCTGGATCCGTTGATTGGTCTTGGATTGCGCCATTCACTTTCCGATGCGATAGAATATCAGGTGGAAGAAAAATTTTTTGCAGCTGTTCCCGAAACCGATTTTATGAACCTGGCAGCAGATTATTTTACGGGTCATGCCTCCCTGCAGCTTTCCGGCAGACTGTCCGGTCTTTTCCTGGAATGGTTTGTTGATGCCGGGGGAGCATATTATTATTTCCCTGATCTGCCGGCCCGATCCAATTTCAACCTGTCCTTTCACCTCAGTGCAGGCATTGTATTTTAATTTTCAATCCATGAAAAGACTATTTTATTTCCTGTTGCTGTGCCTTCCGGGAACCCTCACCGGACAGCATACACGTTTTGCCATTGTGGTTGATCCTGAACAGTACGATCAGGCGAAACAGGAGATTAAAGAATACCGAACCGTGCTGGAAGAAGAAGGCCTTCAGCCACTCCTCGTATTGGACATCTGGCATCATCCCGATTCCATCCGGGAGGCGCTCAGGAATTTATACCTTGAAAACAGGGCCTTTGAAGGAGCTGTCTTTATCGGAGATATTCCCGTCCCCATGCTGAGGGATGCACAGCACCTGACCTCTGCCTTTAAAATGGACCAGGAAAGATACCCCTGGAACCGTTCGTCTGTTGCTTCCGACCGGTTCTATGAAGATTTTGATCTGCGCTTTCATTTTCTGAAACAGGACACAGCCACTCCATCCTATTTCTATTACAGCCTGGCCCATGATTCCCCCCAGGTACTGGCACCTGAAATCTACTCAGGAAGGATCCGTATACCCCATGATCCCGACGGGGCCAAACTAAGGGCCTACCTCAAAAAGGTGGTTGCCGCCCACCGGGAAACCAACCGGGCCGATAAACTGCTGTTTTTTGCCGGGCACGGATACAATTCTGAATCATGGACCGCCCGCATGGACGAAAAAGTGGCTCTTCTGCAACAGTTCCCCTGGCTGAACAAACAGGAAAACAGCCTGGAATACATTGATCATACCTTTGACACCCATATTAAATACCGCCTTCTTTCCCAGCTGGCCCGGGAAGACCTGGATCTGGCCATCCTGCACCACCACGGAGGAGCCACGGCCCAGTATCTGAACGGAACACCCCTGGTAAGCGGAGTGAGCCAGTCCATTGAAAATATCAAACAGTACCTCCGGTCCAAACTCAGGGATGCAGCCGACCGAGACAGGGACCCGGAAGAAACCATGCAATATTACATGGATACTTACGGGGTTCCCCGGGCCTGGTTTGACAACAGCCTGGATCCCGGGCAGATGGTGGAAGACTCCATTTTCTGGAACAGCATGGATATATCAGCCGAAGAGCTGGAAAATTACCGGTCCAACGCACGCTTTATTGTTTTCGATGCCTGCTTCAACGGGTCTTTCCATCAGCCCGATTACCTGGCAGCCCGGTATGTGTTCGGCAATGGAAAAACCATCGCAGCCCAGGCAAATACGGTCAATGCTATTCAGGATAAATTCCCCGACGAAATGATCGGGCTTCTGGGATACGGCTTACGTGCCGGAGCCTGGAACCGGTATGTTTGTTACATGGAAACCCATATTATTGGCGATCCGACATTCCGGTTTGTTTCCGTGGATGAGCATTTTCATGCAAACGACCTGCTATCGGCCAGAAATAAAAACAGGAAATTGCTGAAATTCACCGGGTCAGATCATCCCGATATCCACGCATGGGCATGGAGAACCCTTTATGAAAACGGATATCCCGGTCTTGCGCCTGTGCTGAAAAACGCCTTTATGCAATCTCCCTTTTGCACGGAACGAATGGAGATACTGAAAATTTCATCCGAAATCCGTGATGACCACTTCATCCAGTTGTTGCAGGCCGCCATGAGCGATTCCTACGAACTGATACGCCGCCAGGCAGCCATTTTTGCCCAGAAATCGGGTGACCCGAGGCTGGCTTCCTGCCTTATCCGGGCTGTTACCGATCCCAACTGCTCCAAAAGAGTAAGTTACCAGCTCAGGGAAGCCCTGGGATTTTTCCCGAAAGAGATCCTGCTGAAAGCCCTGGAAAACCTGAACCTGCCGGACGACGGTGCCGGGTATGGAAAACAGAGAAAGGAAGAAGTAAGGGGATGGGTGGAAAATGCCTGGTCGTCGTACGAAAGCTACATGGAAGACATTACCTCTTCTGAGAGCAGCGGGAAAGACCGGGCGTTTGCCATAAGGGCGCTTCGCAATAAAACATTCCACCAGGGTATCCCACAGCTTACTTCGTTCCTCTTTGAATGTGAAGACGAAGACACACAGGTCATGCTGCTGGAAGCGCTGGGATGGTACCGGTATAGTTACCGGCGAAATGAAATTATGGATGCCTGTCGCCTGATCATTCAATCGGATAAATACAATGGGAGGGTGAAAGAAGAAGCAGAGCGCACGGTCCGCAGATTATCCTAGGCCTGGGAGGCTTTGTTTCTGATTCAGGGGCGGTCAATAGACTGCCCCTTCCTTTATTTATTTATTCATATACCTGCAGCTGAATCTCTCCTTTCAGCAGCAGCATTCCATTATGGGCCATGGCTTCGAGTTCATCATCCCCCGGATACAGATGCACGGGCGCTATTTTCGATACCCTTTCCACCAGGTAATTCATCAGGGTACGGCTGTTGGCCAGGTTCCCTGTAATCAGAACCGCATCGGGTTTTTCCGGAAATGCCATACTCATAGCTCCTGCGCTCTGGGCCACCTGATAGGCCATAGCTTCCATGATAAACCGGGCATGATCGTCTCCCGCGTCAATGCGCATCTCCACTTCATATCCGTTGTTGGTACCGAGGTAGGCTTTGAGGCCCCCTTCTCCCCGTATCATGGCCAGCATCTGTTCCCGGGTATACTTCCCGCTGAAACACATCCTGATCACATCGCCCATGGGAAGAGTCCCACTGCAGATAGGTGAAAAAGGCCCTCCCCCGTCATACCCCTGGGTAGCATCGATCACCCGCCCCAGATGATGTGCTCCGATCGAAATGGCCCGGCCCAGGCTGATCACGATCAGGTTCATTTCTTCATAGGTACGGCCTACCGATCGGGCATGCCGCCTGGCCACATACTTCTGGTTCAGGGCATGAAATACCGACCGTCGTTGAATGAAGGGATGCCCCGATATTCTGGATATCTCATCAAATTCATCCATTACCACGGGGTCGGAAATAAACGGACGGGCATTTTTCAGCTCCTGAGAAACCGCCCAGGCCACCAGTCCCCCCAGATTCAGCACATCCATACCATATTCCCCGCAGCTCAGGTCTTCCCGCAACTTGTCGTTCACCTCATATATCCCCGACTTTACCGGCTTACACAACCCGCCCCTCCCGATAACCAGCCGTATTTCATCCAGGGCGATCTCATTGTCGCGCAACTCCTTCATGATGGTTTCTTTACGGAAACCGGTCTGGTCACATATCCCGGCGAATTTTTCAAGCTCCCCGGGCTCATGCCTGATCCTTTTCAGAAAAAGGATCTTTCCGTACCGGTACAGGGCAATCTTGGTAGCCAGATCCCTGGGATTGATAGTAAGGATTATGGCCTTGCTGTAGTGGTTTTTTATTTCACCCATCACCATACCTGTTTCGGGCAAATTTACACAATTCTCACTTTTTGCGGTCTTCTTATGCAACAATGTTATTTATTTTCAGAAAAAAGGAAATTATATTCGGGGATTGTTGGTTAATCCGGTTGAAAACATGCGTGATCTCCGCATATTCCTTTTATTGATCATGGTCCCGTTCCAGGAGACCCTGCCCCAGACTTCCCGGCTTCCCCTGGTGGCGGAACCGGTTTTTCATTACGGATCCATTGTTCCCCACCACGATTTTATGCACGAGTTCATCGAGGGGCCCCTGGTGGCGGGTGAGCTGAAGCTGGGGATCCAGACAACAGGAAAGCATGCCTGGGAAACGCTGTACGGATATCCCCGTTACGGAATGGGCCTGTACTATGGCAACATCGGTAACCCGGAAGTGCTGGGCAACCCTTTTGCCCTGTATTCCTTTTTTGATGTTCCCCTGATCAGAGGCCGCCGGCTCTCATTCCATACCCAGATGGCCCTGGGAATGGCGGCAGGGTTCAATCCCTACCATCCTACCTACAACCCCCTGAATCTGGCTATCGGCAGCCGGGTAAACGTATTTTTCTATTACAATTTCTATGTGGGAATAACATTATCCGACCGGTTGCGGTGGGTTCACGGGGCCAATTTCACCCATTTTTCCAACGGGGTACTTACCCTGCCCAATACCGGCTTCTACCTGCTGGATTATTTCACTTCCCTGCAGTATACTCTTTATTCCGAACCTCCCGCCTTCAAAAAGGATCCACTGCCCCCCTTCCACCCTTCCCATGAGTTTTACCTCATTCCGGCCGCCGGTATGAAAAAAACCCGGTTCGAGGGCAGGTCATGGTTCGCCTCCACCCTTACCCTGGGATATTATTACCGGATCGGCCCCATCAACAAAGTGGGTACGGGAGCAGATTTCTTCTACGACACCTCCCTGCAGGAAAGTTTCTCCGAAACAGAGCCGGACTTTTCCGATATTTTGCGGGCCGGGATCTTTGCAGGCCACGAATTACTGATCGACCGCATTGGCCTGGTCGTAAACCAGGGGGTGTACTGGTACCGGAAAACCCGATCTTACCAGCAGTTTTATTCCCGGCTGGCCATCCGGTATCATTTCCCTTCAGGACTGATTCCTTCTGTGGCAATTAAGTCGCACTGGGGAAAAGCCGATTATATTGAATGGGGCCTTGGATATTCTTTTTAGAAAATGCAAAAGAAGGGTGTTCATTCCCAGGCATTTGCTATTTTTGTTTATATAATCATCCGTTCATGAGTCCGTCTTGCTCCAAAAAATTTGATCCCGAAGCCGTCATTTTTGACCTGGATGGTGTGATTACCCGCACGGCCCGGGTACACAGCCGGGCCTGGGAACAACTGTTCAATCCCTACCTGGAACAACGAGGGAAAAGGCTGGGAAAAACCTATCGCCCCTTCCGGCATGATCCCGATTACCTGAATTATGTGGACGGCAAACCCCGTTATGAGGGGGTGGATAGTTTTCTTCGCTCAAGGAATATTGTTATTCCCTGGGGCTTCCCGGGAGATCCGCCCGGAAAGGAAACCGTGTGCGGACTGGGAAACCGGAAGAACGAACTGTTTCGTTCCGTTCTTCAAAAAGAGGGAGTGGAAACGTTTTCTTCAACCATTGAGCTGGTAAGGGAATTGCTGGAAAACGGGGTTGCCACGGGCGTGGCCTCTTCCAGCAAAAATTGCCGGGAAATACTTCAGGCGGCCGGCATTGAAAAACTGTTCCAGACCCGTGTTGACGGGGAAGTCTCCGCCGGGCTTAACCTGAAGGGAAAGCCTGAACCCGATATTTTTTTGAAAGCCTGCGAAAACCTGGGTACAGATCCGGCAAAAAGCATCGTGGTGGAAGATGCCGTATCGGGCGTCCAGGCCGGGAAAAAAGGAAAATTCGGGCTGGTGATCGGCATTGCCCGTGAAGACAACCGGGAAGAGCTTCGCCGGAACGGTGCCGATGTGGTGGTTGGCGATATGTCTGAAATCGGTGGACTGGAGGGTTTTCGAGAGCTGATCCGCATGCATGCTTCCGGATAATTGCCCTGTCCTATCTCCTTCTCCGTCTGTCATCCACCGGCAAGCCCGTCAACTTCCATCCCAGGAGACCATTTTTCAATACGATCAGATTGCTGAACCCTTTTTCCAGCAGCATTTCTGCCGCCTGCCCCGAACGCGATTCGTCATCACAGTATAGATATATGGGATGTTCCGCATCCAGGCTGTCTGTCAGGCGGAACAGTTTCTGCGAACGGGGAGCAGATACCGCATCGGGTATCCTTTCCTTTCTGTAATCTCTGGCCGGCCTCACATCCACCAGCAAAGGTTCAACTGCCATATGCATGGAAATATAAAACGAATCGGGTTCCAGCATCCTGACCTCCTGAGATACTGCCGGACGTGCAGAAATAAAACCCAGAACCAGTAAACACCGGAAAACAAGCCGGCAGTATTTTGGCTTTTTGTTCATTGTTTCAAAGTTATAAAAACCAAAGGATACCCCTGGTTTTTTCCGCCGGATGAATCCGGAATTTTTCTTATTTTTTGTAACTTTCCATATGTCATGCTGGTTCGGTGATCTGATCCGACTGTTTTTCCCGACCGTTTGTGCCGGATGCGGAGCTTCGCTGGTAACCGGGGAGGAAATACTGTGTACCCGCTGCCTGTTTCTACTTCCGCGTTCAAAATATCACCTTTCAACCGACAACCCGGTAAGCCGGCTTTTCTGGGGCAGGGTGCCCGTTGAGCATGCCACGGCGTTGTATCTTTTCGAAAAAGGAAGCATTTTCCAGTCGCTGGTCCACCAGTTGAAATACCGGGGCAGAAAAGACATCGGACTCTACCTCGGAAAATTGCTGGGTTCAGAAATCAGGGATACTCCGGGTTTCAACAGTGCAGAACTTATTATTCCGGTTCCCCTTCATCCTTCCAGGGAGCGGGTAAGGGGATACAACCAGGGCGAATACATTGCCCGCGGCATGGCGGAGGTTATGCAGGCAGAAGCCGAATTCGGCAACCTGGTACGAAAAGGAAAAACCGCCACCCAGACACGCCGTTCGCGCATCGAACGCTGGGAAAACGTACGGGGCATGTTTGCCGTAAAGAAACCGCATCGCCTCGAAAACAAACATGTTTTGCTGGTAGACGATGTGGTAACCACCGGAGCTACCCTGGAAGCCTGTGCGGAAATATTACTTGGCATTCCCGGTGTACGTGTCAGCATAGCCACGCTGGCTGTGGCATAACATCCTTCAGAAAGGCGGCCAGAGCCTGTAATAAAAACAAAAGGTCAGCAGGTTGTTGTAATGCCCCCGGTTCATGTACCAGGTAGCCCCGGCCACATGCTCACGCACAGGGATCACAGAATAGGAAAACCGGGCTCCCACAGCCAGCTGGTCGGAAAAACGGTACATCACGCCCGCCACCCCGCTGAAATCGACATTGCGGAACGGATCGGCCTCGAGCATCAGTCCGTTTTCATCTTTTTCCGTATATCCCATGAGCCACCCCATAGCCGGCCCCAGCTCCAGGGAAACCGCACTCCTGTAAACATACTGGAACAAAACCGGCATTTCCAGGTAATGCAGATTCAGCCGGTAATAGGTATTGGTTCCTTCCACCTGGTTACCGTCGGAACTTCCTTTGCTGATATACCGAAGCTCAGCCTGGATTCCCGCATAATGCCCGATGCCCAGGCGGGCATAGCCCCCCGTCACGGCTCCGGCCTTATAATACCCCGTATAGGGATCCCCGTCCACCTGTGACACGGTGATCCCTCCCATCCAACCCATTTCGGGAACCTGGGCACAGATCGACAACATGGTAAGCCACCATGCCATCCAGATAAAACAGATTATTTTTTTCATACGTATTTCCTTAGTTCCTGCTGTAAGGCTCTTATGCCCCGGGTTGCCGTGTCCCTGATATGAACCCATTTTCTTCCGGAAGGGAAAAATACCTCCCCGGGATCTATTAAAAAAACAGGGATGGAGTGAGGCACAGTAAATACCAGCCCTGCTGCCGGATAAACATTCAGGGAGGTCCCGATCACCACAAACAGATCCGCCACAGCAGCCAGCTTCACAGCCTCCTCCATAGCCGGAACCGGTTCGCCGAACCACACCACATGTGGACGAAGTTGCGACCCCTTTTCACACAGATCTCCCTCTTTCAGCTCCCAGCCGTCGACCTCATATACCAGATCCGGATCGACGGTACTGCGGGCTTTTCGCAATTCACCATGCAAATGGAGTATCCGGGTACTTCCCGCCCTCTCGTGCAGATCGTCCACATTCTGTGTAATGATCTGTACGTCAAAATCTTTCTCCAGTTCGGCCAGCCCCCGATGGGCCGCATTGGGCCTGGCTTCCAGCAATTGTTTTCTTCTTTCGTTATAAAAGCGTAACACCAGGGAAGGGTTTGATTCCCAAGCTTCCGGGGTGGCAACCTGTGTTACATCATATTGTTCCCATAATCCGCCCATGTCGCGAAATGTTTTCAGGCCGCTTTCAGCGCTTATCCCGGCACCGCTCAGTACCACCAGCTTTTTCCTCATGGCATATTTCTTCCTTACGGGAAAAAGATACAAATTATCCCGGTATTTTACCTGTCACATACCCAAATTATCCGTTCTCCGACCTGTAATTTTTTGTACCTTTATCCCGGGGTGGGATTATATAATTTACTGTAATACAGGGAACAGGAATATGGCTGTGATTGATCATGATACGGTAACCCGGATACTGGATGCGGCCGATATTGTGGATGTGATTCAGGATTTCGTGACCCTGAAGAAAAGGGGGGCCAATTACATCGGTCTGTGCCCTTTTCATCATGAAAAAACCCCGTCGTTCAATGTTTCTCCTTCCAAAGGCATATATAAATGTTTCGGATGCGGAAAAGGAGGCAGTGTGGTCAATTTCCTGATGGAGCATGAACATTTTTCCTACCCGGAAGCTTTGAAGTACCTGGCCCGGAAGTACAGCATTGAGGTGACAGAAAAAGAGCTGACCGATGAAGAAAAACGGCAGCAATCGGAAAGGGAAAGCCTGCTGGTTCTGACTTCCTGGGCGCAAAAATATTTTACCCGCATGCTGAACCAGCACCCCGAAGGCCGGGAGGTGGGCATGAGCTACTTTCGGGAAAGGGGGTTCCGCGAGGAGACTCTGAAAGAATACCAGCTTGGATACTGTCCCGAAGAGAGGGGCATCCTGTCGAAATCGGCCCTGCAGGCAGGATACAAAAAGGAATTTCTCCTGAAATCGGGACTATCGGTGGAAAGGGGATCCGAACTGGCCGACCGGTTCAGCGGCAGAGTCATTTTCCCCATCCACAGCATTTCCGGTCAGGTGATCGGCTTCGGGGGAAGGGTCCTCAAATCGGGCGAAAAAACCGCCAAATACCTGAACTCCCCCGAATCGGAAATTTATCACAAAAGCCGGATTGTTTACGGAATCTTTCAGGCCAAACGGGAGATCATCTCACGGGAAAAATGCTACCTGGTGGAAGGGTATACGGATGTGCTTTCCCTGTATCAGGCCGGTATCAAAAATGTGGTGGCTTCCTCGGGTACTGCTCTCACTCCTGAACAGATCCGGCTCATCAGAAGGTTCACCGGTAATGTTACGGTCATATACGACGGTGACGAAGCCGGAATCAAAGCCTCGCTCCGGGGCATTGACCTGCTCCTGGAAGAAGGTCTTGATGTGCGGGTGGTTGCCATGCCTCCCGGAGAAGATCCTGATTCATTCGCCCGGAAGGTAAGTCAGACCGAACTGGAGGAATACATCAGGATTCATGAGCAGGATTTCATTTCCTTCAAAACCTCCCTCCTGCTGGAAGAAGCCAGTTCCGATCCCGTGAAACGGGCCCAGATGATTACCGAAGTGGTACGGTCCATTGCATTGATATCCGACCGCATCAAACGGGCCGTATACATCAGGGAATGTGCCTCTCTGCTGGATATCGATGAGAAAATCCTGTATACGGAAGTATACCAGAGAAGGAGGAAAAAAGCTGAGGAAACTTTCCGGAAATTCAGCCTCGACCAGGAGGTCAGGCTTAGATCCACCCCGGTGCCTTCTTTTGTGAAAGAAGTTTACAGCGAGCCCCAGGAGAAGGAGATCATCCGGCTGCTGCTTCATTACGGCGACCGGGAACTGTTTCCCCTTGACGAACTGGCGCCTGAATCGGAGTACATCAGCGTGGCCGAATACATTATCCAGGAGATCAAGAATGATGAACTGGAATTCAAGAACCTGGTGTACCGAAAAATATTTGAGGATTACCAGCGATTGCTGAGCCGCGGGGAAGAACCCGACCACCGGTACTTTATCAATCACGAAGATCCGGATGTACGTGAGCTCGTAGCCGATCTGCTCTCAAATCCTTATGTACTGAGCAAGGTACATTCCAGAAAAGGAGTGCATGTAAAAACCGAAGATCTGATCCTGAAAAAAAGTGTTCCGGAAACCCTGATTGCCTACAAGACAAAAATACTGAAAATGGCGGCCCAGGAAAAGCTTTCTGAAATCGGGAAGGCACAGGAAAAGAAACTCCCCCCGGAAGAAATTACCCGCATCCAGCAGGAATACCGCATCATCAAGGAAGTGATCACCACCATAGCCCATGACCGTAAAATGGTGATCATCACCTGAACCCACAGGCCCGTGCCGCCATTATTGTTTTTAATTTGCAAAATGATTACTTTGGTAACGGCATTCACCTGTGTTGCTAAATTTGTCCACATGGACCTGAAAAAGATTCTACCTGCTTTTCTGATCTTTTCCATACTGATCTTTCCTTCCTGCCAGGACAATAAAGAACATCCCGAAGCCGATATCAGCGAGGATGTAGATATGATGGTAGACGTTACATCGCGCCTGGAAGAAATGATCTCTACCAGAAAAACCATCTTCTATGGCATCTATTCCCCTGTGGAAATGTCGGCTTTTTTCGAACAATACCAGATCGGTTTCGATCCTTCGGTACTCCACCCGGTGGACAAGGCCAGCCAGTATGTTCTGACCGACAAGATTGCCCTGAATATCGGAATCTACGGGGCGGATCTGAGTTATATCAAATTGTTCGACCAGCCCCAGGAAGCCATACATTATTATCTTACCATCGGAAAACTCAGCCGGCAGCTGGGCATCCCGGATGAACTGATACGGGCTCCGGCAGATGATTACCTGCAAAACATTGACGACCCGGATAAAATGGTTGCCATAGCCACCACCACCTACGTGGCCACTGAACAATTCCTGAAGAGAAATGACCGGGAACATGCGGCCGTACTGATGCTGACCGGGGGATGGGTCGAAGCCATGTACATCGCCACCCATGCTTTATACGATCCTGACAGGCCACAGGAAGAAATCATTGAACGGATCGCCGCCCAGAAATATTCCCTTAACCTGCTCATTACCATGATGCAAAACCATGCCCATCATGAATCTGTGGCCAGGTATCTGCACCTGCTGAATGTGCTGAAAAAGTATTTCGACCAGTTTGATATCTATTTCGAAAAGGATGATGTAAAGATTGATACCGCCAGCCGGTCAATCATATCATCCCGCTCCTATGTGGACATCTCTGCCGGTATCGTGGAGAACATTAAACGGGTGGTGGCCGGAATCCGGTATGAGATAACCGGTTGACCGGGAAATATTCCTTGAATTATGGCGGGGTTTCATCCGTCAGAAAATAAAATTTGATATCTTTGAACTGAATTTACATTAAACTGAATGCATTATGAATGGTTCCGCAAAAACACTGAAAAACATGGTTCCGGCCATGCTGCTGATTATGCTGTTTGCCCCCGCCTGCAAGCGCCAGGGAGAAAAGGGTTCGGCACGTGAAAGCAGAAAAGAAACCTATGTCAGGGAATCCATTGAATCAAAGGTCAGGGAATTTGTATATCCTCTGCCCACTGCCTTTGAGGTTACCGAAATGCTTAAAGAAATAGGGGCCAATTATATCCTGACCCTGACCAACTCAGTGAAGAATGCCGATAAATATTTTACCGAAAAAAGCAAAGCCCTGAACCTGGGCATATATGCTGCCGACCTGGCTTACAACAGCACCTACCAGCAAAAGCAGGAAACCATGTTTTACATGGAAGCCAGTAAAAAGCTGTCTGACGGACTGGGTATTTCGGGGGTTCTTACAGAAGAGCTGGCCGAAAAGGTTGAAGACAACATCAACGACAAGGAAAAACTGGTAGAAATCATTACCAATGCATTCTATGACACATACGATGAACTGAACCGGACGGGAAAAGGCAACCTGTCATTGCTGGTTATTGCCGGTAGCTGGGTGGAAGCCCTGTATATTACCACCAATATTTCAGAAAATGTATACCATAATCTGGAAATTGTTAAAATCATCCACCAGCAAAAAGAAACCCTGAACAAACTCTGGTCCATTCTGGAAGAAAACCAGAACGGAGAATATATTCATGAAATCATGGATGAACTGCAACCTGTAAAGGATATCTATGATAACTTGGACCAGAGCCTCTCGGAAAAGGATGTCATTGCCATCACACAGGAGATAAGCCGCATCAGGGAAAAATTTGTTTCATAAAATTACCGGTATTCCCGATCTTTTTTAGCGGCCGCCCTGAATTCCGGCCGCTTTTTTTATAAATCCCCTCCTTCGCAAGGAGGGGTGTCCCGCCAAAGGCGGGACGGGGTGGTTGAGAGGGAAATCTTTCTTTTCTTCATGATCAGAAAGGATGGTAATATTTCCCGGCCCGGATTTTTCTTCCCGCTCCCCTCCTTCGCAAGGAGGGGTGTCACGCCGCCACTGGAAGAACGGCAGGTTCAAGAATTTAGTGCAACGGGTATTGATGAAACAAAGAACATTAGTGG
>JBNGDI010000022.1:0-11680 GCA_049975425.1 Bacteroidales bacterium
TCCCCGCCGTAGTTTTTCCATAAAAGCATCAGCAGCCGGAGGATTTTTTTGCCTGGTTTTCATCCCTGAAAAAAGCAAGTCGTTCGCCGTGTGGCGGCGAACGAAACCGGCCTGAGGGGCCGGGTAAACGGTTTATCAGGATAAAAAAAATATACTGCCGTCCCTACGGGACTCATCAGGATTTATTTGATCCGTTTTTTATATCCCTTGATGCTCCTGACCGCGAAACCCTGGAAATGCATGGTTGTGGGGGATATAGGTTATGAATCTCCTGTCGAATGAACCTGCTGCGGTGATCTCCCCCGATAAACAACTACGTAGGTACCAACGTAGATAACTACGTAGATGCCATTGCGTAAACATTTGTCAAATAATATGATGTAATTACGCTTTGTCAAGTAATAAAATTGCCTGCACAGGTACAGTTAAAAATTACAAAACCATTCATTTTTCCCTGATCACCACAATATACACCGGGAAATGGTCGCTGTATCCGCCCTGCCAGGTGTTCCCCACATATGTGCGGTAAGGATACCCTCTGTACTGTCCGTCATCCTGCGTGAGGAAATCCCTGTTGAAAACCCTGGCCGAGTAGAAAGTAAAAGTGGAATAATTTTCCCCCAGCAAACCCTGACTGACAATGATCTGGTCGAACAGGTTCCAGGCATCGCGGTAGGCCAGGGACCCCACCCCCATGCGGAACAGGGGGAACATGCAGTTGTACAGGTCGCCTTCCCTGAGCCGGTCTTTGTTTTTCCCTGCACGGAGAATTTTTCGTACACTCTGGTTCACGGGATCGTCGTTCAGGTCGCCCATAATGACAATTTTGGCATTGGCATTTTCTTCCAGAATACTGTCAACCATTGATCGGGTAAGTTCTGCTGCAGCATTCCTCCGTGGCTGGCTGGCTTTTTCTCCCCCTCTGCGCGAGGGCCAGTGGTTGACAATAAAATGCATCGGTTCCCCATGGAACATACCGGAAACCAGCAACTGGTCGCGGGTATAGATACGTTCTCCTTCCTCGTCAAACAGGGGCAATTCGGCGCTCAGGGAATTTGTTACGGTAAAATACGCCGGCTGGTAAAGCAATCCTACATCCACCCCTCTCAGATCAGGAGAATTATAATGGACAATCTGGTAATGGGCATCCTTCAGGAGGGGATGGGCCACCAGGTCTTCCAGCACCGACCGGTTTTCAATTTCAGAAACGCCCAGAACAGCCGGTCCGCCCGGAATTCCTTCATCGGTACCGATCTGTGAGATGACCCGGGCCAGTTTATTGATCTTTTCCCAATATTTCCGTGAGTTCCATTCGTTGGGCCCTTCAGGGGTGAATTCCTCATCGTTCACTCCTTCGGTGTTGAGGGTGTCGAACAGGTTTTCCAGGTTGTAAAAGGCGATGATCCCGGCCTCAAATTCTTTCTGGGCGGGCAATAACATTGCCAGGGAAAACAACCATGCAAACAGGATACATTTTTTCATATACAGCCCTCCGGATGAAACAACAAAATTACATCTAAAAGCGACATGGCCCAATGACTTCTTATTTTTCTGCTGAAAAGGAGTATCTTTAAAGGCTTTTATAATTTGATCTGTATGAAGAAAATAGCTGCAGTTTTCCCGTTATTTCTGCTTATCCCGGCTTTTTTGATGGCACAGGAAGGCAAAATCAGGGGAACGGTAACAGAAACAGATACCTCGGTCAAATTGCCGGGCGTAAACATAACCGGTTCCAACAATGATCTGCTCGCGGTGACCGATGCGGAAGGGAATTTTGAGATCACCGTCCCTTCCGGGGAGATCATGCTGCATTTCCGTCTGGATGGATACCGGGAACATACGCTGCATGTGCGGGTGCCTGAAAACGAAACCACCTCGCTGGGAACCATTCCCCTGATGGTGCAGGATGATTTCCGCACTTCGCTGCCCACACTCAGTATAACCGATACCGATGCGGAAAACGGTTTGGAATCGCAAACAATCCAGGGCCTGCTGAGCTCTTCCGATGATATTTTCGAATCCACCGCTGCGTATACATTCGGATCCGTAAGGTTTCAGATCAGGGGGTATGATTCCCGCTATACCGATGTATGGATCAACGGGTTTCTGGTCAACGATGTGGAATCGGGAGGCCCCTACTGGTCGAACTGGGGTGGGCTGAACGATGTGATGCGGAATGCCGTGATCACCACCGGGCCCTATCCGGATGGGAACAGCTTCGAACCCGTGGGGGGAATGTCGCGGATCATTACCGATGCATCGGCCTACCGGAAGGGGGTCAAAGCCGTGTATTCCCTTTCGAACAGGACCTACCGCAACCGCCTGATGGTTACCTATTCTACCGGTCTGCTGGAAAACAACTGGGCATTCACCGGCTCGTATTCCAGACGATGGAGCCAGGAAGGATATGCCGAAGGAACGTTTTACGATGCCCACAGCCTGTTCTTTGCTGCCGAGAAAAGGATCAGCGACCGGCATACCCTGAATTTCACGGCGCTCGATGCCATATATAACCGGGGAGTTGGTGGGGGGTCCACTCAGGAAGCCTATGATCTGGTCGGGTCCAATTACTACAACCCCTACTGGGGGTACCAGAACGGTGGAAAAAGGAATTCACGTGCCCGTTCGTCGAACAAGCCCCTGATTACCCTGAACCACAAATGGGAAGTGGATGAAAACACCCGTATCAGCACCACCGCAGGATACTGGTTCGGGAAAGGAGGTTATACCGCCCTGAACTGGCACGATGCCGAAGACCCGCGGCCCGATTACTGGAGGAAATTGCCCAGTTTTTACGACGATCCGGCCGACCAGGAAAGAGTGGCCGAAACCTGGTCCGATCCTTCCGTCTCCCACATCAACTGGCTGTCGCTGTACCAGGCCAACTGGAATAACCTGGTAACGGTTGAGAATGTGGATGGAATAACGGGGAATACCGTGACAGGATACCGTTCCAAATACATTCTGGAAGACCGCAGGAACGATATATCACAGTTCCAGTTCCATACTCAGGCTTCGCATATCTCGGATAAATGGACCCTCAATGGGGGCCTGTTCGCAGATATCTACCACGGAAAGAATTTCAATGTGGTGGACGACCTGCTGGGGGGGGAATTCTGGGTGGATATCGACCAGTTTGCCGAACGGGATTTTCCCGATGATCCCGATGCCATTCAGAACGATCTGAACCATCCCAACCGGATCGTCAGGGAAGGGGATATCTACAACCACAACTATTCGGCACACCAGAATAAGTTTTCCCTGTGGAGCCTGGCCCGGTATACCACCAACCGGCTTACCCTATACCTTGGCGGGAATGTTACGAACACTTCCCTGTGGAGAGACGGGCATACGCGCAAAGGTTTGTTCCCCGACAATTCCTTCGGGAAATCGGAAGTGCTGAATTTTACTACTTTCGGGGTTAAAACGGGAGCGGAATATAAGCTTACCGGAAGGCATATTTTCCGGATGAATGCCCTGTTCAGCAGCGAACCACCTACCTTCAGGTCTTCATTCCTTTCGCCCCGTACCCGGAACAGCGTGACACCCGGCCTGGAAACTGAAAAAATCTATTCAACCGATGTATCTTACTATGCCCGGATGCCTTTTATTACCGGAAGGCTCACAGCCTATTACACCCGGTTTGAAGACCTCACCGAAGTGGCCAGCTTTTACCATGATGAACTGCGATCCTTTGTGAACCATTCCATGACCGGGATCGACCGCGAACATTACGGCATAGAATTCGGAGCGGAGTTCAAACTGTCGCCCTCCTTTACCCTGAGCACCGTGGCTGCCCTGGGCCAGTACCTGTGGGTGACCAATCCCTCCATTACCATTACACAGGACAACAACAGCGAAGTGCTGCGCTCGGACGAGGTATGGGTGAAATATTTCCGTTTAAACGGAACTCCACAAACGGCGCTGGCGGCAGGACTGGAATACAGTTCATCGAACAACTGGTGGGCGGGGATCACCGGAAGCTACTATGACCACATATACATTGATTTCAACCCGGTATCGCGCGTGCAGGATGAAAACGGATACTACCCATACTGGAAAGTAATGGAGAAACAGCCCGGCGGATACCTGCTCGATGCTTTTGTCGGCAAAACATGGTACCTGGATAATCTCTATGTCAATCTCTCGTTCAATTTGAGCAACCTGACCAATAACACGGAATTCATTACCGGCGGCTTTGAACAGTACCGCTTCGATCCGGAAGATCCGGACCAGTTCCCTCCAAAATATTATTACTACTATGGATTCAATTATTTCCTCAATCTGAGTGTGAGGTTTTAATCTGTATTCCGCATGAAAGAAAAAATGATGATCATGAAACGCATAGGATATATTACCGGGGTCTTTTTTGCCACGACCTGTTTCCTGACAAGTTGTGTGGATAAATTCGATGAGGAACCCCCGTTCACTCCCATTAAATACGGAACCATTGTCCCCATTGCCCAGGTAAAAGAACTTTACAGCGGGGAACTTGCCAAACCTTGGTATGAGCGTTCACCCGTACAGATCCCCCAAGACTGGGCCATAACCGGGGTAGTGACCGGAAGCGATAAGGTGAACGGAAACCTTTACAAGGAAGGATACCTGGAGGATGCTTCGGGTGGGATATTGCTGAAGTTTCTGGCAACCGGTGGGTTTTACCTGGGTGATTCGGTAATTGTGAGTGTAAAAGACCTGTACCTGGGTGATTACGGGAATTTTATCCAGCTTGGGGACGTTCCCTATACGGATAACAGTGGGAATTACCGTGTTTCAGGTTTTAATAAAGACCGTCGAATGGTAAAGGTTTCCATCAGCCATCCCTTTCCTCCTGCACAGGTGGGTATCCAGCAGGTAAAAAACGATCAGTACCCGGGCCGGCTGGTTCAGTTTCACGGGGTGCAGTTTGCTTCCTATGAACTGGGAAAAACCTGGGCAGAACCCCTGTCCGATCCGCCGGCCGCTGCCAACCGTTACCTTGAGGACTGTGACGGGAATACAATCATTGTTCGGACCAGCGGGTATGCCAGCTTTGCGGGCAACCTGCTTCCCGAAGGGAATGGTTCCGTTACTGGGATTGTGACGGTGTTCAATAACGATTACCAGCTCCTTATCCGCGATTTTGCGGAAGTGCTTCTTGACGGGGAACGATGCATTCAGAATGCCCAGGAACTGGGTACGCCGGTGGAAACCCTGAGCGAAGATTTTGAAAGCTTTGCCGATGATGAGGATATCCTGATCGATGGCTGGCAGAACCTGATGATTGTAGGAAACAGGATGTGGAGGAACAAGGTGTATTCGGGTAACAGTTATGCCCAGGCTACCGGATTCGGTTCCGGATTGGAATCCCTGGAGACCTGGCTGATCACCCGTCCAGTGACCATTTCCACTCAGAAAATTCTTTCCTTCCACACCGCCAAGGCTTACTGGGAGCATGAGCCGGGAAACCATCCCCTCGAAGTGCTGTTATCCACCGATTATGACGGGATGAATTTCTATTCGGCTACCTGGGTCCCGGTATCGGCTACCCTGGCCGGGTCTTCCAGCCCCGATCATGTATTTATCAATTCCGGGAACATCAGCCTGCCGGTGGCTGCGGGGGGAAATGTGGTGGTGGCCTTCAAGTATACGGGCAGTGCCACCGAATCCACCAGCTACCGGCTCGACAACATCAACATAACCACAGGAAAATAAAAGAAATGAACAGTCGATATTTAACAGGTTTGATTAACCTGATGGCAGGGATCCTTCTTGTTCTTGCCCCGGCCTGCGACCGTGAACCCGTTGTGCCGCCCATGCCCCGCGTGGAACCCCTCAGCATAGGCGATCTCCGCGCCTTGTATCAGGGTGAAGACGTTACACTGGATACCGCTGTATACATTCAGGGTGTCGTTACGCTTACCCCCGAACTGAATAACATCCCGGATTTTGTTGCTTACCTGCAGGATGGTACGGGAGGAATTACCCTGACCATTGAAGGGAATAACACCCTGGCAAGCGGTTCAGAAGTGAAGGTGCTCTGCGAGGGCCTGACCCTTACCGGATACAACGGATTGCTGCAGTTCGGCGGGGTGGATCTGGTGACGCATTCGGAACTGATCACCCTGTCTGCAGGGATGCCTGAACCGGTGCAGGTAACTATTCCGCAGGTTCTGGCAGGGGAACATGTAGCCGAATACGTGGAAATAACCGGTGTGCAGTTCAAAGAGGGAGGCTCTTTCAGCGGAAGCAAAACCCTGACCGATTGCACCTCCGAAGTGGCGGTTTACACCCGCAGCGAAGCCACCTTCGCAGGCAATGCCCTCCCGGCAGGGAACGGCACTTTCCGGGGTGTGGTTTCCGTATACAACACCCCGCAGCTCATTGTGGCGGATCCCGCCGATCAGGATATGACGGGCGAGCGGTGCGGGGGAACGGCCGGGGAGTATCTGAATGAGGATTTCGAATCCGTTGAAAATTATGATGAAATCACGACCCTGGGTGGCTGGACCAATCCCCTGGAAGCAGGGGACCGTCTTTGGATTGCCAGAGAATACAGCGGCAATACCTATGCTCAGGCTTCGGCATACAGTTCGGGTCTGAGCGAGATGATCAGCTGGCTTATTACCCCTGTGGTGAACCTGAGCAGCGCCGCGGCGCCGGTTCTCACCTTCGAAACCGCTACCGGATATCACAACGGAGCAACCCTCGAGGTGCTTATCTCGACCGACTATGATGGATCGGGTAGCCCGTGGAACCATACCTGGACCGACCTGAATCCCACCCTGGCCGATGGTCCTTCGGCAGGGTACAGTGATTTTGTATCTTCAGGCAACATCGACCTGTCGGTATACAAGAGCCCCGTGTATATAGCTTTCAAATACACCGGTTCCGACCCGTCGGCTACCACCACCTGGCAGATTGATAATATTTTGATTGCAGAAAGTTCGAAATGAATGGCCGGAGGGTTTATATGGCCCTGATGATTGTCCTGGTGGCATGGAACCTTCATTCCCAGCCTGAAGGGTATTATGCCCCTGCCGAAGGCCTTACGGGAACCGAACTGAAACAGGCTCTGCATAACCTGATCGATGATCACACCGTGGCCTCCTATGCGGAACTGTGGGATCATTTCTGCCTCACAGACCTCCGCTCCGACGGAACCATCTGGGATATGTATTCAGACAACCCTGACGGGGACCCTCCCTATGTTTATGAGTTTGGCACCGATCAGTGCGGGAACTACGCCGGGGAAGGTGATTGCTACAACCGGGAACATTCCTTCCCCAAAAGCTGGTTCGGAGGCGAAGTGGAACCCATGTACACCGACCTGTTCCATGTGTATCCTACCGACGGCTATGTGAACAGCCGCCGAAGCAATCATCCATACGGTGAGACAGATAATCCTTCATGGACTTCCCTGAACGGCAGCCGGGTGGGGGCTTCATCGGTCGAAGGCTACACAGGAACCGTGTTCGAACCCGTGGATGCTTACAAGGGCGACCTGGCCCGGACCCACTTTTACATGGCGGTGAGGTACTACACGGAAGACGGCACCTGGCCCGGAAGCGATATGACTACGGGCGCAGAACCCCTTCCCTGGGCTCTCGGTATGCTGATGGAATGGCACCAGAGCGATCCGGTGAGTGCAAAAGAAATAGCGCGTAACGATTCCGTATATGAAATACAGGGAAACCGGAACCCGTTTATCGACCGGCCGGAATGGGTGGAGGCGGTGTGGAATCTGTCAAACGGGGTGGGTTCGTCCTCACCTTCCATGGGAAGCCTGTACCTTTATCCGAATCCCACTGAAGGCCCGGTCCGTTTCTCACTTCCCGTCAGGCTGGATAAGGAAGGCATCCTGAGAATATATCCTGTGACCGGCATTTTGCTTTATGAGGAAACCCTGATCGACCCAGTCTCACACCGGCGCGATCTTTCTTTTCTGCCTTCCGGTGTGTATATCCTGGAAATACACACATCACGCGGCACATTCCGTGGAAAGCTGATGGTGAAATAACCCCCTTATACCGGCTTCGTTATGTCAGGGTTCAATCGGTGATAACTGATTACCCGTAACGCACATTCCCCAGCCAGTCGTCCCATCCCCGCCAGCCTTCTTCCTTATAGGCAATATCCGGGTATGCATATATGTTCCGGGGCTTTCTGGGGTGCGAAACCAGCAGCCCCTGGCAGTACAGGAACCATTCTTCCCTGCTTTTCAGTTCCAGGGTATGGACAAACCGGCGGGTGTCGTAGAACGACCTGTATTCAATATTTGTTCCCAGCCAGTCTTCCCAGCTTTCCCAGCCCGAGCCTTCATATTCCAGGTGGGGTTTGAGGGGGATCAGAAGACCGTAGGTTCTGGCCGATTCCTGTATGGCGGATGCCTGCTCCGTCCATTCTGTTTTAGTTTTCAGCCGGCAGCTTCGTACAAATTCCCTGGCATGGTGGAACGGGGAGTAATCCTTTCTTTTTTCAGGTGGGACCAGCCAGTCGGTCCAACCCTTCCATCCCGTATGCCGGTATGTCTTTTCCGGATCAGGGGGGACCCCTTCAGGCAGGGGAGGACGGTTCCTGAACAGGCCCCTGGCATAGGCTTCCCATTCTTCCTTATACTCGAACCCCTGTTCCCTGGCTTTTTCCCTGGCTTCCGGGAAAGGCAGGTACGGATTGGCCGGCGAGGCTTTCCACAGGTCAGGCCCGGAGAATCCGCTGGTAGGCCGGGGATCTGACGGGGCCGGTTTTTCCGTTTCTTCTTTTACCCCAAGCCAGTCGTTCCAGCCTTTCCATCCCAGGTGACGATAGGCCTCGTCGGGCTTGAAGGGAAGGTTTCCCGGCAGTTCGCTGCCGTGCTCCCTGATGTAGTTATTCCATTCCTCTTTGCTTTTCAGCTGCAGGGAGCGGGCATGGGCGCGTGCCTGGCGGAAATCCATCCAGGGAGTCTTTTCTTCCTGGTCCCAGAGGGTGGGTTCTTTATTCATAGGAAGAGTTGTATCATTCAAAAATACACAGGAATCAGCACAAACGGGAAACAGAAACCGAAAAATATTACTTTCCGTTATCCCTTTTTCGGAAAAATCACCTGATTGCAGGGAACAGCAAATATTCTGATAATTAGTATATTTGATTTCTGTACCCGGATGCGTAAAAACGAAAGCATATTTTTTCGGAACAAAGTAGTTCTGATCACCGGCTCCAGCCGGGGTATCGGGAAAACTCTTGCATGGCAGCTTGGACAAACGGGCGCGAGGGTGGTTCTGAATGCACGTACACCCGCCCGGCTGAAGACCCTGGAAGAGAAAATGCGGCGGGCGCAGATGGATGTGACGGCTATATCCGCCGATGTAACAGTTCCATCCGATTGTGAGCGGATGATCCGGAATGTGGCTGACCATTACGGACAGATCGATATCCTGATAAACATGGCCGGGTTGTCAATGATGGGAGAAGCCGCCGACCTGCATCCCGATGTGTTCCGGATGACCATGGAGACGAACTACCTGGGGTCGGTGTATCCTACCCTGGCGGCCCTTCCGCATATACAAGCGTCCAGGGGAAGTATTCTCTTTATTTCCAGCGTATCGGCCCTGATGGGTTTTCCGCAGTTTTCAGCATATTGCGCCTCTAAAAAGAGCCTGACGGCCCTGGCTGAATCGTTGCGGCTGGAAATGACCGGTAGCGGGGTGCATATAGGTATTATTTACGTGAGTTTTACTGAAAACGAGCGGGGAAAAATCGTTCTGGATGCCCGCGCCCGCCCGGTGCAGAAGGAGGAAGTATACAAAGGGAAAATGGATTATGTTTCCCGGGAGAAGGTGGCCCGGAGTATTATCAGGCAGCTTTACCGCCGCCGCTACCGGGTGAACCCGTCTTTCTACGGGAAATTACTTTCCTTTATGAAAAGGTTCTTCCCGCGCCTTTCGTTTTCCATTCTGCACATGGCCCGGAGGAAAGGGATTATCTGAAAAAAAGCGGTGTTACCGGGTTTTCCGGCCGGCTTTTTTCTGAACATCATGGCTGTTTCCATCCAATTGATTCTCATGGGAAAAGCCATGGACATACCCTGCTGTGCAACAAATCTTTTCGGCATTCGTCTATTAAAACAAGAAACTGAAAATAATCCCGAATCATGATCAGGAATTTTTTTATTACAGCTTTTCGTTTTTTTATCCGTCACCGATTGTTCACTTTCATGAATGTCCTTGGGCTTGCGGTGAGCATAGCCCTGTTTATTCTCATCAGCCTGTATGTGGGTACGGTGCTCCAGACAGACCGTTTTCATGAAAATGCCGACAGGATATACCGTCTGGAAAGGCCGCAGATACACAATATCGCGGGACCATTCGGGCCGTTTATCCTGGAGCATTTTCCGGAAGTGAAAAACTATGTACGTATGTGTGAGGGAACGATCCCAAGCCGGTTGCTGGGGTATGAGCAAAAGCATATTAAACTGGAGCACCTCTGGCTGGCCGACCGGTCGTTTTTCGATATGTTCAGCTTCCCGCTGGAAGCTACTTCGGGGAATGTGTTCGAAGCGCCCGACCGTATCGTAATTTCGCGTTCTGTGGCTGAAAAGCTGTTCGGCACTGAAAATCCGGTGGGCAAACAGGTCATGGTGGATAACCGGTACAGCCTTCAGGTTGACGGAGTGATGGAAGACCCCCCTGTCAATTCCAGTATCCGGGCCGATGCGGTGATCCCTATGCAGTACATCACTACCCTTTTCAATGATCCGCAATGGCTGGAAAGTTTCATGAGGTGGAACTACAATATGTTGCTGCAGCTGAAGCCGGGTACCGATCCGGAGGCCCTGGTGGATAAGATCAACGGTGAGCTGTATGATTTCCTTTCCAGGAATATGGATATTCCGGAAAATGAAAAACCGGAATTTATCCTGACTCCCCTGGATCAGATATATTTCAATTCGTATGTCAGTTACGACGGCTTCCAGCATGGGAACAAAGCCCATGTTTATGTGGCCATGGGCATTGCCCTGGTCATTCTGTTGCTGGCGGTGGTGAATTTTGTTAATCTTTCCACGGCGCAGTCCACGGAAAAAACCCTCGATATTGGCCTGAGAAAAACCCTGGGCGCTTCGGGCAGGCACCTGATGATCCAGCACCTGGCGGAAAGTGTGCTGATCACCTTCCTGTCAACCCTGCTGGCTCTGGCGCTGGTGAACCTGGCCATGCCATTTTTCTCCTCCCTGGTGCGGATGGAGCTTTCCCTCTGGCCGGTCCGGCCATGGGGGGTTGTTCTGCTGGTGGCCGGCCCGGTACTGCTGGGGGTGCTGGCGGGGCTGTACCCGGCTTTTTACCTGCGGAGGTTCCCTCCGCTGCGGATCATGTCAACGGGAGAAACGCCGGGTTCCGGCGGAGCCATTTTCCGGAAGGTGCTTATCTTGATGCAGTTCACGGCGGCCATAGCCCTGATCATTTTCACGCTGCATGTGGAAAAACAGGTGCGGTACATGAACAGCCGCGACCTGGGGTTTTCCAGGGAGAACAAATTTGTGCTGGAAACATCCCCGGCGCTGAAAGAAAACCGGTCGGCCTTTCTGCATGAACTGTACAGCCATCCCGGCGTGGTGGCGACCAGCTTTCACGGATACCCGGTGGGAAGGATCGATGAAAAATGGTCGATGGAAAACGGCGAAATGTATGTGAGTTTTCGTGTGCAATCGGCCGATTCGGCCTAT
>JBNGDI010000022.1:11780-55210 GCA_049975425.1 Bacteroidales bacterium
CGGCCGATTCGGCCTATGAAGTGATACTGAACCGGAAAGCGGTGGAAATGTTTTCACTGGAAGAGCCGCTGGGGCTGGCTTTTACTTTTTTCAACAACAACCGTTTCAGGGTGGTGGGCGTAGTGGATGATTTTCACTTTGAATCGCTGCACAAACCGGTCGAACCCCTGATGATCATCAACAGGGTGGGCACGAGCTATGTTACCGTCCGCTGCCATGAACATGCCGAAAATGAGGTCAGGGGACTGTTGGAGGACCTGTGGCAGAAATATTCTCCGGGTTACCCCATGATCTGTCAATCCATGGACATGCGGCTCCGGAAACTATACAGGGATGAGGGCCGCCTGAAGAACATCGCCTCGGGTTTTTCGGCCTTTTCCCTGTTCATTGCCTGCATCGGCATGTTCGGGCTCAGTTTGTTCCACATCGGGAAACGGATCCGTGAGGTGGGCATCCGCAAAGCCCTGGGAGCTTCTTCCGCAGGTATTATCCGTTTGTTTACCTGGCAGTTCGGAAAGCTGGTAGCCGTTTCGGCCCTGCTGGCGTTTCCCCTGTCATACTGGCTTATCTCCCGGTGGATGCAGAACTTCATCACACCGGCCGGCCAGTCGTGGGTACTGTATGCTCTGGCGGGAGGCCTGTCGGTAGTGGTGGCCCTGCTCACGGTGATGGTTCGTTCGGTGCAGGCCGCCGGCACCAATCCGGCGGAAGTGCTGAGGGATGAATGAGAAAGCCAGGCTTTGCATACCATTTCGGGTATAAAACAGATGATCCTGACTCAAATTATACCCGGACGGGGGTAATATACAGGATGTTTTGTCCCGGGGTTATGAGGTACTACCCCTTCTTAGGACCAATTAACAATTATTCAGAGAAATAGCAGGATCCCAAAAAATTTCTAACATGAACTGGCACATCATTCCCTTGAATTTCCTGAAGGAATGGAGCTCAGGGATGAAGAATAACTATGTCATGTTTTTGCTAATGCATTTTTGTATCCTTCGGAAATGGCTGAAAAAGGAACTTCACTATGAAAGGTTTCATTTCTATGAAAATGAACTAATTCTAATCAAAGAAATATGGGGTATATCCATCTTAGCGATATTTCAAACTGCTCTGAGACAGGGAATCATTACGGATTTTGTATTTAAAAAACCGAATATCAATTATCGCTCTCTTGGATATCATAAGAATAATAACGAACCCGGGAGATTTCTTAGTCAGGAGAAACCGGTGCGTTTTCTACGCCTGGTATATTTTGCTTTTGGCAAAGGATGAATATCAACGAATGAGGCGGCTTATTACACCGGAGTCAGTGCCCGGGAATTTCGAAAATTGATGAAACACCTGGTATGAAGCTGATAATAACAGATACGAACATAGCTGCTTTGGACATAAGGACAATTACCGATTCTTCGAATTATTTCCATATCGATCACGAGGGATCAGGAACTAAAGCACTGTGTCGTTGCCATAGCATTTACCCTGGCTGCAGTAATGAATGCATTAACCAGAATTATTTCCCCCCTTTCTCCCCTTCAAAAAACAATGCCCCGTAAACAGTTCGCCAAGAGGGCAAAGAATCGATCGTTTGTAGTACTGCCAGGACTATCCCCCCTGCGGCGGTATGGACCTGACAAATCCGCGTAACGAAACGAAAAGCCTGTGCTCCCTGCAGTCGCACGGTCTTTTCCCATTTCCCGTCCCTGCAAGCAAGCTTGCGGCCGGGAAATGAAAAAAGCCCGCCACCGTGTGGCAGGCTTTTCGTTTGTAGCTCCACCAGGACTCGAACCTGGATTTCAAGTTTAGGAAACTCGCGTTCTATCCCTTGAACTATGGAGCCGTAAACCGGATGCAAATATACTGCTTTCCCTATTTTTAACCAAAAGGGTGTAGTTATGTACGACCTAACCTTGCTCGCGCCAGCCGTAAGCTATGACAATCCGTACCTTGAGCTTTGCGTTCAGACCGAAGCCATAAATATGTTCGTACCGGATGGGTATGCACTCGTAATGATTATACCGCATAATTTCGGTCCCCGGCGTCCCGTCGGTGGTTTCAATGAGCGACATCGCCCGGTCGTGATCGTTGCCGATGACCGTGTTGTATACCCAGGCGGAAATATCCGCTCCCTCATTGTAATCACAGGTGAGGGTAACGGTCCTTTCTTCCAGGTCTACCTCTACGGCCGGTGTAAACCAGGTTCCGGCGGGAATCCCTTCAATCTCCACCAGCTTGTCGGTTTCCGGATTGTATGAATGCTCTCCTCCCAGCATACCATCCCAGAAACAACCGGCCACATTGTCGGGAAGGCTGTTGTGTTTCAGGGTGAAACGGGTTCTTCCCTCAGTGCCTTCCTCATAGCTTTCAGGCAGATAACTGTAACATAACCAGCGACTGGTTTCCGTTTCTGCCAGGTTTCTGTAAATGATGATTATATCACGGGTCTGCGGCGAGGCCTCATCAAACCAGGCCCGCAGAACCGTTGCGTCATTTTCGTTGAGGGTCTCAAAAATGAGGGGAAATTCCATGGTCAGACCCGGTTCCTCATGATAAGTCAGTTCACCGGAACCTGAATACTGGTTGGGGGTGGTGATGCGCTCGGTTTCGTGGCCTATGCTGCTGATCATGACCACCTTGTCTGTCAGGGCAATGCCGGATATTTCCATTTCCGCCAGGTTATCCAGGATATCCGGGAAGTTCAGGGTGTAATTCTGCCCCAGCAGGCCGGTGATCTGCGATACATGTACCGTATCGATTTCTATGCTTCCGGTCAGTATCCCGTCAACCTGCAGGTTCCCGGCAAAATAGGCATTGCCGTTTTCGTCGATCTTCACCCGGTCGGTCCAGGTACCGCCATATTTCCTGTAATACAGGGGATAGGCTGAATTAACCATCAGGTTGTACCCCGAGGTGGAAGTGCCCAGGATCAATCCTTCTTCCCAGTTCAGGTTCACAGTGTTTCCGTTTTCACCGCGCAGGTACAGAGAACCGGGAGAAAGGGCAGTCAGGTAATTATATGCCGGATTCAGAAGTTCCATTACCGGAGAGGTTTCCTCATCGTACAGACGGAAAATATCGGCCCGCGGCCTGGATTCAGAAGCCCATTCCGAAGATACGGTCAGGGCTATATGGTTCTGGGTCTGCCGGTCGTAATCGGGCATCCGTATATGCAGGCCCGGTACGGGAAAATCATTCATTACCGACACATCCAGCAGGGCCTGGGGTTCATTGGTGCCTATGCCCAGCATGCTGTCCTTTCCGGTGATCCATGTTCCGTCACTCCCGAGTTGTACACTTACCCGTGTGGAGTCCTCCCCACCGAAAATACCCAGGGTGTTGAGCCGGTCAATGTCGGTAAGGTAAGCGTCGTCACCGATCAGCAGGTTTCGTCCGCCGGCTTCAAAATCGTCCTGCAGTTCGAGCTGGGTGATGCCGGTTTCATTCCCGATCAGCACCTTTCCCGCAGTGTAGCCGATCCCGCCCGGAATGGTGGCCCAAACGGAAGGCAACTCCACTTCGTTGCCGCGGCTGATGGATAGAAAATTTTCATTGAGAACCAGCTCCTGCAATTCATTTTCGGGATCAGCATCGGCATCGTCGGTGTTTACCGCATTGCGTGCCAGCAATGCATAAGGCACACTGAGTAGCTGACTGGTTCCCAGCAGTGTATAATCATTCCCACCTGTGGCATCCAGGGATATTTCCAGGAAATAGCTGTAACCAGCCCAGTCGATGTTTCCGAGATCTCCGTTCAGAATGTTGCCGTTACCGATTTCCAGGCTAACCAGTCCCTGGTCATTGGTTTCCACCTGATGGGTTTCGGAAAATACCTCGGTTTCCGTTACTACATCTGCAAGGATGCGGATTTTGAGGCTGACGTTGTGGCCGGCTAACGGATTTCCGGATGGATCCCGGATAACAGCCTGATAACGGATGGTTTCCGGCACCTGGGCGGTGAGTGCCGCCAGGATGAATCCGAACCCGAAAAGCAATAGAAAACGTTTCATGCGTTGGTTTGTGTTATAAAACAATCAAGGTACAGAAAACAAATCATCGGACCAAATCATTGTCCGGTATGCTTCTCATGCACCCGCCTAATCCATCAGCCCCGGATATGCCTTTCCGCATAGTAGGAAGAACGCACCAGGGGTCCGCTTTCCATAAAAGTGAAACCCCGCTTCAGCCCTTCCTGCCTGTAAAATGCAAATGTCACCGGGCAGATGTATTCCCTCACCTTCATCCGGCCGGGAAGGCGATGCTCTCTGTTTCTGTCTCTTTTTCCCATCACGTTGTGCTCATCCGGTTCAGAAATACAAAAATAAAAACAATAAAGGATACGAATATCCGAAAAATGTCTGGCCCGTATTTTACGGGAATAAAATGGATCAGTTTATTACCTCAGTCAACTACGTAGATAACTACGTAGATAACTACGTAGTTATCTACGTAGCAATAGTCAATAGAATAAATTGTTACAAAGACTACATGCTAAATAATGCATAAATAATTGAAAAAAAATTGAAAAATATCCCGTTTATCCCCGGGAATTTTCCCTATTTTTGTCAAAACCCTGTTATATGAATTATCTCGATATCATTCTGGCCATTCCCCTTTTATGGGCCGTTTACCGGGGATTTGTGAAAGGCCTGGTGATCGAGGTGGCCTCCCTGGCAGCCCTGATCCTGGGAATCTGGGGAGCCATCCGGTTTTCGTGGTTCACAGCCGATCTGCTGACCAGGCAATGGGAATGGAGCTCGCCCTCCCTTCCCGTGGTGTCATTTGCCATTACTTTTCTGGTGATCGTTATTGCCGTGCATCTGGTGGCCCGGCTGGTTGACAAACTAGTGAGGGCGGTGGCCCTCGGTCCCTTCAACCGCATCCTGGGAGTGGTGTTCGGTGTGGTGAAAATGGGGTTTATTCTGAGCATCATCCTGGTTGTTATCAATGCCATGGATAAAAACGCCCGGTTCATTCCTGCAGAAGACAGGGGGGAATCGGTGCTGTACGGCCCGGTGTCTTCATTTGCACCGGCCCTGTTTCCGTACCTGAACTTTGAAGAGATCAGGGATCATGTCCGCCCGGCGGAACACAGAGAAGAAATGCGGGTGTGAATAAACAACCTGACCCGGCTAATTGGCCGCAATTGCTATCTTTGCAGAAATATCCGCAACCATGAATTTTGTTGAAGAACTGCGATGGAGGGGGATGATACACAACATGACCCCCGGAACCGAAGAGCTGGTGCAGAAAGAAATGGCGACGGCCTATGTGGGCATTGATCCCACAGCCGATTCTCTCCACATAGGCCATCTGGTGAGTGTGATGATGCTGAAGCATTTTCAGGAATGCGGACACAAACCCATTGTGCTGATCGGCGGGGCCACCGGCATGATCGGCGACCCTTCGGGAAAATCGCAGGAAAGGAACCTGCTCGATGAAGAGACCCTGCGGCATAACCAGGAAAAACTGAAACAACAGCTGGCCCGCTTCCTGGATTTTGATCCTTCCCGCCCCAATGCTGCCGAAATGGTGAACAATTACGACTGGATGAAGGAATATAGCTTCCTGGGCTTTATCCGGGATATCGGCAAGCACATCACGGTCAATTACATGATGTCGAAAGATTCTGTAAAAAAACGCCTGGGAGAGGATGCTGCCTCGGGGATGTCGTTTACCGAATTCTCCTATCAACTGGTGCAGGGAACCGATTTTTTGCACCTGTTCCGGGAAAAGAACTGTAAACTGCAAATGGGGGGAAGCGACCAATGGGGGAATATTGTGACCGGTACAGAACTGATCAGGCGGAAACTGGGTAAGGAAGCCTATGCCCTTACCTGCCCCCTGATCACCAAATCCGACGGGGGAAAGTTCGGGAAAACCGAAGACGGGAACGTTTGGCTTGATCCGGGAAAGACTTCTCCGTATAAATTCTATCAGTTCTGGCTGAATGTTTCGGATAAGGATGCGGAGAAATACATCCGGATCTTTACAGGCCTCGGCAGGGAACGGATCGAGCAACTGGCGGAAGAACACAGGAAGCAACCGCATAAACGGGTTCTTCAAAAAGAGCTGGCCCGCCAGGTGACCACCATGGTGCATTCGGCCGAAGAATTTGAAAAAGCAGCGGAAGCCTCTTCCATTCTTTTCGGCCAGGGTACTACCGAATCACTGCGCCGCATGGATGAAGATACCTTCCTGAATGTTTTCGAAGGAGTGCCCGTGGATGAAATCAGCCGGCCCCTGCTTGATAAAGGGGTCAATGTGGTTGACCTGCTGGGAGAACATACGCGTGTTTTCCCTTCCAAAGGCGAATGCCGCCGGATGATCAAAGGGGGTGGGCTGAGCCTGAACAGGGAAAAGGTGGGGTCTGCCGAATTACAGGTTACCGCCGCCTTCCTGCTGAACGGTAAATACATCCTGGTGCAGAAAGGAAAAAAGAACTACCACTTACTAAAAGTGGCCGACTGACGTTATACTTTCATTGAACCAATCCCTTGCCCCATGAACCAGGATACTTTTTCCTTCAGTTCACGGAACCTGCTCGTGTTTATCTGGAAAAAACGGGTTCCCCTCCTCATTCTCACCGGTGTTGCCGCGGTTGTATCGGCTGTCGTTTCCCTGATGATCACTCCCAAATACGCATCCACGGTGGTCCTTTTTCCTTCTTCATCCACCTCGGTGTCGGAGGCTCTGCTGTCTGCCAGCCAGTTTGCCACCAACGATCTCCTGGAATTCGGCGAGGAGGAGGAAGTGGAAAGAATGTTGCAGATACTGTATTCCGACCGGATCAGGCAGGCACTGGTTGACCGGTTCGATCTGTTTGACCATTATCAGATCGATCCGGATTCAAAATACCGGTACACTGAGCTCTATTCCGAAATGGACGACAATATTTCCTTCCGGAAAACCGAGTTCATGTCCATTGAAATCAGAGTGCTGGATACCGATCCCCGGGTGGCTGCCGATATGGCCAATACCATTGCCGCCCTGATCGATTCCACCATAAACGGTATGCAGCGTGAAAAGGCGAGGGAAGCCTTTCTTCTGGTAAAACGGGAATACGAAAACCTGCAAAGGGAGATCCGGCTCATGGAAGATTCCCTGAACACGCTGAAAAAAATGGGAGTGTACGATTACGAAGAACAAACGAAAGCGCTGAGCCGGGCCTATATGAATGCCCTGGCATCGGGGGATCAGGCAGTTGCAGGAAGGCTGGAAAAAAGGCTCCGGGAGCTGGCAGGCTACGGCCAGGCTTACCTGGGGTTGCAGGATTTTCTGAAGCTGGAAAGGGAAAGGCTCAGCCATCTGAAAACCCGGTATCTCCAGGCGAAAGTCGATGCCGGGCAAACCCTGCCTCATACCTTTGTGGTATCGAAAGCCTGGGAAGCTGAAAAAAAGGCCTATCCCCGGCGGAGCATCATTGTACTTTCGGCCATGCTCAGCACCTTTGTGCTGGCTCTGCTGATCCTGGCCCTGGCGGAAGGGATCCGGAACAGGAAAAATTAGATACTACCGGTGAATCCTGCTATACGGAACATACTGGTTTATCCGGCCGTCTTGCTTTTTCTTGCGGCCAACCTGTGGCTAATGACCCGGGATGTGTATGTGCTGAACCTGTTGCCGGTGGTGATCCTGCTGGGGGTCGTGGCTTTTCTTTCCATTGACAGGCTGCTCTTGATCATTGTTTTTTTTACCCCGTTATCGATTCCCATGAAACACCTGGTGGGCGAAATTGGGGTGGATTTGTTCCTTCCGACCGAACCGCTGCTGGCAGGTGTTATGATCCTTTTTATCTGGAAAGTGATCAGGGAAAAGAATGCCGATCTGCGTATCCTCCTTCATCCCCTGGCTGTGGTGATCTATATCTATCTGTTCTGGATGGTGGTGACCAGCCTGACCAGCACCATGCCGCTGGTTTCCTTAAAGCACACACTGGCGCGCATGTGGTTCATTACCGGTTACTTTTTTGTGGCGGCGCACGTGTTCAGGGATTTCCGGAATATGAAACATTACCTCTGGGCTTATATCCTGTCGCTGACCCTGGTGATTTTCTACACCCTTTTCAATCAATACCAGTACGGACTTTTCAACCAGCAGGCTTCGCATTCCACTGTCCATCCCTTTTATAATGACCATACCGCCTACGGGGCCGCTCTGGCATTCCTAATTCCGGTTCTGGCAGGTTTTGTTTCCCGCCGGAACGAAAAAATAACGCACAGGATTTTCCCGTTGACCTTTCTTATAATATTTCTGGTGGCCCTGGTGTTTTCCTATACCCGGGCGGCCTGGGTGAGCCTGGTGGCAGCCGGTGTGGTATTCCTGCTCATCAGGTTTAGAATTTCATTTACTTCCGTTGTTTTTTTTCTGCTGGCGGGAGTGGCATTCCTGTTTATGTACCGGACGGAGGTCATGATGGAACTGGAAGCGAACAAGGAAACCTCTTCTACCGATTTTGCCACCCATGTGCGTTCGATCACCAACATTACGAGCGACGCATCGAACGCCGAACGGATCAACCGATGGAAAACGGCCCTGCGCATGTTCAGGGAAAAACCGGTGTACGGATGGGGTCCCGGTACGTACCAGTTTAAATATGCGGGTTTCCAGATGAAGAAAGAGCGAACCTACATCAGCACCAATTTCGGCGACCTGGGGAATGCACACAGCGAGTACCTGGGCCCGCTTTCTGAATCGGGTTTACCCGGCCTGCTTACCGTGCTGGCCCTGGCCGGCGCATCGGTTTTTACCGGTTTACGGGTGATACGAAGGGCAAGGGATAAGCTGGTCATCACCCTGGCGTTGTCCCTCCTCCTGGGGCTGGTAACCTATTTTACCCACGGATTCCTGAACAATTTTCTGCATACCGACAAGGCATCGGCCCTGTTCTGGGGGTTCATGGCCATGCTGGTGGCCCTGGATGTCTATCATATCCGTGGAGTAAACCCGGAGGTTGCACCGGAAGAAAACATTCAGG
Organism: Bacteroidales bacterium; assembly: GCA_049975425.1. Lineage (GTDB taxonomy): Bacteria > Bacteroidota > Bacteroidia > Bacteroidales > VadinHA17 > HyVt-105. The sequence continues at coordinate 20,758 of JBNGDI010000022.1, forward strand.
AGTTATGAAAAAACCCCGATATCTCAGAAACTGGGAGGGGCTGGCCCGGACCGATCCCTTATGGTCTGTCTGTACCCATCCCGACCGGAAAGACGGAAAATGGGAAAAGGAGGAATTTTTAGAAACCGGAAGGGAGGAATGGGGAAGCCTGGTAAGGTATCTATCGGAACAAGCCATTCCCCTGCCGCGGAACGGGAAGGCCCTGGATTTTGGTTGTGGTGCGGGAAGGCTCAGTCTGGCCATGGCCGGGACATTTTCCAGGGTAACCGGGGTGGATGCATCGGCTGCTATGATTGATCTGGCCCGGGAATACCATGCCGGTGAATATCCTTCCGTTTTTTTTATGCATCACGATCAGCCCGGTTTGTCCCTGTTCGACGATCACACCTTTGATTTCATCTTTTCTGTCCTTGTATTGCAGCATATTCCCGTGAAAGAAGGATTGCATTATCTGGGGGAGATGGCCCGGGTGCTGAAGCCGGGAGGGATTATTCTGTTTCAGTTGCCGGTGGCCGACCGGAGAAAGATAACCGTATTCCGGCGGTTACGGTCGGCGTTGCGGATAAGGGAACGGCTTGCCCTGGCCGGAATAGGTAAGGGGTATGGGATGGATATGTATATATATTCTCCCGATGCCGTGGAGGCCTTATTATCCGAATGGGATACCAGGGTCATTCACCGGGTATACACCAATCATACCGAGCAGAGATATGCCGGTAATTTTCAGGTCATTCCCCCTGAACAGGCAGGGGATTATCTCAGTGTGATGATGGTGGGAAGGAAAGAAAAGAAGGACGTTTAAAAAAACTGGGCCCCGATCAGGGTGATGTCGTCAAAAATGTTTTTATTACCTGTCAGGATGTTCTGGCTGGCAATGATGTCTTTGATGTTTTCCTCAATGCTTTGCCCGTCGCTGATGAAGGCCTCAATGGCCCGTGTTCCCATTTCCTGGTCGTTTTCATCGCGCAGTTCCGAAAGCCCGTCGGTGTAGCAAATGATTTTAGATCCGGGACTTACGGTAAATTCTCCGGAATCGATGCGGGGAATGTGATCGAGCATCCCTACACCCAGGCAGCTGGTTTCGAGCTTGGTGAGGTTTTTGTTCATCCCATCGAAGAAAACCGGCGGATTATGTGCGGCATTGATGAATTCGAGTTTGCGGAAACCGGTATGGTACTTGGCAACAAAAAGGGTAATGAACTTTTCTCCGTTGGCATTTTCTATTACCCGTTGGTTCAGTATCCTGATCAGGTCTTCCAGGGGGATGTCGGCTGTGAACAGAGCCCGGAGGTTGGCCTGGAAGTTTGACATGAGCAGGGCGGCCGAGATACCTTTTCCCGATACGTCGGCTATAAGAAAACCCACCTCGTGTTCGCTCAGGCGCAGGCAGTCGTAATAATCACCTCCCACGTCATAATGCGGGTGATAAAAAGCCGAAACCCATATTTTATCGGTGCGGGGAAGGGTTTCGTTGTTGGGAATGAGCATGGTCTGCATTCTCGAGGCCAGTTCCAGCTCTTTCCTGATGGCTTCCTGCCTGAGGCTTTCATTGAACAGGCGGATATTTTCAATGGCCACCATGATGATATTGGAAAGGGTCTGGATAAAATGCAGGTGCTTGATGGTGGGGCTCATTCCTTTTTCTTCCTCGTCAATATCGCCGATCAGCACATAAGCCAGGGGCGAACCCTTGTGTATTACGGGAATGGTAATATCAAAATGGCGGAGGTAATTTTCCTCGTAATCTGAGTTGTAGGTAATTTCCCGGATGGGGATCAGGTCTCTTTTCACGTCGATGTCCCGGTACATGTCTTCGGTACATCCGGCGGTCAGGATCAGTTCCCAGTCGGTGGAAAACTTGAAGATCAGGATTTTCCCGATATTCAGGTCTTCACGTAATAACCGTTCATACCTTTTGAGCAGCTCCTCCTGGGGAAGGTTCTCATTGATGGCCATGGTAATGTCAAGCAGGGCGCTGAGCTTGAATTTGGATACCTGTAACCTTTTTATGGAGGGGTTCTCGTTCATGGGTTCTGTGTGAATTTGCTTTTCAGTCCTTGGCCCTTTCCGAGTAACTGTGATCGCGTGTATCGACCCGGATTCGGTCGCCCGTATTGATAAACAACGGAACATTCACCTCTGCCCCCGTTTCCAGGGTAGCGGGTTTCAGGGTATTGGTGGCCGTATCTCCCTTCACCCCCGGTTCGGTATAGGTCACTTCCAGGTCTACAAAAGGAGGGAGTTCGCAGCTCAGGGCCGTTTCCGAATCGGCATGGAATACCATTTCCACATACTGTCCTTCTTTCAAAAGATCGGGAGCGCTGATGAGATCTTCGGAAATGGCAATCTGTTCGAAGGTTTCGTTATGCATGAAGTGGTAGCCCATATCGTCTTTGTAAAGAAACTGGTAAGGCCGTCTTTCTACCCTGACTGTGTTTATCTTGACCCCGGCCGTGAAAGTATTGTCAATAACTTTGCCGGTGGTAAGGCTTTTCAGTTTGGTACGTACAAATGCGCCTCCTTTTCCGGGCTTTACATGCTGGAACTGGACAATGGTATAAATGTCGTTGTTGTATTCAATGCACAGGCCGTTCCTGAAATCTGCTGTTGTTGCCATAAATTCGCTCTCTGTTATTGGTCCGATGGTGCAAAAATAATTGAAAATTCGGTTAATATCACAGCGTGCACCGGAATTATCTCAATCCAGCCGGGAAGAAAGGGGATACTTCAGGCCGCTGTATTCCACCAGGTCTACTTTCATGGAACCCACCCACATATCGAACTGAATCCGGATGGGGATGAAATTATCATCGTCGGTGAACCACATCAGCATATCGTCTTCGGTTTTGAAAACCCTTCCGGGTTCGGTTACCGGAGCAAAAACATGGCACCGGAAAGTACCCAGGCGGGTTTTCAGTGTTTCCATCCCGCGGTATCTTACCGGAAGAGGATAGATTTCATCGGCGAAATAGGTTATCAGATCGATTTTATCGCCAATGGCCAGGTTGTTGCGGTCAACCAGTCTCAGATAATACAGGGCCGAAACCATGTCGATGATCCCCTCGGGAGCATCATGATAACCCGATAACTGGCTGTAGACCCGGTTGCTGTCGCGGTCGAAGAACGTCTCATTGTAATACCGGTATCTTCCTTCGCGGATGTTTCTGATTGCCTTGACGGGAAGGCCGGTCAGGGGATCCATAAAACTTTCGTACACATCTTCCACCTTGTACAGCTTGTCGGCCAGGCCGATGGTATTGGCCCGGGCCACAGCATGGTATACGGCTTTCCCGTCAAGGATTGATTCGTGCACCTCAAGGGTCCCACTTCCTCCGTTCAGGATTCCGTAATGCAACAGGTAGGTAAGTTTTTCGCCAGCAAGGAAAGGAGGAGTGTATGGTGTATTCTGCCCCTCACCTGGTTGCAGGCAAAGGAGGAAGGCGCATGCTGTTGCCAGCCATTTCATTTTCATAACCGGGTATTTTAGAACATCTACCAAACACTGTGCCTGAATGGGTCAGGCTTTATATAATATCATTACCTGAGTTTGTTGCGTGGAACGGTGGGAATAAAATCTTTCAGATAATAGGGTTCGAAATACGCTGTGTCGGCAAATTCCTTTTTTTCAAAGATTTCATGGGCCAGGGGAGCCAGATGCCCGGCTGAGGCCTGCAGGTGATCGAGGAATACGGCCCCTGGATGGATAATTCGTTCTCTGCATTTTCCGGCTCCGTCGCCCCCGAAAAACAGGAGGTGATGTTCGGGGATTTCCTGGAAAGAATCGGATTCCACGACCAGGGCATGGGGTTCTTTGAGGATTTTCAGCCGGCGGGTGTACCGGGCCGTATACACTTCCATGCGGCGGGCATCGATCATGGGAACCAGAATATGCTGTCCGGGGAAGGATTCTTTCTCTTCCCTGACATGCGGCAGGTTCAGGGCTCCCTGTGCCAGGGCCTTGAGGGTGGATATGCCTGCCATGGGGACATCTGCTCCGTACGACAGCCCCTTGGCTACCGATACCCCGATGCGCAGACCGGTATAAGAACCCGGCCCCATGCTTACGGCTATCATATCCAGATCGCCTGCATGGATACGCGCTTCTGCCAGTACTTCTTCAATAAAAAGCGTGAGCCGCGAGGAATGGTCGCGAATCAGGGTACTTTCCCGCAGAATTACCGGAATTCCTTTATCCGACAGGCATACGGAACACACTGGTGTGGCTGTTTCAATGCACAGGATCATAAGTGCTTCAGTTATTCTTCTTCCTGGAACAGCGCGTTTTCATTTACGATTTCCACCGGCATTCCATTTTCCAGTTTCCTGGCAATGGCCGAATAGGGAGCTTTCACCACCTGGCAGGTATCTGTAAGCCCTTTGAGTATTTCGATGTACCTGTCATCCTGGATACCCGTTTCCACTTCCTGCATAAAAGCAGAATCCCGTCTGACCACAAAGACCACCTCACGGTATTCTTCATCTGGTCCGGTTGTTTCTTTTGCCTTTCCGGTGGAATCAATGCGGGTTGTAACCGACTGTATGGGGACCGAGAGGACATGATGCCGTGTTTCCGTCTGGATATCTACGGTGGCCGACATACCCGGGCGGAACGGATTTTTCATTTTTTCGGTAATCAGGTCCTGGTAGGAATCTCTCAGAAGCAAAATTTTGACATTGAAACTGGTTACCTGGTCGGTAGCTACTCCGGTGGTGGTTGCCGAGTTGGCGATTTCGGTCACCACACCCCGGAAGGTTTTGTCGAGGTAAGCGTCTACTTCCACAAAGGCCGTATCGCCATGACTGACCCGGATAATGTCGTTCTCGTTTACTTCCACCACGACTTCCATTTTGTCCAGATCGGCAATGCGCATCAGTTCTGTGCCGCTCATCATGGAGGTTCCCACCACCCGTTCGCCTTTTTCCACCAGCAGCATGGAGATGGTTCCCGAGATGGGAGCATAGATGGTGGTTTTTATCAGGTCTTCTTCGGCTCTTTTCAGGCTGGCTTCCGCACTTTTCACCGAAAATTCAGCAGCACGGTATTCAGCCTGTGCCATTTTGTAGCTGGCTTCTGTGCTTTCAAAATCGGCCTGTGAAATGGCATTTTGCTCAAAAAGCTGCCGGTTTCTTTTATAAGCCAGTTCGCTTTGCAGAAGCTGGGCTTCGGCCTGAGCCTGGCGCGCTTTGGCAGTATTTAACTGAGCCAGTGCCTGGTCGCGCGCAGAAAGATATATATCGGGATTGATCTTGATCAACAGATCCCCTGCCTCTACTTCATCCCCTTCCTTTACGGGGAGCTCCACAATCTCCCCCGAGATTTCCGGGCTGATCTTGACCTCGGTTTCCGGTTGTATTTTGCCGTTGGCGGTGATCAGTTCCACAATGGTACGGCGTTCGGCTTTTTCCACAGCCACTTTTAACCGGTATTCCCGGCCAAACCATCCCAGACTTTTTCCCACAACTGCCAGTATCAGAAGCAGGATTACGGCAATCAGAATGTAACGGAAAGGTTTCTTTTTCATGGATGAGGGTTTGAATGACAAATCTGTTTAAAGTTCCAGAGGTTCCCCGGTATAAAATTCCAGCACCTTCAGCTGAAAAATATATTCATATTTTGCCTGAAGCAGGTCCGATTCGGTTCGTGTAAGCTGGTTCTTGGCTGTATTGTATTCCACGGAAGTGACCAGCCCCACGTTGAATTTCTGTTCGGTATACCGGAAGGATTCCTGCATGGAAGAAAGGGTTTTCAAGCTGGCATTGTACTTTTTCAGGGCGGCCAGCGCATCGGCATACTTCTGCTGGATTTCCTTGTATAACTGTTTTTTGGTGTTTTCCAGGGCCAGCCGGGCATTCATTACCTGGATACGGGCATTTTTTATGCCTGTCTGGGTGCGCATCTGATTGAAGATAGGAATGCTCAGGCTGAAGCCGAAACCGTAAGTAATGTTATCATCCATCTGGTCCCAGAAAGGATATGGTTCATAGGTGGGCAGATTGGTTACCGGGTCGATCACCGGCATGCCGGTTTCATCGGTAACCATTCTTTCCCGGGCATCAGAGTAGCCGGTACTGCTGAAGAGGTTCATGGAAAGGGAAGGGCTTCTGGCTCCCCGGGCAATCTTCAGGGAAGTTTGCGAACCCATCAGTGAATATTCTGCGCTTTTTACCTGGGGGAGTATAGCTTCAGCCCTGGCGTAAATATCACGAACAGACAGAGATAGCTGATCTTCGTCGGGGACATCCAGTTCGGGACGGGCAATGGTAAAATCACCTACTGAATCCAGTTCCAGAAGCTGGGCCAGATTCAGCAGGGAAATATCGTACTGGTTCTGGCTGTTTACCAGCTGGAGCTCCTCGGCGGCTTCCTGAGCCTGAATTTCCAGCAGGCTGCCATGCGGCAGGCTGCCGGCTTCCACCAGCTTGCGGGTCCGTTCAACCTGTAAACGGGTTACTTCGAGCTGATTTCGGGCTACCTCCATCAATTCTTCATTGAACAGGATTTGAAGATAAGCCAGGGCGATATTCAGGGAAATGTCGTTCTTCATTTTTTCCAGGTCCTCGCGACTGGCCAGCAGATTGTAACGGTTTTGCTTGATGGTGTTGATCTTCTGCAGGCCGTTGAACAGAGTGACACCGCTTCCCGCCTGAAAATTGTTGGTCTGTATGCGTTCGGTGCTTTCAATGAATCCGTAGGTAGTCTCGTCCAGGGCCCTGCCGAAGGAATAGTTGTGCGAGGCAGAAGCATTCAGGTTGGGCAACAGATCGTACCGTGACTGCTCAAAGGCATTTTCCTGATATTGGGTATTGAGCTCCTGCTGTTTTATCTGGATGTTGTTGTCCAGTGCATGGCGTATACACTGTTCCAGTGTCCAGGGTTCAGTCTGGGCAAACAACCCCATTGCCGGAACCAAAAAAAGCAAGATGGATAGAATGCTGCTTTTATGCATGAATTTCATGGATCGCTTCATTAAACAAAAGTTCAAAGTTAAACCTTTCTGAAGTATATCATTACAGGCACAGAATAATTTTTATGAAAAATTACCCTCTTCAACCAGGTTTTATGAACGAAAAGCTTGTATTTTTATTTTCGTTAATAATGTTTCCCATGCATTGGACAGAGGCAAAAAAACTGAGTGTGGAGGGGATTGGGGAGATCAGGGTGGCCAGGACGTACAGGGGTAAATACCTCAGGCTGCAGGTCGACCGTGAGGCTGGTGTAAAAATGACCGTACCGGTGGGGGTAAGTATGAAAGTAGCCGAAAAATGGCTGGATAGAAAAAAACCATGGCTCAGGGGAAAAATCGGGGACATCAAAAAACAGCAGGCATCACAAACTGTTTTTCTGCCGGGAAACCGGTATTTTACCCGTAACCATTTTCTGTTGCTGGAACCCTGGAGCGGCCGGGATATGCAACTTCGTATCCGGGGAAGAACAGCTACACTGAACTTTCCTGAGAATGCGGATCCTGCTGCCGAAAAGGTACAGCAGATCGCCCGCAGGGCCATGGTTCAGGTGCTGAGGAAGGAAGCCTGTGAATACCTTCCGGAAAGGCTCGGGTTTCTTGCGCGGAAGTACGGCTTTCTCTACCGGAAGGTCAGCATTCGGGAAAACCGGACCCGCTGGGGAAGCTGTTCGGGGAAAGACCATATCAGCCTGAATCTGCATCTTATGAGACTTCCCGATTACCTGATCGATTATGTGCTGCTTCATGAACTGGTGCATACAGTGCACCGTAACCATGGTACTCTTTTCTGGGCGGAACTCGACAGGCTGACGGGAGGCGCCAGAAAACTCGACAGGGAACTGAAAAAATATCCGATCGGGTATTTTTAACAGTTACCTTTAAGGGAAAAGGAACGAACCAATTGACCCGGATAAGCGTATACTGGACCGTATGATGAATTCATGTGTAACAAAACGAATCGGGGCGGTTCTGGTTTTTCTGCTGACGGTTACCGGCGCCGCGGGCCAGACCCCGGAAGAGCTGCCTGTACGTCCGTATACCCGCTATATGGATTCCCTCGAGGTGTGGCCGGCTGTAACGGCCGGAAGAAAGATCCGGTTTTTTCTCGATTCTGTTATCCAGTATGACTATACTCCCGCAATGGGTGAGTGGTTACCCCTTCAGAAAAACACCTATACCTATCACGACGACGGTTCACGAAAGGACCTTACCGTATATGACCGCCAGAACAATGAATGGGTACCTGTCTGGCGTAACCTGTATGAATATCATGACAGCCGGCTGGTGCGTATCGAAACCCAGGATTACCAGGGGGGGGGCTGGACGGTATCGCGGCAGGTGGTATATACCTATGACCTGTTTGGCAATGTCACGGAGCAGCTTACGCAGAACATGGTTTCCCCGCCGGGGGACTGGGAAAACAGCCACCGGTATCTTTATGAATACGATGAATCGCAGAACAGAATATCACGTACCTACCAGCTGTATTCGGAAGATCAATGGATCAACAATCACCGGTACCTGTGGGGGTATGACAATGACATTGTTCAGGAAAATATCCGGCAGAACTGGGACACCAGCCTGTCTGCCTTTGTGAATGATTATAAATTCCTGTACGAGTATAATATAAAAGGATTGTGTGTGAAAGAAATCCAGTATAACTGGATGGAAGAGGATTCCTGGGAACCGGTTTCCCGGGTTGTGTATGAACATAATCCCCTGGATGTGGTGATCAGGAAACTGTATGAAAGTTACCAGGTTGAAGGTGATTCCTGGAAGCCTGTAGTGGATTACCTGTATTATCAGAACAAGGAAAACCTGGATACCCTTATCCTGTACAGGGTTTGGAATAATACGGTACAGATATGGAATGAAGAAAAAAGGTATCTGTTCGATTATGACCCGTACGGGAACCTGCAGAGCGAAACCTGGCAAAAATGGGAAGGTGAATGGATTCATGATTACCGGATCGATTATTATGTGAGTGTTTCCGGCATTTCCCCGTTGAGAGTGGATATTGTTGACAGCACGGAAGTGACCTGTTATGGCTACGCCGACGGGGGTGCTGTGGCCGAAGCATCGGGAGGGCAGCCTCCCTACAGCTACCGTTGGGATGACACCGCACAAACCACCTCGCCCGGGGTAAGCGGCCTTTCCGGTGGTATCTGGTACCGGGTGACAGTAACCGATGCAGCCATGAATTCGGCTGTGGACAGTATCCGGTTATCACAGCCGCCGCCGGTTATTACCGGCGACATATCTGGGCCGGATGAGGTGGAGCCGCGGGCTTTGGCCATCTATTCCGTTCCCTGGGAAGAAGGAGCGGTGTATTCCTGGAAAGTGGAAAACGGACTGATTATGTGGGGGCAGGGTAGTTTTCAGATAGAGGTGAAATGGAGAAGGTGCGGTTCAGGAAAGGTATGGGTAACCAAAACCGCAGCAAACGGTTGTCCGGGAGATACTTCCTTGCTGGATGTGGAAATCAGTCCGCTGGGTGTGGAGGAGTTGCCGGGTGGGGTTCGTGTGTTATATTTCCCCAATCCTGCCGATCTTCCGGGCAGGGTTACTTTCCTTTTTCCCGCTCGCCTGACGGCGACCTGGTCACTGAAAGGGATTTCGGGTCAAACTTTTTTGCAGGGAGAAATGCTGGAAACCGACAGGCTGGAAGTGGACGTTCCTGTCCTGGTCCCGGGAATGTATTTCTGGTATTTCGAGGGTACCGGACAACATGCTTTTCCCTGGGTGGTGAAATAGGGGTTTACTGTTTCAGGCTTGAATCGAGCATGTAGTGATACAGCACTTCATGCAGGCTGTTGACATATTTTTCAGCCACTTTACTGCCGAAAATTTTATCAAAATTTTTCAGCAGGAACTCCCTGATATCTTTTTCCCATTCGAAATAGCTCAGGATGGAAATTTTGCCGGGATCCATCTTTTCGAATCTGCGCCTGATGATTTTCACCTGGGTGCTGAAAGCCATATAGGCTTTAATGACTGTTTGCAGCTTTTCGGAGAAAAAATTCTCAATCAGTTTCAGCCCCTTCGGCATCACTTCGAAAGTGGTTTCGTAAAAACCCGCAAAGGAATTGTTCCAGTTGATGTAGTGCACAAAATAGTTGCATACCCTGAATACTTCCTTGCTTTTCTGGGGGTCGACATTTTTTGCAAACAATCCCTTAACTTCTGCAAGGTACAGTTCTTTCAACCGGTCATCAAGCAAATGGGAAATTTCCGTGGTATGTTTGGCATATTCTCGGGAAAAGTTCCTGGGGGTAAAATGTTGTATATCAAAAGGTTCGTTAAACTCAATGATATTGTGTATTAGCCGGGCTTCATCCACCAGCAGGTCGTAGATGGGGAATAACCTGTCTTTCATGATCCGGTCGAAAAATTCTGTGGTAAAGTACCCCGTCATTATATAGTTTACCTGCTGCAGGTTCTCACGCGACAATTTTTTCACATCACTTTGATAAAACCTCAGGTATTCACAGATCCTGCTTCTGATCCTGATGATTTCATTCCGGTAGGCAATTCTGATATCCAGCGGGTGAAAACCACCGTTGCCGTATGCAGGGGTTGCTTCCTGAGGATTCAGGAAGTGGCTGATATGTGCAGGTTCCTTTTTCATTACCAGTCCGGGATTGGCCGGAATAATCCGAAGGAAATATAAAGCAAGGTACGAAAAACAATGATTATTCCCAATAATCCCTCCCGAACGCCACCTGAAAATTTATCCGCAGAAAAAAAATTATTTTTTTTTAAAAAAACCTGTATCCGGGTGCAAACGTTTGAAACAGGCTTTCTGCGACAACACCTTAAAATGCCTATCAATTAAGCGATTAAGAGTGTATTTTATTCGAAAATTCTGGTTATTTTAATCCCCTGGTTTGAGAAATCGGATGTCAAAAACTATACTCCAATGACGAAAAAACCTGCATTGAGTTTCTGGCAGATATGGAACATGAGTTTCGGTTTTCTGGGTATACAGTTTGGATTTGCTCTTCAGAATGCCAATGTTAGCCGCATATTTGAAACCCTGGGCGCCAGCATTGACAATATACCCATTTTATGGATCGCTGCACCAGTAACCGGTCTCATTGTGCAGCCCATCATCGGGCATATGAGCGACCGTACATGGAACAGGCTTGGAAGGCGCCGCCCGTATTTTCTTACCGGGGCCATCCTGGCTTCTGCCGCTCTTTTCCTCATGCCCAATTCTCCCGTATTGTGGGTTGCTGCCGGTATGCTGTGGATCATGGATGCTTCCATTAATATTTCCATGGAACCGTTTCGTGCCTTTGTAGGTGATATGCTTCCTTCTCACCAGCGGACCATGGGTTTTTCAATGCAAAGCTTTTTTATTGGTACGGGGGCCATTATTGCTTCGGCTCTTCCCTGGGTGCTTACCAACTGGTTCAATATCCCGAATGTGGCTGCCGAAGGCGAAATACCGCCTTCTGTGAAATTCGCTTTCTACATCGGAGGGATGGTTTTCTTCCTGGCGGTATTGTGGACTGTGGTTAGCAGCAAGGAGTATTCTCCGGAAGAAATGGAAGCCTTTGAGGCTGCCGACGAACAAAATCATCCGGGCAATGAACGAGATTCCCTGCATCCGGTGAAAGATACCCGTCTGTTCCGTAACGGGGTGATCTGGTTGCTTACCGGGCTGACCCTGTTCTTTTTGTTTGATACTTTCATTTACATGGATTACGGACTGGGAGTATTTTTCGGTGGTATTGCCATGTTCGGGCTGCTGCAGATACTGACCGGACTGTTTACCCGCCAGGGGAAAACACACATGGGGCTGGTCACAATCATTAACGACCTGTATTACATGCCCGGGACCATGAAACAGCTGGCTGGCGTTCAATTTTTTTCATGGTTTGCCCTGTTTTCCATGTGGATATATACCACGGCGGGGGTAACCAGTACAAAATACGACATGGTCCTTAGCCGCTCCGTGGTCATGGAACTGTCAAATGAATTCGAAAGGCTGAGCCGCCTGGATGAAGCTGATCAGTGGAAACATACCCATGAGGTGGGGAATGATCTGGGAAACTACCGTAAAAAACTGGATGCCGGGGAAGAAGAGGTGATTTCCACCGTCAGGCTGGCCGGGTATTTCACCGATCCGCACAAAGCCGATCTGCTGATGCTGAGCCCGGAAACCACTGCCCGGCTTTTGCACATACAGCAGGAATACAACCGGGGTGCCGACTGGGTGGGTGTGCTGATGGCTGTATATAACGGATTTGCCGCTATAATGGCTTTTGTGATCATGCTGATGGCCAGAGTGATAACCCGGAAAAAGGTGCATTTTATATGCCTGGTGGTGGGGGGCCTCAGCCTGATCAGTTTTTACCTGATCCCTGATCCCCGCTGGCTGCTGGTTTCCGAGCTGGGTATAGGCCTGGCCTGGGCTTCCATCCTGGCCATGCCCTATGCCATACTGACCGGATCCCTCCCGCCAAAAAAGCTGGGAGTCTATATGGGGATATTCAACTTTTTTATAGTAATTCCCCAGATCACTGCCGCTGCCATGCTGGGATTTGTGGTTCGCACCCTGTTTGACCAGCAGGCTATCTATGCCCTGGTTCTGGGAGGTGCTTCCATGATCCTGGCCGCAATCCTGGTTTTGTTTGTACACGATGTGGATGAAGGAATAAATCATTAAACCCCTGTTCGGGTGAAACTGAAAGCGTAACCGATGAAAAAACTGGTAGAAATTGACCGGTGGAATATTGTGGAGAATGAATTCCGCCCGCGCCGGCAAAGAGACATGGAAAGCATTTTTGCCCTGGGGAACGGCCATATGGGGCAACGGGCCAATTTTGAAGAAACCTATTCAGGGAACAGCCTGCAGGGAAATTACCTGGCGGGAGTGTATTACCCTGACAAAACACGCGTGGGGTGGTGGAAGAACGGATACCCCGAGTACTTTGCCAAGGTGATCAATGCCCCTGCCTGGATCGGGATACGGATCCGTTTCGGGGGAGAGGAGCTGGATCTGGCACGTGGCAAAGTGGAGGAATTTACCAGAATTTTGCATATGCACGAAGGGTACCTCGAGAGGAAATACCGGCTTACCCTGCCCGACGGAAAGAAAATATCGGCCAGTGTGATCAGGTTTCTCAGCATTACAGAACCCGAAGCAGGAGCCATCAAATACACAGTTACCCCTGAAAACTTTGACGGCAGGATGGATATCGGGCTGGATATCGACGGGGATGTGGGGAACGAAGATGCCAATTACCGTGAAAAATTCTGGGAGCCGGTACATGCAGAAATCAATGCTCCCGAAGCTTTTCTGGTAATGAAAACAAAAAAGCTGGGCTTTTATATTTGTACAGGGATTCACGGCGAGGTCCTTATCGGCGGGAAACACTGCCCGGCTTCCCCTCAGACGGTACTGAAGGAAAAATATGTGTCCCTGAGTTACCAGTGCGAAGCGAAAAGAAACCAGCCGGTAACCGTGGTGAAATATGGCTGCCAGCCCACCAGCCTTGACCACCCCCCGGAAGAAATACTGGAAGCTGCCGTAAGGGTGCTGAAAAGCTGTGTGAGAAAAGGTTTCGACCGGATGCTCACAGAACAGGCAGAAGCCTGGCAAAGGAAATGGGAAACCAGCGATATCGTGATCGAAGGGGATGATGAGGCCCAGCAGGGTATCCGCTTCAATATTTTTCAGCTTAACCAGACCTATACCGGAGATGACGAACGCCTGAATATCGGTCCGAAAGGATTCACGGGCGAAAAATACGGGGGCAGTACGTACTGGGATACCGAGGCTTTTTGCTTTCCGTTTTACCTGAGCACTTCCGACCAAAAGGTGGCCCGGAACCTGCTGCTATACCGGTACAAACATCTGCAGAAGGCTATTGAGAATGCCATGAAACTGGGGTTCTGCGACGGGGCGGCCCTCTACCCAATGGTGACCATGAACGGGGAAGAATGCCATAATGAATGGGAAATCACATTTGAAGAAATCCACCGGAACGGAGCCATTGCCTACGCCATATACAATTACATCAGGTATACCGGCGATAACCAGTACCTGGCGGATTTCGGCCTGGAAGTGCTGATCGCCATCTCCAGGTTCTGGGCGCAACGCGTCAATTTCTCCGAACCCCGCCAGAAATATGTTATTCTGGGGGTTACCGGTCCGAATGAGTACGAAAACAACGTGAACAACAACTGGTACACAAATACCATTGCGGTATGGTGCCTTTCCTATACCCTTTCGGCCATCGATTTTGTGAGGAAGGAACATGCCGGACGATACCGCCAGGTGGTGGAAAAAACCGGATTCAGGGAGAAGGAGGAAACAGCCCGCTGGAAGGAAATTATTGAAAACATGTATTTTCCTTACGATGAGGAGAAAGGGGTTTTTATCCAGCAGGACGGTTACCTTGACAAGGAACAAATGATGGCCGCCGACCTGGATCCGGCCATCAGACCCCTGAACCAGCACTGGTCGTGGGACAGGATCCTTCGTTCCTGCTTTATCAAACAGGCCGATGTGTTGCAGGGTCTGTTTTTCCTGGAAGATCAGTATGATACGGAAACCATCCGGAGAAATTTCGATTTCTATGAGCCGCGGACCGTGCATGAATCGTCCCTGTCGCCCTGTGTGCATTCAGTGCTGGCCGCGCGGATCGGTTACGAGCAAAAAGCCTATGAACTTTACCTGAGAACAGCCCGGCTTGATCTGGACGACTACAACAAGGAAGTGGCCGAAGGGTTGCACATTACCAGTATGGCAGGAACCTGGATGGCCATTGTGCTGGGTTTTGGAGGTATGCGGACCCGGGAAGGAAGGATCTTTTTTCATCCCATGATTCCCGATAAGTGGGAGAAGTATTCGTTCTATGTGAGGTTCCGCGAAAGCCTGCTACAGGTGACCGTAAGCCGGAAGGATGTTATTATTGCAAACAAAAGCCAGGTGGGTGTGAAAATCAGTGTATACAGCCAGGAAGAATGGCTTTCGGCAGATGAAACAAAGGTTTTTCCCGTGAAGTAAGGGTAAGTTTTTTTCTTTCCGTGAAACGAACTAATTTTAACCCTTCAGAGGGAAATACCTTTAATAACTAAAAAAGCTGATTATGAGTACACCTAAATTTAAACCGGGAGTGCTATTCGGACAGGATGTGAAAGACCTTTTCGATTATGCCAATGAGAACAATTTTGCCCTGCCTGCTGTGAATGTGGTGGGAACCAATTCGGTAAACGCCGTACTGGAAACAGCCCGTGAAGTCAATTCCCCCGTGATTATCCAGTTTTCAAACGGAGGAGCGGTTTTCTTTGCCGGGAAAGGCCTGAGCAACGAGAATCAGCAGGCGGCCATACTGGGAGGAATTTCCGGAGCCCAGCATATACATACCCTGGCTGAAGCGTATGGAGTGCCGGTTGTGTTGCATACCGACCATGCCGCAAAAAAACTGCTGCCCTGGATTGATGGATTGCTCGATGCCGGGGAAAAGTTTTACCAGCAGCATAAAAAGCCTCTTTATTCTTCCCATATGCTGGACCTTTCGGAAGAAACTCTGGAGGAAAACATTTCTATCAGTAAAAAATACCTGGAGCGGATGAGCAAGCTGGGGATGACGCTGGAAATTGAACTGGGAGTGACAGGAGGGGAAGAAGACGGAGTGGACAATACGGGTATCGACAGTTCACGCTTGTATACCCAGCCCGGAGAAGTGGCTTATGCTTACGAAGAACTGAGGAAAGTGAGCGATTATTTTACCGTGGCCGCTGCTTTCGGGAATGTCCACGGTGTTTATAAACCGGGAAATGTCAAACTTAGCCCTGTGATCCTGAAAAATTCCCAGGAACACATTCAGAAAAAATTCAATACCCGGTCTAATCCGGTGAATTTTGTGTTCCACGGAGGTTCCGGGTCGGAAAAGCACCTTATTACCGAAGCCATTCAATACGGTGTCATCAAAATGAATATCGATACCGATATGCAGTGGGCTTTCTGGAGTGGGGTGAAACAATATTACGAAGAAAAGAAAGATTACCTGCAGTCGCAGATCGGCAATCCCGAGGGCGAGGATAAACCCAATAAGAAATTCTATGATCCGCGGGCCTGGCTGAGAAAAGGGGAAGAAGCTTTCAAAGCCCGCTTGATTGAGGCTTTCGAAGACCTGAATGCCCTGAACAGGAACATTTAGTACATCCTGTTTCGTTTTGGATAAAGCGCCGGGATGGCCGGATTCTGCAGGCTGGCTGCCCCGGCTTTTTATATTTGTAAATGAAATGTGGGTTTAACATAATTGAATGAATAATAAATAATATTAATATAATGTTAAATAAAAATAAATAATATTTATGGGAAAAACAATAGGAATTATCGCAGGGATTGTTCTCCTTGGTCTTTTGTTCTGGAAAGCCTGCCAGTGGATTACACGACCTGCCGAAGTACCGGAGAAGCTCTTCAGGTCGGAAGTGGTTCATCCGGAATGGACAAAAAACTCCGTGTTGTATGAAGTAAATATCCGGCAATTTTCGGAAGAAGGAACCTTTGGCGGGGTATTGCTCCATTTGCCGCGCTTGAAAGAACTGGGGGTGGATATTCTGTGGCTCATGCCGGTTCATCCCATCGGAGAGAAAAATCGCAAGGGAGAGCTGGGCAGTTATTATTCCGTGAAAGATTACCGGGATGTGAATCCGGAATTCGGGACGATGGACGATTTCAGGGAATTGGTCGATTCGGCAAGGAATATGGGTTTTCATGTGATCATGGACTGGGTGCCCAATCACACGGCCTGGGACAATCCCTTGCTGGAAGAACATCCGGAATGGTATGCCAGGGATTCGGCGGGGAATTTCATATCTCCATATGACTGGACCGATGTGGTACAGCTCGACTGGAGCAATCCGGACCTGCAGGATTACATGCTGGAATCGCTGAAATTCTGGGTGGAGCTGGGAGTGGAAGGGTTCCGGGTGGATCATCCGCACAAAACACCTTATGGCTTCTGGGAAAAAGCCCGTGCGGAACTGGAGAAGATCAGACCGGTATTCCTCCTGGCCGAAAATGAGGATCAAACCCGTTTTCTGGAAAAGGCTTTTGATATGAATTATTCCTGGGAACTTCACCATCTGATGAATGCCGTGGCACAGCGGAAAGACAGCCTGAAAAGCATTGACCGGTATTTTCAGCGCGAACAGGCCGTTTATCCGCCCGATGTGTACCGCATGCGGTTTATTGACAATCATGACGAAAATTCCTGGGCCGGCACTGTGGATGAACGGCTGGGAGAGGCCCATGAAGCCTTTGCCGTGTTCATGTTCACCATTCCGGGAGTGCCGCTTCTGTATAACGGCCAGGAAGCCTGCCTGGATAAAAGGCTGGAATTCTTTACTCGTGATCCGATCGAGTGGAAAGAATGTGACAAAACGGGATTCTACCAATCCCTTATCAGGCTGAAAAAAGAGAACAAAGCACTGTGGAATGGCACCTGGGGCGGGGCCATGGAACGCATTTCCACCGGACGAGACAGGAAGGTTTTTGCTTTTACCAGGGAAAAAGACAGCAACCGGGTGGTGGTGTTTCTGAATCTCAGCAGAAAATCGTTGTCGGTACTGCCCGATTTTTCCGGGCTTTCCGGCGAATACCGTGAATACTTCACAGGCGGGTCCTCAGTTTTTCCCACGTCCGATTCTCTCAGGCTGAAAGCATGGGATTACCGGGTGTTTGTGAATTCCGGCGATAAATAGCCTGAGTTTTGTTTTGTGAGATACTATTCCCTGCGGTTTTTACTGCTGAATGTTCAACAGGTTCTGTCGGGCTCCGGCTTAACCGGCCAGTAACGTATCAGATGGATTTCAATACCGTATTACACGGGTGCTTCCCCGGGATGTTTCTCCTTCCACCAGGATGAAATACAGGCCGGGCATAGCCGGTGCGCCATCGCTGCGGGTCCCGTCCCAGATATAACGGAACACACCGTTTCCCGCAGAATGAATTTCCTGCCGGACAATAAGCTTACCACCGGCATCGAAAATACGCAGCCAGGCGTTCCGGTCCCTGCCGGAGTTCCATTCCATCTGTACAGGCCCTGATGAGGGATTGGGCCAGGCATGAACGGAGCTTTCGGGAAGCGCATGGAAGGGAATATCTTCCGCCGAAACCACAAATTGCGGTGGCGTCAACTTCCGGCTGGTGTACAGGCGGTATTCACCGGGTGCCAGGCTGAGGGGGTTGTTGACATCGGTGACCTCCAGGCTGTCGCCCGAAAAGAATTCGTACCACTTTCCCGTATTCTGGAAAGCCGGATTAACCGTTCCTTCCACCAGGTCGAAATTTCCCAGGATCACAACATTCATATCGGGATGGTTCAGGTTGATTCTTTTCAGGGAACCAGACAGGGAATACTGATAATCGGTTGTGGAGAACACCTCATACTCCTTTCTCAAACCGGCCATGAAACTGAACAGCTGGTAGATCCTGTGCCGGGGATGGTACCAGATGTAGTCCCAGCGAATGGGTTTTTCCCCCAGACGGCCGTTGTAATCGATGGAATAATCATACCCCAGTTCCCCGAACTGCCAGATCATTTTTGGCCCGGGCAGTCCCAGAAGGAATACAGTGGCCAGCTCCATTCTGGAAAGGGCGGTTTCGAGGTCACGCGTACTGTACCCCGGCAATTCGGCGCCGTAGGTGAGCATTTTGTACATCAGGCGCTCTTCGTCATGGCTCTCCATGTATGTGATCAGGTGGGGCACCGTCCATCCCCTTTCCACAGAGGAGCCCCGGCTCAGATCGGAACTGTATCCCATAACGGCTTCGGCATATTCATGGTTCAGGTTCCCCCAAAGCATCATGCCGTATTCTGCCAGTTCCATTTCTTCTGTGTTGTCGGCAAAATGTTCCAGAATGACATAAAAATCCGGGTTCAGGCTCCAGATGTAGTCGGCGTACATTTTCCAGATGGCCACGCGGGTTTCATCATATTCTCCCCAGGCTGCCACATTGCCCAGGGTGTTTTTCTGTGTGAAACCCTTGCTCAGGTCAAACCGGTATCCGTCAACACGGTAGTTTTCTATCCAGTGTTTCATTACCCGCTTTGAAAAATTCCGTGTGTGAACGCTTTCATGATTGAAATCGTATCCCACGTTGTAATCGTGAGTGGGTACCGGGTTGTACCAGGGGTTTTCCGCAGCCGGCCGTTCGTTTGCCTCGTCCCAGTATAGCCTGACCATGGGTGATTGCCCGAAGGAATGATTCAGCACCATATCGAGAATGACCGCCATGTTCCTTCCGTGGCATGAATCGATAAAGGCTTTCAGATCGTAAGCGGGTCCGTAAAATTTATCGGGGGCAAAGTAAAAAGACGGATTGTATCCCCAGCTGAGGTTTCCCTCAAATTCATTCACGGGCATCAGTTCGACGGCATTGACTCCTAGGCCGGCAAGATAATTCAGGGTATCGGTCAGGGTTTTCCAGTCATGGGCTTCCAGAAAATCGCGCAACAGGAGTTCGTAAATCAGCAGGTTTTGTTTATCTGGAAGGGTGTATGTATCGTTTGACCATACGTATTCCTCAGCTGCTGTCTGCAGAACGGAAACGGGTTCGGCAGTAAATTCAGAGGGATAAGGCGTGAGATCCGGATAGGTTTCTTCGCTGATGTACACGTCGTTCCATGGGTCAAGCACTTTTTCGGTGTACGGGTCGGCTATGCGCAGTTCCCCGTTTACCAGGTACTGAAAGGAGTATTCCACACCGGCTTCCAGCCCCGTGAGGGTAATCCACCAGCGGTTGGTCACGGGATCAAGGTTCATGCGGGAGGTGGATGAGGGTGTCCAGTTGTTAAAATCCCCGATTACAAATACGTGTTCTTTCCCCGGGGCATGCAGCACCAGGTGGGCGGTGTGATCATCGGCGATATTGATCCCGTCAATGACTCCTTCGGGCAGGTTTTGATAAACCGCCTCCCCGAGTACATGCACGAATACGGAGTCGGCGGCCTGTTCACCGGCCGTTTCAGCCGTTACCCTGATGCGGTAATCGCCGGGATCGGGAAAAGAAAACAGATGGGAAAGGCCGGTACCGGTGACTGATTTGACTTCCGAGCTGTTCAGATACAGGGTCAGGTCGGCTTCCTCGCTGGCAATGGCTTCCAGGGAGATATTTGCGGAAGGATCGGCAATGGTCAGATCTTCGGGGGATGTAATGGAAACGCTCAATCCTTCAGGATATACGTCGATAAAAATATCGGGGCGGGTTTGTCTGTCGCCCGCGGCATTCCGGAAAACAAACGCAAGCTTTTTCACGGTTTCACCCGCTGCCACACCGTAATAGGTTGTTATATCGGGAGTTATGACCAGTTCATACCGGTAATCGCCCAGATAGTTCAGTTTCGGCTGGGTGGCATTGTTTCCCCAGGTGCCAATCACATGTTGCCAGCTGGTGCTTCCCTCAATGATGACACCCGTATGGGCATAGAGATCGCCCGTATAATTTTCCAGTTCCCCTCCCTCATCCAGGCTGGTGTTGTAATATACCCTGACTTCCCCGCTGGTGGCAGGGAACTCGGGTTCTGTTGTGATCATCTGGGCGGAGAGGGTTCCGTTGATGCATACCAGCAAAGTAAGGAAGCAGGCTTTTAATTTCATTGACGGCAGATTGATGATTGGTTTGTTATTCAATTTCCAGGATCAGGGGAGTTTTTCCCGGGATTGTCAGTGAGCCGGTCAGGGGGACTGTTTCACCGGTAATTACATTTCGGCCTGAGGTGCGTGATCCGATCATTTCGGCAAACCTGGTGGTATCGAGAACGCTTTCTTCACGGTTCTTGTTAAGCACGACCATGATTTTTTCCCGGTCATTGTATCTGAAATACACATATACCCCGTTTTCAGGAGCAAAGTGCATCAGGTTTCCCTGATGGATCACTTCATTTTCTTTCCTCCAGTTCAGAAGGGTTTTCAGGTAGTGCTGAAAATCAAGGGCTTCTTCAGAGAGGCCGTTGCCGGTAAAGGCATTGACCCTGTCTCCGGCCCATCCCCCGGGAAAATCTTTTCTGATAAATTCATGTCCGTCGCCTTCTTCATGGGTCATGAGTATTTCTGTTCCGTACATGATCTGGGGGATCCCCCGCATGGTCAGGATATACGCCATACCCAGTTTCATAAGTTCCGTATCCCGGCCTGTCTGCATATAAAACCGGGCCATATCGTGGTTATCGGCAAAGATCACCAGGTTTCCCGGATCGGGATACACGGCATCGTTTACCATGGCCTCATACAGTACGGCCAGGCCTGTGTTGAAGGTTTCTTCTTCCGTAAGCGCCCTGAACAGGGCGTGTTGCAGGGGGAAATCCATCAGAGAGGGCAGATTTCCGCGGTAGCCATCGGGATTATTCTTTCCTTTCTGCCAGTAGGAAATAATGACCGGGTTGGTTGACCATTCCTCTCCCACGATATTTAGGCCGGGATATTCCCGCAGAACGCCCCGGCACCATGCTGCCATGAAATGTTTGTCGGGATAGGGATAGGTATCCACCCGGATGCCGCTGAGGCCTGCGTATTCTATCCACCAGATGGTGTTCTGGATAAGGTACCGGGCCAGAAAAGGGTTTTGCTGGTTCAGGTCGGGCATGGAAGGGACGAACCAGCCGCGGGTCATGTATTCCAGGTCGTAACGGGAGGCATAAGGGTCCTGGTGTGTGGTGCGGCGGTGATTGGTGGGGGTGTATTCCGGAAAAAAATTGATCCAGCTTTTCATGGGGATGTCTTTCATCCACCAGTGTTCTGAGCCGCAGTGGTTCAGCACCATGTCCATGATGAGTTTAATGCCTTTTTCCCTGGCTTTTAGTCCGAGCTCCCGGTAATCCTGGTTGGACCCGAAACGGGGGTCGACCCGGTAGAAATCGGTAATGGCATATCCGTGGTATGAGGTGCGGGGCTGGTTGTTTTCCAGCAGCGGGTTGGCCCACAGCGCTGTGAAACCCATTTCGGAAAGATAATCCAGGTGGTTCAGAATGCCCCGGATATCGCCCCCGTGCCGGCCCTGGGGGTCTTTTCTGTCGGGTTTTTCCTTCATTCCTTTCATTTCGTCGTTTCCGGGATCGCCGTTGGAAAAACGGTCGGGCATCAGCAGGTAGATAACATCGCCGGCATCGAACCCTTTCCGCTGTGCCGAACGGTCTTCTCTTTCCAGCAAAGGATATTCCAGTGTGGCCATGATCTCCCCGTTTTTCCGGAATACCAGGGGTATGCTGCCAGGCCGCACATGCCGGTCGAATTGCAGGTCAATGAAAAGGTACCGGGGATTTTCAACGCTGGTGACAGCTTCCAGGGTAACTCCGGGATAATCCACTATTACCTCGGATCCGGAAAGATGCTGGCCGTAAACCATCAGTTGCAGTCCGGGATGTTTCATGCCGGCCCACCAGAATGGGGGTTCCACCCTGCTGACCTGTGCATGGAGGGTTTGTTGCAGCAGAACGGAAAACAGAATGAGTGCAATTCTTTTCATGGAAAAAGCAATAGGGTTTGATTTTTATCAGAAAGTATAGGGGAAGGTCATGTATTGCATTCCCGGAAGCACATTTCCCCCGAAATCGAACAGGGTATTGCATTCCCATGCCGAACCCTGCCCCCACTGGGTTTTCATTCCGGAAGTGATCCAGGCAGGTTCCCAGTAAAAGATCCCTTTTCCTCCTCCGTCAATGACTTCCTGGGTGAGTTTCACCATGTACCGGTACTGGCCCTCAGCGGTGGCGGGGTATTCTGAATCCAGCCGTGTGGTGTCGATGATGTTGGGGTAATCATCGGCATAGCCCGTGGTCCAGGGGTAGGCTGTTTCCATGATCATGACCTTGCGGCCGAGCGACAACCGGATGTGTTCTGTGAAATTGCTTATCCGGTCGAGCTCAACTTCCGACCACATATAGTAATAGGAAAACCCTACGATGTCGAAATCTTTCAGGCCGGCTTCTTCCAGACCCCGGAACCAGGGAACCACATTCTCGGGCTGGGCGATATGGAGAATGATCTCCGGAACAGGGGATGCGTTTTGCCCTGCATCGCGCACGGCCTTTATTCCTGCATTCAGGAGGTATACGAAGTTTTCCTCGTTACCGTCCCAGCGGTTCCCGGCAGGCAGGAGAAAGCCCGGATTGATTTCGTTCCCTATCTGCACGTATTCCGGCATCAGGTCCTGTTGACCCAGGTGTTGCAGAACATTCAGGGTATACTGGTATATGCTGTCATGAAGTATTTCCAGGGAAAGACCTTCCCATGCAGCCGGGGGAAGCTGGCGGGAGGGATCGGCCCAGGTATCGGAATAGTGAAAATCGAGGCAAACCTGCATGCCCTGTTCCCTGGCCCCGGCAATGGCCAGGGTCACGTCGTCCAGATCGTTATACATCCGGGTTCCCTGTTCACCGTATATCTCTCTGGTCCATTCGGGGGTATGGAACAGCCTGAACCGGGCCACATTGGCCCCGTATTCACGGAAGATCCGGTATGGATTTTTTGTTTCTCCTGAATCTCTGTACGTTCCGTTGTGATCAAGGATCTGGTTTACATAAGACAGGTCGGCTCCCATGACCATCTGATGAGGCGTGTAAAAGACGGGATCGTCCCTTTCTTCCGGTTGGTCCTGTTTACAGGAGATGCTGGCAAGGATCAGGATCGGGATAAGATGCAGCACTGCATATTTCATAACGCGACAATAAGTGCAAATTTAACGATTCAGACAAAAAGAGGTTACCCCGTGTGACGGGGTAACCTCTCTTCTTCCCAACCTTAACCATCAATTTTTAGTGACTGTGTATGTATAGATGGCATTACTCAGGTCCAGCGTAATGGTATAATTGCCTGCCTCGGCAATGGCAATGTTATCGCCTCCGTAATCCAGATTGCCGTCGGGGCCTGTATCACCCAGGTTAATATCCCATCCGTCGTTAGCCCTGAACTTGATCTCGCCGGCCGTGAGGTCGACAGTCAGGGTCCACACATCTTCTATGGGATCGTAAGTCATATCGGTGTCGTAATCCCATTGTCCGGGGGTTGCCGAACCGATCAGTCCCCAGTGGGTTTTGGTGTGCGAATAGGTGGCATCGTTCAGGTTGGCCTTTACCAGAAACACGCCGGCTCCGCCGGTCACCACCTTGATGTTGTTACCTCCCCAGCTTCCGATCTGAAGGGTTCCCGATTCTCCTCCGGGATCGGGATCCCCGATGGTATAATCTTCTTCCCATCCGGGAACCATGGTGAATTTATGGTACACTTCCGCTTCGTTGAAATAGAGGTAGCCTTCGTATTTCCCGTCGTCTTTCACCGAGAAGATGGTGGTGTGTTCGTTGGCGGCATCCCATTCCGCCCATTCGGGGTTCCATTCATTCTGGTAACTTCCCGGCACGTACAGTTTGGGATAAATAATAACCTTTTCAAAAGGGATGACGGTCAGTGCCAGGGGTGCGGAATACAAAGTATCCAGATCGGGATGGACGGTAGCCATGATCCGGACCTCCACCCCGGCGGGTTCTTCGGGCAGCATGCCCATGGCAAGCAGGGTGCTGTTCATTTTTCCGACGGTTACCGCCAGTTCTGTATTGTTCACCTTCCCCAGTTCGCGGGGTTCCTGGAAATTATTGCCTGACTCGTCCAGTTGAACCCGGTAA
Source organism: Bacteroidales bacterium (assembly GCA_049975425.1). Taxonomy (GTDB): domain Bacteria; phylum Bacteroidota; class Bacteroidia; order Bacteroidales; family VadinHA17; genus HyVt-105. The sequence continues at coordinate 45,362 of JBNGDI010000022.1, forward strand.
GTGACGGGAGCCTGGAACCCGTAATTGGCAGGTTCCCAGGTGAATGTTACCAGAGTGTCTTCCTCGTTTTCTTCCAGCAGGGTATAACTGGTTCCCCCGGCAGGGCTGGTGAAAGCGGGATCACCCAGTACCTGGTAAACAGGATGTTCTTCCTCTTCGCAACCCGCAGCCAGCACCAGAAGGGCCAGGATGAAAGGATAGAGTATATTTTTCATGGTCGTAATGTTTTTGGTGTTGGTTTAATAATCGGGATTTTGCTCCAGATTGGGGTTGGCTCCGATATCGGCTGCCGGAAGCGGGAAGAGGTCGTATTTGGCATCCACGGCCGTTCCTTCGGGAACTCCTCCTTTCCAGGGCCAGAGATAATCGGTATCGCTGAATTTCCCGAACCGGATCAAATCGGTGCGGCGGTGCCCTTCCCAGTACAATTCACGGGCACGTTCGTCCAGGATAAATGAGAGGGTAAGGTCTCCGCCTCCGATGTTTCCTGAATCATCACCATAGGCTCTTTTCCTGACCTCGTTGACATAGAACAGGGCTTCGCCTGCCGTAGCTCCCTCGCCACCCCTCAGCACGGCCTCTGCCAGCATGAGGTAAACATCGGCCAGACGGAACAGGGGATAATCGGTATCCACGTAGGTGATGTTCGAACCGGGCTGGCCGCCGGAGGTTACGTTTTTGAATTTGGTGATGGCATAGCCGTGGGTGAAATCGAACACGTCGTCGATCTCCAGGGATTGCCCGTTGGTGTAAAACATGGCCCGCTTGTCGGTAGCTCCGGAGGGATCCGGAAATTTTTCCACAAACTTGCTCGTTACCCGGGTTCCGCCCCATCCGAAATCAATCCCATAATCGGCCACATTCATGGATCCTCCCACGGCGGCATGCACAACAAAGGTCATTCCTCCCCAGGTTTGTGCATTGGTTCCGTCGAAGACCACCGGAAAGATGATTCCTTCAGCCGTATGGTTATCGGCCAGGAAAAGATGTGAATAATCGGGATCGAGATCATAGCCGGCATCGATAATATTTTTACAGTAAGTGATGCATTCGGTGTATTTTTCCGTTCCGATATATACTTCGGCATTCAGGTAGAGTTTGGCCAGAAGCATCCAGGCGGCGGCCCTGTCGGCCCTCCCGTAATCATTGGTGCGGGGTGCCGGCAGCAGCGATTCGATATCAAGCAGTTCCTGTTCCACATATTCAAACAGGTCGGCACGGCTGATCTGTTCCGGAAGAAAGGCTCCCACGTTGTCGTTTTCTGTAACAAAGGGAACACTTCCGAACATATCGATGGCATGGTAATAGCTCAGTGCTCTGAGGAATCGTGCTTCGGCCCGGTAACCCCTGATGATCTCCTTATCTGCCTCGCTGAAACCACGTTCTGAAAGCTTTTCTTCCGTTGATTCCCTGAGGAATTCGTTGGCATAGGAAACCTGGAGGTATATCCTGTTGTACATGGCCGTGATAAACTCATTCGATTCCGACCAGTCCTGTTCGTGGTAATCTCTCAGGTTCCCGTCGTTCCAGGCAATGACGGCCTCGTCGGTGGGCAGTTCCTGTGCTTTCCAGTACTGCCTGAGATAGGTGGAAAAGCCTTCGTCGATTCCTGAAATATCAGGCATCCCGGCGGGTCCCTGCTGACCGCTGAGGGCCAGGCCGGCATAAGCCTTCGCCAGTACCGACGTGTACCCGTCGAGGGTTTCGAACACAGTAGCCGAGGTGATTTCATCCGGGTCAAGGGGCACGGTGTCAAGGTCTTTGACACAGGAAGCCAGGACCAGGGTGAAAACCAGGGCAATGGGTGTGAATAATTTTATATATGATGTTTTCATTTTTCTATGGTTTTTAGGTTAAAATCCCAGGTTAACACCGAGCATGAAAATCATGGGACGCGGGTACATATTGTTGTCTATTCCGCTGCTGATTTCCGGATCCATTCCCCTGTAACCGGTTATCAGGAGCGGATTCTGTACGGTCCCGTAAACACGCATGTTCATTTTCCCGTTGAGCATGCCTTTCATGTTGTGTGCCAGGGTGATGTAATCCAGTCTGAAGAAAGAACCGTTTTCAATATAATAGTCAGAGAAATATTTGGGGTTCTCGAATTCGGTTTCCAGCAGGTTCTTCGACTGGTTGTTCAGGTAACCGGTGGGCCAGTAAAGTCCGTTGTAGGACGCGCTGTTGGAGAACATGTTGTTGTACACATAGTTCCCCAGGTTGGCCCTGCCTGCAAAGCTGAACTCCCAGTTATTGTATACGAACGTGGAATTGATTCCCATAAACACATCGGGTGCGGCCTTTTGCAGCCTGTATCGGTCTTCCACGGTGATCTGCCCGTCGCCGTCGCGGTCAACATACAGGCCTTCAATGGGTTTTCCGTTGCTGTCGTAAACCTGTTCCCATACAAAGAAGGAATATACAGGATACCCCGCCGAATGGATCTGGATGATGTTTCCTACGCCTCCGGAAATACCGCCCACAAAAACTCCTTTGTAGTCGGGGTCATCCACCCGGGTCAGGCTGGTGATCTCGTTTTTGTTATAGGTGATGTTATATCCTATATCCCAGTACATATTGGCTTTCGAAATGGGTTTTCCGTTGATGGTGAATTCGACCCCCTGGTTTATGAGATTTCCCACGTTGGTGGTGATCTGGTTGGTGAAGTTGGTTCCGGCAGGGACCGGGATGGTATTGATCAGATCGACGGTTTCCCTGTGGTAAACATCGAGAGTTCCTGTTACACGGTTCTCGAGAAATCCGAAATCCAGACCTGCATTGTAGGTGACGGTCTCCTCCCATTTCAGGTTGGCGTCGTACCCTTCAGGGCGGTAGGTATATACGAATTCATCTCCAAACTGGTAGCGGGCTGTGGGTTCGCTGCGGGTATACCTGGCCAGGTAGGGGTAGTCGTTGCTGGTGATATCCTGCTGGCCGGTTACTCCGTAACCCAGCCTGAGCTTCAGTTCGGAAAATATCCCGGCATTCTGGATAAAGTTTTCGTTGAACAGGTTCCAGGCAAATGCCACCGAGGGGAACAGCCCCCAGCGGGTTTCCGGCGAGAATCGCGATGAACCGTCGTTCCGGAGGGTGAATGTCAGCAGGTAACGGTCTTTCAGCGAGTAATTCAACCGTCCGAAAAAGGATACCAGATAGCTTTCGGTTTCATAGTCCGTGTCCTGGTTGACAATGGTTCCCCTGATGTTTTCCGAGTAGGTGGTACCCTGCCTCCAGAAATGCTGCCATTCATAACCGGCGGTGAAATCCACCCGGCCCAGAGCGCCGAAGTCGTTTTTGTAGTTCAGGTAAAGGTCGAACAGTTCGTTCGATTTCGACTGGGTGTATACCCTGTCTTCGCCGCCCCCGTTCAATTCGTCGTAAAGCCAGGGAGCATTTTCCGGAATATAAACATACCCGTCGCTTTCCGAACCGTCGTATCCCATGTTGATGTTGGCAGACAGTTCGGGCATGAAATGGAAATTGTATTCCAGCTGCATGAAGGCCATCAGGCGGTTCACAGTAGACTGGTCATCACGCATTTCCAGCATGGCCACGGGGTTGGAAGGGGCCAGCTTGTTGGGGTTCCCGTTCACATCGGTCCAGGTGAAATATCCTCCGTATTCACTTTCAGGATCTTTTACGGGTTTCGTGGGGTCGAAATGAATGGCCGACCCGATGGCTCCCCAGTCGGCAAAGCGGTTTTTGATGTTCATTCCTTTCAGGCTGAGGTCTACCTGCAGGTGATCGTCAAAGAAAGTGGGATTCAGGTTCAGGGAACCGGTAAAACGGTCGAGACCCGAGGTAAGCAAAATTCCCTTCTGACCGGAATATCCTACCGACACCCTGTATGGAAGGTCGAAAGCGCTTCCTGAGAAACTCAGGTTGTGGTCGTGTGAAACGGCTGTCTGGAAGATCTCATCCTGCCAGTTGGTGTTGGCATCGCCCAGCAGGGCAACGGCATCGGGGTTGTCTGCATAGCGTTCCTCGATCAGGTTGCGGAACTCGTCGGCAGAAAACACTTCAAACTGGGATGTCAACACAGAGGCAGACACATAGCCGTCGTAATTTACCTGAAGGGGTCTGTCTTTCTGACCCTTCTTGGTGGTGATGATGATTACCCCGTTGGAAGCCCTTGAACCGTATATGGCGGTAGCCGAGGCATCCTTCAGTACCGTAAAGGTTTCAATGTCGTTGGGGTGAATGGTGTTAAGGGGGCTCCGCATACCGGCTATTCCCGAATTGTCAACCGGTATGCCGTCGATCACGATGAGCGGATCGTTGCTGGCCGACATGGAGGATCCTCCACGGATCCGGATGGTAGCTGCCCCACCGGGATCACCGCCCGGGCTGGTGATTTGCACACCGGCCAGCTTACCGGTGATGAGTTCTTCAGGAGTAACGATGGCTCCACGGTTGAAGTCATCCGACCGGATGGATGTGATGGAGCCGGTGGCGTCTTCTTTTCTCACCGTTCCGTATCCAATCACCACCACCTCGTCAAGCGCCTTTTCATCGAATACCAGCTCAATATTATATGGGCCGGGTCCGGTTACCTGCACTTCCCGGGTGTTATAGCCAACAAAGGAAACGACCAGTACGGCATTCCTGTTGACATTCAGAGAAAAGTTCCCGTTTGTGCCGGTAATGGTCCCGTTGCTGGTACCTTTTTCCAGGATGCTGACTCCCTGCATGGGGAATCCGTCGGTTGCATCCATGACCTTTCCTGTCACGGTAATCTGCTGTGCATGTAGCAGACCCGTGATGAACAGGCCACAGAAGAACGCCATCCATCTGAGATTTGATCTTTTTTTCATAGAAAAAAGTTTAGTTGTTTAGGTTTGTTATTCATATTATTATGTGGTTCTCTTCTTCCGGAACAGTTTAAAGCAAATTTATGAAATTCGGGCGTCGAAATCCACTTTTAATGCCCTAACAGACAGTATTATAACGCAATCGTTTCCGCAAACGTTTGCAATCAGGTTTCCGTCATATACGGAATGAATGAAATCCATATTCGGGAAAGAAAAATTTTGGTTAAATTTAGGTCTGTTTTAACACCGCAGTGCCGAAATATGTTATACAGGCACTCTCTTTTGGAAGGTCATGAATTAATTGTTACATTGAGAAAAAATCCATACCTGGCATGCGGGAAGGGCGCGTTACCATAAAGGATATAGCCCGTGAACTGGGTGTTTCACCATCCACCGTTTCCCGGGCGTTGAAGGACCATCCGGATATCAGTGCGGAAACAAAAAAAGCGGTTAAGGAACTGGCCGAAAAATACCATTATCAGCCTGATGCCATCGCCCTCAGTCTTCGCAGCAGGCAGACCCGTACCATCGGAGTGGTAATCCCCGAAGTGGTGCACCATTTCTTTTCTTCCGTGATCAGCGGCATTGAAGATGTGGCTTATCATGCAGGATACCAGGTAATGATCACCCAGTCGAACGAGAATTACGAAAGAGAGGTGCGCAGCATTGAAGCTTTGCTGAACAGCCGGGTTGACGGAATTCTTGTATCCATATCGAAATACACCAACCATTTCCATCACCTTAAAAAAGTGCTTGAAGAAGGGGTGCCCCTGGTGTTTTTCGACCGGGCCTGTGAAGAAATGGAGGTGGATCGTGTGGTAGTGGACGATTATTTCGGTGCTTTCCGGGCCGTGGAGCATCTGATCAAAATGGGTTGCAGGCGGATAGCCCATTTCGGGTCTGCCCAGCTGCTGGCCATTGCTCAACAGCGTCTGCACGGATATATCAATGCCCTGAAGGAATACGATTTGAAAGTGGACGAAAGGCTGATCATTCAGTGTGATACACTGCCGCAGGCCCTCAAAATGACCGGAGAGGTACTCGATTTGCCCGATCCGCCCGATGCCATATTTGCCATCAACGACCTGACCGCGGCCGGTGCCATGAAGGTGATCAAGGAACGGGGATTGAGAATACCCGAAGATATTGCCATTGTGGGATTTACCAACGGACAGATAGCACACCTTACCGATCCTCCCCTAACCTCGGTGGAGCAGCACGGATACGATATGGGGAGGGAGGCCGTGCGCATGCTTCTCGACCGGCTTACCCGGCCCGAAGCCGATTATCCTCCCAAGATCAAAATTCTAAAAACCCGATTGGATATCAAGGCATCTTCCCTGCGGAAAAAATAATATTTTATGGTATAAACTCTTTTAAATATACAGGCATGAAGATCATTTCGCTGAAGGACGTAGAGAAAAAAAGGGTGAATATGGAAGGGGCCGATAAGGCATACAAGCAGGTTCCCCTTTCGCGAACCGACGGAGCCCCTCTTTATTCATACCGTGTGTTCACCATCGAACCGGGAGGCTATACCCCTTATCACCGGCATCCATACGAACACATGAACTATATTATTGAGGGAGAAGGGGTTCTGGTGAACGAGCAGGGGGAAAGGCAACCCCTGAAGGAAGGGGATTTTGCCCTGGTGATGCCCGATGAAAAACACCAGTACCGGAATACTTCACCCGAACGGCCTATGGTGATGATTTGCGGTGTACCAAAGGAATTTGAATAGTTTTCAACAGTACACCGTGTATAAAAAGAAAAACAGGGAAGCATTTCCTGTTTTTTTTTCCTTCTATCTTTAGGGCAGTTAAAATTTCTGTTGCCTTTGAGAAGACGGCCACAAAAGGAAGAACGACTGAAACGTACCCGGCGCATGACCATCATGCTGAATCCCCGGGAAACGGAAGCGCTGAATGCCTATTTTCGCCGGTACAAAGTGAGAAACCGGTCCAAATTTATGAGGGAAGCCATTATAACGGCCGTTCTCAGAAAGTTTGATGAAGATTATCCCACCCTGTTTGAGAATGAACCTCCCACCCTGTTTGATGGGCAGGACTGAAATTTGTTTTCCTGTTGCTTCCTGAGAGGCCGGATAAATAATGTCCTCAAACCGGCAAGTCTTTTATATCGCTGGCGATACTTTCCAAAACTGCAGCCCCGGATCACTTTGCCGGGGCTTCCAGATTCAATATTTTATTGGTTTGCCTGCCGTCAATGATTTCCACCGAATCGACCTTTGACAGGACAAAAAGGGAGGATTTTTCCTTTTCAGCTTCCAGGTAATACCTGCCCGGCTCCAGGTCTGTGAATGTGATTTCTCCGTAATCGTTGGTAAAACCGCTCACCAGATATTCGTAGTCCTGAAACTGTTGCCAGGATTCGTAAACCCAGACCTCTACATTGTCTTCTGCCATTCCATCGTATCGCGTGGTGATGAACAGGTCGCCCGAGGGGATCACTTCCTTTTTGCATCCTGCCAGCAGAGCCGGCAACAGTATGATAAAGATAAAGAAGCGTGTCTGTGTTTTCATGATGCTGGTTTTTTTTGATTGTATACGGGCAAAAAGGGAAAAAGATGCGTTGCGGGAATTACGGGAGGTCTTTTTCATTCTGCCGGCAGGGTCAGATAGAAAGAGGAACCCTGACCGGTTCGGCTTTTGACCCATATTTTACCCCCGTTTTTTTCAACAAACTGCCGGCAAAGATACAGGCCCAGGCCGGTTCCTGTTTCTCCGTCCGTTCCTTTGGTTCGTACCGTACCTTCGGCGGAGAAGAGGTTTTTTTGGTGGGATTCGGGAATACCCACTCCGGTATCCTGTACTTCGAGCAGTACCTGTTTCTTCTGTGCCACAGCCGACACCCGGATTCTTCCCCCGGATCCGGTGAATTTCAGTGCGTTATAGAGAAGATTGCGCAGGACCACCGAAACCATCCGGTGGTCTGCCCTTACCCGGATGTCTTCCGGAATATGTGTTTCCAGCCTGATCCTTTTGGCCTCTGCCTGAGGTTTGAATACCGGGAGTATCTCCTCGAAAAGAGAATACAGGTAGATCACCGCAGGGGATGGATCCATTCTGTCCTGCTGCAGGCTGCTCCATTGCAGCAGGTTGTCGAGCAACTGGAGGAGGTGTTCGGCAGCATTCCTGATGCGTAGGATATGGGCTTTTCTTTCTTCTTCGGTATAACTCGCATAATTTTCATGCAACAATTCCGCAAATCCCAGCAGGGTGTTGAACGGATTTTTCAGGTCATGTCCGATGATGGCAAAGAGGGTGTCGCGGGTATGGATGGAAGCTTCCAGTTGCCGGTTTTTATGGCCCAGTTCGGTAAGCAGAAAATCCAGTTCCTTTTTCTGGCGTGAGATTTCAGCGTGGGCTTTCCTGAAAGCCCGGTAACGGTTGTAAATAATTAAGAAGGCCAGAATTCCCAGAACCGTTACGGCGATCAGAATGTTTCTGATGATCTTTTGCTGGACCAGTACTTTCTGGCTCAGTTTTTTTTCATTTTCCAGGGAGGAGATTTCCGAATTTTTCCTTTCCAGTATTTTTCTTACTTCCATCCGTGCCAGGTCAAGCCGGTTCAGCGAATCGGTCAGGGCATTGTGTTTCCGGGAATATGCCAGCGCTTCCCGGTAACGGCCCGAGCTTTCAAGTATTTCAGAAAGCAGGGCATAGGCGGTGGCCAGCTGTTCCACCCGGTTTTTCTGCCGGGCAATTCTTACGGCATTTTCCAGACTGGAAATGGCCTTTTCCGGGCTGTTCATCTGGCGGTATAATTTTCCCATCACCACCAGCAGCCGGCTGCTGGTTTCCCCGTTTTCACGGAATTTCCGGAGAGACTGTTCATAAAATTCCTTCGCGCGGGCCCAGTTTTTCTGACTGGCATACAGCTCTCCGATGTGTGTCAAAGAGATGGCTTCCCATCGGGATCCATTTTCGTCTGAAAAAATTCCCGCAGCTGTCCGGTGTGATTCTTCGGCCAGTGACAGGTCTCCCCTTTGGCTGTATGCCCATCCGATATTTGTACGTATGCGCCACAGGGTTTCCCTGTCAGCCGTAAGGGGCAGCAGATTTTCCGCTGTCTGGAAATGTTTCAGGGCACTGTCGGGCATCTGCCGTTTCAGATAAGCCTGTCCTGTCAGATTATGCGATTCCGCCCTGAGAAAATCGGATTCCATTCCCGGCCCGCAGCCATTCAGAGTGAGCAGTGCCTGCCGGTAATGATCCTGGGCCAGCTGGTAAAGGCCAACCCGGTAATGTACCTTTCCAATCTCTTTGTAAAGGAATGCCAGGGAAAGACCGGCCGGCATCCGGAGATGGAGATCCAGGCTGTTGAAAAATTCGTCCATGGCTGTTTCCAGATCGCCGGAATCGGCATGCAGGCAGCCCATACACAGGTGCATCAGTGCCTGCCCTTTTTCAGGGTGAACCGGATCGGTAATACGGGGAAATAACCGGCAGTACTGCCTGGCCTTATCCGGCAGACTGTCGCGGTACCTGTGGAAGAGGATTCCGATAATCCGGAAATGTGATGTGTCCAGGCAATCATCTGCCAGGGCCCGGTGAATAATCTGTTCCAGGCTGTCGGTTGGTAGCGAGGCTGTGCCGCATATCTTGCCTGAAGACAACAACATCACCGCCAGGGTCCATGTGGGGATGATAAAGGACCGAAGCATAGGGTTTGGGTTCTTAATATACAAAGATATCATCTGAATCCTAAATTCCATGCATATGCTATGCTTTTTCATTGATTTTTTTTGCAAAAACGGCAGAAAAGTATGGCAGAGGGTAAAAATTCACAGAAAAGGAATAAGAATGGGAAAATGAAGGCATCAGAAATCCGGACCGACAGATACAGAATAAAAAATTTATGCAGGGGTGATTTAAAAAAAGGAATCCAATATACTTATTTACTGAACTGGGCTATGCTTCCCATCATGCCAAATGATTAGTATCAGGCAGCTGTGCCCGGGGCAGGTTCAAGAATTTAGTGCAACGGGTATTGATGAAACAAAGAACATTAGTGG
>JBNGDI010000023.1:0-53868 GCA_049975425.1 Bacteroidales bacterium
AAAGACGATCTGGCCCAGCAGTTTTTTGGCAAAGTTGACCGTGTCCACGCCTTTGGCTTCGAAATCGGTTCTCAGTCTGGAAGACTGAGCTACAGTTTTATCCAGCGCCTCCTTTGTGCGGAGAAACAGTTCGCGGTATTTTAAGAAGAACTCTTTGGTGACGGTTTCGATATTGAATGCTTCTTCCAGTTCCGACAGGGTTGGAGCATGTTCATCATCGGCAAGGATATTCACCAGCCGGCTCTGGGCGGTATGGCTCTTTTCGTTTGCGCCCACCAGAAAGGACCACCGCCGGGCCGGGGTGAACTCCTCTTTAACCTTTATTCTGCCGGTTTTAGTCTTTTCAAACCTGTAATCCATCCTGACCAGCGAGAAACGCCAGTCTGTCTGCTCCGGCGATACATAGGCTACCAGGGCGGCGTCTTTCAATTCACCGCCGCGGCTTCCGTTGAGATACCAGGCGATGAAATTGCGCTGCATGGTGCGGGCGCGCTCCAGCGAGGTCTCTTTCTGGAGGGTAATAATCAGGATGTCCAGGGTATGTTCACCATCCGAATATTTGCCGATGCGTTCCAGAGTTTTGATGTACTTCCGGAATTTTTCCGGCATGTAGTTGCCCTGATAAGTAAGTGGAGCGTCTTCAATGTGGTTTAAAAGATTTCTGACAAAACCGCTGAACCGGCCCTTGTCAAAAGTGGTTTCAAAGGTATCTTTGATGAGTTGTTGGGCCTGCTGTTTGTTCATGTTTTATCCTTTTTTATTCGCCAAATAATCGCCAGAAACGCCGACCCGATTTTTAATCAACCGGGCAAATATTGGGACATTGATGGTAAATATGTGCAATAAGATTGTTTGATCACTTGCCTGATTTTCGTTTCTCAAACCATGAATTCTGTTTGTCCAATAGCGTATATCCGCCACATATCCGCCGTCTCCGCCAGGCAGTCATTTCCCGTTGATCCAATTCGTGCAATTATTGGTCAATTATCGGTCAATTCGGCCAATTACCGGCCAATTATCCAAGTTCATATTTTGTTCCTCTTCCTTTACCACCTGTTTGTTTGAAAATTCCTTTTCCCACAAGCGTTTGAAGGTCTTCTGTAGCAGTCGTTTTCCCGATATCATTTATTTGCTGATAAACCGAATTATTGATACTTCCATTCTTTTTCACATAGGCAACCGCCTTCATCTGCCTTTCATTCAGTCCCAGTTGCTTCAGAGTGCTCTCATTCCACCTGTCTTTATAAAAGATAACGGTCATTACTCCATGCTCATTGGTAAATTCCGGTTCCGGGAGACCCTGTTCCCCGCATTTTTCAAGGATCTTAAGTGTTCCCCGGCCCCAGGCTTCAATAAATCCGGCGAAATAAAAAACTTCTGCCAGCAGTTTGTTGCGCGGTTTTGAAAGATGGTTTCTTTTCAGGTCTTCGACTGTTATTTCCGCAGGCAGACTGCCTTCGTTCATAATGACCAACTTGTCCGGATAAACTCGTATCTGAATCTGTGAAAAGACGTGATAATCCCTGTGAATAAGCGCATTGATAACGGCTTCCCGCAGTGCTTCATAAGGGTATTCAAGAATATCCCGGCGGTGGATTCCCTCGTAGGAGATGTTGCTTTGCAAGTATTTTGTGCGAAGTATCTCCAGGGAATTCTCAATCTGCTGAAAAAGATTGCCCCTAACAATATCCGTCGTTTGAATATCTGCATCGTTCAGAAACTTGCCGATTTTTACCACTGCATGGCTGTAGTAACGTTGCGGATCAGAACCGAACAACAGAACAGCAGCCCGTTTGAGGTGTTTGTTGTCAATCAGGTTTAGTTTATCCAGTATTATTGAATGGTCATTTTCATTGACTATACCCGGCAGACGGTCGGCAGCAAGACGCTTAAACCCATTGATTGTATACCGGTCAAGCTCTTTTAACGTGGAATGTTCTTCGATACAATTATCCCAGGGAGTGCCGGATTTTTTCAAAAGGAAACCGGCCAGTTCATTCCCGCGCAGTTCCTGAACAGTGCTTCCACTCCGCAGATAGTATTTGCCGTTGAACGAAACCGGAATGGAGGAAGGTGGAATCGTAATGCGGATAATTTTGTGTCCGGTTTTTACTTCCATTCCAACCATGGGCAATACGTTCAGCCTGTTGCGGATTGTATTGGGAATGTCGTCAAGCAGCTTTTTCGTGTTCTTCAATTCAACAGGATTTCCCTGGTCATCCATGCCGATAAAAAGTGTGCCACCGTTTGCATTTGCCATTGCGGAGATAACTTTCAGGCAATCATTGCTCCATTGCTGCTTGTATTCGATATTGTGAGTTTCTTCGCCGGTCATAGTTATTTACCCGCCAGGTATAATGAAAGAATGACTTCGCGTTTTCCGGTTACCGAGGGGCTATGCTCCGCGTAATGGCTTTGCAACAGCCGGTCGGGGATATGGGTCTGGAGCGTTGCCAGCACTTTTAGGGGATTGACAAGTTCGTCTCCTAATCCATTCAGCGCTTTCAGGGTGTTCCTGGCGGTTTGTTTGGGAATTCCGCCTTCCTCCAGCTGTTTTCTCACGTTTTTCAGGTAGAGTTCCTGGTCGTCGGTAAGTATTTGGGTGTTTTCCAGGGTTGCTTTCAAAATTCGCAGGATATTGGCGGCGCTGTCCCGTCCGCGTCTTTTGCGGGGTTCGGGCATTTCTTCGGTGGTGGCAAGGATAAAGGCTTCCTTGTTTTTATCCAGCAGATCATACATGGCTTCGGGAAGTTTTTCCTTTTGCTCCTGCGGACTGCTCTCAAGAAGCGCGGCGGCAGTCATGAAATCCAGCTCCCGGGCAGCCGCTTTCCCGCCGTGTGCCATGAAAAATTTTTGCAGTTTCCCCCGCCGGAAGTAGGTAACACAGGCATCCTGCCTGTGGATCATCCGGGCAGGTTCAATCTCAGGCCTGGAAAGCCGAATTACCTCTGGATTGTCTTCAATATATTTCCTTATTCTTTCCAACTGAATAGGGCTGCGAATAATATGATCAAAAGATTCTGCCATCCACAATTTCCCCTCTCTGCCCAAAATTTTATTGATTTCATTCGCTGAGTATGATTTCCACGAGTGCAGGATTTTTGGCAGTTCCCATCCTTTTTTGGGGATGACAATCACATGTACATGATTTGGCATAACAACATACTTGTCTAAATCATATCGATCACCATTAAAGTTTTTTAGCGCCTCTTCCACAATCTTTTTGCACTGGGGTTTTGCCAGTACACAGCACCCATAGCCATTGTCCAGCAATTCGTCATATCGTTTTGAGAAAAGGCGGTAATATTCAATTCTTTTCGGTTGGTTTAGCTTTTTAACTTCATCAGGACTTGAAATTTTGTTGGCTTTCAACCAGCGTTCTCTTTCACGCCTGATATTTTCTGCAATTTGTTTTGGAATTGAGTCATACAACCTGAATGTAACAAAGTAAGCAGTATTTTCTTGCTGCCAATGCGGTAAATTCCTCCGTTTTTTTTCTATTGGCGCATTGGGATCGAAATACATTATTGTATCAGTGATATCCTGCCCGCGCTTTTGAGTTTTATCAGGCTTCTCAGGCCCGGAAGCCTGAGCTGCTTTAGCCGTCCTCGCTTTTTTGGGCAGATGTTTGATTTTCTCAAAAAGCGCAGGGTTGTTTTCACGGATATCCCGGATCACCTGCAAATATTTCAGTTCGCTTTCTTCTGCCTCATCGTTGCCTTCAAGGGTCTTTTTAGAGGTCAACCTGTCAAAAAGCTCATGGGAACCAATGGGCTCGCCTTCGGTCAACAGTTCGGCATCCCCTCCGAGAAGAGTCAGGAAAGCGTTGATTTTTCCTTCCGCGGCTTCTTTTAGTTTAATCTGATCATTGGATTGAACCGTAGGGAAGAAATTAAAAGTGTAAATCATATCATAAGGCGTATCAACGCGGTTGATACGGCCCACCCGCTGCATCATACGGGTCGGGTTCCAGGGAATATCGTAATTGATCACCACATTGGCCCGGTGCAGGTTGACACCCTCGGAAAGCACTTCGGTGGATATCAGAATGCGGTATTCGTCCTTTTTATGACGTGCCCGGGCATCAAAGTTTTCGATCACCTTATCCCGGACCGATTCGCCGGAGTCACCGGTAAACAAGAGCGCCTTTCCGGGATATTCCCTGTCGATGTTTTTATACAGGTATTTGGCGGTTTCTTTGGATTCGGTGAAAATAATCAGGTGATTGCTTGTCAGCACAACGTTTCGGGCAAGTTCTCTTTTGAAAGTTAACAGTTTCGGATCGCGGTCTACCTCCTGCCAGAGCGCCCTGATCTTTTTCAGAATGGTTAGATCGTGTTCCAGGTCTTTTTTCAATCCTGCTCTGAAGTTCTTACTTTCATATTTTTCCGCCTTCTTTTCGTCGATCAATTTCTGGATGGCTTCATCATCATCGTTTTCCAGAAGCTCAAAGATCTTGTTGGTATACTTTTTACTGACGTACACATAGCCGTTATTAAATTCCTGAAGGAACATTTCATAAGAATGCAGGAATCTATTAATAGAGTTTCGGAAGGCATAAAAACTGCTTTCCAGGCGCTTGACCAGCAATATTTTCATGAAACGGCCCATATTGCGCTGGGACTGTTCCTCCAGTTGATCGATCTTTCCTTCGAAATACAGCATGGGCATATAGCGAGCATACCTGAATTGGCTGGCGATCAGGTCGATGGTATTGCTGAAGATTTCATCTTCCTTTTCGTTGAGCTCATAGAAAAACGGCACCGGTTTTTCAACCTGCGGAAACTTGAGTCCCTGTTCTTCAATATCTTTAATAAAATATTTTTCAATCTCCGAACGGGTCCGACGCACCATCAGGTATTTCAGTACCTTATCGCGTATTTCCCGGGCATTTTCCTTCACCGTGGCAATATACTCGGCATAGTCCGCTTTCCGGTCCAGGTTCTTCAGTTTGTTTTCCAGTCTTGAGAAAAATGCGTCCAGGTCCGGCAGGTTGGGGATGGTGCTTTTTTTGGCTTTTTGAAACAGTTTGAGCAGGCTCAGAATATCCTTCGGCGTATTGTTATAGGGGGTTGCGGTGACCAGAATTACCCTTTTACCCCGGCATATTTCCGCCAGTTTTTCATAGGTAATGGTTGTTTCCGTGCGGAAACGGTGGGCTTCGTCAATGATGATATTGGCATACTTCTCCGTGCCCCTGCGCAGCAGGTGATCGAGTTTGCCGAGTGATTCAAAATCTGCGGGCACCCTGAAATCGGAAAACACGTTGGGCCACGAGCCCGGGTTTGATTTTTCCAGAAGCACGGGCGGAGCGATAACAAGGGTTCTTCCTTCAAGCTGCCCGGCCAGCATGGCCGAGATGTAGGTTTTGCCCAGACCCACCACATCGGAAACAAAAACACCACCATATTCCAGTAATATCTTTTTGGCATTCAAAACCGCCTGTTCCTGATATTCAAGTTTTTTAAATTCCTGCGGCAGATACTTGACAAAAACCTCGTCTGTCTGGCTCAACTCGTCCTTAAAATATTCGTAGAGAAATTTAAGGTAAAGCTCATAAGGAGTGATGTTCTGACTCAACCAGGTTTTATCCTGAATGGTCTGGATATATTTTTCACTCACATCCACCGCATTCTGCCACAGTTCCTCGAATTTGCTTTTAGCAAATTCATAATCGCTTCGGTTTTTCAGCTCCACATTGAACTCAAGATTATCCACAAGACCCCTTTTGGTGAAATTGCTGGAGCCGGTAATCACCCTGCCGGTGTCACGGTCGCCTTCCCGGAAGGTCATGATATAAAGTTTGGCGTGGATTTTTTTGGAAGGATATGCCCTGATTTCCAGCTTTCCGCTTCTGATCCAACCGATAAACCTGTGCACACCGTCTTCAACGCTCCGATTGTCCTCGGAATCGGCCATTTCCGTTTCAACAAGCGTTTCGATCTCCTGTTTGGTTTCGGCATGGGATAAGTAAACTGAGCGCTGAGCCGGATGATTTGCCTCATGCATCATTTCAAATGTCTGCCGGTTGGTGCCGATCCCTATCAAAATCCGGATTTTCTCCGTATTTTCCAGAGCAGGATAAACGGCATGAAACCCGCTTGAATAGAAATATCCCACCAGACAATCAAAAAAGGATGTATCTTTAATCAGAACCCTGAACCGTTCTTTGAGGTTTTGGTTTTCTTCGTTTGTGATAAAGGACAGGTCGGTGTTCATTTCTTACCCTGAGTTTTCATTAACCAGTATAACAAAAGATCAGTTGTGCGAATGAAACGCAAAGGTTTCTCTTCCTCACTACCTAAACCACGATGCCTGTTAATTTCTGGCATATTATTTCAATTTCTGTTGTTCTCTGGTATATTACATTTAACCAGTTTATAATCCCCCTTCTGGTCTTCCAGAACCCTCGTCCCCATCCATTTTGTCATCCTTTCCGGTATCGGTTAGTCAGGTGAAAGTTACAAAAAAAGTGTAACGGTTATCTTTCTCTGCCGGATGTTTTTCATGAGGGCATGGTGAGGTTTCTGTGTGACAGGGGAATAGGGTGATCGGGGTGTCTGTGATCGGGTAATGGAGTGATGGAGAGCGGGAGTGTAATGAAATAACCCGATTAAATTTTTTATATTTTAAATGACACACTTTTTTGAACATACCCTATGGATCAAAAGCAATATTCCCCTGTTTTTCAGTCTGTTTAACCACCTGTCCCCCGGCATACGATCCCGGCTGCCATACGGAAGGAAACCCATGATATCCACGGATCTTTCTTCCCGCCATCCATCCATTCACTGATGCATCTGGCTGAAACACCAGTGTGGTTTTCCCTGTCTTTCCTGCCCCCTCATGAGCAGGCATCCCCAGGCAGAATAAAATTCTTGAATTTCCTTTCCATTTTCTGTAATTTTATAAGCACCGAACCTGATATGTATTTTCGTCATGCTGGGACACACAGGGTTACAAACCGGCAGCAGGGAAAACAGCAGATACCATATCATTAACCGGGAGCTCAATATCCTTTTCGGGGTCACCCTGGCGGTATGTGTGCTGGGCATGCTGACCTACGGCGAAAAGGTCGAATTCCGCGACCATGCCGTGAGCCATTTCGGCCGGCTGTACACCCGGGGAGGGAACCCGAATTACCTCAGCCTGCTGATCTTCGCCCTGGGAATGACCGCCAGTTCCATGATCTGCTTCCATGTGAGTCGTCACCTGGAAAAACCTTTTTATCAACGCCTGTTCAGAATATGCGGGGCCGGATACATCCTTCTGATCGTTCCCTGCGACCTGTACAATCCCTTGCATGCCCTGGGAGGCGCCATGGTGGTAGGGTCACTCTGGTTTTTCACCGTGTACAACCTGCACGACCTGTACCGGAAGATCCCAAAAGTTCGTTTTTTCCTTTACCAGCTTATCCTGCAGGGTACGGTCCTGCCCTATGCCTTCCTGTATGCCGCCGGCTCGCCCGACAAGCAACTGGCCCAGAAATTTGCCCTGGCCGGATTGATCCTGGTTCTGAAAGCCACCCTGACCGAATACCAGAAAACAGAAGAAACCTTCTGAAATTCAACCATCCCACCGGAAGGTTTTTTTCCCTGCCAGAAAATTGGCATATCCGGCAAAATCAACTGCATTTATGAGGAATACAAACAAAGCTGCGCTTTCGCGGAATATGTGGCCGTACCGCAACACATTCCGTATGCCCTGCCTGAAGGGCTGGAATTCCGGAAAGCGGCAGTAGCCGAACCCCTTTCCGTGGCACTGTACACCGTGAACCGTACCCCCCTTTCAAAAGATGATACGGCCCTGGTGATCGGAGCGGGAATGATCGGGAACCTGGTGGCGCAGAGCCTGAAACACAGAGGTATGGAAAATATCATCGTGGCGGATACCGATCCGGTGAGGCTGGAACTGGCCGGGAAAACCGGGGCTAAAACGATACTGGATCCCGGAAGGCATGATATGGAGCAAGAGATCATGCAGCGAACGGGGGGTATGGGAGCCGATGTAGCCTTTGATGCGGTGGGCATCAACCCCACTTTCCATACAGCCCTGAACTGCCTGAAAAAAGGAGATTCACTCACCCTTATCGGGAATTATGCTCCCACAGTGGATTTTCCACTGCAACAGGTGGTCACCCGGGAAATCAACCTCTTCGGTTCCTACATATCCGGCAGAGAATACCCCGCATGCCTCGAAATGATACACAGCGGAGCCGTGGATACAGACCGGCTCATCAGTGCGGTGGCCCCCCTTTCGGAAGGGCCCTCGTGGTTCAAAAGGCTGCATGACAGGGAACCGGGGCTGATGAAAGTGATCCTTGTACCGGAAGGTTAAGAAACGGTTGTAAAAACGGAGGAAAAATTCTGTAAAAATGAAACGGTTTAAACAGGACATCGGGAAAAGGCCCATTAAATGGGCAGAATTTCCTGACTTCTGTTTGAAATGCAGAAAAATACCTTATTTTTACTGATCAACCCATTTTCATGAATGAAAAAGTATTCGGCCAGCGAAAATGAAAAAAAGCTGAAGGAACTTTTTCAGGACCTTGCCGGCAACCTGGAGGAACAGATGTTCCGTCCCAACCGGGAAATGAAAGAATCCGGTGTTTACGGCGCCTCCGGTTATGGCAAGAGAAAATCTTCCCGAAAATGGCCACTGGCCGAACTGACATCGATCCACGATCAACACCTGGAATACCTGCAAACCACACCGGCGGCAAACGATCCATACAATCTCCTTTCTGTTTTCCTTGAATACAATCAGAATCTTGAGAAATACCTTGCCGGATTACCCGAAAAGATCAGCACAGACCAGAATGAAAACCGTTTCCGGCGCATGCCCGGTGATCCTTTTCTCATCCGGTGCATCAAGTGGGGAAAAAGAACCGGATTATGGTTGCAACCCGGTAATAACAGGAAGAAAACCGGGCAGAAAAAGAAGGAAGGAACCCCTCCTGCCGCTGTCAAAGGCTGGAAACACGAAGTACCCATACGGTTACTTAACCGGTATGTTTTCAGAAATCTTCTCCACAGTTCACTCCTTCCCCTGATTGACGAATCGCTGGAAATCAGTAATCTGCATTGCTGGAATCTGAGGCAGCAGGCAGATGAATATTTTTCCCGGGCCTTATCTCCCCACATACCCGAAAAACTCCGGAAGGAAGAAAATGAAGAACATCCTTCCTTTTATCCCTTTCTTGAAGGAACCCTTGATCTGGCAAAGGAAAGATTCAGGGAAAAAGCCATGAAGGTTTTCGAAAACAGCCTCATTGTATACAGGGATCTCTTCGAAAAGGCCGGTACCGCAGAACTTCCGGCGGGAAAGCTGAAGGCAGGACGTGTAAACCGGAAATACAGAGATATCATCTCACAGACCGAAAGCATCATCCGCCCCTGGAACAAAACACTCGGTTTCATGCTCGATGACTGGAAATTTGAAGGAGAACTGGACCGGATGATCCTGTACCTTCTGAAAACAGGGCAGGAACTAACAGAAAAAAAGACCGGAAATATTTCAGAAACCCTCGACACGTTCCTGAAAAATTTCAAGGAGCTCAGGGAAAGATTATGGAGGAATATTGAAGAAGAACTCCCTGAAGGACCAGGGCTTACCGGGAAACTGGAACAACAGTTCCTGCAATACAGGAAGGAGTTTTCCGCCCTGATCATGTCGTTCCTTCCGGAAACGGACCAGGCCAATATCCCTCTGTTTGTAAAGAATTTCCCCGACGAACTGGAACAATACATCAACGGCCTTCCTCCCCGTCAAACCCTGGTCAGATCGTTACAGCCGGGGAAACCTGTCAGGGAACAAAATATAAGAAAATTCCCGCCGGCCGACATACTGAGGTATGCCGTAATGCCTCCCCTAAGAAAATCCGCCCAGGATCTGGCAGCGGGACTGGAAAAACTGCTGGAAGAACTTACCGGCCTGCTGGAAGAAACGGGTAAAATCATCGAATTCAGTCTTGAAACGGCCATGGATATGAGCCGGAAAGGAGAAAAGGAACAGGAGGAAATTCTGGAAACCCTGAAAGGAGGGATCGAACGGTCTTCTGCTAAAGAAAAGGAAATAAAAGAAAAACTTTCAGAGATTCTCACGATTATTTCCGAACAACTGAATGAAAACGTCAGTGCCTCTGTCCACAGCATTCAGTCACTGAAAGAAAAAGAGAACCTCCTCAAACTACGTATGAAAATCGCCCGGGCCAGAATCAAACAGAATTACCGGCATTTATTCAAGAAACTGAAAGATGGCCTGCAGCAGGTCATGGCGTGGGCGGGACAGATCCCGGAAAAAATCGCAGCAGCATACGGGCAGGGAAAGAAAGCAATAGTTAAGAAGCTGGGGTACCCCGACAAAACACAAACCATCACGACCGAACTGTCGGATTTTCTTTCCGAAGGACAGACCGCACTGGAAAAGCTGCCCTATATTTATCAACGGATTTACCAGATACAGCCTCTGGAAGATGAATCATTTTTTATAGGCCGGGAAAAGGAACTTGAAAGGCTGGAGGCAGCTATCCGAAACTGGGAGGAAGGCAAATACAGCCCCACCGTCATCCTGGGAGAAAAAGGCAGCGGTATTTCCAGCCTGCTGAATCTGCACCGTAAAAAAAACAACAAATATCCAGCCTATACCTGCAAAACAGAAGAACAGCTTTACGAATCCGATAAATTTATCGAGCTTCTGTCGGAACAGCTTGAAATCAAAAAATGCCAATCGGCAGAAGAGTTGATTGACACCATAAGCCAGCTGGAAAATAAATTCATCGTATACCTGGAAGATCTCCAGCGGTTTTATCTCCGCAAGGTGGATGGGTTTACCAATCTGAAGCTCCTGTTTGAGATCATTTCCCGTACCCAGCAGCAGGTGATGTGGGTCACCTCATGTACGCGGTATGCATGGAATTATCTCAACAAAACCATTCACATTTCTTCCTTCTTCGGATACGTCATCCCCCTGGAGGAAATCGATCCGGAAACCATGAATGAGGTGATCAGAGTAAGAAACCGGATCTCAGGATATAAAATCGTTTTTCTTCCCAACAAGATCCAGGAAAACAACCACACGTACAGAAAGCTGACTGCAGGGAAAAGGCAGGAATATCTTGAGAAGCAATATTTCCAGAACCTGAACCGGTTTGCCGAAAGCAATATCAGCCTGGCGCTCATTTTCTGGTTGCGGTCAACGCGGGATGTACGGGAGAAATCCATTCTGATCACGTCGCTGTATGAACCGGACTATACGTTTATGAGTACGCTGGGGGTGAATCAGATACTTACTATCACGAACATTCTGCTGCATAACGGGCTTACGGAAAACGAACTTTCGGAAATCCTGAGGAAATCACCCGAATATTGCCGGATGCTGCTGTTGCAGTTATTCGATGACGGACTGCTGGAAAGAAATTCGGGCCGTTACTTTGTCAATCCGCTGATTTACCGGCAGGCGGTAAAATTTCTGCAAAGCAAGAATTTTATTCACTAAGCTATGAAATACCCGGGCCGCATTCTTCTCATTCCGATCATACTTCTTTTCCTGGGGTCGGCCAGGGGACAACCTCCGGGCGACACCCTGGACATCCGCGGGATAGTGATCATTGCCGACAGCACACCGCAGCCTGCCACACCGGCTGATACACTGGCAAATGCCGGTACAAACGGACAACAGGACGGTGAGACAATCGATATGTCGGCCATCAAAAAAATCATTTCGTTTCCCAAACTATTCTGGACTTTAATCATATTACTGGTGGGGTATCTTGTAATCCGTGGCATCAGCACCATCATGGATATCATTGCCGAACGCAGCACCCGGGTACGGCTTACCATCAAGGGAATCATCCCGGTTTTCAGGGTGGTGGCATGGACCCTGATCATTTATTTTATCATCCAGGGAATTTTCAGTCCCAGTTGGGAAGCCATTGTGGCCCTGGGAGCCTCAATCGGGGTAGCAGTGGGATTTGCCGCCCAGGATATCCTGAAAAACATTTTCGGCGGCATCACTATCCTGGCCGAGAAGCCTTTCCAGGTGGGTGATAAGATCCAGATAGGAGATTTTTATGGAGAAGTCCGGCATATCGGATTCCGGTCCACCCGCATTGTGACCCCCGATGATTCCACTGTTACCATTCCCAATGCAATGGCAGTCTCCCAGATGGTATCGAATGCCAACTCAGGAGAAAGCAACTGTCAGGTAGTGGCGGAAGTTTTCCTTCCACCCAATACCGACACCGACGTGGTACGACAAATTGCTCTGGAAGCGGCACAGGTTTCGGGCTATGTGTACCTGAACAAGCCCATCACCGTGTTGTTTGAGGAAGAAATCAGCGGAAAACGCCTTTTTCTTAAAATGCGCCTGAAAGCCTATGTGCTGGATATCCGGTACGAATTTATTTTCAAAAGCGACATGACGGAGAGGGTGTTGAAGGAACTATACAACCGGCAAATCATTCCGGCGGAAACCGCTTATAAGGATGATGAATAAATGATTTCAAACAGATAATTCCTGCCGGCGTAACTATGGCTGCCTTTTCGGAAACCGACCGAATATTTTTTTCAGACGGATACCGGCTCGCCTCCCATGCCCTACAAAAGGGAAAATCATGGGATGCCCTGGAAAGCCTGTACACAACCCTGTATGAACAGATCGATCTGTTAACCCACAGTTTCATCAGGCGTTGCCGTACTGAAAGGAAAAAAGTGGAATGCCGAAAAGGCTGTTCCTGGTGCTGTTATCAGGCTGTGTTTGTCAGCGGGGGAGAGATCCTTTACCTGGGGAATTACCTGCTCGAACACATGGATAAGCGAACCGAACGGGAAATTACCGAAAAAGCACGGCAAAAATCCCAACGAACCGCAAAAATGAAAATCCCTGAATTGTTACGGCACAGGTCATCATGCCCCCTGCTGCAGGAAAAATGCTGTGTGGTGTATCCGGCACGTCCCCTGGCATGCCGCATTTATCTTTCTTCCAGTGAGCATTCATGTTATCAACAATACCAGCATCCGTCAGGCACCGGGACTTTTGCCAGATTATATGCCTTTCCGTTGAAGGCGGGAAGGATGATGGGTGAAGGGATCAATGCCCGCCTTCGTGAGGAAGGGATCATCAACACGGAATGGTTACTGGAAAGCATGCTGACCGATGTTCTCACAAATCCAGCGATCATACCCGCATGGATCAGCGGGAAGGAAGTGTTTTACTCACCTGCCCTGGAAGAAGACGAGCGGAAGCTGCTGAATAATAGGAATCAGGCATGAATATCCCCCGGAAACGGCCCTGTGCCGGCAGGAAATTCCGTATATTTGTTATACATAAACAACCCTCCATCTCATGAAGACAAAGCACAGGTTTCGTTACGCGTCTGGTTTCGCTGTTTTGCTGATTGTCAGCGCATGGTTCTTTTCCTGTGAAAAGGAAGTGGATCCCTTTGCCGGGAATGCCCACCTTCGTTCTGCTGAAAAACTATTTTCCCGTACGGCGGATTATTTCAGTAACCTGATCAACACTGCCACCATCATGTATCCCGATATCCATGTTCTTCAGGACTATGTTAACGACGGGGCCGACATATACCGAATCAGGTACCGGACAAATTTCATGGGAGAAAGCATTACAGCATCGGGCCTTTTATGCATACCCGCCACACCCGGTCAATATCCTATTCTCAGCTTTCAGAACGGAACCAATACCCTGCTTGAAAATGCCCCCAGCACCAATCCCGGGTACGAACTGTACCAGTTGCTGCAGTCGGTTGCCTCCATGGGATATGTGGTGGTGATAGCCGATTACATCGGGTTCGGGGCAAGCAAACAGATATTTCACCCCTACCTCCACAAAGAATCTACCGTACAATGCCTGGTGGATATGCTCAGAGCCGTGAACGAATTCTGGGAAGACATTCCCACCGGAATTACTCCGTTGAACAGTTATTATCTGACAGGGTATTCCCAGGGCGGGTGGTCTACCCTGGCCCTGCTCAAAGCTCTGGAAAACGAATACAAAGAGGAATTTCAGGTTACGGCCTGCGCCTGTGGCGCCGGACCTTATGATATGCGTTATTTCCACGACGAGGTGATGTCGCTGGATGAATACCCTTCTCCCGGATTTCTGGCCTACGTATCCAAAGCCTATATTGACCACGGGATTATTGATAAAAGTCTGAACGATCTTTTTCAGCCGTCTTATGCCACAACGATCCCGCAATTATTCGACGGATATCATTCCATTGATGAAATACATGCCGCCCTGAACACCCACCTGGACGATCTGTTTGTCCCCGCCTACCGGGAAGGGTACCTCACAGATCCGGATTATGCAGATATTCGTTCTGCACTGGAGGAAAACAGTGTTCCTGCCTGGCACAGTGAAGTCCCCCTGCTCCTGATCCATGGAGGGGAAGACGATTATGTTCCCACCATGCTCACCCACCGGTTGTACGATCAGATGATCCAGGAAGGAACCAGCCCCTCCACATGCAGCAAGATCATTCTGGAAGGAAAAAGCCATAGTGAGGGCATCGTCCCTGCCTCGTTGCAGGGTTTACTCTTCTTTCAGGAACATTAACCGGGCAATGTCAGCCCACATTATTTCTTGAAACGAATGTCCCAAAAAAAATCCCCTGAATGGGGAATTTATTCTGAGACTTTGAAGAAAAACCGGTATTCACATGCATATGCTCCCTGTTCGCTCCGGTAATCAGCCTGAACAGCCCATAACCTGAAGCGTTTCCGGCAGGCAGCCTGCGGGGCTACTCTACCAGATTGTACTTGGGCGGACTAATCCTGTTTTCCACCAGTCCTTCACTTTTCAGTTCTTCCATATACTTGTATCCCTTGCTGTATGAAAGGGACAGGCTCTTCAGTATCTCACCCAGGTAACTGGTTTTGTGCTTCTTCAGATACTTGATAATAGCCCTTTTGGTAGGATTCTTGATTTGAATGGCAAAATTTGTTTCCATGGTCTTCTACCGGTTTATAGATAAGTCTCAGATGATGTGTATATTATTTAGACGCAAAAAACCGGTAAAAGGTTGCTTCAGGAAACATTTTTTTTATATATGTTAATATTTTGATTTTCAATTTACTAATAAATTTTAGCCGAATATTGGACGGAAAAAGTCCATTTTTACACCTAAAAAGCTTCCCGGATCGATACCATCAGGGTTTCGGTTGCTCAGCCGGCGATGTTCTCAAATGTTATGATAAATCCGGGACATTACAGGCACTGGTTCAGAATCGACTCATACAATTCCTGTTTCCCGCTGATCTGTTCAGGTTCACCAAGTTCTTCGGCCAGTTTGCGCAGGTCTTCCAGTTTGAGATCACCTTTTTCGAAAGCCTTTCCTGACCCGCTGTCAAAAGAGGCATATCGTTTCTTTCTCAGGGCCAGGTAATCGGTATGATCAAGAACTTTCCTTGCCACCCGCCAGGCTCTGGCAAAAGCATCCATTCCGGCAATATGGGCAATGAACAGGTCTTCCGGATCGGTCGAATTCCTGCGTAATTTGGCGTCGAAGTTGATGCCTCCCGTTGTAAAACCACCTGCCTGGATGATCACCAGCATAGCCTCGGCAAGTTCGTATATATTGATGGGAAACTGGTCGGTATCCCAGCCGTTCTGGTAGTCACCCCGGTTGGCGTCGATGCTGCAGAACAGACCGGCATCGACAGCCAGTTGCAGCTCATGCTGGAAGGTATGTCCGGCCAGGGTGGCATGGTTCACTTCAATATTCAGCTTAAAATCACCTGCCAGGTCATATTGTTTCAGGAAACCGATCACAGTGGCCGTATCATAATCGTACTGATGTTTGGTAGGTTCCATGGGCTTCGGCTCGATCAGGAAAGTACCCCTGAAGCCGTTCCTTCTGGCATAATCCCGGGCCATGTGGAGAAACCGGGCCAGGTGTTCCGTTTCCCTCTTCATATCGGTATTCAGCAAACTCATATAACCTTCCCGGCCACCCCAGAACACATAATTCTCTCCTCCCAGTGCGATGGTGGCATCCAGGGCATTTTTCACCTGGGCTCCTGCCTTTGCCACCACTCTGAAATCGGGGTTGGTGGCAGCACCGTTCATATACCGTTTGTGCGAAAACAGGTTGGCGGTACCCCACAACAATTTCACACCTGATTTTTTTTGCCATTCCTTTGCATAATCGATCATGACTGCCAGTCTTTTTTCCGACTCTTTCAAAGAATCGGCCTCATCCACCAGATCGAAGTCATGGAAGCAGTAAAAAGGCAATCCCATTTTGGTAAGGAATTCAAAGGCAGCATCCATCCGCTGGCGGGCCCGCCCAAGGGGATCACTATGATCGTTCCATGGAAGGTCGCGGGTCGCGTTTCCGAACGGATCCAGTCCGGTTCCTGTAAGCGTATGCCAGTACGCCATGGCAAAACGGAAATAATCTTTCATGGTTTTTCCCTCGATCACTTCATCGGGATTGTAATATTTGAAGGCCAGAGGGTTTTTCGAATCTTTTCCTTCATAGGCAATTTCCCCGATTCCGGAAAAATATTCCCTGTCACCTGTTAGATAGCTCATAATCAGTATTTTTTGTGGTTAAAAATTGTAAAGAAGAACTGTATCAAATATTTGCATATTTTTTCTGCTTATAAAGCTAAACACCTTTTCGTAAAATTAAAACGATTCCCTGAAGCAAATAACTAGTTTCCGGATAATTTCATCATAACAGAACAGAATGCTGCGGAATAAGACAAAAAACAGATTGTGATTATCCGGAAGAAAATTTATTTTTGAGCTTTTCTGTCAAATTTAATACGGAAAAACTATGGAGTCAGCATTCAATCTGGGATGGATCGATTACCTGATCATGCTCGTGTATTTTGCCTTTGTAATTGGTATTGGCTGGGCACTCAGGAAATACATGAAAAATGCCGTCGATTTTCTTGAGGCAGGCCGTTCCCTGCCGGCATGGGTTACCGGACTGGCTTTTATATCAGCCAATCTGGGTGCTCTCGAAGTAATCGGCATGGCAGCATCAGGCGCCAAATACGGTATGGCCACCGTGCATTTTTACTGGATCGGGGCCATTCCTGCCATGGTATTTCTGGCCATCTTCATGATGCCCTTTTATTACGGTTCAAAAGCACGGTCTGTCCCTGAATACCTGAAACTCCGATTCGACGAGAAAACAAGGGGCTTCAACGCTTTTTCCTTTGCGCTCATGACTGTCCTGTCGTCGGGGATTTCCATGTATGCCATGGCCCTGCTGGCTCAAACGCTTTTACCGTTTCGTTTTGAACTCGGTCCCTTCAGCGAATTCGATTTTTATCTGGTGTTTGCTGCAGTTATCGTGCTTATATATACATACCTGGGAGGACTTACCTCAGCCATATACAACGAGGTGCTTCAGTTTTTCCTGATCGTGATCGGGTTCTCCCCGCTGGTTATCCTGGGCCTGGTCAGGATAGGAGGATGGGAAGGCCTGAAAGAACAGCTGGAAGTGGTTTCCCTGGCCCATGGATTTGAAAAGGATGCTTTCATCAGTACATGGAAATATGCAGGATCACCCGATGCCAACCCCCTGGGTGTGGAATGGTTCGGGGTGATCATGGGGCTGGGTTTCGTTCTGTCCTTCGGTTACTGGTGCACCAACTTCCTGGTGGTTCAGCGTGCCATGGCAGCAGGATCCATGGCTGCCGCCAGAAAAACACCCCTTATTGGTGCAATTCCGAAGATGTTACTGCCCGTGCTGGTTATTGTGCCCGGTATGATTGCCATTGCCCTGAGCTATATGCCCGAGAGCGGTTTCACCCTTCCAACCAAGGAAGGCAGCGATGTGCTCAACTACGACATGGCCATCCCCGTGATGCTGAAAACCTATTTCCCCACCGGGGTGCTGGGTCTTGGGGTTACGGCTCTGCTGGCCTCCTTCATGTCGGGGATGGCCGGTAACGTGTCGGCTTTCAATACCGTTTTTACCTACGACATATACCAGAGCTACATCCGCCCGAACAAGCCCGACAGGCATTATTTCAGGGTCGGTCAGCTTACCACGGTTTTTGGGGTTCTGGTCAGCATTCTGGCGGCCTATGTGGCAAAAATGTTCAATAATGTAATGGACTTTCTTCAGCTGATCTTTGCCTTCATCAATGCGCCCCTGTTTGCCACTTTTCTCCTCGGAATGTTCTGGAAGAGAGCCACCGGCCATGGCGCGTTCTACGCCCTGATCGGTGGAACACTGGGTGCTGCCGTGCATCATGGACTGACGGCTCCGGCCGGGTCTGATTCAATGATTAAAGGAGGCTGGCTGGCGGGAGGCATCGACCATGTGCTGAAAGTCTACCCCAGTGAAATGGCTCAGAATTTCTGGACCGCTATTTATGCCTTCGGTATTTGTCTGGTTCTGACAATCATCATCTCTCTTTTCACCAAACAGCTGAAAACGGAAGGACAGCTCAAGGGGCTGGTTTACTCGCTTACTCCCAAATACAGGGAAGAAGGGCTGGCCTGGTACAGAAAACCCGAATTCCTGGCTGTTATCGTACTGGCCATTGCCCTTGTGTTCAGCATTCTATTCTGGTAATCATTAAAACAACACCATTATGGGATTAGATATAAAAATACCGATTGGATTCATGTTCAGCCTGCTGGGTTTGCTGCTGACCGTCCACGGAATCATTTCTGCATCAAATGAAGCCCTTTACGCCCGTTCCATGGGGATCAACATCAACCTGTGGACCGGGGTCTTTATGCTGGCGATTGGAATTATACTGCTGCTATTCAGCAGGTTAAAAATATTTAAAAAGAAGCTGGAAGAAAACATAAAGGAAACGGAATCATCTGACTGAGGATATTTCGCCTGCCCGGTTTATTCCCGCTTCCGGTATGGGATCAATCATTCCTTTCCGGCCAGGGATTCATAATGCCGGAATATGATGATCAGATCATCGGGGCTACCCAGGTCGGGACTGTGCTCCTCCAGGAATTCCCTCATTTCCTTCTGATGATCGGGAAACACCTTGAGAAATGCCCTGGTTCTGGTCCGGAGTTTTTCAGGTTTCTCTCCTGCAGGCCATACCATAAGGTAGGTATCGTCAACAAACTCATCGTAACGGCGGTCGGGGCTGTAGGCAGCCTCGTAATCAGCCTCCCTGAAACGCTTTTCAAATACCTGATATACATCAAAAGCCGAACCCTCATAGATTATCCGCACATATTTCCAGTCGTCCGGCCCTTTGATGGGTTTCTTTTTAAACAACCAGAATTGGCCGGGACGATCACCCTCCACATAAAAGCGGTCCACCATTCTGTCGGAAGCCAGCATCGCTTCACCTGATGGAGCCAAAAATACGAGCTGCTCATTGTATGCATCATAGTTGATCTGAATGTCACGAAATACGGAACTGTCATTCAGCACAATAATGCCTGGTTTCCAATCCTCGAAAATGGTCGGTTTCCCTCTTACCCCTTCATACCTCGTATCAAAGGTCAGAACATTATCAATCTGGCGGAGATTTAACAGATCCTTTACAGATCTCTGGATCTGAGTGGTTGGAGGGGTATCCTGGGCAAATGCAACAGCAAACATTCCCCATAGCGGGAAAAGAACTAATAATTTTTTCATTTCACTATTTTTTCGGGTTCATATTAACATCAAGGTATGTATTATCAAAATTAACGGTTTTTTCTTACCGGGAGCAGGTATATCCCCCGAAATACCCGGGCCGCTTTTTTAGTATATTTGTTTTTTACAGCAAGATTTATGCCATCATGTAGAGGTAATGTGGTTTTTTCATTAACTGAAAAGAATATGCTGAAAATTACCGCCGATGAACAGATACCCTTCCTGCGAAATGTGCTGGAACCCTATGCCAGCATACAGTATCTTCCCGGAAATCTTATCCGGCAAAAACATCTGAAAAAAACCGATGCCCTGGTTATACGTACACGGACCCGTTGCAATCAGTCTCTGCTGGAAGGAACCCCAATCCGTTTTATAGCCACGGCCACCATAGGATTTGATCATATTGACACGGAATACTGCAGCCGAAATGGAATTGCCTGGGCCAATGCTCCGGGATGCAACGCCTCATCGGTCATGCAATATATGGCATCGGTTCTGGCTTATCTGCAACAACATGAAGGCTTTTCCCTGAGGGAACAGGTGCTGGGAATCATAGGTGTTGGACATGTAGGGAAGAAGGTGCAGCAACTGGCTGCTTTGCTGGGCATCCGGGTCCTTCTGTACGACCCGCCCAGGGCACGCACAGAAGGCCGGCAGGGTTTCAGCACCCTGGATGAGATATATGAAAAAGTCACCGTGCTCAGCTTTCATGTCCCCCTGAACCGGGAAGGCCCTGACAAAACTTACCACATGGGAAATGCAGAATTTTTCAGGCGTATGCACCATCCATTTATCCTGATCAATACAGCCCGGGGGGAAGTACTCGAGACCCGTGGAGTACTGAATGCCATGGAATCAGGGAAGATAAAGGCAGTCGTTCTGGATGTATGGGAAAACGAGCCGGATGTGGATGCCTCTCTGTTAAAAAAAGCTTTAATCGCCACGCCGCACATTGCAGGTTATTCCACAGAAGGAAAAGCCAATGGAACAGCCATGTCGGTCCGTTCCCTGGCCAGGTATTTCGGTTTGCCTCTTGAAAACTGGTATCCCCGGCCCCTTCCGGAACCCGGTAATCGGGATATTTTCCCTGAAGGAAAGCATGAAGCGGAAATACTAAGTTCCGCCCTGCTCAAAGCTTATCCGGTTCAGGAAGATTCACAGAAGCTGAAAAACGATCCGGGTTCTTTCGAGCAACTCAGGGATCATTATCCGGTACGCAGGGAATACGGAGCATACCGGATACATATTCCGCATCATCACACCGGTTTCAAAAAGAAATTGTCAACTTTGGGATTTGAAATCAGATGACCACAATACAAAAGAATAAGATGAAAAAAAAAGCAGATATCGGACTGATCGGTCTGGCCGTTATGGGGGAAAATCTGGTCCTGAACATGGCAGGCAAAGGCTTTCATGTTTCGGTATTCAACCGTACTGTCGATAAGGTGGATCGTTTTATCGGGGGAAGGGGCCGTAACAAAAACATTACCGGAACCCACAGCCTGAAAGAACTGGTAAACACCCTGGAGAGGCCAAGAAAAGTAATGATCATGGTGAGAGCCGGCAAGGCCGTGGATGAAGTGATCCATGAACTCGTCCCTCTGCTCGAGCCGGGCGATATCATCATTGACGGGGGAAACTCCCATTACACCGACTCAATCAGGCGTTCCCGTCAACTGGAAGAAAAAGGATTACTGTTCGTTGGAGCAGGTATTTCAGGTGGAGAAGAAGGAGCCCTGCACGGACCCTCGATTATGCCGGGAGGTTCGGAAAAGGCATGGCCCCTGATCAAACCCATCTTTCAGTCAATTGCAGCCAGAGTCGAAGGAATTCCCTGCTGCGAGTGGATCGGAAAAGACGGGGCCGGACATTTCGTCAAGATGGTACATAACGGAATTGAGTATGGCGATATGCAACTCATCGCCGAATCATACCACATGATGAAGGAAATGATGGGGATGCAGGCAAACGAAATGCACCGGGTATTCATGGAATGGAACCGGGGAAAACTAAACAGCTACCTGATCGAGATCACCGCGGCTATCATGTCCTACACGGACGATGACGGCGAACCACTGGTTGATAAGATCCTGGATGCTGCCGGTCAGAAAGGAACGGGGAAATGGACCATCATCACCGCACTGGATATTGGCGTACCACTGACATTGATTACCGAAGCCGTTTATGCAAGGAGTCTTTCCGCACGCAGGGAAGAACGGGTAAAAGCTTCGGGAATCCTCACAGGTCCGGAGGGCCGTTCGCCGGTTGACAGAGATTCCTTTACCACCGATCTTCAACAGGCTTTGTATGCTTCCAAAATAGTATCCTATACCCAGGGTTTTGCCCTGATGCATGATGGGGCCCGGGAATACGAATGGGAGCTGGATAACGGAAGCATTGCCCGGATATGGAGAGGGGGTTGTATTATCCGTTCTGCATTTCTGGAGAAGATCACCGAAGCCTATCAAAAAGACCCCGGTCTGACGAACCTGCTGCTGGCGCCCTATTTCAGAAAAATACTGGAAGATACCCAGAAAGGCTGGAGAAATGTGGTATCCACCGCCCTCCAAAACGGGGTTCCTATACCTGCCATGGCTGCCGCTCTTACTTATTACGACGGATACCGGGCGGCCCGGCTTCCGGCTAACCTGATCCAGGCCCAGCGTGATTATTTCGGAGCACACATGTACGAAAGAACAGACCGGGATAAGGGGAAATTTTTCCACACCAACTGGACAGGCATGGGAGGAGACACATCTTCAGGTACTTATAACGCATAAGGCAAGATACACCCCAATTCAAAAAAGGAAAAAGGAAAATACTTCCCGATATTTTCTATTTTTGCCTAAAATTTTTATTATGGAACAATCAGTAGTTCAACGTGCAGCAGACAACATCCGTATTCTTTCCCTGGCCATGGTGGAAAAAGCCAAATCAGGGCATCCCGGTGGGGCTATGGGAGGGGCCGATTTCATCAATATTCTGTATTCTGAATTCCTGAATTTCGATCCAACCGATATGCAATGGATCAACCGCGACCGGTTTTTCCTGGATCCCGGGCACATGTCGCCTATGTTATACGCCGTTCTGACCATTACCGGCCATTTCAGTTTTGATGACATCAAAAAGTTCAGGCAATGGGGCAGTCCCACTCCCGGGCACCCCGAGCTGGACCCCCGAAGGGGCATTGAAAACACCTCGGGTCCGCTGGGACAGGGTCATGTGATGGCCGTCGGGGCAGCCATAGCAGAACGCTTCCTCACCCAGCGCTTTGGAGAATGGATGTCGCATAAAATCTATACCCTCATTTCCGATGGAGGCATTCAGGAAGAGATTTCACAGGGGGCCGGAAGGCTGGCCGGTTACCTGGGTCTGAGCAATCTGATCATGTTTTATGATTCCAACGATATTCAGCTGTCGACCAAAACCAGCGCCGTAACAGGGGAGGATACGGCCAGGAAATATGAAGCCTGGGGTTGGAAGGTACAGACCATAAACGGAAACGACCCGGAACAGATCAGAAGAGCCCTGAAAGCAGCAGTGGAAGAAAAAGAAAAACCCAGTCTGATCATAGGGAAAACGATCATGGGAAAAGGTGCCGTTACTGAAGACGGGCAAAGTTTCGAAAAGCAGGTTTCCACCCATGGTATGCCCCTTTCGGCTGCCGGAGGTTCCTTTGAAAAAACCGTTGAAAATCTGGGAGGCGATCCGGATAATCCTTTCATGATCTTTCCCGAGGTGGCCGATTATTACGCCAGGGTTCTGCAGAAGAAAAAGGAATATGCAGCCTGGAAAAAAGAGGAACAGGCCCGATGGGAAAAAATGAACCCCGGACTGGCAGAAAAACTGGAACTGTTTTATTCGGGAAAAATCAAAGGAATTGATTTCTCTTCGATCGTACAGAAGGAAAATATAGCTACCCGTGCTGCTTCGGGTGCCGTGCTGGCTGAACTGGCCGGCAGGGTGGAAAACCTCATTGTGGCATCGGCCGACCTGTCGAACAGCGACAAGACGGATGCATTTCTGAAAAAAACATCGGCATTCGGCTACCGGGATTTCAGCGGGTCGTTCCTGCAGGTAGGAGTTTCCGAGCTAACAATGGCGGCAATAGCCAACGGAATGGCTCTGCATGGTGGAGTGATCCCGGCATGCGGAACTTTCTTCGTGTTTTCCGATTATATGAAACCGGCTGTACGGCTGGCCGCCCTGATGAAACTCCCTGTTATATATATCTGGACACACGATGCTTTTCGTGTGGGAGAGGACGGTCCTACCCACCAGCCTGTAGAACAGGAAGCCCAGATCAGGCTGCTGGAACAATTGAAAAATCATTCGGGTAAACGCAGCATGCTGGTCATGCGACCGGCTGATGCCAGTGAAACCACCATTGCCTGGAAAATGGCTCTTGAAAACCGGGAAACACCGACTGCACTGATCCTGTCACGTCAGGGAATTACCGACCTGCCCGCACATGGGAAGAGTAAATACGAAAGCGCCCTGCAGGCCACCCGGGGAGCTTATATAGTGGAAAAGCCCGAAGAAAGACCCGATGTCATCCTGGTTGGAAACGGCTCGGAGGTCTCTACACTGGTAGAAGGTGCCTCGCTGCTGAAAAAGGAAAAAGGACTGAAAGTACAGATAGTCTCGGTCATATCGGAAGGTTTGTTCAGGGAGCAACCAGAAGAATACCAGAAAGAAGTGATCCCGCCGGACGTTCCCGTATTTGGTCTTACCGCCGGCTTGCCGACTACCCTCCGCGGCCTGGTTGGAGAAAAAGGAGAAATACACGGAATGGAATCGTTCGGGTATTCAGCCCCCTATAAGGTTCTGGATGAAAAGCTCGGATTTACAGGAGAAAATGTGTACAAACGGGTGTTGGAGATGCTCAAAAAATAATTGTCTAAGAATTTATTGGAAGCGGGCTCTCCAAAGGGAGCCCGTTTTTTTTATCTGAGTACAAAGTATATGAAAATAATTCCCAAAAATAAGGGATTGTATGATTATTCACTTCCAACGATCTTTGAAACAAAATTCCAACGAAAATTCTAACCCGAACCGCAATTTTTTCATCCTGGCCCGGTCTATTTATTATACGAACATTTGTTCATTTAATTAACAAAAGAAGATATTGCAGATGAAGACGAAATTCCTGACAGCCTGCTGCATCCTGTTTCTTTCAGCACCATTGGCTATGGCCCAGGTATGCGGAGTTTCCGCATCCAAACTGGGTGCCTGCAATGCCACACCTGTTCCGTTGCACAGCCTCGAATTTGAACCGATATTCGCCAGCATGTGGTCCACGAATTTCTGGAACCAGGACCGCCGCAACATGCCAAGGTTTGAATCAAACGACAGCATCGAGCATAACACCAGCCTTACCTTCCGAACCACCTACGGGGTGAGCAGGAATGCCGAAGCAGGTTTCCTGCTGAGTTCGGATCTTTCACAAATGGGGCTGGCAACTAAAATCAGGTTTTTACAAACAGAAAAAAATGAACTGGCATGGCTGGCCGGTTACCATTACGAACGACCGGGAGAACCGGAATCAAATCCCGGCAGACCCGAAAACATAAGGCATGCCGCCGTGGCAGGTCTGTCATGGACCACTTTTCTTTCCCGCAGATGGTCTGTGGACACCGACTTTCAGTGGCAAACCGATTATTTTCAGCAGGAAAGCGGAAACCAGATTTTCTTTAACGCCGATGCCGGCTACTTTATTCAACATGGACTGCAGGCCATTCTGGGGATCAGCTACAACCGCGGGTGGGGAGATGCGGATTCAGGGACCCGCGAACTGACCACACTGAACATCGGAGGTACCATTGAAACCGGAGAGAATTTTATCGTCGTATTCGGTTTTCCGGTTGATGTATACGGGAAAAATGAAATTCGCCAGTCAGGGTTCGTGTTCGCAGTGACCATGCTATTCGATTAATTCCCCTTTTTTCCTATTTTCGCTGAATGAAAAGCCCGAAACATACCCTCTGGTCGGGGGGATGGGATTCTTCTTTCCGGGTCCTCCAGTTGATTGTTTCAGCCCGTGAGCCCGTACAGCCCTACTATGTTTACGACCACAGAAGAAAATCCACCTCATACGAAATTGAAGCCATCCGAAGGATAATAACGGGGGTTAAGACTGATTTCCCGCATGCAAGCAAACTCCTGGCCCCTGTAAAAATCATCAACAAATCCCGGCTGAAAAAAGATGCTCAGACCAGGCAGTGGTACGAAGAACTGAACCGCCTGTATACCCTGGGAATACAATACGAATGGTTCGCCCGGCTCAGCAGGCAGTACGGAATAAGTGACCTTGAATTAGGTATAGTCAGACATACGGAAGAAGAAATCCCTCAGTTCAACCTTGATCTTGAAAAAAACATCCGGGAAGACGATCATCAGTACCGGATCACCGATCAACCGGTTCCCCAGGGCCTGAAGCTGTTTGAGAACTTCTGTTTCCCGGTCATCCGGTATTCCAAGGATGATATGGGAACAGAAGCCAGAAAACTGGGGTTCCATCATCTTCTGGCACTCAGCTGGTATTGCTACCATCCCGGAAAGAACGGCATACCATGCGGGGAATGCAAACCCTGCCGGATTGCCCGTATCAGCGGGTATGACCACCATTTTCAGCCTTACAGCCATAAACCGGTAAGAAAATTCCGTTTCCCAAGATTTAAAAAAGAGGGTCTGCTGGATCTGTCTCCCTGAAATCTGCCTGGCTTTGAAAACTGAGATCATTCTGACAGAGGACGGTTCCCACACCCTGTTCATTCCCCGGATGAACGAACGGTACCATTCTGTTCACGGAGCCATCAGGGAATCACAACATGTATTTATCAGTGCGGGGCTGGCAGCCATTCAGAAGTCCTCGATCCGGGTCTGTGAAGTAGGTCTGGGCACCGGCCTGAACCTCCTCCTGACCTGGAGATATGCCATACAAAGCAAGAAAGAGGTCCTTTACCATGGGATTGAAAAATACCCCCTGCCGGATAGCGTCATTTCACGGCTGAACTACGGAGACCTGCTGGGCAATGAAGCAAAACATGCTTTTGCTGAAATCCACCGGGCTCCATGGGATCAGGATACTGAACTGGAACATGGCTTTGTTTTCAGAAAAATATACGGCGATATGCATACTTACCAAATGGAGCTTACTCCCGACGTGGTTTATTTTGATGCATTCGGCCCGGATAAGCAACCCGATATATGGAACATTGAGTTGTTCGAAAAAATCTACCGGGCCATACATCCGGGCGGGCTCCTTGTTACCTATTCTTCCAAAGGCTCGGTAAAACGCATGCTGAAAGAGACCGGATTTACAGTGGAAACCCTGAAGGGTCCACCCGGGAAAAGAGAAATGCTCAGAGCCATCAAAACTATCTGAACAGGAAGTTGGAGATTAACGGCATACATTGTATTTTCGCAGTTCACTAATCATTTTTATTCTTATGAAAACACGATTGTCATTCCCGCTTATTTTCATGGTCAGTATGCTGATCATACCGGTTTCCTGCAACCAGCTCTCAAAACCCCGGCTCAACAACAATGTCGATACAGCCAGCTATGCATACGGTGTATATATAGGAAAAAGCCTGCTGAACCAGCAAATGGATATGCTCGATGCCGAGCTGGTAAAACAGGGGATGGAAGATGTGATGAAGAACAACCAGGATACCATGGACATCATGGCCATCCAGATGATTCTCAATGACTTTTTCCAGGAACAGCAAACCCGTAGAGTAAGTGAAGAATACGAAGAAAACCGGATTGCCGGCGAAGAATTTCTTGCAAATAACAGAGAAGAAGAAGGTGTGATCACCACGGAATCAGGGTTGCAGTATAAAATACTGGAAGAAGGAACCGGAGCCAGCCCCGATGAGAATGATATTGTTCATGTCCGTTACCGGGGGACACTGATTGATTCCACCGAATTCGATGCTTCGGGCGAAGAAACCGTATCGTTTCCCGTTAATTCTGTTATTCCCGGCTGGACAGAAGTGCTTCAGCTGATGAAAGAAGGGTCGAAATGGATGGTATACATCCCTCAGGAACTGGCCTACGGCTCATCGGAAATGGGCGGCGGAGTGATTCCTCCCTTCTCAACCCTGATTTTCGAGATCGAGCTGGTTGAAGTGGAACCCCAGGAATAAAATATATCTCAGCGGATTTCCAGTTCCACGGTATTGCCTGTATACCGGTTTATATCCACCATGGGTAATTCCGAACCGAACGAGCTGTTTATTGCCTCAATGAACCGGTTGGCAATGTAAGCATTGCCCCGCTGGTTCGGATAGATCCCGTCAAGGGATACCAGAGAATATAATCCCAGGTCAAAATGAAGGGGAACCCCGTTAAAGTATTGCTCTTCGTACGACTCGGGATTGCCATAGGCATCTTTTCTGGATGACATGGCCAGCAGGGCGAAAGCAGAGCGCAGATCAACCAGGGCCAGTCGCCCGGGATAAAGTGATACCAGATCGGAAATAACGGCATTGAATTCGTTGATTCTCACCTGGATCTTTTGTACCTGGTACTTATTCAGGTAATATTCAGCAGGAAGCGGGTACATCCATCCCAGTCCCGTTTTCACCTCACCTACAGGAATGCTCAGCAGCACCAGCTCTTCCGGTTCTATTTGCCTGATCTTCGGCAGAGGTTCCCCGTTCGGATAAAAGGCATCACACAGGGAATCGTCTTCCACCACCAGTCGTTGCGGACTCAGGTAGGCCCCGTTATCATCCCAGGAGATGTAGGGCCGGCGCTCTGCACCCGGTATTATATTATGGATATTGACAGCCTGGTTGAATGCATCGACATATTCAGCTCTCGATGCCTGAATAGATCCCGTGGTAATCCGCAGGAAATTGTAAGGGTAGTAAAAAAAGAACGGCAGATCTTTCAGATCGGGAATATTAGCGATCGCGCCCCTGGTTGCAGGATGATACAGCAGCTGTTCCAGTATAACCGTCAGGTTTTCTTCGAAGTCGGTCACCGAAGAAAGATCAAATTCTCCAACCTCACCGGGTACGGATGAGATATTCCCCTCTCCTCCCGAACGGGCATAGTTGAAAATATCGGCTATTCCAAGCCATACAGTAAAAAAATCAGGATCCATGGTAAGGGCATGTTCTGTCAGTGTTACTCCGTAAGGTAAGTTTAAACGTGCCACATAAGGGTTCTGCACCGCCGCTTCCCTGTTGTTCATCTGGAACGATTTCAGAAAAGGGATCCCCAGGTCGTTCACCTGACCTGTATTCCCCCCGTAATCCGACAGGACATCTCCTTCCTCTACGGTTATAACAGGTTCATTCTGAGTATAGTCAGTATAGCGGTAAACAAACCTCCCGCAAATTCCCGTGCCGCTCTGGTAAAATTCATTGTATCCGTTTTCTGTTCCTATATCTGCTTGATTAAAAGATATTTCCTGACCCGTTTTCAGAAACTGTTCATACAGAATGGCTGAAACCGATTGCTGCTGACCATTGGTGTAAAAAGCACCGTGCATGAATCCCGACATTCCGTAGCCCCCGATACCTACATAATGCCTGAATGAGACATTTCCCCCGGAAACCGGGCCTTCTGCCTCAGGGAATTCATAGGCACATGAACCTGCCATTACCAGGAAGACCACATACAGCCAGCCATATTTCAACATTGTTTTCATCCCCATCAGTTAAACAGATTTTCCATGGTAAAACCGATATAGTAAAAAATGCCCACCTGAGCACCCCCGTATGTATTGGTATGAATTATATT
The DNA here is from genome assembly GCA_049975425.1 of Bacteroidales bacterium. Lineage (GTDB taxonomy): Bacteria > Bacteroidota > Bacteroidia > Bacteroidales > VadinHA17 > HyVt-105. The sequence continues at coordinate 29,363 of JBNGDI010000023.1, forward strand.
CAGAAAATTATTTGTTCCCGCCTTGATCACTGCCCGCGGATTTTCCAGGTGATACGATATCTGCCAGTCGAGAGTGGCAAATGGATCCACCCTGCCGCTGGCAAACGGACTTTCCCAGTCTATGGCGCTCTGGAAGCGCCAGTTGATGTTAAAGCCAACCCGCTCCATTCCCGGGTTGTTCTCCATCCGGTCCATTTTCCGGTTAGATATGGAAATATTCGTCTTGAATACCGGTGTATTGAAACCGGGTACCAGAGGATCGGAGGGATCCTGATTTATCTTCGAAAAAGTAGCGTTCCAGGACAGCACCGATCCCAGCGGCACCAACCACTTCACACCTACAGAAAGACCCTGGATGGCTATTCTCTCCCGGGCATTGGTGTGCACATAAATCAGATCGTGCATCCCTGCACTGTTCATCTGCTGAATGGCAGTATACAGATCGGTGGAAGGACTGGTTCTGGGACGGTTCACTTCCACATATCCTATAAAATCGCGATATGTACTGTAATAATAAACCAGGTCCCAGAAAATCCGGTTCAGTAGTTTCCCCCTGTAACCCAGTTCAAAAGATGTAACCTTTTCCGGCTTGAGTTCCGCGAAGGCTTCTGCCTGAACTTTCCCCTCTTCCAGAAGATACAGGTTGTCCATCATTGCTTCAGCATAGCTTTTTGGATTCTTATCATCGCTCATGGCTTCTTCCACCGCCTGATTGAATGCCTCCACGCTCCCCTGATAGACTGAATTCCCGGGTAATTCGAAGTTCTCTATCATTGGAAGCAATCCTCCCACATACTGGTAGGCACCCATATCCTTGTTAATAAACTGTTCCCTGGCACCCGGGTAACGGGTGCCGGTAAGAACAGCCAGTCGGATATGATGCGATGGATCGGGTATCAGCGACAGGATCAGCCGCGGAGTAAAAGTATGCCGGAATTGTTCACTGCCATCTATGCGGAGTGATGCAACCAGGGAGATCCTGTCTTCAATCAGGGTTCGTTCCAATTCGGCAAACATCCCGTATTCATAAAAATGAATGGGATTACCGGTGGTATCGGGGAAAATGGTTCCGTTGGATATCAGGTCATAATACCTGAAATTCCCGCCAATCATGAGGCCGGGCAGCACTCTCCCCTGTTCAAAGGTATAGTTGCCCGCCACTTCCCACATCCGGGAGTTATTGATTATCCTGGCCCCGTGCCTGAAATCGGTCAGGGAGATAAGAGAATCCTTTGCCGCTTCAAAGGAAGAAGTTCCCGGCAACAGCCTTTCGTTATCGGCAAATGCCCTGGCCACACGGTGATCGAATCCTTTGACCCCGTATTTCTGATATTTTCCCAGGTATACATCCCGGTATTGCCGGAACCATTTTTCATCGGATTTCCATAGCCGGTTCAAATGGATCGCCAGAAAACGTGTATCGTAAGTATCTCCGGCGCCCTGGCGGGTAGTGTAACCGAACAGCTGAAAATTTTCACCGTTCACTTCAGCCCTGGCCTGATAAAGTTCAAAATCCCTGAGAGCTATTCTGTTTTCAGCAGCGTAAACCGTGGTAGACTTCCCGTAGTTACCGTGTAATATGGCGGTAATTTTTGGTGTGAGCCGGTAATGCACCGAAGCGTTCAGCTTCAGACTTTCCACCCCGTTATCAACCAGGTATTTATCCCTGTATCCCGTGCGTGCCACAGGAATATCTTCCCCGTTCTCCCCTACCGGCAGGTAGCTAAATATCTCGTCTCCGTACTTGTTCAGCCCATCATGTCCCGGATCCCATTCCCACTTGATGTTTCCGGGACGAATATTGGTAGTGTCATCGGCATACCAGTCTCTTCCCTTCATATAACCTGCATTCAACTTGAAAGCCAACCGGTCACCCACCACATGAGCGTACCTGAATGATCCGTCGAACAGAGGTTTTCCGTAAAACTGAAACGGATAGTCATGGCCGGGTCTGAGATCGGAAACCCCGGGCTGGATACTGAAACTGAGGCCGGGATACTGAAACGGATCCTTGCTGGTCATTACCAGCACACCGTTCAGCGAATTGTATCCGTAACGGGCTGTAGACGGACCCGGCATAAATTCCAGGGTTTCCACATCCAGCTCGGGTAATCCTGCCACATTCCCCACCGAGAAACTGAACCCGGGAGCCTGGGTATCCATGCCGTCCACAATCTGACGGAACCGGATATTTTCGGTTGAATTGAATCCTCTGGCATTCACGGAAAGGAACTGCAGGCTCTGGGTGGTTATATCCACTCCCTTCATATAGGCCAGGGCTTCGTAGTAATTATGTGCCGGGGTTTCTTTAATGGTAAGCATATCCATCATTTCCACCGTAATAACCTCGCGGAAGGTTTTCTGTTCCACCTCCACCGCGGGAGCCGTTATCACCACCTCATCACCCAGAATATCTTCGCTGAACATCCTGACCCTTAAACCCGACGTTATGATCTGTTTCACAGTATATGATTCAGACCGGTAACCCACCATGGAAAAACGGATCTCGAAAGGCAGCTCTATGCCTGTTACCTTCAGATAAAAATATCCTTCGGGATTGCTAACGGTCCCAAGTTGTTGGCCGGTTACGGAAACATTCACTCCTGACATAGGCCCTTCGTCCAAAGCATCTATCACCCTCCCTGATATCTGTACCACCCCTTCCTGGGCAAACAGAACGAAACCTGACAAGAAAAAGAAAAATGCCATGAAAAACTGCCTGCTTTTGACCGGGGGAAATACCATGATCCGGAATTTTACCTGATAGGATGTATTATACGAATCTAATCATTTTTTTAACATCCGGTAAAATCGTGGTTCATTTTTCATTTTTACCTTGGTACGGAAAAAGAAACTGACTATTTTCGTTTAATCAATTCGTGAAAAACACAGTTCATGGACATGAAAATCAAACGTGGCCTGCCTGCAATCACGCTGGCCTTTCTGGCCGTAACTTCCTGTCATCGTACCGTGCCCGATTCATTAAGCAATATGAACGACTCGGCCAGTTATGCTTATGGTGTTCTTCTCGGACACGGACTGATCAGACAGGAACTGGATGATGTGATCAACCTTGAGCTGGTAAAAAAGGGCATGGCCGATATTCTTACCGGTGTCAACGATACGTTCGAAATGGAGGAAGCACGTGAGATCATGGGTATGTTCTGGGAAATCAACGAAGCCCGGAACAAAATGGAAAAATACGGGAAAAACCTCCGGAACGGTGAAGAATTTCTGAAAAAGAACCGTTTACGAAAGGAGGTGCATACCACAGAATCAGGGTTGCAGTATGAAATCATAGAAGAAGGCAAAGGGCCGGTCCCCGATCTGAATGATGTGGTACATGTGCATTACAAAGGGACTCTGGTTAATGGAACGGAGATTGACAGCAGCGGGGAACAACCGTCTGTATTTGCTGTTGACAAAATGATCCCGGGATGGACAGAAGTGCTGCAGCTCATGAAAGAGGGGGCCAGGTGGAAGGTGTATATACCGCACCATCTGGCATACGGGGATATGGAGGTCCCCAGCCGGAAAATCCCGCCGTATTCCACTCTGATTTTTGAAATAGAACTGGTCAAAGTGGATCAGAGGGAATGACCCCGAAACGGATAATAGGAAGCCTTTTCATGGTTCCTGAAAAAAAGGCCGGATACAAAAAAAAATGTACATTTACAGGCAGATTCCAGAAAATTGATTGATATGGCTTTTGAAATCACAGGCAGGCTGATCGAAAAATATGATACGGCAAGAATCAGCGAAAAATTCCAGAAAAGAGAATTTGTAGTGGAGAAAAGAGAAGTAAATGCAGGAAATGAATTCGTGGATTATATAAAATTCCAGCTAACCCAGGACCGTTGCGGATTGATTGAACCTTTTCAGTTGAATGACATAATCCGCATTCAGTTCGATATCCGTGGTAATCGCTGGGAAAAAGGGGGAAAGGTCAGTTACTTCACCAACCTTTCGGCTTTCCGCATAGAAAAAGCTGAATCAGCGGCCAATGAAGATATTCCGGGACCAGCCCTTGACGACATGCCACCGGAAGACAATCCTGAAGAAGACGACCTCCCGTTCTGATCAAACCGGTCACACCGGCGAATATGCCGTTCATACATGTATTTGAACGGGGCCAGTATTCTTATCAGTAAAGGCCGTTCGTCGGTAATGATCCTGGCCGTTCCCCGCATGCCATCTGAAAAATCCAGCCGGATCCCATAATTGGTCTCCAGTGTTTGTGGCACACTGACCTCCACCACATAGGCCTCCTGGTCAGGGACCCTGCTGATATTACTTACCCTTCCGGGCAGATGTCCGTATTCCAGGTAGGGGAAATTGTCCAGGCGTATCAATACCTGTTGCCCGGTGGCTACCTTCCCCGAACGCTGCTGCCCCACTCTGGCCCTTCCTATGATATCGCCAGGCTCTTCGGGAACAACCGTCAGTACGGTCTCTCCCTTTGCCACATACTGATCACGGCTCCAGAAACGGGTAAAGCTCACCATCCCATCTGCCGGCGACCGCAGAAGGTAATTCTGCTCCCATTCTGCCACAGCCGACCTGAGAACCTCTTCCGCTTCCATACACTGGCTGTGCAACAAGGCCGTTTCTTCCTTCCGCGCCAGTTCCAGGTCCAGCAATTCACGTTCTTTTTCTTTCATTCTGAGGAGGGCCGAAGAAAGGGCAATCTTTTCTTCCTGCCATTCTCTGCTTTTTTCAAGAAGGCGTGTTCTTGACTGTTCCCAGGCCGACTCCGATATCAGTTCTTCGGCAAACAACAGGGAATCACGGACATATTGCTTCCTCACCAGGTTCAATTCATCTTCCAGGAATTTTACCTGCCGGGCTACCTGTTCCACATACTCGCCGTATTGTTTGATTTCCCCCTTTACCGATGCGATCTTTCTGCCATAGAGGTCGAGCTCAAGGAAATAGAGATAATCGCCTGCCCTCTTCCGGTACCTGGAAAATGGCTCCTGAACCGGGCCCAGGGCCGGTTCAACGGGTACGATGGCTGTAATGGCAGCAAACCTCTTTCCCTCATCCTGAATCGACAGAAGGGCTGCCAGTTGCAATACATCCTCCGTGCCGGCCGGATTTTCCATCACGGCCAGCAAATCCCCCGTTCTTACAAAGTGTCCGTCTTTCACCCGCAGGGAAGTGATCTTTCCATCTACCCTGGCCACCAGCGGAGCAGGAGGATTTTCTGTGGTAATAACCACCGGCGTTTTCACCACATCGGGATACCTGTAAAACCATGATCCGGCCAGCAGAATCAGAAAAATTAAAAAGAACAGGCCAATACCTCTCCTTACAAGCCAGGAAGGCGGTTGCCCGATGATCTCCTCCAGGGCATCACTGTGTGTGTGTAGTTCGATATGGTTTGGATCAGGCATGTTTTGTCATGGTTTACCGGCCCAGTTCAAGCTGATTTTTCACCAGATGATAATAAGCCCCACGGGCTTTGACAAGCTCTTCGTGTGTGCCCCTTTCGGTAATGACTCCCTTATCGAGCACCACAATCTGCCTGGCATTTTTAACGGTACTCAACCGGTGGGCCACCACCACGGCAGTTTTCCCGGCCAGGAATTCCTGCAAATGATCCATGATCACCTTCTCGTTATTGGCATCAAGCGCATTCGTCGCCTCATCAAAAAACACAAAAGAAGGATCCTTGTATACAGCACGGGCTATCAGTAACCGTTGCCTCTGACCCATACTGATCCCTGCCCCCTGTGCCCCGAGTTTGGTATGATAACCCAGTGGCATGGAATGAATGAACTCTTCCAGATTGGCAATCCGTACCGCTCTTTCCAGCCTTTCCGGATCGGGCTGTTCATCTCCCGCAAGAATATTGCTGAGAATGGTGTCGGCAAAAATATATCCGTCCTGCATAACTGCACCGCAATGCGACCGCCATACCGCCGGATGAATATTCTTCAGCAGCTGATCTCCCACCCGGATCTCTCCTTCCACCGGCTGGTAGAATCCCAGCAAAAGCTTGATCAGGGTGGTTTTTCCGCTTCCGCTCACACCAACAATGGCAGTCACTGCCGATGATGGGATCTCCAGGTCAATATGGCGCAGCACAAAAGGCGAACGCGGTCCTTCGTACTGGAAAGAAAGGTTTTTTATTTTCAGATCACCGGCAGGCACAGCAACCGCCCCCGGAATAAGCGGCAGGCTTTCTTCCTCCAGGTTGTGTATCTCTCCCAGTCTTTCCAGACTGATCCGGGCATCCTGTGTGCGGTGGAAAAATCCGATCATTTGTTCCAGAGGGGCATTCAACTGCCCCAGGATATACTGAACCGCCACCAGCATTCCGAGGGTCATATCTCCCGAAATCACGGCAGTAGCGGCTACCACGGTGATCAGAATGTTCTTCGTCTCATTCAGAATGGTGGCTCCTGCCTGCTGGTACTGGTTCAGTGCCAAGCTTTTCACATTCACCCGGAATAACCCGGCCTGTATACCCTCCCATTCCCATCGTTTCTGTTTTTCCAGGTTGTTCAGCTTGATCTCCTGCATGCCGTTGATCAGTTGGATCAGGCTGGTCTGGTTTTCCGACATTTTCTTGAAGCGCAGGTAATCAAGCCTCCTTCGCCGCTTCATGAAAAATGCCACCCACCCAATGTACAATACACTGCCCGCCAGAAACAGGAGAAACACCTGCAGGTGGTATATAGCCAGCACGATTCCGAAAATCACCAGATTCAGCAGGGAAAACAGGATATTCAGGGTGGACACGGTAAGAAAAGTCTCAATGCGCCGGTGGTCGGCAATGCGCTGCAGCAGATCGCCAATCAGTTTTGTATCGAAAAAGGATACGGGCAGTTTCATGAGCTTGATCAGAAAATCGGAGATCAGGCTCACATTGATACGTGTTCCGATGTGCAACAGGATCCACCCCCGGATAAAATCCACCGCCATGCGGGAAATAAAAAGAACCAGCTGCCCGATCAGCACCAGGTAAATAAACCCGATATCCTGGTTGTTCACACCAAAGTCAACAATCTGCTGGGTAAGGAAGGGAAATATCAGCTGGATAAGGCTTCCTGTAAGAACGCCCAGCAGTAGCTGAACCATGAGTTTGCGGAAGGGGCGGAAATATTTCACCAGGAAGGAAAAGGAAGTTCGGGCATGTTTCTCGTCATCCAGCTCATAAAAGGCAGGGGTGGGCTCTGAAATCAGGCACAATCCGAGATCCTCTCCGTCTTTCCGTGTGCTGATCCAGCCCCTGAGAAACTCCTGCCGGCTGTACACCATTTTCCCGATGGCCGGATCGGCCACATACACTTTATCACCCCTGATTTTGTAAACAACAATGAAATGCTTCTGCTGCCAGTGTACGATACAGGGCAGGGGAACATCCCGCTTGAGTTTATCGAATCCTATCCGCACCCCCAGGGTTCTCATCCCGATGGATTCCGCGGCATCGCTGATACCCAGCATCGAAACCCCTTCCCGGGTAATGTAACTTCTTTCCCTCAGGGTCTGCAGTGTGATCCGTTTCCCGTGGTAGCGGGCAATCATCCTGAGGCAGGCCGGACCACAATCCATCGCATCGAGCTGCTCATAGAACGGGAAAGAAGTCATATGCCTTCGGAAAAATATCTTTAAAAATAGCAATTCCCGGCAATCAAAAAAAACAGAGGGGGTCTCCCTCTGTTTATTTGAAAAACCAATGTTTATCCCATGAAATTTTTTGAAAACCAGTGTCTATCCCATGAAATATTTCTTTCCGTTTACTTTTTTTTTCATTCAAATAGCCAGATGCCTGCTTCCCAGCCGCAGATCGTCAAGAAAGCTGCGCCTTGTTCCTTTCTTTTCTCTCCCGGCTTCGGCCGATTTTTCCTTTTTCAGGGGCAGATTGATCTTGAAAATACTCCCCTGCTCTTCATTCGGCTCCACCCATACTTCCCCTCTCATCAGATCGACCAGCGATTTGACAATGGACAGTCCCAGTCCGCTGCCGGCAATATGCGGGTCGTTCTCTTTCCGGCTGATCCGGAAACTTTCAAAGATCATCTGCTGATGACCGGCATCTATTCCCCGTCCGGTATCCTTTACAAACAACTGCAGGGTGTTTTCATTTTTCATCCGGAAACCGATCTCAATCACTCCCCGGTCGGTAAATTTCATGGCATTTTCCGCCAGGTTCATCATGATCTGTTCCAGACGGTAGCGGTCGGCCACAATATCCAGGTCGGCCGGTTCCCGTGGACGTGACAGCAGCAGGGCCACCAGGTCTTTGTTGCGCTTCTGCTTCATAACACTCAACCGGGCATACAGTTCCTCGAACATTTTGCCTACGGAGAACGAGGTTTCGTTCAGCTCTACCTGACCGGCTTCCAGCATGGCCATGTCGATCATATTTTCAATGATCCCCAGCAGATTTTCGCTGCTGTTGTTGATATAGCTTAAATACAGCTCCTTCTGTTCCCGGGAAATATCGTTATCTGCCAGCAGTGAGGAAAACCCGATAATGGAATTCATGGGGGTCCTGATCTCATGATTGACATGAGAAAGAAATATCCGTTTCAATTGCTGGTATTCCTCCTTCTTTTCCTCCAGCATCTGTTCCAGCTCCTTCACCCGCTTCTGCAGGTCGCCATATGTAGGTTTCTCCTCCATACCTTTCCCCCTCCGGATTTATGGTCCGGTTTTGTATTTCAATGGAAGACCTTTATTTACCTGATCTTCCTGAGTATTTCCCTGGCTTCTTTCCGGTAGGTGCCTTCTTCTCCGGCAATCTGCTCAAACAACGCGGTGGCTTTCCCGGTTTCACCCTTCATCAGGTACGAAAGGGCCAGATACCATTCCGCCTGATCCATAAACATATTGTCGCGGTGTTCGATGATGCGCCGGAAATTGGTGGTGGCTTCCCCGTACCGTTCCGTTTCGATTTTCGAGATACCCGACATCAGGCTGGCATCCATTTTGGTACCATCCAGTGCCAGCACTTCCTCAAAAAGCTCGATAGCCCTGTCAAACTCCCGGTTCTGATAGGTCTCCATGGCCTTCAGGAAAAGAAGGTCGGTTGCCGTTCCTGCCTCGCGGTAAACGGGCATTTCATAAGGTTCGTAATACCGGTGGAAGATTTTTTCAGGCGCCACGTTCCCCCACCAGTACCTTCCGCCGAGCAGGATGAACACCGTCAGCACGGCCGCCGATGATGCTGCCAGCACAACCCGCCTGAGGGCAGGCCTTCGCCTGACGGCACGGATCTTCTCCGCCTGGTGCTTCCTGTGGATGCTGTCGAGCTGCATTCTGAGCTGGATCACATCTTCCTCCATGATGGCCTCGTTCACTTCTCTCCTAAGCTGGATTTCGTCTCCCAGCTCCGGATTATCTTCTATTTCCTTCTCAAACCAGGTTTTTTCCTCCGGGCTCATTTCCCCGTCAAGGTACCTCTCGATGAATTCCGGATAATTGATTGTATGTTCCATGACCTGTGAATATAATAAAATGTGTTTGGGTTTCGGGTTACGGGTTACGGGTTACGGGTTACGGGTTGCGTGTTCAGCAAAATAATATAACCCATTATTGCATTCATTAATATTTATTTTTTTACACACAACATGCCACACACCACACAACATTGGCATCGCCTCCTGCATCGTTGCCGCACAATTCAACCCACACGCTCGGGTGCGCCAGGGGCGAACCCTCCAATTCGCTGCACCCACATGCAACTCCCACACTTCCGGCAGGCAGTATTTTCCCGGGGTGTGCAGCTATGCTCCGGCTTTAAACAGCCACCTGCCAGGCAGGGGCATTTCATCCCCCGGCAGGACATCCTGCTTCCACCCGGAACCGGCACCACCAATAACTCCATGCCTGCCGGGCCATGCCATGCATCCACACATTTTCACCCTTCAGGGGAAGTCCCCGCCCTTTCCGGGCAGGGACTTCCATCCCCTTCCGGGCACCCGTATTTTTTCCGCCGGCGACGCCCCGCCGGCCATCCCGTCACCCCGGCCCGGAGAAATGACTCCCCGGGCGGAGTGGTCAGCATAATATTTTCTTAATCCAGCCCGTCAGGCGGAGGGGGGACAATATCTTCACCGGAATTCCCGGGGTCGCCCGAACCACCACCATCGCCTCCGCGTACCTGGATCAGTTCCATCATGTTCAATACCTGGTTTTCGTCAAAGATCGTTTTCATGGGACTCTGATTTTTTAAAATGAAACATTGGATTACATTGGTTTTCGCCCTATAGTTCCCTCTACACCCGAAATGTTACCCCCCCGTGACCGTTTTTTTTCGATTTTTTTTATCTTGCAGCCCGAAACCATGGAACCACGGGCGGTTCATCACCATGAAGATATTTTCTCTCACCGTAGCGCTGATGTTCGTATGGCAGACCTGTACCGCATGCCTCACCCCTGCCACGTCATGGCTTCATGGCAGCCAATCGGGAATTACACGCAAAGACAGCATCAAACTGATCTATCATCTGGTTACCGGAAAACAGTACGACGAAGCCCTGAATATGCTATGGCCTTTACTTGAACAGGAACTGAACCAGCCTTCCCCCGATCCGAAAAATCTGAATTATTTCTATAATAATATGGGAATATGTTACAAAAACCAGTGGAAATATGAGGAAGCCATTAATGCCTACAATAACGCGCTGAAATTCTCACTGAAAATATACGGTCACTCTTCTGCCTATACGGCCTCCATATACAACAACCTGGGGAATCTATATAACACAACCGGGGAATACCACACCGCCGCCCTGTACCTGCAGAATGCCCTGGAAATTTACAACCGGCTGGTACCGGCGGTACCGGCCGAGGAATCCCGGGTACTGAACAACCTGGGGCAGAATGCCAGCCTAATGGGAAATCATCACAGAGCATACGAATTTACCCTAAAAAGCATTGAAAAAAGGAAACAGGCAGGGGAAAGGAACCTGGGAATACCCTACCACAGCCTGGCCAACATTCTGGTGCAACTTGAAAGGTATGAAGAGGCGGAAGAATACTTCCGGCTTTCGGTAAACCACCTGTCTTCCGCTTCCAAACCGGCCGGCCAGGACCTGGTCATGGCATACCTCAGCTACGGCCTTTTCCTCACCGACCGGGTAGGTGCAAAAGAGGAGGGGAAAAACATATACCTGAAAGCCCTGTCAATATCCCGGCAGCACCTGGGAGAAAAGAACCCCACCACAGCCCAGGCATGGACGAACCTGGCTGGAATTTACGGGCTGCAAGAGAAGTACGATTCGGCCCTGTACTGCTACCAGCAGGCACTGATTGCTCTGGCGGAAGATTTTGCAGACCTGGACATAACCCGGAACCCTTCCCTGGAGGAAGTCAGGCACCTGCCCGGCTTTCTCAGCACCATCAGGAGAAAAGCCGCCACTCTGAAAAGCCTGTCGGAAAAAACGGGGGATATCAGGTGCCTGGAATGGAGCATTCAAACCTACGAGCTGGCCATTGAAGGGATTGAGAAGCTCCGCAACCAGTTCCAGACCGAGGAAAGCAAGCTGTTCCTGGCCGACAATGCCCGGGAAACCTATTACGGGGCAATTACCTCAGCCCTGGAACATTACCGGCTGACCGGCCTTCGGGCTTCGCTGGAAAAGGCCTATGCTTTCACCGAACGTAGCAAAGCCTCGGTGCTGATATCGTCGCTGCAGAACATGGAAGCACTGGAAACCGGAGGCATCCCGGAAGAGGTAAGGCTTGCCGAGCTGAACCTGAAACGGGAGATCGCCCGGAACCAGGAACTGCTGTACGAGGAGGAAAAAAAGGCCGATCCCGATACCTCCTGGATATCGGAACAGAAACAGGTGATCCTGGACCTGGTAAGGCAGCAGGATTCCCTGATCGGAGAGCTGGAAAGGAGCTATCCCGAATACTATGCCCTGAAATACGGGCATGAAGTGCCGTCGGTGCGTGATATCCAGGAAATGCTGGACCGGAGGGAAGTGATCCTGGAATATGTACTGGGCGAAGAAGAACTGATCACGTTCTGTATTGCACCGGATGACTTCGCCTTTCATGTTAAGCCCCTGAAAGATGCGTTTGACGAAGCATTCGGGGAAATGCACCGTCTCCTCACCGGCTGCAATTTCAACGATTCCGTACGGTATGAATACAACCGGTTCCTTAAAGCTTCCCACACCCTGTACCGGTACCTTATCGAACCATTCGCCCCGGAAATCGAAGACCGGCACCTGATCATCATCGCCGACAGCCGCCTCCATTTCCTGCCTTTCGAGATCCTTATCAGAGAAACACCGGCAAGCAAAAGGGTTGATTACCATTCCCTTCCGTACCTGTTCGCTGAAAATCCGGTAAGCTATGCCCATTCGGCCATGCTGCTAAAAAAAGCTTACCGCAACCGGAAAGGATGGACCAACAGCCTGATAGCCTATGCCCCTGACTATGAGCCGGAGGGACAGTCACCTGCACTGCAGGCACAGACCCGGCAGTATTACCGTGACCGCCTGTTGCCCATCCCCGGCGCACTGGAGGAAGTGCAACGCATAGGCAAATGCCTGGGAGGCGACGTGTTCACGGGTAATACAGCCACGGAAAAACATTTCAAGGAGCATGCCGGGAAATACGACCTGATCCACCTGGCCATGCACACCATCATTGACGACACCGATCCCATGTTCTCGAAGCTTGCCTTCACCGACAAACCCGGAAATGAAGAAGACGGGCTGCTGAACACCTTTGAGATATACAACCTAAGGCTCAATGCCCGGCTGACCACCCTCAGCTCGTGCAACAGCGGAATTGGGGAGCTGCACGAGGGAGAAGGCATGATCAGCCTGGCCAGGGGGTTTATGTATGCGGGCTGCCCCAGCCTCGTGCTTTCCCTGTGGGAAGTGGAAGACCTGGCCAGCGCCGACCTGATGGAATATTTTTACACAGGTCTTAAGCGTGGCCTGTCCAAAGCCCGGGCCCTGCAATACGCCAAGTTACGATACCTGGAGGAAGCCGATATGCTGCATTCCCATCCTTATTTCTGGTCGGGATATGTGGTTACGGGCAATCATGGCCCGGTATACTATGGCAGGCAATGGTTCATTATTGCCGGGGCACTGATCGCTTCAATCATTGTTTTCGCCCTGTGCCGGCGCCGTTTCAGTCCTCGTCGTAAGCCGGATCGTTTTTGATCATCTCAATCAGTTTCTCCTTGCATTTGAATTTTCTTTTACGCGCATAGTTTTCACTTTTGTAACCCATCCTCCGGGCAATTTCTGCCAGAGGCACCTTGCTGTAGAACCACTTCAGGATTTTCCGGCAATCTTCAGCCAGGCGCATGAAATATTTCTGATAAAGGCTGTAACGGGATTTCTCCTCTGCTTCAAGGGATATATTTTCTGCCAGGCTTTCTTCATCGGTTACCTCAGCAGAGATAACCGGGCTTCGCCTTCGCCTCCTCAGTTCCTTTAACCATAACATTTTAGCGGTACCAATCAGGTAATTCCTGAAACTGGTCGAAATGTGCAGGCTTCCTTCTTTCCGCTTCCGGAAGAGTATCACCAGGGTTTCCTGAAAAATATCCCCTGCATCATCCTCGGTTCCCGAATTATTCAACACATGCTTCTCCACCCAGGGATAGTACTCCTCATAGATATGGTTCAGGATAACGGGGTCCCGTTTCCCCAAACCGTTCAGTAACGCCTCTATGCTGTATTTTTCCAAGGTATGGAGGGGAGTTTGGAGGATGCGTAAGGCACTACCCGCACTACTCGCTGTAGAAACGCACCATTCGTTCGATGGCCCTGCAGCAAACGGGGCAGAATCCGGGGGCTTCGTTGGTGTGCATTCGGCAGTCGGGGAAAGGCCGGTACACTCCTTTCGCCACATATCCTCCTCCTTCGTACACACCTACAACCCCTTCATACGGGGATTCGGCCGGAGTTGGCACCGGGGTTCCGGGTTCAAGCATATCCTTCCATTTGCTTTCAAAATCCACCAGGGTGGTGAGATTGGGTTCCCAGGGTTCCACATCCAGGGGATAAAAATCCTCATAGGCCACTTCGGAGGTATAATACTCGTCACCCAGCCCTGCAAACGAATGGCCGAACTCATGCACCATAACGATCAGAGAAAGGGGATGTCCGGCGGTTGCACAGGCATAATGATTGAAAATGCCACCGCCACCGTACCGTTCACTGTTGATCAGGATCACCAGCTGATCGGAAGGCACCGCCGCCGCCTGATCGTGCAGCGATCCCAGGTCGGTTGTGGTAATATACCGTGACAGGCCGAAGGTATAATCCGTTGTATTCAGGGCCGTTTCCCGGTAAATCCCTTCGCCGGGTATGTCGGTTCCGCTTTCAGGAGAGGGTACGAATACCGACCAGATATTGATCAGGTGTTTCAACCGGTCGAAAGGAGAGGTGCTGAACAGATTATCAGTAAATTTTTTCACATCGTCATGAAATTGCTCCTGTTCATCTTCGGTGTATCCGTCGCCAAAGAATGCAATATCCAGCCTCACGGAAGGGTCGCCTGAATACCATACCCGGGTCGTATCGCAGGCCATGGGAGGTTCCTTTCTGATAAACATGCCGGAAGGGTCAATTTCCTGCCTGTACACCGACTGGAATTCACCCGAACGTTCCCTTCGGTGCAACTCAAAAACCACCGGTTTCAGCGGGAAAGGCATCAGGGCAACCTGGCGGAATGCCCTGCGCATTTGTTTCGATTCGGCAGTGGTTTGCCATTCGTTGAACAAAGTACAGAATCCCCTGGAATAGATCAGATTGCCGGTCTCCCGGTCGGTTACTTCCATCATAAATTCGCCGTACCGGAAGGTATCCACCAGGTTTGTACGGGAACCTCCCCAGAAAGGTTCCTTCTTCATATCCAAAAAATATACTTCCGTATTCTCATGATCCCCGGCCAGCAGGTAATCCACACGCAGGGTTCCGGAACCGAACCAGCGGCTGAATTCATCCTGACCATAGGATATCATTGAAAAACAAAGAGCTATGGGTACCAGTATATGTTTCATCAGATTAAAAGAATTTTATATGTTCGGAATGCAAATTTGAGGTTATAAATATATAAACTAACTTCGCTTTGCCCATTCACAACACACTATTTGTAGAACAGCATGATCTACCTGGCTCATAATTTTCTGATGAAGTGGCTGAGCAGCATGGGATTAAATCCGGAAACAGCCATGTTGTTCCGAACGCTGATTCTTTCAGCCATTGTGGTCCTTTTGTGTATTCTGGCCAACTGGCTCACCAAAAAGCTGATCATCTACACCGAACACAGGATCATTAAACGCACCCGTTTCACCTGGGACGATATCATTGCCGAGCACAAGGTTTTCAACCGGCTTTCACATTTCGCCCCCGCTGTGATCATTCTGGCAGTAAATCCGGCCATTTTTGAAGAATACCCCGGATGGGAAACAGCGATCAGGGAGGGAACCCACATTTATATGCTCATCGTGTCATTGCTGTTCATTGATGCCCTGATCAATGCCCTGCACAGCATTTACTTAACTTTTCCCATCGCCACCACACGCCCCATCAAGGGATATGTTCAGCTGCTGAAAATCATTCTCTATTTCAGTGCCTTGATGATCCTCCTTTCCATCCTGTTCGGCGTACAGGTAGGCAAGCTGTTTACGGGTCTGGGTGCTTTTGCGGCTGTGCTGATGCTGGTTTTCAAAGATTCCATCCTGGGGTTTGTGGCCAGTATCCAGCTCTCGGCCAACAAAATGGTGAATGTGGGCGACTGGATTGTGATGCCGGGGCGGGGAGCCGACGGAACAGTAACCGACATCTCCCTGAACACGGTAAAGGTACAGAACTGGGATAAAACCATTTCCACCATTCCCACCTATGCCCTGGTCAGCGAGACCTTTACCAACTGGAGGGGGATGGAAGAATCGGGGGGAAGGCGCATCAAGCGGCATATCAGCATTGATATGAGGAGTGTGAAATTCTGTACTCCCGAAATGCTCGCAAAATACAGGCGTATTCATTACCTGAAGGAATATATTCCCGCCAAGGAAAAAGAACTGGAAGAATACAACAAAAAAATGGGCATTGATGAATCGGTGAGGGTGAACGGCCGGCGGCTCACCAATCTGGGCACTTTCCGGAAATACGTGGAAGAATACCTGCGGCATCACCCAAAGATCCACCAGAATATGACCTTTCTGGTAAGGCACCTGCAGCCCACCGAAACCGGACTGCCGCTGGAGATCTATGTTTTCAGCAAAGACCAGGAATGGGCCAGATACGAAGCCCTTCAGGCCGATATTTTCGATCACATCCTGGCGGTGGTGCCCGAATTCGACCTGAGGGTGTTCCAGAACCCCACGGGAGACGATTTCCGGAAGCTGGGCATGCAGGCTATTCCCTGACCGACGAGCGCTGCCTCAGCACTTCATAACACATAACCCCTGCTGCCACAGAAACGTTCAGGGAACTGATCCTGCCCAGTATCGGTATCCTTACCTGTTCATGGGCCATACTGATCACCGAAGGATGTATCCCCCGGTCTTCCGAGCCCAGGATGAGGGCCATCGGGCCGGTCAGATCCGTCTGATGGTAAACCTTTTCAGCCTCCCCGGTGGCGGCGGTAATCTTCAATCCGCTGTCGGCCAGGAAACGCAGGGTATCCTGCAGATTCGATGAGCGGCACACCGGCAGGTTATGCAGGGCACCGGCCGAGGTTTTCACTGCATCGGGAGTGATCATGGCCGAGCCGCGGGAAGGAACCAGCAGGGCATGCACTCCGGCACATTCAGCAGTCCGGGCAATAGCTCCGAAATTCCGCACATCGGATACCTGGTCGAGCACCAGGATAAAAGGGGCTTCGCCCTTCTCGTAAATGGAAGGAATCAACCGGGTTATTTCAACGTATTCCACTTCGGATACGTAAGCAATCACACCCTGGTGATTTTTCCCGGTAATCTGGTTCAGCTTCTCACCGGGGACAAATTGAAAAGGAACATGATTCTTCTTCAGATTATCGATCAGTTCCCTGAAAAGAGGTCCCTGCAACCCGCTCTTCAACAAGCATTTCTCGATTTCCAGACCCGATGTTACCGCTTCCATCACGGGCCTCATCCCGAAAACCATCCGGTTTTGTTTCTTTGCCATAGAAAATTACCTCTAATCTATATAAAATATCCGGCCCGACCGCCACGCTTCCATGGCCCGGCTCCAGAAGGTGACCAGTTCCTCGCTTCTCAGCAGGAGAAAGTGATTCCTGGTAAAAGGATTATCATCCCTCCGGAAAACAAACCTCACGGCATCACGCGATCCTTCCCTTCCGTAAATCCATTCTTCTGTCTGGTCGGTTTTGTAAAGAACCGAAGGAGGTCCATAGATCATGTAGATCATTCCCCTTTCGGTTTTCCAGCCTTCCTTATAGGAAGTAAAATAGTAATTGCTGAAGTATACCCGGGTATAATAGATCCTGATCAGCTCGCGGGCCACATCCATGTTACCGGCAATTCGAATCCAGAAATTATCCACACTGAGTTTCCGGTTAGGCTGGGAAACAAGCCGGTCATAATCTGTGGGAAGGGCAAAATATTGCAGCGGACCGATCATTTCCCCGGCGTATTCAACCATGGGAAAACCAGGGCCGAAACGTGCCATGGTAAAACCCTCCATCCGGTTTGTGTCTTTCCTGAAATGATACAGGCCCGGCCGGGGAAAGGCCAGCACGAATTCCGGTGAAAGAGAAACAGCATAGGTAGTATCGGGCAGATAGCTCACCCGCTCGGGCGGCAACAACAGGTTGGGAGGCCGGGATGCCGGATAAACTGTACTGTAATACGAGAGATATACCGTATCAATGGAAGGATCGTTGCTGATCAACCGCAGCACAGTGGCGGAATCCGCATAATGACGGAAATAGGGGCGCCCGGTCCGGGCATGAACCGGGAAAAAATTCTGACCGGAATATGTGTTTATTTTATCCACCAGGATAAAATTCTGAACGGCCCTGTCCCTCACCAGGTCGGTGGTAATCACCTCCAGCATGTACCTTTTCCCCGTCTCGGCAGGTATCCGGAAATTGAGGTAATAATCCTCTCCGCTGTCTTCTTTCAGCAAATAGTGATAAAATGACATGCTGTCGACAAGTATCCGGGGGTCGCCCGTTTCGAACAACCGGTAATGAACATGCAATTCGGCCTGGAGCTGCACATGAACATTTGCCTGGCTGAAAAGAAGTTCCCCTGTACGGATATGGCCGAATACCGTGGATGTGCCCGGCTCTTCATGAAAAACCAGGTACCTGGGAAACAGGGAATGCTGGTCGGGACGGTACAGGTACGACATGTCGTTCAGGGGGGTGGTGGAAGGCCTGAATACAGAACATCCCCAGGTCAGTATCAACAGGACCGTCAAGGCAAAAAGCGGGCGGAACGGGGTCAGTTTCATATGCACCATCAGGAAAGTAAAAGTACAAATAATTTTGTACAATCACGGGAGGGGTAATGCGCATAAAGGAATCTGAAATAGTAAGACAATATGGATCTGGCTACTGTTCCCCTCATCCGGGAAATTTCCCCTGCATCCGTTCCAGTGCTTCCTGTTGTTTTGTCCATTCTTCCATGGCCGATTCCAGGGCCAACCGTTTTTTCTCATACCGGGTAAAAATGGCCGGACCGGTTTCTTTGTCGATCTCTCCTGCCAGCATCCTGTCCATGGTGCTTATCTCCTGCTCCAGACGGGAGATTGTTTCCTCAAGACGGGCAACAGTGCGTTCCAGTTTTTGTTTCTCCCGCTCGTATCTTTTTCTTTCCTCATACCGTTGCCGGGTATCCGTACGGGCTGATTGCTGGCGCGGGTTTCCCGATTCCTTTTTTTCCAGTTCTTCCAGGGAGCTGATTTTTCTCTGTTCGAGAAAATCATAAATATCGCCGCAGAATTCACGAATGTGTGCATTTTTGACCTCATAGACCTTCTCCACCAGCCCGTCAAGAAATTCCCTGTCGTGCGACACCACGATCAGTGTTCCGGTAAATTGTTTCAGCGCCTGCTTGAGGATATCCCTCGTACGCATATCCAGGTGATTGGTCGGTTCATCCATTAGCAGGAAATTGACGGGTCGCAGCAACAGACGCATCATGGCCAGCCGCGACTTTTCCCCGCCCGAAAGCACCTTCACCTTTTTCTCCACGGCATCGCCACTGAAGAGAAAAGCCCCCATCAGATCCCTCAACCCTGACCGCACATCACCCACTGCTTCCCTGTCAAGGGTCTCAAAAACGGTCAGGTCACCGTCCAGCAGCTCATCCTGGTTCTGGGCATAGTATCCTGTCACAACCTGGTGTCCCAGGCGTCTTTCCCCCGTATGTTCCAGCTCTCCATTGATGATCCTGACCAGGGTGGTTTTCCCTTCCCCGTTCTTTCCAACAAAAGCAATCTTTTCTCCTCTCCGCACATGCAGGTCTACCTGTTCCAGCACCCGGTGCTTACCGAACGACTTTCCCACTCCTTTTAGCTCGAGAACCATTTTCCCCGAGTGGGGTGCCGGGGGAAACCGCAGATGAATCAATGAGGTATCTTCTTCTTCCACCTCTATCCGGTCGAGCTTATTGAGTTGTTTGATGCGCGATTGCACCTGGACAGCTTTGGTTGCCTTGTACCGGAACCGTTCGATGAATTCCTCCGTTTTTTCAATCATTTTCTGCTGATTGCGGTAGGCAGCCAGTTGGGTTTCTCTGCGTTGTTTTTTCTGTTCCACAAAGTGTGAAAACGGTACCGGATAATCCTCTGCCCGTCCCAACGAAAGCTCAACCGTGCGATTGGTAACCCGGTCGAGGAATGCCCGGTCGTGTGAGACCAGCACCACAGCTCCGGCATATCCGGCCAGGAATTCTTCCAGCCACTGGATAGCCTCGATATCCAGGTGATTTGTAGGCTCATCGAGAAGAAGCAGGTCGGGATTCTGCAGCAGAATTTTCGCCAGTTCGATCCGCATGCGCCATCCTCCGCTGAATTCAGCTGTGGGACGCTGAAAATCTTCCCGCACAAAACCCAGGCCGGTGAGGGTTTTCTCCATCTCAGCTTCCTTTTTGGATGCTCCCATCACCGTAAGCTTTTCTGTCAAACGGGTATATTCCTGTATGAGTTTCAGATATTCTCCGGAATGGTGATCACTTCTCCGTTCCATCATTTTCTGCAGCTCGTGCAACCTGGACTGTATCCGGTTGATCCCGGCAAAAGCCTCCCGTGTTTCCTCCAGCAGGGTTTTCCGGTCGCGTACTTTCAACTCCTGTGGCAGGTAACCGGTTTTCATTCCGGTTTCCCGCACCACCCTGCCTTCGTCGGGTTCCAGCCAGCCCGCCATAATCTTCAGCAGGGTAGACTTGCCTGCTCCGTTATTACCCACCAGTCCGATGCGATCGCCCCTTTTGATCGCCAGTGATATCCCTTTCAGCAGTTCGAAAGCTCCATAACGTACGGTAATTTTTTCAACAGATATCATCGGTCACAGGTATGCGGGCAAAAATACCAGAATTTAACGGCAAATGGAAACCGGAGGTTGATGCCTTTTGTCCGGTAAATCATGAACATTTTTCATACATTTACAGACTGATTCATTTACAGCGGCACAATGGCAAGACGGAAAAAAAATCATTTGCTGATCGAAAAACTGAAAGTGTCAGAAATCGGAGCGGAGGGAAAAGCCCTGGGCAGGTGGGAAGACAGGGTGGTTTTTCTGCCCCTGGCCTGTCCCGGCGATGTGGTGGATGTGCAGGTCACCCGGCAACGAAGGAACTACCTGGAAGGGATACCCGTACGTTTCCACCGCTATTCGAAAGACAGGACACAACCGGTATGCAGTCATTTCGGTACATGCGGGGGCTGTAAATGGCAGCACCTTCCCTATCCCATGCAGCTGAAATACAAGCAAAAACAGGTGGTCGACCAGCTGGAAAGGATCGGTAAGCTTCCCCTTCCCCGTATCCGGAAGATCATGGCTTCTCCGGAAACCACTTTTTACAGGAACAAGCTGGAATTCACCTTTTCGAACAACCGGTGGCTCACACCAGGGGAAATGGAGGGCCATAAAGAGGTGCAGGAGAAAAATGCCCTGGGATTTCATATACCGGGGAAATTTGACAAGGTGCTGGACATTGAAAAATGCTACCTCCAGCCTGAACCCTCGAACACCATCCGCCTGGCGGTTAAGCAATTCGCTCTGGAAAAGGGATATTCGTTCTTCGACCTGAAATCCCAGGAAGGGCTGCTTCGGAACCTCATCATCCGCACCAGCGGGATCGGTGAGATCATGGTGATTGTGGTATTTGCCGAAGACGATCCGGAAAAAAGGGAAGAGCTGCTGCACTTCCTGTGGTCGGAATTCCCCGCCCTCACTTCCCTGTATTACATCATCAACCGGAAAAAGAACGATTCGATTCTCGACCAGGAAGCCATCCATTATAAGGGAAGAGAATATATTGTGGAACAGATGGGCGAACTGAAATTCAAGATCGGAGCAAAATCTTTTTACCAGACCAATTCGCGGCAGGCTCATGCCATGTACCACCTGATCGCAGATTGGTCCGGGATGAAAGGAAACGAGGTGGTATACGATCTGTATACAGGAACCGGCACCATTGCCATCTTTCTGGCCGGGAAGGCCCGCCGGGTGATTGGGATTGAATCCGTACCCGAGGCCATTGAAGATGCATGGGAAAATGCCCGGATGAACGGCATGAAGCATGTTCATTTTGCCACGGGCGACATCAAGGATGTACTGAATCCTGTTTTCATCGACCGCCACGGCCAGCCTCACCTGGTGGTCCTTGACCCTCCGCGGGTGGGGATTCACCAGCGCGTGACCAATACCCTGCTTACCCTGCTTCCCGAACGGATCATTTATGTCAGTTGCAATCCTGCCACCCAGGCCCGTGATCTGAACCTCATGTCACACCGGTACCGCATCACGCGGGTACAGCCCATCGACATGTTCCCCCATACACACCATGTGGAGAACGTGGTGATGATGGAAAGAGTCTGAAGGATCAGAGCCTTCCCCGGAGCTTCTTCCCTATTTTTTCATAAGGGTGGTCATTGGAAAAATCGATCCAGTATTCCCTGATCGAATTTTTGATCTCCTTCCTCAGCACCAGCAACCCGATGAGGTTAGGAATGGTCATCAGGGCGATGGTAATGTACGAAAGTGACCAGATGATCGTGGTATCGGTAAAGGAGGCGATAAAGAAGGCGATGACATAAAATATCCTGTAATAAATGACATATTTCTGCCCCACCAGGTAGGTAAGTGCCCGGTCGCCGTAATACGACCATGAAATGGAAGTGGAGAAAGCAAAAAGAAGCAGACCGATGGCAACAATATACTGCCCCCATTCACCGAAGAACCCCCGGGTGAATGCCACGGCAGTCAGCGGAGCGCTGTGCATCAGCGACATCCCTTCCACCACGATTCTGGCAGATTCTGTTCTGCCTGAAAGACTGGCAATCCGTTCCCTGATCATCGATGCTCCTCCTTCATCACCGACCTCCATTCTCCCCTGAACCACGGGGATTTCACCCGTAAACAGCGCATCGCCCTGTTTGAAGACATAGTCCTCAGCAACCGATTCGGCATGAAGCAGGGTAATGTTTTCATTCTGCATTACCCCGTTCTCAATCTGAAGAACACCTTCAAACGGTTCCAGCCGGGGCGCATTTTTTTTGTTGCTGAAATGATGGAACAGGGCCTGCCGGTCCTCTTCCACCCGGTCATCATATTCCCCCACCACAAACTGCATATCGGTATCCTGAAACTGGTTGTAGTGCTTTTCTTTCCACACACCCGACGAAAGCAGCACAAGTCCGGTTAGGGTACAGATCACAATGGTATCGATAAAGGGCTCCAGTATGGCCACCATTCCTTCGGAAACCGGTTCAGGCGCCCGGGCTGCCGAATGGGCAATGGGGGCTGAACCCTGCCCGGCTTCGTTGGAGAACAACCCGCGGTTCACGCCCCGGTTGATCGCCCAGGCCAGAGACGCCCCCAGGAAACCGCCGGTTGCAGCCGTGCCTGTGAATGCATCGCCGACAATGGCCCCAAGGGAAGGCAGGATCTGATCGTAATTATAAAAAATGACCGCAAGGGCTCCCACCAGATAAATTAAAGCCATCAGAGGAACCAGGGTGGAGGTAACCATGGCAATCCGTTTGATCCCGCCTATAATAACCAGGGCCAGCAGGACGGCCAGTACGGCTCCCGTGATGATATGGTTGATACCGAAAGTGGAAAAAACAGAATTGGATATTGAATTGATCTGGGGCAGGCTTCCCGTGCCGAACGAGCTCAGCACGGTTGCCACGGCAAAAAATCCGCCCATCACCACCCCGATTTTGATCAGTTTTCCTTTTGGTGTTTTGATATTCAACTTCTTCCTCATGTAATACATGGGGCCTCCCGATACCGTTCCGTCTTCCAGAATATCGCGGTATTTGTGGGAAATGGTTACCTCGACAAACTTGGTACACATCCCGATCATCGCGGTAACCAGCATCCAGAAGAGGGCGGCCGGTCCGCCCAGGTGAATGGCCAGGGCCACCCCGGCAATATTCCCCGTACCCACCGTCCCCGACAGGGCAGTGGAAAGGGCCTGGAAATGGCTGGTATCACCTACATCGAGGTGGTGGTCATATTTTCCGCTTACAATCCGGATTGCGTGCCTGAAGTACCTGATTTGAGGAAAGCCAAGGTACAGGGTGAAGAATATTCCCGTTCCAAGGAGCAAAAATACAAACCACGGGTGACCCCCTATATAACCATCGAGTGAAACAAGAAAATCATTCAGTTTCTGCATGAGGCGGAAAATTGGTTCTGTATTGCCATGATATTTTTACAGGAAAGAAGCAAAAATAAACAATCCGGCCAAAGTTAAAAACCGGCAGGGCATTTTCTGCAAAAGGTTAAAATTGAAGGCCGGCACCTGCAACAAATACAACCGCCGATCGTCTTTATTCAGGAAAAGGTTTCCAAAGCCATGAAAACAATCCGTTCACTGATCCTGGTCCTTGTTTTAGCCGCAGTTCAGTCGTGCGGACCCGAAGAGGGCAGCATAAAGCAACATCCGGCAGAGATACATCATATCGGGAGCAGTTATTTCAATGTTTTTCATCTGTGCGAAGGAACCTGCGGGAAAATAATAAAAGACCAACCGGGAGAAAATGCATCGGCGAAACAGAGACGCCCGGAATACATAATGCCTTCCAGAATATAATTTTTTTTGCTCGTTCCTTTTCCTGCCTTATTTTTGAAAAAACATTCCCATGAACGAGATACTGTTTATTGTTTTGTTTCTGGCATGGTATCTGGGGGCCCTTACCGTGGAGCACCGGTATGGAAAAACCTTCCGCCTGGGGGAAGAATGGGCCTTTTTTCTATCCTTTATCCTATCCCCGTTGTTCATATATTTTCTTATTCGTCTTTTTCCTCGTGTTCTGAACGATTGATTATTTATCCTATAAGTCTCATTATCAATTATATCTACGTAGTTATCTACGTAGTTATCT
>JBNGDI010000024.1:0-53304 GCA_049975425.1 Bacteroidales bacterium
GCTGACCTGGAAAAATTAAAAACGGGCGCGCCTTATATTAGTACATAGCCAGATAGCTACGTAGTTGTCTGCGTATACTAATAAGCTTACGGTTTCATAATCAGAATTCCGGCGCTTCCCATTCACCGGCTAATTTCTCCGGATTTTTACCGGTTATTTTTCCGGTATGGCTTTCAGGGTTTCCACCAGGAAGTCCCAGAACTTCTTCACCGATCCGATATGTACCTTCTCATCGGGGGAATGGGGGTATCGGATCGTGGGCCCGAACGAGATCATATCGAGGTTGGGATATACACCACCCAGCAACCCGCATTCCAGTCCGGCGTGGATGGCCTTGATCTCAGGCACCCGCCCGAATTTGGTGTTGTACACTTCCTGCATGGTTTTCAGGATGGGAGAATCCATATTGGGTTTCCATCCGGGGTATTCCCCGTCAAATACGATTTTTGCCCCGGCGGGTTCGAATACAGCCACAAATTGCTCTTTGAGAGCCTCCCTGGCGCTATCCACACTGCTGCGCAGGAGGCACAGAACCTCGATCCTGCCTTCCTCCGATTTGATCCTGGCCAGGTTGGTGGATGTTTCCACCAGGCCGGGCATATCGTTGCTCATTCTGATCACATCATTCGGACAGGCATATACCGCATTCACCAGGTTTTTCTGTGTTTCCGCATCGATTACGGTTGAGGGCAGTCCTGCCGGTTCGGCTTTGAATTTCAGGTCAGGGTCAATAGTAGCATACTCTTTCCTGAAAACGGCTTCCGTCTTTTTTACCCATTCCTTTACAGCAGCTTCCTCAGCGGCCGGAACGGTAACCAGGGCCACCGCTTCTCTCGGTATGGCATTTCTCAGTCCTCCCCCGTCGATGGATGCGATCCTCAGTCCGTGTTTGCGGGTAGCATGCCACAGAAAGCGGTTCAGCAATTTGTTGGCATTGCCCTTGTAGAGATGGATGTCAATGCCTGAGTGTCCTCCTTTCAATCCACTGATAATCAACTTAAGAGCCTTGTGTCCGCCGGGAACCGGCTCCTCACGGCAGGTAAACTCCATATTGGCATTGGTTCCACCGGCGCATCCCACATATAATTCGCCCTCGTCTTCCGAATCCATATTGATCAGAATATCTCCCTTCAGCCAGCCGGGTTTCAAACCGAAGGCGCCGGTCATACCGGTCTCTTCATCCACAGTAAAGAGGGCTTCAATAGGACCGTGTTCAATGTCTTTTGATTCCAGTATGGTCATAGCGGCAGCTACTCCGATCCCATTATCCGAACCCAGGGTGGTACCATTGGCCTTCACCCACTCCCCGTCAATCAGAGGTTCGATTGGGTCTTTCTCGAAATCAAATGATTTGTCGCTGTTTTTCTGGGGAACCATATCCAGGTGCCCCTGCAATACAACGGTTTTTTTGTTTTCCATTCCCGGTGTGGCAGGTTTTCTGATCAGTATGTTACCCACATCATCCACCGAGGTATCCAGTCCGAGTTCCTCCCCGAACTTTTTGATAAACTGAATGATCTTTTCTTCTTTTTTTGATGGCCTGGGAATGCGGGTCAGCCTGTAGAAATTTTCCCAGAGGCCCTTCGGATCAAGGTTTTGAATGTCTGTGCTCATAATGATGATATTTATAATTTCTTATTATTATCATACAGGGAACAGCGGGTGTCTATGCCGGAGTTTCTCCGGAGGGCAGCTCCAGACCGTACCCCTGTTTCTTATCTGCCTTTTTCAGCTGAAATGCCAGGAAAATGGAGATCACTCCCAGAAGCACCAGCATCAGGACAGGCAAGGTATAATTGTATGAGGGCAATTCGCCTATGGCGCGCATCCTGTCCACCTCCTCACTGATGGTGGCAGGCGACAGGCCCTGGGCTTCCAGAGCCAGCCGTGCGTTGTCAATAGCTTTCACCACTTCGGGATTCACCAGGTCAAGCAGCGACCCTATGCCCCAGAAAAAGGCCAGCAATCCCCAGTTCTGTACGGTAAACATGGAGGCATAGGCTGTTCCCAGCCGGTTCTCGGCCACGATCTTGGCTACCGAAGGCCACATGGCAGCAGGGATCAGGGAAAAGGCAATGCCCAGAACCAGCAGACCAATGTAGCCCAGAATAACGTTATTGAAAACCGAAAGCGACAGGTGAGCAAAGATCAGCAACAACGATCCGAGGATCATGAGTGAAGCGGCCTTCCCTTTCCTGTCCACATAGCTTCCGAATATGGGAGTAAAGAGGATGGTTCCCATTGGGATCAGGCTGGCCACTTTGGGTCCGTTGGTAAACCACACGGAAAGAGTTCCCCAGAGAACCCTGACAAACAGGCCGAAGAGCAGCAGAAGGATAACCAGCGACCCCAGCTTGCTGCTCCTGGCTTTCATTCTGGCAGGTACCATACTGAACGCCAGTCCGAACACAAACAAACCGAGGTATATCACGGTGTTCCCCAGCGATTTATTCCCGAAAAGCGTGAAGAAATCGCCGTCGGCAGGCAGGTCGTACGAAAAATTGAATTTGTTCACCAGCAGGTCAGGAGCATACTGAATGAACGGAAATACCGCCGAATAGAAAGCCACACAGAGCAGGGCGATGAATATAAACGAGCGGTTGGTAGCCAGCTTTACCAGATCATCGAATTTGAATTCCTCATCGTCTCCGGTTTCATCCACGGTGGTCCTTCCTCTCTGTTTATCAAGCTTCACGTCAAAAATGAGGTAAATGAGAAAGAAGACCAGCGACAGACCGATCAGGGTGGCTGCAAAAGCTATGGCCGGAGATACTCGCCCTCCACCGATATCGATTGAAAGGGCTATTCCCATGGCCGATCCCAGCCTTCCAAAACCCATGTTCACCGCCATAGCCAGGGCCAGTTCATATCCCTTGAACCATTTCACCACCGTTCGGGTAGCTATTACACAAACCACCTCCAGTCCGGAGCCAAACATCACCCTTCCGATAATCATCATGGTGAGAACGGTACTGTGTGATTCTCCAAAAACTCCGTATGCGGCCATGGCATTGATGGCAGCTCCGATGGTTGCCAGCGATCCGAATATCACGCCGGCCAGCTTGATTCCCCATTTGTCGAGAATAATCCCCCCTATTATGATCATTCCAAAAACATTCGCAATGGTTGTCAGCCCGATCAGCCGGCCGTACTCCTCACTGGTAAAACCGAGCTGGGTTTGCAGCATACCTTTCAGCCCGGAATAAAAATCCTGGAACCAGTAGGTAGAAAACATCAGGGTGCTGATCAGAACCAGCACAAGCCACCGCATGGGAGCGGAGTCACGGAGGGTTTTCTTCATCACTTCCATATCAGTATGTTTTTATCGTTAAATTTTGAAACGGATAAAAGTAATAAAAAAACTTCAGCCTGCCGATGGGGTACTCATGTCATGAAACACATCCGGAATCCCCGGATATATAATCCATATATAAACATATTTTCATAATTGTTAATTTATATTTTTATATTTGCCGTATAGTTTTTTCAGAATTATGTTTTATAATTATGTCTTATATTTTGAATGGATGGTATGAAGAAAGGTCTGGTCTTAATAGCAGTATGTCTCTTCATTTTTTCGGAGATCAAGGCGCAGGAATCAACGGGAAAGGTGAAATGGTACACCTTTGAAGAAGCCGTAAAACTGGTTCAGAAGGAACCAAAAAAACTTTTTATTGATGTATATACTGACTGGTGCGGATGGTGTAAGCGGATGGATGAAAATACATTCAGCCATCCGGTGATTGCCGAATATCTCAACACCCATTTCTACGCTGTAAAATTCAATGCCGAATCCACCGAACCGGTGGAATTCGGTGGGAAGACCTTCATCAACGAAGGGAAAGGGAACCGTCATCCGCATCAGTTGGCCATAGCCCTCTTGCAGGGCCGCATGTCATATCCCTCCGTAGCATATATGAACGAGGACCTTCAATTGCTGACAGCCGTGGCGGGATACATGGAACCCAAAGCGATCGAACCTATTTTGAGCTATTTTGCCACCGACAAATACAAAACGGTGGAATGGAGTGAATTCCAGAAAAATTTTCTGAGCAGTATCCGGTAACCTGTCATAAGAATTCACCGGCAGAAGCCGGTTATCCCGGGAACCGGGCTATCCGGGAAGTCTGGCCTCTGCGGTTTCTGCTGTGCATTTATTTTCCCATCCTGAGCTTTACCGGCAGGCATACGGTTTTCCCCAGCTGGTAAATCAGGGCCCTTTTCATGGCCAGGGTTTGTTTTCCGTTGGTCACGCGCAGAAGGGCCACATCAGGAATTCTGTATACCAGGCAATCGGTTGTATCTTGCATTCCGGCTTCCTCACCGAAATGTTCCAGGGGTGGCGGGAGGGTTTCCGGCCGGATGTCGAGGGCCACGGGGATCCCCCCGGGTTCGTTTTCATTGACCAGTCCTTTTTCTTCTGAAAACCAGCACAATATCGTTGCCGTCTGAATAGAAGCGGTGGTGGGAATCACATCATACTCCACCGTAAAGGTTTCTTTCAAGATCTTTCCTGTAAACAGGGCCAGGTATTCCTTTTCCGCCCGGTCCATTTCTTCCAGCAGCAGCTCCAGGGCTTTTCCGTCGGGATATTCCTCGGCCATACCGTCCAGAAGATCGGCCCGTCGTTCCCTTATCCTGATTATGAAATCGGCTGCCTCCAGGGCCATTTCTTCCTTGTCTCTGTACCGTACCTTTTCATAGCTGAAGGGTACCCGCACAAATCCCGAGTCGGTTTCTTCAATGGTGTACGACCATTCCAGGGTAACGTCCCGGGGGGGTACGATGGCCTGGCCCGGGAAAAAAAGCGGGGTTTCGGTCTTGCGGGGCACGGGATGGATGGTTCCCAGTTCGCCGGCCACTCCCTCCTCGGCAGTCAGCACCAGCCCGGACCGGCTCAGGGCAAGATAATCTGATTCCATGTATGTGCCGGGCTCCACCACATAGTACTGCTGCGGATCAATTTCCTGGCGGGTTTCGATCTGCAGGTTGCTGATATTCCACCATACACGGTCCGCATCAAGCCCTTCCGAAATATTCAGAAACTGTTCCCTGTATTCATGAAACGGACCTTGCCGTTCGGTATGCCTGGTAATCTCCATGCTCACCCTCACCACTGTGCGGGGCAGCACGTACACAAAGCTTCCCGCAGAAACTTCCTGTTCCGCAGCCACACGCTGCACGCGGGTTGGAATCAGCGGCTGCTGGCATGCAGTAAAAAAAGCGCCCGGCATAAGGAACCATACAATGATCCTGTCACATCTCAGACCTTTCATCGTGAATAGATTTAAATGCATCTCCCAGATATTCAATAATGTCGCCTGCAATCAATGACTCCTGGCTGCGGCACCGGCTCCCCAGGTCTCCCGACAGGCCATGCAGGTAGACCCCCAGGGTGGCGGCCTGACCTGCAGGGTACCCCTGGGCAAGCAGGGAAAGAATGATCCCGGTAAGTACATCCCCGCTTCCCGCCGTGGCCATACCGGGATTGCCCGTGGAATTGAAAAAAACCTGTCCGTCGGGGCGGGCCACGGCTGTATAAGCTCCTTTCAGCACCATAACCACTCCGTATTCCCCGGCAAACTGTTTCAAAAGTTCCAGCCGCTGCAGGGAATTTTCCGTTCGTCGGGTGATTCTTTCGAATTCACGCGGGTGGGGAGTAAGCACGGTTTTATCATGCAACATTCCGAGCAATTCCCTGTTCTTCCCCAGGATATTGATTGCGTCTGCATCTGCCACAAAAGGCCCTTTGTACGATACAAGAAGATCGTGCAGGGCCTGTGTCGTTTCCTGGCGTGTTCCGAGGCCCGGGCCCACTCCCACGGCATCAAAACCGCCTGTTTCGGTAATTTCCGAAAACACTTCGCCCGAACGGTCGACCGAAACCATGGCTTCGGGCACTGTGTTCTGAATGATATCCCGTCCTGCTCCTGGCACATGAACAGTCAGCAACCCCACACCAGTACGGAGGCATGCCCGGGCTCCCAGCACAGCAGCCCCCATTTTTCCGGCCGAACCTGCAATGAACAGGGCGTGTCCGTAATGGCCTTTATGAGAAAATTTTTTTCTGTTATGCAACATGTTTCTGACCTCCCCAGCGGTTACATAATGCCAGGACGCAGGGGTATTTTCAATGATTTCCGGGTGCAATCCAATGGGAAGCACTTCCCAATCGCCGGTATATTCCTCATTTTCGGCAAACATGAACGCCAGTTTCGGGAACTGGAAGCTCAGGGTATACCGGGCACGCACCACCGGACCGCCGGCCGGTTCAACGGGGTGCTCACCGAACATACCTGAAGGAATATCGATGGCGATGATCTCATGTCCTGATGCATTCATTTGTTCAACCAGCTGCGCTGGCCAGCCTTCCAGCTGCCGCGTCAGCCCCGATCCGAACAACCCGTCGACTACAACGGCCTTTTCGGGAACAGGAGGCAGGGGCTGTCCCTTTTTCAGAACCCTGATCCGGAGGCCGGGAATTTTTTTTAACCGGGCCAGATTGAGTGAACAATCATCAGAAAATTTTCCCGATATATCGGCCACCACCGGTTCCACCCCGTAACCCGCTCCATGAAGCAAACGGCTCAATGCCAGGCAATCGCCCCCGTTATTACCCGGGCCGGCCACCAGCACAAAAGAGGTTCCCGAAGGATAATGCCGGGTGATCCATTCAAACAGCCGGGTGGCGGCTCTCTCCATCAGGTCGATCGAGTCAACCGGTTCGTGTTCAATGGTATACCGGTCAATTTCTCTTACCTGAGCCGATGTAAATATTTTCATTCTGCGGCGTTTAATGCAAATATAATGAATACCGCAGCATATTGAACGAATGCGGAAGAAATCCACAGGTTGAACAACAGGTAGCTTCATGATGCATGTTATTTGGAGAGCCGAAAAAGCTTTTTATATTTGTCAGCATTTGAATTCGGAGCAAACAATGTACTATTAACCAATAACCTGGAAGCTATGCTTAAAGAACATCCAAGGGGACTATTCGTCGCCTTCTTTGCCAACATGGGTGAGCGATTCGGTTACTACACCATGCTGGCCATCTTCACACTGTTCCTGCAGGCCAAGTATGGCTATACAGCCGGTGAAGCAACCCAGATCTTCGGAATCTTCCTTGCATTCGTTTATTTCCTTCCGCTCCTCGGCGGGATACTGGCCGACCGGTACCTGGGCTACGGGAAAACCATCAGTCTGGGACTGGTGGTGATGCTGGTAGGTTATTTCATGCTGGCAATGCCGACTACCATGGACGGAGGGAAAGCACTGGTATTTGCAGCTCTGGGGGTGATTTCCCTGGGAACTGGATTTTTCAAGGGAAACCTGCAGGCACTGGTAGGGAATCTGTATGATGATCCCAAATACAATAAATACCGGGATATTGCTTTCAATATCTTTTACATGGGGATCAACATCGGCGCCATGTTCGCACCTTCGGCCGCCGATGCTGTGAGCAACTGGATACTGAAAAAGAAAGGATATTTTTATAATGCCGACATCCCGGCCCTGGCCCATAAATTCCTGGAAGGGAATGGAAATGAAGTGGTGGAAAAGGCCGGCACGGTATCCGAAAAACTCTCCCAGCTGGCTCAATCGGTTGGATATTCAGGCAATACCGAGAGTTTCAGCCAATGGATTCTGGAAAAGCAGGAGCTTTTTCACAACACCGACCTGCCTGCCCTGGCTTCCGGTTTTCTGGCCGGCAACGGAGCAGAAGTGGTGGAAAAAGGCATCACGGTGGGTGAAAAACTGGCCATTTTTGCACAGCAGCAAGGGTTTGTAGGCGACCTAGCCAATTTCAGCACCAATTACATCAATGTGCTGAGCGAATCATACCACTATGCTTTCGGTGTTGCCTGTTTCAGCCTGATTGCTTCGATGATCATTTTCTGGGCATTCCGCAAGTATTACAAGCATGCCGATATGACGGAAAAGCAGAAAGCTGCCAGCGATGAGCACAGAGACAAGGTGGTGGAAATGTCGCCCGAACAAACCCGCGAGCGTCTGATTGCCCTTGGGCTGATCTTCTTTGTGGTGATCTTCTTCTGGATGGCTTTCCATCAGAACGGGGCTGCCATGACCATTTTTGCACGCGACTACACGGTGGGAAGTGTAGACAAGTTCACCAACCTGTGGTTCGACCTGTTCGGGCTCCTGCCCATATTCCTCTCACTGGTAGGACTGTATTTTCTCATCAGGAAGAAAAGCACGGGTACCATCCGCATTCTGGGGGCGGTGGCCTTCATTGGATTCGCCCTGCTGGCATACTTCCGATTCCAGACCTACGAGGAAACCAATCCTTTCACACCGCAGAAATTCCAGCATTTCAATCCTTTCTTCATAGTGGCGCTGACACCCATTGTGGTGGGTATATTCGGTTACCTGAACCGGATAGGTAAAGAACCCTCCGCACCCAAAAAGATCGGCATCGGGATGATCATAACCGGAGCCGCCTTCATCATTCTGATGATCGGATCACTGCAGCTTATCGGTTACTCTCCGGGAGAGATCAACGAGGTCCGGGCTCCGAGGGATGTGCTGCTGTCGCCCAACTGGCTGATCAGCACCTATTTCATCCTCACCATTGCCGAACTGTTCCTGAGTCCCATGGGTATTTCATTCGTATCAAAAGTATCTCCTCCGAAATACAAGGGGATGATGCAGGGAGGCTGGCTGGCGGCCACGGCCATTGGAAACTACGCCGTGGGAATCGTGGGCCTGTTCTGGGACGATGTTCCCCTGTGGGCCTTCTGGGGGATACTGGTAGTGTTTGCCCTGCTTTCAGCCACCTTTATTTTCAGTATCCTGAAAAGACTGGAGCACGCCACCAGACATTAATAACGGATCACGGATTAACAAACGAAGAAAGGAGGCTGCCACATGCAGCCTCCTTTCTTTATAAGTGAACAGATACAATCTCTGCTATTCTTTCTCCTTCAGATACCTGTCAAGATAATCCGTGTACTGGTTGTACAGCAACAGGGAACTGGCGGTGTTATAAGCTACTCCGTGGGCACCGGGAGGGTAAATCTTCAGGTCATGGTCTTTCCCGTTATCGATCAGGGCTTTAACCAGCTGGAAGGTATTCTGTGGATGAACGTTCTCGTCCATCAGGGAATGTGCTATCAGCATTTTCCCTTCCAGCCCGGCAGCATGGGTCACCACTGCACTGTTCACATAGCCTTCTTCATTGTCTTCCAGCAGGCCCATGTACCTTTCGGTATATATGCAGTCGTACAACCGCTGGTCGGTTACCGGCGCTCCCACCAGGGCAACTTTGAAAACCCCCGGATGAGTCAGGATGGTGTAGGCCGAAGAATATCCACCATAGCTGTGTCCGCGAATTGCCATCCGGTCTCCGTCAACCCAGGGAAAAGAAGCCAGATAACGGGCTGTTTCCACAAAATCGTGGCTTTCCCAGTGTCCAAGATTCCGGTACACCACCTTCTCGAAGGCATCGCCGTATCCTCCGCTTCCCCGGTTGTTCACACCGGCAATGATATATCCTTCCTGAGCCAGCCACTGCTCCCAACCGCCTCCGCTCCAGCTGTTGTATACCGACTGGGCACCCGGCCCCCCGTATACACTGAGCAGCAGGGGATATGATTTTCCGGGATCAAAATCCACCGGTTTCATTATAAACCCGTCAAGCTTCTGCCCGTCGGAGGTGGTAAAGCTGAACAACTCACGCGTTGCCGCCACATGTTCTTCCATGAACTCCAGCACCTGCCGGTTGTCTTCAAGCACCCTCAGTTTCTTACCTGCAGTTGTCCACACTTCCACCTGGGTGGGAGTGGATACGTTTGAGTAACTGTCAATATAGTACTTTCCGTGTGGCGACATGTTCACACGGTGATTTCCCGTTACATCAGTCAGTTTCTTCTTCCTTTTTCCGTCGAATTTCACGGAATACAGGTGCCTTTCCAGAGGTGAGTCTTCGGTAGAGGTATAATAAATGATCTCCTTCTCCTCATCCATAGCTTCGATCCTGATCACTTCCCAGGGACCTTCGGTAACCTGTCCCAGCAATTTCCCTTCGTAATCGTACCGGTAAATATGGCTCCAGCCATCGCGGTCGCTTATCCAGAAAAACTCTTCATGCTCTTCCGGAAAATACATCAGGTGCAGGGTTCCGGAAAAGAAATCGAAAACATCGATCCAGCTATCGGAGTTTTCGTACATCACCTGCCGGCCCTCACCGGTGGTAACATCAAACAGGATCAATTTGAGTTCGTTCTGAGCCCGGTTCATGGTTTGCACCGCCAGCACTCCGGGCCGGGCGGTCCAGTATATTCTTGGCACATATCCTTCACCATGACGGGTGTCCAGCCACACCTTTTCCCCCGTACCCACATCAATCACTCCAATACGCACCTTCGGAACGGGATCACCCACCTTGGGATAGGGCACTTTCATGTATTCGGGGTGCTTACCTGAAAAATCCGTAAGCTGATATACCGGAACCTCCCGTTCATCGGATTGCCAGAAAGCAATGTACCGGCTATCGGGCGACCAGTACCAGCCCTGAACCAGCCCGAATTCCTCTTCATAGGCCCACCCGAAACGGCCGTTGAAAAAACTTTCGGAAGCGTCATCGGTCAACCGTCTTACCTGATCTTCTTCAAAAGAATACACATACAGGTCGCCTTCCTTTTCATAGGCCACCATTTTCCCGTTGGGCGATACTTCGGCGGTATACGCCTGTTCCGCCACCAGCTTCAGGCTTTTATCCTCCAGTGAATAGTAAAAATAATCGGCATTCCCCGAGTAGCGCCATACCGGCTGGAAGCGGGTCTGGAACAGCAGGTATCGTCCGTCTTGCGTCCACTGGAACGAACGGTACCGGAAAGGATTCTCCGTATCAGGGAAAACCAGTCCATCGGCAGTAAATACCCTGTCCTCCCCGCCGGTTTCCGGATTGCACACCCAGATTTCCTGGGTGCCGTTGCTGCTCCGGGTAAATGAATACCGTTCTCCTCCGTTGATCCAGGTTACATTTGATGGCCCGCGTTTGCCCGATAACCTCCGGGAACTGAGCAAGGCATCCTGGAGACTTTCGTATCGTGCCTTCTGAGCACTGGCAGAGGAAATTACGCAAAATACAACCCATATCAGAAGGGCCCCTCTGAATAACCGGTTTTTTGTCGTATTCATATCTTCCATTTTTTATATTAACAACCTGAAAACAGGGTAAAGATAAAAAAAGAGAGGAACAGATGTCCTCTCTTTTCTCTTTCCTCAATAACAAAATTCCTATTTCACCGGTATAAATTCAGGCAGGATATGCCTGGGAACAAAAGCCAGGCAATGGTATCCGTGGGTACTCAGGTCATTCCTCGTTTCTCCGTTCATCAGAAGGCCGGTTTCCGTCATGGCCCCGGTGGCCACATCAAGGGTAACCAGTCCCTGGTCGTATTTCGATTCATCCCACACCATGGCGTAAATGGTGCCGTCTCTGGCTGTTTCCAGATCCATAAGGGCGGCGCTGGTTGCATCGATGTTTGTAGTAGACTGAAGTGAGATAAAGTGGGAAATCTGACCGTTTGTTCCGGCTTTCAGCACCTCGCCCCAGGCTCCGACGATTACGTTATCGTCGGAAGATCCATAAGTCAGCCCGCCGGATGACCAGTGCGTTTCTCTATCAGAATCATACATGATGGGGAAATGGGTTCCTGCCGCTCCTGTGGCCTTATTGAACGTGATCAGGGCCATACAGGATTCAATCCCGGAATATATCACGCCCATAATATTCCCGTCGGGGGCAAGAATCAGGTCGGCAATACCGTCCCATTCAAATTCTATATTGTTGTTCAGCAGGGTTGCCTCACCGGTCTTCATGTTAACAGAATAAAAACAACCGTTTCCCTGTGCCGTGGCCCCGCTGTAGCACATACCGGTGGCCGGATCATATACCAGACCGCGCAATCCTGCCAGAGGTTCGCTGTCATAAACAATCATTCCCTTCAGGGTAAGCTGTCCTGTGCTTGTGTTCACCGAGTGCACCGTACCGTCGGAACGTTTCACCACAACCAGGTCGAGGATATCGGTCACTTTTACAGAAACTGTCAGCGTGCCCTCCACCTGAAACACAGCCACATCATCCGTGGGATTGGCAGGTACAGGCTCGGAAGCCGACCAGTCAAATTCGAAATTGTCGGAAGTAAGATCCACATCACCACTGGTCACTTTCACCATCACTACGGTCCCTTCCTCCACTCTGCCAGGGTCGGAAACCCAGGATGATCCGTCGTCGGTGGAAAACATCAGCAAAAGGGTTCCGCCGGCCGTGTATTCTTCATCATCAATCACACCGGCATTCACAGTGAAAGTAACAGGATCTTCATCTTTCTTGCATCCAGGCAGTACTGCCAGAATCATCAGGGCATACGCTGCAATACCAGGAATAATACGTTTCATAAGTCGTTTTTTTTTATGTATAATTTTTATGTAATGCAACAGTATACTGTATTGTTCATACAAAGGTTACCTGAATTAGAACCGGATAAGAAGGCTCAGACATATCTGTCTCATAATCAGCAACAATATAATGTATAAACAGGTTCTTTTTTTATTAAACAAAAAAAACTATCTTTACGGCAAATTCGCCTGTTCATGAATCAGCAACAGAGAGAACTTGTTGAAAGGATCGGGGTGATCAACGAAAAATTGGGGCTGCAGCCGGTGGCTGCCAGGGTAAATGCCCTGTTACTTGTTTCGGAGAAGAACAGGCTGACTTTCGACGAAATCCAGGAAGAGCTGCTGGTGAGCAAGAGCTCTGTGAGTAACGCCATCAACCTGCTGCTGAGTACCGGACAGATTGATTACATCACCCTGCCCGGGGAAAGGAAAAGATATTTCCGTACCAATATTGAGAAATGGCCCCGTCTTATCGAAAGACTGATGGATTTTGCCGTGATGTACCGTAACCTGTTCAGGGATATGATGGAGATGCGCCATGACAAAGACCCTGATTTCATTCGCAGCGTGGAGGGGCTGATTGATTTCATTAATCGTTTGCTGGAAGAGGTACCACGCATGTTAAACGAATACAATCAAAACAGAAATTGATTTTTTTTGTATAATTAGTTCATAATTTATTAAACTATTTACATTTTATTAAATCTATTATAAATGAAATTCAAGGCAGCCCATATACTTAAGTACCGCCGGTGGATCGTTCTCACGGCCGTTTTATTCAGCCTGGTATCGGCATGGTTTATACCGCGTTTAACCCTGAATTCCGATGTTTTCAGCAATCTGCCTGAAGATGACGAGGTGGCTGCCTTATTCAACCAGGTAGGCGAAGAATACGGAGGAAATTACAACTGTATCATAGGGCTTGAAAGCAGGAATGTTTTTACCGAAGAAGTCATACACGAGATCATTACTATACAGGACAGCATCCGGTACATGGACGGGGTGGGACATATCACATCACTGGTCAATGTGCTGGATATCCGGAGCAGTGAATGGGGGATCGAGATCGGTAAGCTGGTGGATGAATATGCTCCTCCATCCACAGAGGAAGAATTACGCCGCCTCAGAGAATATACCCTTTCAAAGGACATGTACCGGGGAAGGCTGGTGTCGGAAGACGGCACGATGACCATTCTGGCTGTACGGCTGGAGAATGATGCAGCCAAAATTGATGTGGCCAACCATATCAGGGAAAAAGTCAAATCGATGCCATTGACATCGAAAGTACATTTCGGTGGGCAGCCTTTTATCATTGCCGCCTTTGGTGATTCCATCAACCGGGACCTGATCTACCTCGGGCCCATGGCTCTTGTCCTGATTCTGCTGGTTCTCTACCTGGGATTCAGAAATACACGGGACGTATTGCTTCCGGTGCTGACCGTTCTGCTAAGTATCCTGTGGACCTTCGGTACGATGGGAATACTGAATATTGAAATATCGATCATTTCCAGCGTGATCCCCATTTTGCTTATCGCCGTGGGAAGTGCATATACCATTCATGTACTGAACCGGATAAACGAGACACAGGAAGCAGATGCGGAAAAAAGACTGGAGCAGGCCTGGAATTACATTGCCGTTCCAGTTATATTCACTGCCCTCACCACCATGTTCGGGTTTATTTCATTTGTCTTTGGCAGTTACCTGCACATGATCAAAATTTTCGGTTTGTTCACCTCGGCAGGTATCTTTTTTGCTCTTCTGGTATCTCTGTTCCTGATCCCGGGTATGGCCGGATTTAAAAAAAACACAGGGATTTCCGGGTTACAGGGAAAGAACGGTATGCTGGCATCTCTCCTGAAAAAAACATCGGATCTGGTCATTCATCATCCCCGAAGGGTGATCCTGTTCTGGGGATCACTCATCCTGCTTTCCGTCATCGGGGCATTTCATATTCAGCGAAAAGTCGATTTTATTGAATATTTCCGAAAGAAGGATCCGAACCGTATCACAGAGAATATTCTGAAAGAAAAGATGGGCGGTACCTTCCCCGTATATATCTCGGTAAAAGGAGATATTCTTCATCCGGAGGTGATGCAGGCCATCTATGAAACACAACAGGTAATGAAGGAAGACCCCAACCTGGTTTATACCCAGTCGGTAGCCGATCTGGTAGCCAGCATGAATGAGGCCATGGGGGAAGGGAAACTAATTCCGGACGAGCGTGACCGTATTGAAAATCTATGGTTCCTTATTGAGGGGCAGGACATTCTGGAGCAACTCATCAACGAAAACAAACAGGAAGCCATTATTCAGGGAATGTTCAATTCCTCGGAAATTGAAGATGCCAGGCGGTTCATCGATTATATGGAATCATATTTTGACAGCATGAACGGCAGCCAGGTGGAATTCCAACTGACCGGATACCCCTCCCTGGTCATCCGCCTGGATGAAAGTCTGGTAAGCAGCCAGATCAGAAGCCTGGCCATAGCCATGATGCTGGTACTGCTGGCGGTCAGCCTGCTGCAAAGGTCACTGCTCAGGGGGATCCTGTCGGTCTTTCCCATTATCACCACCCTGGTCATCCTGTTCGGTTGCATGGGCTGGACGGGTATACCCCTGGATATCGCCACCGTGCTGGTAGGCTCGATCTCCATAGGGATTGGCATTGATTATGCCATCCATATCAGCAATCATTTTTCCCATGCCATGAGAAACGGTCACGGTCTGACCAAAGCCATTGAGCACTCTGTGGGTATCAGCGGCAAAGCCATTGTGATCAACATGTTTTCGGTCACAGCCGGTTTTCTGGTACTGCTTTTCTCTTCCCTCATTCCTCTGGCAAGGTTCGGTACCCTGGTGGGCATCACCATGCTGGCATCGGGAAGCGCTTCTCTTACCCTGCTGCCGGCCTTACTCACCGCCAATCATAAACTTGGTGAAAAATTCAAACCAATAAAACATAAAAACCATGAAAGCAACCTGTAAAGCCCTGATAACAGCAGCTATCCTCGTATGCGGGATGGCAGCTTACAGCCACGCACAGTCAGCAGATGAAATCCTTGGAAAAATTGATGAAATTACCTATGCTCCGAAAGATCAGGTTTCCACTACTACCATCACATTGATTGATAAAAACGGGAACCAGAGTATGAGAAAAGCGGAAATGAAACAGAAAGGAAGGAATATGCGTTTCACCCGTTTCACGTCACCGGCTTCCCAGGCCGGAATCGCTTTTCTTTCCCTTCCCGACGATGTGATGTATATATACCTTCCCGCTTTTGGCAGGGAAAGGAGAATTGCCAGCCATGTAAAAAACCAGTCGTTTGCGGGAACTGATTTCACTTATGAGGATATGGAGGCGGTTCCCTACAGTGAGAAGTTCGACCCCACCCTGAAGGAAACCACGGAAGAATATTTCGTGCTGGAACTGGTTCCAAAACCCGGTGTCCGGTCCGATTATTCCAGGCTGGTGATGCAGGTTGACCGGGACCTTTTCCTGCCCGTGCATATAGATTATTACAACCGGGGGAACCAGATGGTTAAGCAAATGGATGTGGAATACGAAAAGATACAGGGATACCGGGCTCAGAAACGGATCAGGATGAAAGATCTGGAAAAAGAACATATCACAATAATGGAAGTGGAAGAGATAAGTTTTGACAACAATCTTGACGATAGTGAATTCTCGGTAAGAAAACTCAGACAACAATAAAAACCGCATCATATCATGAAAGCCGTTATTTTTCGTATCATATACTTCTGTTTATTCACATGGTTACTGATACCGGCCGTTGCACAGAAAACAGGTCCGGAAATTTCGGGCGAATGGCTTACCGACCAGCGTTTGCTGCTGGTCGATCCCTATCCCTGGTCGTGGAGCGAAAACCGGCTGGACCTTGGGTTGAAGAAAAGCTTTCAGGGCAAGGCCTCCTTCTCGGCCAATATATGGTTCCGCAGTTTCGGTTTTCCTTTTCTTACCGGAACCAGTCAATTATTCAACAAAGATGAAACTTCGCCGTACCAGATCGATTTCAGGGAAGCATGGCTCGACCTGTACGGATTTATTTTCCCCAACCTGGATGTCAGGATCGGACGGCAGGTGATCACCTGGGGACGCGGCGATCGCCTGAATCCCACCCGGAACCTGAATCCTCTGGATATGGAAGATATCTGGGATTTCGGCCGGTCACACGGTGTGGAAGCCGTAAAGCTGGACTATTACCTGAATGATTTTTTCTTCCTGGAAGGGGTTTATGTCCCCTTTTTCCGCCCGGCCACCCTGCCAAGAGGCGATCTGGCCAGCGTATTTTCCACTTCCATCTCGTTGCCGGTCCCTTCCACTCAGATTGCCGTTATGACCGACACCCTGCTTATGCCGGATAACCGGCCGGGCCAATCCTCATCCTATGGGATCAAGCTGGGCGGATTCATC
Organism: Bacteroidales bacterium; assembly: GCA_049975425.1. GTDB lineage: Bacteria > Bacteroidota > Bacteroidia > Bacteroidales > VadinHA17 > HyVt-105. The sequence continues at coordinate 16,859 of JBNGDI010000024.1, forward strand.
CTGGGATTTGATTTTTCACTGAGCTACTCCTTTTTCCGCGACGGATTACCAGTTCCCTCGTACACCGATGTTGCCTTTGCCGATGAAGAGTTCAACCTGGCGGTTAATACCGCATTACTGTTTCCCAGGTTTCATGCAGTGGGAGCAGATATGGCCGGTTCGCTTGCCGGTGTTGGGATCTGGGGAGAAATGGCTTTGATGGTCCCCGATAAAGAAGTGATCATGCACATGGATTTGTCGGAGATCGGCTATTCCGATCTGGAAAGTGTTCAGCTGGAAGATAAGCCTTATTTCAGGTACCTGATGGGAGCAGATTACACCTTTACTGACGGATCGTATATGAATTTCCAGTTTCTGCACGGCTTTTTCCATGAAAGGGGGAAGGGCAACCTGAACGATTATTTCCTGCTGGAATACGAAAAGAAGGTGGCACAGGAAAAAATCATCCTTAAACCTGTAACGGGAGCGGTAGTCATCGGCGACTGGAAAAACTTAAAAGAAGATCATGCCCTGGTGTGGATGCCTTCCGCAGGGTACCTGCCAGATGAAAACACGGAGATCATCCTGGGCATCAGACTTATATCAGGAAAAGGGGAAACCGCATTTGCCGGTCTCGACCGGCGCGACGAGTTTTTTGTCAGTATCAGGCATCACTTCTAAGGGGTTGCCAAAAAAATAGTATCCGGAAGATTTTCCTTTGCCCATATGGAATTTATTGCGGCAGGTGGTATCTTTATGTCAAGATAATACCGGAACATGAAACGAAACCTGCTCATTCTGATCTCCATGCTCTTTATGCACCCTGTCTTCAGCAGCGATCCACTTATCATTGCCCACCGGGGGGCATCGTACCTGGCTCCAGAAAACACCCTGGCGGCCGTCAACCTTGCCTGGAAACTGGGCGCCAGGGCGGTGGAAGTGGATGTTCACCTGTCGTCTGACGGCAGGATCATGGTAATGCACGACAAGAATACCCGGCGCACCACGGGGAAAAACCTGGAAATTGCCGGAACTCCTTCTGTCCTGTTGCGTGAACTGGATGCCGGTTCGTGGAAAGATCCATCTTTTGCAGGAGAAAAGATACCCTTCCTGGAAGAAGTGCTGGCCACGGTACCTGGAAACGGGACTTTGTTCATCGAGGTCAAATGCGGAACGGAAATTCTGCCCGTGTTAAAGAAAACACTTGAAAAAAGCGGAAAAATGGCCGCCGTTACCATCATCAGTTTTGATTTTGAAGTAGTACGGGGTGCAAAACAACTCATGCCCCATATACCGGCTTATTTTCTGCACTACACCCTTACCGGACGTTACGGCAGAAGGTGGATTGACAGAGCCCGGGGAGCCTCTCTGGACGGGCTGAACCTGAGGTACAAAGGAATTACGCGCCGGTACGCAGATAAAGTACACCAGGCCGGAATGAAGGTATATGCGTGGACCGTTGACAATCCTGCAACAGCCATGGCTCTGGCCGGCATGGGTGTAGATGGAATTACCACCAACCGGCCTGCCTGGCTGAAAGAACAATGCAGGTTCGGGAACTGAGTTCTGCCGTTTATTTATGCAGCATGCGATCGGTGGTTACCGGCTGCGGCAACTCTCCGGCCTTCCCGGCCAGCCATTCAAATCCAAGGCCGCCGCTACGCTGGAAATACTCAATTCTCACCTCATGGGCTCCCTCTTCCAGGGCAGCAAATCCCTTTACCGTCTTCATTCCGTGTATCCCGTCGTTCTCGATCAGCACCTCTCCGTTCAGATTCATCCGGCTGCCGTCATCGCTGGTGAGATAAAAAACATATACGCCGGGTTCATCCACTGTGAGATATCCTTCCCAAACCACTCCGAAGCGTTCCCTTCTTCCGGCAGAGCCAATTTCCACCGCATCGACCACGCGGGTTTCCACGGGTTCCAGGCTGTTAAAATCAGGCAATGTTTGCCAGTTGCCCGTGTAGATCTTCATTATCCATCCCTGTTTTTCAGGTATTTCAGGTACCGGTGACTGGAGCGGGACCTTCTCAAACACGTATGATCTCACCCGGCTGTCGGCACCGCTGGAATACATGGCCCGCGTCTTCAGGATCAACGAACGGTCAATAATGAACGGTTCCTGATAACGGTAATCTGAAGGTCCGGGTTCTGACCCGTCCAGGGTATAATATATCTCTCCTTTACAGAGGGGCAGTTCCAGGGTGATTTCAAGTGAATCTGTAAATATTCTCTGTTCAGAAGGACAATATGGCGGGAAAATACCCTTCACGGCTTTGGTAACATACAGGGGATCGATCTTTGCCTGTGCCCGGTCGTAAGTAATCAGCCCGTTGGTTTCCGTTTCCACGTCGGTGGTTTGTGTATATACGGCGGCACTCAGTCCTTTTCCGGCAAATGCATACACCTGTGCCGCGTATTCCTCGAACCGGTCGGTGAGATCTTCCCTGTTTTTCATATTGGTGTATCCCCAGTTTTCCTGCTCCCAGGTATGTCCTTCCACCGGAAACCCAAGTCCTCCGTATTCGCCCAGCACAATGGCCCTTTGTTCTTCTGCGGCAGGCATTTCCGGATCGGGGTAATGGTGTATATCGCGCACATCTCCCACGCCCCGGTCGGCCCATCCGCTGGCCGCATTCACAAGCCGGGTCGGGTCAACCGAGCGGATAAAATCCACGATACCGGGGGTATCGTACTGACCCCATCCCTCATTGAACGGCACCCACATCACAATGCTGGGATGATTGTACAGGGTACGGATCATTTCTCCCAGCTCGTAGCGGAACTGCCTGTCGTGCTCGTCTGACACCACACGGTCGGGGTCCCGGGCCCCTATATAACCGCTGCATGAAGGCATATCCTGCCATACGAGCAAGCCCATACGGTCGCACCAGGTATAAAAGCGTCGGGGCTCCACCTTGACATGCTTGCGCAGCATATTGAATCCCATTTTCCGGGTCATTTCCAGATCGTATTTCATGGCCTCGTCTGAAGGAGGGGTATACAACCCGTCGGGCCAGAATCCCTGGTCAAGCAGCCCGAACTGGAAAAGAAATGTATCGTTCAGCATGACACGGGTATACCCGTCACAGTCTTTCCCCAGCGACACTTTTCTCATACCGAAATATCCCGTAACCGAATCTGCAGCATTTCCATTTTTCAGCAGGGTGATCTTCAGATCATACAGGTACGGATCGGAAGGATACCAGTATCGTGCATCCGGAACCGGCACAATCATGGTTTCGGCCTCTGACGATACTTCGGAGACCGGTTTCCCTTCAGCAAACACCTGAACCAGATAAGCAGTTTTCTCTTTCCCGGCAGAGGATGCAATTTCCACCCTGATCTGATCCCTGTCAATATCCGGAGTCACATAAAACGCGTCAATATGATCTTCAGGAACAGGTTCCAGCCACACGGTTTGCCAGATGCCCGAACTGGGGGTATAAAATATTCCTCCCGGTTCCATTACCTGCTTACCCCGGGGCTGGCTCCCCCTGTCGGTAGGATCATGAACCTTTACCACCAGTTCCTGTTCGCGGCCGGCTTCCAGGAATGAAGTAATATCCAGTGAAAACGGATCGTACCCTCCCCGGTGGGTACCGGCCGGTTGCCCGTTCACATATACATGGGTTTCCCAGTCCGATGCTTCGAAGTGCAACAGGATCTGCTGCCCTTTCCAGTTATCGGGAACGGCAAATGATTTCCTGTACCACATCAAGGTGGTATCGGTCACCACTTCGCCCATACCTGAAAGAGCCGATTCAACAGGAAACGGAACCCTGATGAGGCGATCAAATGCAGGAGGGATGGTGTCCTGCATGCCCGTAAGCGTAAATTCCCATAATCCGTTCAGACTGACCCATTCGGGCCGCACCATTCCCGGACGGGGATATTCCGGCCAGGGGGCTTCAACGGGAACCGATTCACTCCACGGAGTTTCCAGGACAAAAGGTGCCGGCTGCCACTTCCCGGAAGGAGTATGGCATCCCGCAAGAAACATCACCGGGACAATCATCAACAGGACGAGTTTCGATTTCATGATTCAACAGGTTTATGGTGGTTTATATAAGATCTTTTCTTTTCATTTTCCGGGTATGGAAACCCATTTCCTTCCGGCTGAAGAAGCCAGCACCGCCTCCTGAAAAAGCATACCTCTCAGGCCGGCGTATACATCCGGAAAATCACTTTCCTCAGGGGAGAGATCGGTACCCGTATACCTGGCCCGGATACTGGCGGCCACTTGCCGGTAAATATTTGCGAATGCTTCGATGTACCCTTCAGGATGTCCCGCCGGAAGGCGGGAAGCGTACATCGCTCCGGAGGAAAGGTATTCCGAATGTCCCGGCCGCAATACCCGGACGGGTTCCCCTTCTATCTTGAGGATCAGCCGGTTCGGGTCGTGGTGATGCCATTCCAGACCCCCTTTCTCACCCCACACCCTGATATTCACGTCGTTCTCTTCACCTGCAGCGATCTGTGTGGCAAACAGCGTACCACCGGCACCGTTGCTGAAACGAAGCAGGACATTCCCGTCATCGTCCAGCCGCCTTCCCGGAACCACCCGGTTCAGGTCGGCCATCAGGTCAGTAACCTTTAATCCCGTTACATACTCCGTCAGGTAAAAGGCATGTACACCGATATCTGCCATAGCTCCTCCCGGACCGGAACGCTCCGGATCTGTTCTCCAGAGAGCCTGCCGGTTTCCTGTTTTTTCCACCGGGACCGACAGCCAGCCCTGAGGATATTCCACCACCACTTTCCTTATTTTACCAAGCTGTCCGTTACCTGCTCTGGCTCTGGCTTCCTTCACCATTGGATAGGCCACATAGGGATAGGTCATGGCAAACAGCAGTCCGGTTTCCTCCACCAGCGAAACCAGCCTGCGGGCATCCTCCACCGTATGAGTCAAGGGCTTGTCACAAACCACATGAAAACCATTTTCCAGAGCCATAAGGGCAGGATCGTAATGAAGGTGGTTGGGTGTGGCTATACAGAGGAAATCCATTCTTTCCCCTTCTGACAGTTCTTTTTCCCTTTTGATCATTTCCTGCCATGCAGGGTATATTCTTTCCCTGGGGAGAAAATATTCCAGGCCTCTGATCTCCGACTGTTCCGGATTGGAGCTAAAAGCTCCGCACACCAGACTGATCTGTCCGTCCAGCATAGCTCCCATGGTATGCACCTTCCCGATCAGTGAGCCGGGGCCACCCCCCACCATTCCCATATTGATTTTCCTGTGATTCATAATTTCCTATATGTAAAATTAACAATCCTGCTGCATTTCCGTTCCCTTTCCGGTAAATATCGTAAAAATTATTCCTGCAAAAGCGTTCCATATCACTCTAATAAGCAACAACATTATGGCCGTATCCCGAAAACCAGGATCATCCGCTGCCATTTTATTTATTAACGGAAGCAACCTTTTGGGTATTTTTCCAGTCTTAGGGATAAGAGCAAAAAATCAGTACCTGCTGATCACCCGCTGAAGACAAACACTGATGAGCATGAAAAACCATCAAGTTATGAAGAAGTCATCAAGAAACCGGAATTATTCAGAAGATACTGATACCCTGGTTGCCCCTGTGATTGAAGAGCTGAAATCAGAAAAATACCGGTACCATGATCTGACCCCCGAACAATGGCACTGGGCCGTATCGATGATCAAGGAATTCGAGCTAAACAAAGACGGGGCACGCATCCTGATCGATGAGATCAAAAAGGGTAATTTCGTATTCGATTAGTTATTTCGACCTTTCTTTCACAGCATACAGGCATACCTGAAAGATCCGAATGGTGTACGCCGGGAGCAATCTTCCGTTCTCTGGTTGTTTCCGGTCCCGCAGAAAAAGATATCTTTGCGGGTAATGGGAACAAAACACGAACACACAGAAGGTGGCAGTCGTCCCCTGTATCACATGTTCATACGTGTGCCCTCAAGCTACGATATGATGAACCGTTTGCTGACCCTCGGGCTGGATGAACGATGGAGGAAAAAAGCGGCCAAAACATGTCTTGCTGCCTCTCCCACCCGTGTGATGGATCTCTGCACCGGAACCGGCGATATGGTTATGCATCTGAGCCGTCTGTGTAAAAACGGTAAATGTGAGTTGCTTGCGCTCGACTTCAGTCCACCCATGCTGAACCTTGCCATAGAAAAAGCGGCAAAAAAGGCCCTCATTCCTATTCGTTTTACGGAAGGTGATGTAGCTTCCATGCCATACGAGAACGGGTATTTTGATGCCGTCACCCTGGGATTTGCCTTCAGGAACCTGACCTTTCGCAACCCCCGCACGGTTGATTATCTTTCTGAAATTTTACGGATCATACGCAAAGACGGCCGGCTTGTTATCGTGGAAACGGCCCAGCCCGGTAACCGGTTACTGAAATTCTTGTTCCGCATCTACATGAAGGTTTTTGTGGCCCGCCTTGGCGGATGGATATCCGGACACCGTGCAGCATACCGCTATCTCGCTTACTCAGCCATTAATTATTACGCGCCGGCAAAAATAAAGGAACTCCTTTTGCAAAACGGTTTCAGCCGGGTGGAAGACTATCCTCTGATGGGAGGCATTGCCGCCATATATGTAGCTGTTAAGTAAAATATCACCTGTGTGGTTCAGGACCTATCGATTCGCCTCCTTTTTCAAATGATCGTGATGTTCAGGTCATATCCAGGCAGGAAATGTAGGCCGGGCGGGTTTTCATGGTTTCCAGTCCCTGGTCAAAACCGGCAGACGGCCTGATCACCACCCGGGCCTTTACCGGTTTGAGAAAGCTCCCGACAAACCCCCTTTTACCGGTTTTCTTCAGCATCCGATACAGCGGGCCGTCGGCATCCATCCATGTGAGGGCCATAAAAATTTTTCTTCTGTTCATCACACTTTCCATGATCTTCAAAATGTCATTCTCATGACCCGGCTCTGACCATATCCCTTCCAATGCGAGAAATTTCATCGATTGTTTTCCGATCAGCTTTCTGAAAACGGGAATATGAGGGAACACTTGTGTAAAAAGAAATCCATCGGGCCCGGGCATGTCGCATATAATCCATTTTTCAGTATTTGCCTGTAATCCTGCCACTATTTTGCCATCCCGTCGGTATACAAAATAATCATCCCGGTAAAAAAGATTTTGCGGGGTAAAAAAATTATGGTTCCGGTAGAAAGAATGTACCTTTTCGAGCACCTCATCCCTTTCTTCCGGTTTCACACCGGTAACCCCGGGATCATTACCGGGGAAAAGCCGGCTGTACAACAGGGTATAGAAATACCTGACGGGCAAAAATCCCATGGTTTCACCTAATCCCGACGAACGTCGGTTTTCATCCTCGATAAAGGCATAGCAAAAAGCCGGATCATTTCCCTCTTTGCCCAGAAGCATCCAGGGATTGTCGAAAATGCGGCCGGCATATCGTTTTAGCATTCCCCCCCGGTCGTGCCCGCGGGACTTCCCGGCCGGTGAATGCTGTCCCGTACTTTGAAAAGGTGAAGCGATGGAAAAATACCGGATATTGAATGCAGGAACCGATACACCGGCCTGTTGTACCATCCGGAATGCAAACCCTATAAGCCCCCTGATCTGCCCATCCCGTCGCAACACCAGAAAAGGGATCGGGTCCATGGCCTTTATTTTGGCGTCAATCCCGGTATGCCGGTACCGAAGCTTTCCGGGAGTTCCCAGCTCATAATTGCTGAGAAAATCCAGCATCTCACGGCCCGGCATTTCAATACCGATATGGGTGATTCTCTGATTTTTCATATGAACAGAAGTTATCCGTAAAGGTACGAAACAACTCCTTATTGCTCATGATGAATGTTATTCCCGGAAAGAATATTTTACAACATGCTCTGTTTGTATCATAGGATATTGTTGTATATTCAGGGCCATCAACAACACCAGGGATTATGGCCATAAAACGCAACACAAGGCAGGAAAATACTGCTTACGATCCACACTATTCCGGATCTGCATTTCAGAACAGGGCAATCTACAAAGAAAACAGGCAAAACCATGACTTTCCGGTTGTAAAGGAATACCGGCAGCTTGGAAAAACCGGATTTATGGCCTCGGATATCAGCTGCGGCACTCCCCCCAGTGAAGCGGTGTTGAAAGCCCTGCTGGAGTTGGGTGTAAATTTCATTGATACCGGAGAAGCATACGATAACGGAAACAACGAAAGGCTGATCGGAAGGGTGATCAAAGATTACGACCGGAAAAAAATCTTTATCAATTCAAAGCTATATACAGATGACCATTTCCTGTCGAAAGAAGATTGCATTGACAGAACTCGCAAGGCGCTGGAAAGGCTTGGAACGGATTATGTAGACTGCATGATGATTCACAGTGCGGAAAATTCCCGCATTATCAAGGATGAACATTTCCATGCCGCCATGGAAATGATGAAACAGGAAGGAAGAGTAAAGCATGTAGGCGTTTCGTGTCACGGCAACAACTGGCTTATCAATCCGGAAGAAAGCCTGGAAAAGATTATGATGACTGCCGTGGAAGACGGACGGTTCGATGTGGTTATGCTGGGATACAACTTTATGAATGCCGACATGGCTGAAAAAATTCTGGATGCCTGTGCGGAAAAAGAAATAGGAACCAGCATCATAAAATCCAATCCGGTAAAGTTGTATCTGATCCTGGATGAACGGATCAAAAGACAAAAAGAGGCGGGAACCGAGCCCGGTGAAAGCACCCTGGGATTCTGGGAAAAATATAAGGGGATGACAGAGCAGGCCAGGATAATCTTCGAAAAATATGGAGTGGCTTCCGATGAAGATCTGGCGAAAGCCGCCACCAGATTTGTACTGAGCAATCCAAAAGCCCATACCATATGCTGGGGGTTTGCCAGTCTGGATGACATACGGGATATGCTGTCACTTTCAGGTCAGAAGCTGAATGAAAAAGATGTGGCTCTGCTCAGGAACTATCATGATATATACGGACATCTCAACTGCCGCATCGGATGCAATGTATGTGAAACCGCCTGCCCGCATCATTTGCCGGTGAGCACCATCATGCGATACAGATACTATTTCGAAGTGAAGGGACAGGTACAGTATGCCAGGGAACAATATGCCGGTCTGAAAGGTCCCGGACCAGAAGTATGCGCAGATTGTGCCGGATACTGTGAACAGGTTTGTCCCTACGGGGTATCTGCCAGGGCTCTGCTGGCTTCAGCCCACCGACAGATGGCGCCGACGGTTTCGTAATCATCCGGCAGGATAGCTGGCTGATCAACCAGCCTGCTGTGCCTTTTCAAGTATCAGAATCATAGCTGCCACAGATTTCCCTGCTTTTTCTAGTTTCCCGTCAAGCCCGTCAAGCCCGGTTTTTATGACCATGACCTCTTCCATGCAATGTAAAAATGAATGATGGCCTTTTTTCAGTTCTGTCAGTAATTTGTTACCGCTTCGTCTGATCAGAGTACTTTCCATATTATGGAGTATCTCTCCCGTTTTTTTCAACAAGTCTTCCGCAGGGCCGGGAATTCTACCTCCTATACGCCGTTTCTCCACTTCCCAGAATGCCATGGAAAGATCTTCCAGGGTAAGCAGTTTCCTGAGGGTCCAGTTTGTTGTGCTCATGACTCAGAAATGTTTCCGACACACGCTTTAAGCAGCGCCTTGAAATCCGGTACCGGCTCTGCCGTTACACTATATATTGTAAATATAGTGATTTGTGTGTGCAATAATTCAACACTCTATACAATTATACGTAATTTAGAACAATTCTGTTACATGGAAGGGGAAGCCTCCGTATCTGATCTTTACGGAAGAACAAACCTGACACCCACTCCGAAAATATTGTCTTCCGGATTGATCAGAAAAGATCCCAGCATAAGGGTAAAATCGTACCATGTATGGGCAGCGCAGGCGGGACCGATATCATAACCACGTTTCTGTACATCCCTTCCCAGCAACCATCCTGCCACTGTTGCTGCCAGGGCCTGGGTCAGTGCGGCTTTCAGGTCAGGTTCCTGTTCAAACAGCATATTGGTAAGGTGCAGTGAACCAAAAAGCAGACTTGAATAGGCCAGCCCTTTTTTCCGGCCGAAACGGTAATCCCATACAGGCATCAGCCCGTTACGGAACCAGTATTCCTCTCCTACCCCCGCACCCCAGCTGGCTGCCAGCGAGGCGGTTCCGTAAAAAGCCATGGCGCGGTTGCGTGGCACATACCGGTTCAGCAGGTACAGTTCATTCACATCGGAATAGCCGGGATGGTCGGTCAGGCTTTCCAGGTAAAGCTGACCCAGAGCCACCGCCACAAACAGGCCGGTAATGGGTGTAAAGATATTTTTAGGGCGGAAGGGCTCCAGCATCAGCCTGTTGAAAGTGATATCGTCATACCGGAACCCGGGGTGTGCAGCTTTGAGGTATTCCAGCCTGTTCCGCATGAAATGGCACTTGTCGATATTGTATAATTCGAAACCCAGCAGGAGGGGGTAATTGTAATAAGGAGAGGAGGTTTCGGAGCGCAGCTGATTGTCGAAGGCAATTCCCAGGGCAATGGCCCCGGTTTCACCCAGAGAAAAGGCCAGTCCGGTTCCCCAGTTTCCTTCGGCAAAATGGGTGGCTCCGGGTACCCATAGCATCCAGGAAGGGTAAAGTCGTGTTGCAGAATCGGTGGTATGAGTCTGACCAGGGTCCTGTGCACGGCCGTTGTATCCGCTCATGCACCATACCAAAAGCAGAAAACAGCAGCCTGATGAAAAGGTGACCGGTTTTCGCATATGATAAATATAACGAGTTTTTGTATTTCCCGGTAGTATGCCCAGAAGATAAATATCCCGGCAAACCCTGATCCCTGTTTGAGCAGTAATTCTTTCCCCGTTTGAAAAAAAAAAAAGAGCCCGGCGCAGGCGTGCCGGGCCTTTCCTGGTAGCGAGACCGGGAGTTGAACCCGGGACCTCATGATTATGAATCATGCGCTCTAACCAACTGAGCTATCTCGCCATTAGTACCTTCTCTGTCAAAACAACCTTTTATCATGCGCTCTAATCCCGAAAGTCTTACCGCCGCAGGCGGTTTAGACTTTCGTGGATCCTCGAAAAACAGCGCAAATCAAAGATTTGCTGTTTTTCGGTACCAACTGAGCTATCTCGCCATAAACATTTCCGTAATTTTTTATACGGGCAGCAAAGATAATAATCTTTTTCAAAAATCACCTCTCTGAAACGGCATTTTGAATCTTATAAACCGCACGGAAATAGATATTTAACTAATTGTATTACAGGTTATTATACCTGTTGCCTTTCATGTTTGCCAATTGAAGTATTTTTCTTATATTGCAGAAATACCCAGTACAGGAAAAAGAATGAAAACGAAGATAAACCTGGAATATACATTAAATGCCTCTCCCAGGGTATTGTATCCAAGAATCAGTACAGCAGCGGGACTGGCCGAATGGTTTGCCGATGATGTGCATGTGAGAGGAAAAATATATACTTTTTTCTGGAACAATACCGAACAGCAGGCTGAAATGGTCATGAAAAAGGATCAGAAATACGCCCGTTTCAAATGGCTGGACAATCATCATGATGAAGACGGATATTTTGAATTCCGAATCCATACTGAAGAGCTCACCGGAGATGTTGCACTGCTGATCACCGACTTTGTTGAGGAAGACGAAAAAGAAGATGCCATTGAACTGTGGAACACACAGATTGCCAATCTCAGGCATGTAATGGGTTTGTAATCTCCCATTTTTCCCCTCCCTGATTACAAAATTTGTACTTTTGTACTGGTTATGACATAAACGCAGGAAAAGTGACGAAGATACACAGACTGGTTCTCAAATCATACATTCCCCCGTTTATCCTGACATTTTTTGTCGTGATTTTCCTGCTGCTAATGCAGTTCCTGTGGAAATACATCGACGATCTGGTGGGGAAAGGATTGAATATTGCCGTGATCAGCGAATTGCTGCTTTACACCTCGGCCAGTCTGGTGCCACTGGCCCTTCCCCTGGCTACTATGCTGGCTTCCATCATGACATTCGGCAACCTGGGCGAAAACAACGAACTCATCGCCATGAAATCGGCAGGAATTTCCCTGCAGCGCATTTTTTCCCCCCTGATCTTTCTGTCCGTTCTGATCAGCCTGGGCGCTTTCTTTTTCGCCAACAACATGCTCCCCCAGGCCAACCTGAAAATGCGTGCCCTGCTGTATGATGTGCAGCGCCAGCGGCCGGAACTGAACATCAAGGCCGGACAGTTTTACAATGGAATTGACGGTTATTCCATCAAAATAGATGAAAAAGAACCCCGCACCAACCTGCTGAGAAACATTATGGTATATGATCATACCGGGAATAACGGGAACATTACCGTAATCCGGGCCGACTCGGGATACATGCGGGTTACCCCCGACGAAACCAACCTGATTCTGACATTATATAACGGTGTGTCATACAACGAAATACAGGAGCGTGACCGCAGAAGAAGAAGGGAAAAAACCTACCCGCACAGAAAAGATCAATTCAGTGAGCAGGTTCTGGTCATTGAGCTACAGGGGTTCGGCCTGGTTCGCTCGGATGAAAACCTGTTCAGGAAGAATTACCAGATGATGAATATTGAACAGCTGGAATATATGAGTGATTCACTGAGGCAGGTGCTTCATAAAAAAGAAAGGGATTTCAGGGAAACCCTGGTCAAAAATCATCTCTTCCCACGGAACCGGATCATGGCACTGAACAGAAGCGGAAACCAGGAATTGCCAGAGATAACGAATTTCGACACCCTGTTCCATTCCTTTCCACTGAATGAGAGAATCAGTGCCCTGCGATCAGCTGTTTCGCAGGCCAGAAGTACCCAGAACTACATCTCCACGCAGGTGATCAATATCATGGGCAGGAATAAAAACCTGCGCAAGTACCAGAGCGAATGGCATATGAAATTCACCCTTTCCTTTGCCTGCCTCATTTTCTTTTTCATCGGAGCCCCCATGGGGGCCATTGTTCGAAAGGGCGGCATCGGCATGCCGGTGGTTGTTTCCACCCTCTTTTTTGTGTTCTATTATATACTCTCCACTTCGGGGAAAAAAGCAGCCGTTGAAGGGGTACTCGATGTTCCGGCAGGTATATGGCTTTCATCCTTCGTTCTGCTTCCCATCGGAATCTTCCTTACCTACAAAGCCACAACCGATTCGGTGATCCTGAACATCGACACCTACCTAAATCTTTACAAGAAAGTTCTGTTGTATGTCCAGCGAAAACTGAACCTTCAGATCCTGCCTATGGATTTCACAGATGAAGACACTGATAATCAGCAATAAATTCCCTTATCCTCCATTCGACGGAGGAGCTCTGGCCACCCTGAACATGATCCGCGGACTGGTGAAAAATGGACACCAGATCACCCTGATCTCCCTGAACACCACCAAACACTTTTTCGGAGATGATCCGGAGATAGTGGAAATAAAAGAAAAGATCAAAATTCACCTGGTTCCCGTCAATACACGGGTCAGGATCGATGCCCTGCTTTTTAACCTTCTTTTCTCAACATATCCTTACATTCTGCAACGATTCCATACTCCGGAAATGAAACGTGTTCTGGCAACACACCTTGACCATGTGTCATACGATATGGTGCAGCTGGAAGGTCTGGCCGTGTGCCAGTATCTGCCAACCATCAGAGCACACCATCGCGGTCCGGTTTCTCTGCGTGCCCATAACGTGGAACATCATATATGGATGAAAAGGGCGGAACGCCACCGGAATCCCCTCCTCCGTTATTACTCGGGCCTTACAGGAAGACGTCTGAAAAAGGCAGAGACTGCCGCCATGAACAAAATAGACCTGCTGGTGCCCATCTCGGCAAATGACGCCAAAGCATTCAGGAACATGGGATACGACAAACCTCTCGAAATCATCCCGGCCGGAATAGATTCTTGCGGAACACATGCTGTTCTGTCTCCTTCCCCGTCTCTGGTTTACATCGGAGCACTCGACTGGTATCCGAACCAGGAAGGTTTGATGTGGTTTCTGCAGATGGTATGGCCAACCCTGAAGAAAAAGGTTCCCCGGCTGGAATTTCATGTGGCTGGCAGAAACGCCCCCCGCTGGCTTATTAATCAGCTGAAACATCCGGGTATTCTTTTTCATGGAGAAGTAGCCAGTGCCAGGGATTTTCTTTCTGCCGGATGGATCCAGATTGTGCCCCTGTTTACCGGAAGCGGGATCCGGATCAAGATCCTCGAAGGGATGTCGCTGGGAAAAGCAATTGTAGCCTCGCCACAGGCGGCCGAAGGAATCCCTGTAACAAACGGAAAAGAGATCATCCTTGCTTCTTCACCCCGGGATTTTATCCACGCGATCCGGAAGCTCGCCGGCAAACCATCATCCATCACACAACTGGGACAGAATGCCAGGGTATTCGTTCGGGAAAATTTTGATAACTTCGTACTGGGTGCCCGGCTTACCGGCTTTTATATGAAATACTGCACATGATAGCGGTAATTATCTTCTGGGGACTGGTTTTTTTTCTGTTCCATTCATATGTGCTATTTCCGGTGCTTCTCTCCGTTCTGAGCCGGAACAGGGAAAACAACACCCTGGTATATGAAAATCCAGGTGAATTGCCTTCCATCTCGGTACTGATGTCGGTATATAATGAGAAGAAAGTGATCAGGGAAAAGATCCATTCCATCCTGAACACCTCCTATCCCCTTCATAAAATTCAGATACTCATCGGATCCGACCATTCTACCGATGGAACCGACGATATACTGAAAGAACTCCAGAGGGAGGAACCTATACTCCAATTGTATTTTATGGAGGGGCGCAGGGGAAAAGGAAGCGTAATTAATACACTTTCCCGGGAAGCTGAAGGCAACATTCTGGTTCTGACCGACGCCAATGTGATACTGCAGCGCAATACTCTGTATGAACTGGTCAAACATTTCAAAAATCCTGACATCGGACTGGTAGACAGTTATATGCTCAATACAGGCATCAAAAAAGATGGCATATCATACCAGGAAATGGCATACATATCAAGGGAAATCAGGATCAAGAACAGGGAGGGTAGAATATGGGGTTGCATGATGGGCCCTTCGGGCGGCTGTTATGCCGTACGCAGGGAATTGTTTGCCCCCATTCCCGAAACCATACTGGTGGACGATTTTTATATCAACATGCTGGTACTGGAAAAAGGTTACCGTTCGGTCAATGAGCTCCACGCCCGTGTGTATGAAGATGTCTCCAACGATCTGAGCGAGGAATTCAGGCGGAAAGTCAGGATCGCAGCCGGCAATTTCCAGAACCTGGTCCGTTTCAGAAAACTGCTCTGGCCCATCACACGGGGTTGCGGATTTTGTTTCTTTTCCCATAAACTGATCAGATGGACCGGCCCGTTTATACTGATTTTTCTTCTCATTACCAACCTGTTGATTTTTCAACGTCATCCGGTGTATCAGGTCGCCTTACTGATCCAGGCAATCATGCTGGCCATTCCAATCATTGACCAATTCCTGCGGAAAATACAAATACATATCGTAATTTTGCGGTTCGTAACACATTTTTATGCCATGAATCTGGCCCTGCTGGCCGGATTTCTTAAAAACCTGAAAGGAATCAGAAACAATGTCTGGCAACCAACGAGAAGATATCAGTAAAAAACTGAACACCATAGAAGAAGCCATTGAGGATATCCGCCAGGGAAAGATCGTGATTGTGGTAGACGACGAAGACCGGGAAAATGAGGGTGATTTCATTGTAGCTGCGGAACTGATCACCCCTGAAATTGTCAATTTCATGGCTACCGAAGGACGCGGGCTGATATGTGTGGCCATTCCCGAAAAACGATGTGATGAGCTTGACCTGCAGCTGATGGTAGGCAATAATACAGCCCTGCATCACACCCAGTTCACCATCTCGGTAGACTACCTCGGAGAAGGATGCACTACGGGTATCTCCGCCTTTGACAGGGCCAGCACCATCCGCTCACTGGTGGATCCGTCGACCCGCCCCGACGAACTGGCACGTCCCGGTCATGTTTTCCCCCTCAAAGCCCGGGAAAGGGGGGTACTGCGTCGCAGCGGACATACCGAAGCGGCAGTGGACCTCACCAGGCTGGCAGGGCTCAAACCCGGCGGAGCCCTGGTGGAAATTATGAACCCCGATGGCACCATGGCCCGGTTGCCCCAGCTGATCAGTATTGCTGAGAAATTCGATCTTAAAATTATTACCATCCGCGACCTGATTGCCTTCCGTCTCCAGACCGAAAGTCTGGTAATCAAAGGAGTGGAGGTGGAATTGCCCACACAATACGGCTCTTTCCACCTGATTCCTTTTATACAGAAATCAAACGGGACAGAACACCTGGCTCTTATTAAAGGAACATGGGATACTGACGAACCCGTTCTGGTAAGGGTTCATTCCTCCTGTGTTACAGGCGATATTTTCGGATCGCTTCGGTGCGACTGCGGGAACCAGCTGCATGAAGCCCTCCGGATGATTGAAAAGGAAGGAAAAGGGGTGTTGGTATACCTGAACCAGGAAGGCCGGGGAATCGGGCTCTACAATAAAATGAAAGCCTATAAACTGCAGGAACAGGGAAGAGACACCGTTCAAGCCAATACCGATCTTGGTTTCAAAGCCGATGAACGCGATTACGGGGTGGGGGCTAATATTCTCAGGGAGCTCCATGTGAGGAAAATGAAACTCATTACCAACAATCCGGTGAAAAGAGCCGGACTGGAGGGTTACGGGCTGACTATTATCGAAAATGTGCCACTGATCATTCCCCCCAATCCCCACAATAGGAAGTACCTTGAAACCAAAGAGTTGAAAATGGGACATTCCCTTAACCTCATCAGATACAAACCGGACGAAAAAACCGAATAATACCGGCTCATGAGTCGTATCGTTTTTATGGGAACCCCTGAATTTGCCGTGGCATCTCTGCGAAAATTGCATGAAAGCAATCTGGAAATTGCCGCCGTGGTAACGGCTGCCGATAAACCGGCCGGGCGTGGCCGCAGGGTTTCAGCCCCCCCCGTCAAACAGTTTGCAAAATATAATCTGCCACCGGATATTCCGGTTCTTCAGCCTGAAAATCTCAGGGACCCCTTATTTATTCAACAGTTGCAAAAGCTGAACGCACAGGTCTTTGCCGTAGTGGCTTTTCGAATGCTTCCCGAAGAGGTGTGGACAATCCCTCCCCTGGGAACCGTCAACCTGCATGCATCCCTCCTGCCGCAATACCGGGGAGCCGCTCCCATACAGTGGGCCCTGATCAACGGGGAAGAAAAAACCGGCCTTACAACCTTCCTGATAGACGAAAAAATAGATACCGGAAGTATCCTTTTTCAGGAAACCGTTCCCATTCTTCCTGATGACGATGCGGGCAGCCTTCACGACCGCATGAAGGATCAGGGGGCAACCCTGCTGCTCAAAACCATGGAACACATTCTGGAAGGAAAGGCCATGCCCGTCCCCCAGCACACTCTTCAGAAAGAGCAGGCAGAACTGAAAACCGCACCAAAAATAAGGAAGGAACACACCCGCATCTGCTGGGACAAAACTGCTGAGCAAATACATAACCTGGTCAGGGGGCTGAGTCCGGCACCCGGAGCATGGGACATCATCAGGCTCAGAAACGGAAAAGAGCTGACGGTAAAAATTTTCCGGACCGGTCTCACGCAAACAGAAATCACCCGGCCACCAGGCACCATCATGGTACAGAAGAAAATTGAAATGATGGCAGCCACAGGAAAGGGACCGATCCGTATACTGGAAATACAGGCTTCAGGGAAAAAAAGGGTCAGGGCAGAAGAATTCCTCAGAGGATACGACCTGACATCTGCATATTTTGTGCATCATTCGGAAAATTCAGAATAATCCACCGAATATCCCGGTTTTTCCTCTCAGATACAATTCTGTTCCGGGTTCTGGTTCCACTCCTTCCTCCAGACCGTTCATTCTGTACAACCGGGAAAGCTTGATTCCGTACCGCTGCGAAATATCATACAGGGTTTCTCCCTCCTGTACCATATGAGTTTCATACCCTGCTTCCGCCCGGTTCCTTTTGGGCTGAAGGTATACAATCTGTCCCGGCTCGGGCTCGGCCGTACGGGAAACTTCGTTGTACCGGTATATTTCCCAGGGCATCAGATCGAACTCCCGGGCCAGATCAGGATAGGTATCGCCTTCTTCTGCAATAATATAATCAATCCTGTTATTCTTCCTGATTTCCCTCGACCGCAAATTTATCGTGAATTCGTACTGTTCATCTTCCGGTATTTCCTGCATAGACAGTTCCTTCCCCACCTGTCGGGAAGGTTCATCCCCGATCGCCACCGAAATACCTTCGTCCAGCAGATGCAAATTATTTTCTTCGATAATACGGATCAGCAATTCATCATAATGCCTGTGTGTTGCATAACCCGCCTGTTTCAAGCCTTTTGCCCAGGCTTTGTAATCGCCGGCTGGCAGATCGAACAAAAAACGGTACCTTGATTCTGTTCTCAGAAAATCGGAATGGTCACGGTAAGATTCATACACCGTATTGTATTTCCTGAAACATTCATTCCTGGCATCGTCATCATGGTAAATTCTTCTTCCCTGCCAGTCTCTGTGGCATTTAATACCAAAATGATTATTGGCTTCGCGGGCCAGCCTGCTGTTCCCGTTATCCGACTCCAGCAGGGCCTGTGCCATGGTTATGCTGGCCGGAATGCCTGACCGTCTCATTTCCTTGATAGCCAAATCTTTATATTGTTCGATGTAGGTTGTGCGGTCAATCGAAGGAGGTGTATGTACTGCCCTCCGTGTACCTGAACATCCAGAGAGAATTGCCACCGGAACAATCAGCAGAATGGTTCTTTTCATCATCAGTATTTAGGCAAATGTAAAAAAAATGCTATTTTGTAGCGGATAAGCCGGTTATGAGTAATTAACATACTTGTAAACATTCATGAAACGAAAGGAAATTCGTTGTATTGTTCTGGAATATGACCGTCTGGAAGAGTTGCAGGAAGAAGACCGCCGCCTGCTGGAACAAGCCCGCCAGGCTTCTGCCATGGCCTACGCCCCCTATTCCGGATTCAAAGTAGGTGCGGCGCTTCTGCTGGAAAACGGAACCGTTATCACAGGAAATAACCAGGAAAACGCCGCCTTCCCATCAGGTCTCTGTGCCGAACGGGTTGCCCTGTTCCACGCCGCAGCTCAGTACCCCGATATCCCCATACGTTCGCTGGCTATTGTGGCCACCAGAAAAGGGGAATATACGTCCGAACCCGTTTCTCCGTGCGGATCGTGCCGCCAGGTCATGATCGAATCGGAAAGCCGGCAGAATAAACCCTTCCGTATCATACTGGGAGGAGAAGACCGGTTCCTTGTGGTGAATAAGGCTTCCGATCTGTTACCCATTCGCTTCGATCACCGTTTTCTGAAATAAACCTTTCCCGATCAGTACTGTTACAGGAAACTCTTCCATAACATATCATCAGGAGGAGGAGCTTCCAGGTTCAGAACGGTTTTTTTTACGGGATGCAGTAACGACAGTCGCCTCGCATGGAGACTGATGTCCCCGCCCGGATTGCTTCCGGGGTAACCGTATTTCAGATCACCCACTACGGGAGATCCTATAGCGGCCAGCTGGGCACGGATCTGGTGGTGCCTTCCCGTTTCCAGATCAATCTCCAGCAAAAAACAGCTCTCCGAGTTTTTAACCAGGCGGTAATGTAGTATGGCTTCGCGGGAACCCGGCATGGGATGATCATAGGCTATCGATTTGTTCTGTTCCCGGTTTTTTATCATATAATGCCGCAGGGTCCCCTCCTCGTGCCGGGGTATCTCTTTCACTATTGCCCAGTAAGTTTTTTTTACCTGCTTTTTACGGAACATTTCATTTACCCGGCTCAAGGCTTTCCCTGTTTTTGCCAGCAGTACCACTCCGCTTACCGGGCGGTCGAGCCGGTGTGTCACACCCAGGAAAACATTTCCCGGCTTTCTGTATTTTTCCCGCAGGTACTCCCTTACCAGCTCAGCCAGTACCGGGTCTCCCGTCCTGTCACCCTGAACCAGCAGATTATTCGGCTTATTAACGGCTATCAGATGATTGTCCTCGTACAAAACAGCGAAGGGAAGCGACAAATCACGGGATCTGGTTTCCGGAAGGGAAATCAATACTGTTCTTTTTCATTGGGAAAATCCAGTGTCTTCACATCATGAATATAACTCTGTACCGATCCTTTGATCTCCTGGTACAGATTGTGGTATCGGCGCAGGAAGCGGGGAGAAAATTCCTGGGTTATTCCCAGCATATCGTGAAGAACCAGCACCTGGCCGTCAACTTTCGGGCCGGCGCCGATGCCGATCACCGGAATCTTAACCTCCGATGCCACCCTGCCGGCCAGGGTGGCCGGGATTTTTTCAAGAACCAGGGAAAACACCCCCGTTTCTTCCAGCAGAAAAGCATCCTGCAAAAGCTTCTCGGCCTCATCCTCTTCCGTAGCCCTCACCACGTAAGTGCCGAATTTATGGATACTCTGGGGGGTCAGCCCCAGGTGACCCATCACCGGAATGCCCGCCGATAAAATCCTTCCCACAGATTCCACTACTTCACTTCCGCCTTCCAGCTTCACAGCATGGGCCCCTGTCTCTTTCATAATACGTATGGAAGATGCCAGGGCTTCCATGCTGTTGCCCTGGTAGGTGCCGAACGGCAGGTCGACCACCACCAGCGCACGTTTTACCGCCCTCACCACAGAAGATGCATGATAGATCATTTCATTCAATGTGATGGGCAAGGTGGTCTCGTACCCGGCCATCACATTGGACGCCGAATCCCCCACCAGAATCACATCGATCCCGGCTTCATCCAGTATCCGGGCCATGGAATAATCATAGGCCGTAAGCATGGCGATCTTCTCACCCTGCATCTTCATGGCACTCAGTACATGAGTGGTCACTTTTTTAATTTTTTTCTGTGCGGGCATCATACAGGCAAGTATTGTTGATACTGTCCAAAGCTACAAATTTGTTGTTTCATACAACACAAAAAGCCCCAAAAACTACCGGACCAACATCCTGTCTTTTTGTCACACGTCACCCGTTTCTTTTCCCGTTCATGAAAACCAGTGTGTCATAATTACATAAAAAACATCTCATTCCAGAATGGCATAATCATTGAACACTGCAACTGAAAATTATTGCTGTTGAAACCTTAAAAACTTTAATACAATGGGTAAAATTATAGGAATAGATCTGGGTACCACCAACTCATGTGTTGCCGTGATGGAGGGAAACGAACCTGTCGTTATCCCCAACAGTGAAGGGAAACGTACAACCCCTTCCATGGTGGCATTTGTCGACGGGGGAGAACGGAAAGTAGGCGATCCCGCCAAACGCCAGGCCATCACCAACCCGAAAAAAACCATATATTCCATCAAACGCTTCATGGGGGAAACTTTTGACAAGGTCCAGACTGAAGTGAAAAGGGTCACTTATGAAGTGGTAAAGGGTGATAACAATACCCCCCGCGTCAAAGTTGACGACAGAATGTATTCCCCGCAGGAAATATCGGCTATGATTCTTCAGAAAATGAAAAAAACAGCCGAAGATTACCTGGGACAGGAAGTCACCGAAGCCGTTATTACCGTTCCTGCTTATTTCAGCGATTCGCAGCGTCAGGCAACCAAAGAAGCCGGAGAAATCGCCGGATTGAAGGTGAAAAGGATCATCAACGAACCGACAGCTGCCTCGCTGGCATACGGACTGGACAAGAAAAGCAAAGACCTGAAAGTGGCCGTATTCGACCTGGGTGGAGGAACATTCGATATTTCCATCCTGGAACTGGGCGACGGGGTGTTCGAAGTGAAATCGACCAACGGGAATACCCACCTGGGGGGCGATGATTTTGACCAGAAGATCATCGACTGGCTGGCCGATGAATTCAAAAAAGAAGAAGGCGTGGACCTGAGAAAAGATCCCATGGCCCTGCAGCGACTGAAAGAAGCTGCCGAAAAGGCCAAAATCGAACTCTCCAGCTCCACTTCCACTGAAATCAACCTGCCATATATCATGCCGGTAGACGGTATTCCCAAACACCTGGTCAAAACACTGACCCGGTCACATTTCGAAAAACTGGTGGACGAACTGATACAGCAAACCATCGAACCGTGCAAAAAAGCATTGAAAGATGCCGGCCTGAGTGCTTCCGATATCGATGAAGTGCTACTCGTAGGCGGTTCTACCCGTATCCCGGCCATCCAGGAGGTAGTGGAAAAATTCTTCGGAAAGAAACCCAGCAAGGGAGTGAACCCCGACGAAGTGGTGGCTATCGGTGCAGCCATCCAGGGTGGCGTGCTCACCGGCGAGGTGAAGGATGTCCTGCTGCTGGATGTTACCCCGCTTTCCCTGGGAATCGAAACCCTGGGAGGTGTGATGACCAAGCTGATCGAAGCCAATACCACCATCCCTACCAAGAAAACGGAAACTTTCACCACAGCAGCTGATAACCAGCCTTCGGTGGAAATCCATGTGTTGCAGGGTGAGAGACCCATGGCTGCCGGAAACAAAACCATCGGTCGTTTCCACCTCGACGGGATTCCCCCTGCTCCACGGGGCGTGCCGCAAATTGAAGTAACCTTCGATATCGATGCCAACGGGATACTGAATGTGTCAGCCCGCGATAAAGGTACCGGCAAAGAACAGAAGATCCGCATTGAGGCTTCTTCAGGACTCAGCGAAGATGAAATCAAGAGAATGAAAGAAGAAGCCCAGAAATATGCCGATGAAGACAAGAAAGCCAAGGAAAAAGTAGACAAGCTCAATGCAGCTGACAGCCTGATATTCCAGACTGACAAACAGCTCAAGGAATACGGAGATAAGCTTCCCGCCGAGAAGAAAAGCGCTATTGAAGCTGCTTTCACCAAACTGAAAGAAGCCTACGAGAAGAAAGACCTGGATGCCATAGACAAAGCTTCGGCTGAGCTGAACACCGCATGGCAGGCAGCTTCCGAAGACCTCTACAAGGCAAGCCAGGGAGCCGGGGCTACCTCACAGGAAACCGGCGGTGAAAAAACCGAAGGGAAAGGATCGAAAAAAGACGACGAAGAAGTGACCGATGTCGATTTCGAAGAAGTGAAATAAATGATTCCTGGAAAAAGGAGGCTGATGCACAAATTCAGCCTCCTTTTTTTTATCCGGCAGGCTGCCAACCACAAGACCACGGAAATAAATTAATTCCTATATTCGTTCATTGAAAAAATATCCCCATTGCATGGCTGTAAATAAATACCTTCCCTTCATCGTCTTCCTGTTACCCTCTATTCTGCAGGGCCAGTCATTTACGCGAAACGACACGGTTTTCAACCAGACCGGGCCCCGGGGAATGAAACAGGGATACTGGGAAAAAAATTATCCTGACGGAACCATGGAATATAGAGGGTATTTTGTGGATGACCAGCCTGTGGGCGAATTTGTCCGCTATCACGAAAACGGCCATGTCAAAGCCAAAATGTATTTTACGGGAAAAAACGGTGTTTCCTATGCCCGGCTGTATTACGGCAACGGAACCCTTGCCGGGGAGGGGAAATACATCGGAACCCTCAAAGACAGTATCTGGAAATATTATTCCTTCTATGGCGGGCACCTTTCCTATATGGAAAATTATCTTAACGGGAAAAAAGAAGGAATCTACGTGAAATATTATCCTGACGGATCGGTGGGAGAAAAACTGGAATGGAAAAACGATCACCGACACGGATTGTGGGAACAATATTATATTGACGGGACCCTGCTTCTTAAATCTTCTTATGCGAACGACAGGCTGAACGGACCCTATACCATCTGGCATAAAAACGGAGCAGTGGCCATTTCCGGTAACTACCGGATGGACGTACGGGAAGGCGACTGGGAATATTATGATGAGGAAGGAAACCTTAAGGTTACCATCACCTACCGTAACGGGGTCCCTCTGAATAAGGATCAGCTGTTGCAGCAGGAACTCGAATTCCTGAACCGGCTGGAACAGAACAAAGGAAAATTTACCGAACCTGAAATAGAAGACCTGATCAGGAAATAATCCGGAATATGCCGGCATATACCATATCCACCGTTTACTCCGTGTTTACCGGCCTTCTGCATATGTTCCCACGCCCTTTACTTAAATTCACTGTACTGGCTGGATGGGCCTTTTGCTCCCTGTTTTCTGTTCTTGCCCAGCCGGCCGAAGATGTCTACCGCATCAGTTTTACCGGCAAAACAGGTACTCCGTTCACTCTCTCATCTCCTGAAAATTATCTTTCACCCGCTGCCATCCAAAGGCGGCAGCAACAGGGCATTGCGATCGATTCGCTCGATCTGCCTGTAAATCCTGCCTATGCCGATTCTCTTTCACGCATGGGATTCAGGATCCTGTCCCGTTCCCGCTGGATGAACAGTCTGGTGGCCCTGTCTGCCAACCCAACTGCAGCCGAAACTGCCAGCACCATTTCCTTCGTCAGGGAGGTGGAAAAAATCAGTTCAAGTCCGGAAAAGAAAAAGCAAAAGAAAAAATGGCTGCTGTCCACCGCACCGGCAGAAAGCTCCCTGCCCGTATCGGAATACGGATACGCGGAAATCCAGACCCTTATGCTCAGAGGCAACTTCCTGCACGGCATGGGTTACAGGGGACAGGGCATAACCATCGCTGTGATCGACGGAGGGTTCACCGGCACAGATACCTACCATTTCTTTTCCGGTACCGATATCCGCGGAACACGGAATTTTCTGCAGCCGGAAGAAGACGTTTACAGATACCATTCCCATGGCATGCAGGTATTGTCAGTGATGGCTGCCAACCAGCCGGGAGTAATCACCGGAACTGCCCCACTGGCTTCATACTGGCTGATGGTATCAGAAAATACGGATTCGGAATCCCCACTGGAGGAGGAACTGTGGATATCGGCCGCTGAGCTTGCCGACAGCGCCGGAGCCCATATCATCAACACATCCCTGGGATACAGCACCTTTGACGATCCTGCCATGAACCACCTGCCGGATGAAATGGACGGAAATACCACACGCATTTCCATAGCAGCCGATATAGCCGCATCCAGGGGAATGGTGCTGGTAACCAGTGCCGGCAATGAAGGAAACAACACATGGAAAGTGATCACGGCCCCTTCCGATGCCGATTCCACACTTGCAGTGGGAGCAGTTGACCGGAACGGAATACGAACTGAATTCAGTTCAGTGGGGTGGTCCATCCCGGGAAAAACCAAACCCGATATCATGGCCATGGGAGAAGAAGTGGCCCAGGTCATCCCGGGGGGATTCTCAGGAACGGCCAACGGCACCTCTTTCGCTGCTCCTCTCATTGCCGGTCTGACCGCCTGCCTGTGGCAGGCTCACCCCGAATCAACCGCCATGGATATCCTCGAAGCCATACGTCAAAGCGGACACATGGCACACAACCCCGATTCCCTGTACGGTTACGGAATTCCCGATTTCGAACTGGCTCATCTGATCCTCTCGGGGATTTATCAGACCAATCCGCAAAGAAAGAACACCTGCCGGGTGTATCCCAATCCCTTCAACGATTCATTCACCATCAGAGTGTTCAATGAAAATGGAGAACTCATCAGCCAGCACGGCGAACGAATTTTGATCAGGGTATTCAGCCATACCGGTCAAATACTGTGGACGCATGAAATCATCACCGGCGGATTTTCCCTGCCGCTTTTAAGGATCTCCGTTCCCGGGAATCTGAGGGCTGGCCTGTATATCCTCGAAATAAGCTCCTCCCGCAGTAGCTCTCATGCCCGTATAGTTAAAAAAGATTAATTTTACTCCATGCAACAGGAAAAGGTCACACTAAGGGAGCTGAATCTGCGCATTCAGCAGGTTATCAAAACCGGATTGCCCGAACCGGTATGGGTAGTGGCCGAGATCAGCGAAATCAAAATCCATTCCGCAGGACACTGCTACCTGGAACTGGTGGAGAAATCGGAAGAGGAAGAAGGACCCGTAGCCCGGGCACGGGGCATTATCTGGGCCTTCGTGTTCAGGATGCTGAAACCCTATTTCGAAACCACTACCGGCCAGGTACTGAGAGAGGGACTCAAAGTGCTGATCAAAGCAACGGTAGAGTTTCATGAATTATACGGTCTTTCCCTGAATATCACCGATATCGATCCGGGATATACCATGGGCGATCTTGCCCTGCGGAAAGCGGAAACCCTGCGCCGCCTGGAGCAGGACGGAGTGATCAACATGAACCGGGAACTGGAGCTTCCCCCCGTACCCCAGCGGATTGCGGTTATTTCGTCTGAACAGGCGGCCGGATTGCAGGATTTTCTTGACCAGTTGCATCACAATCCACGGGGATATGTTTTTTATACCCGTATTTTCCCTGCCCTGATGCAGGGCAGGGAAGCAGAAAACACAATCATTAATGCCTTCAACAGGATATTCCGGTACGAAGATTTCTTTGATGTGGTGATCCTGATACGGGGAGGAGGATCACAGGCAGACCTGGCCTGCTTCAACAATTACCGGCTGGCTTACCACATAGCCCAGTTTCCCCTGCCGGTCATTACCGGTATCGGACACGAGAAAGATGAATCGGTGGCCGATATGGTGGCCCATACCGCCCTGAAAACCCCCACGGCAGTAGCCGAATTTCTGGTCGCCCAGGTTTCTGCCTTCGATGAACACCTTTCCAGGCAAGCCGGCCTGGTCTCAGAGGGGGTCATGACCATTCTGCAGTCTGAAAAACAGAGGATCGACCGGATCACCAGGATATTTTCCCCCCTGGTGATGCATGAACTAAACCGAAGAAAACACAGGCTGGCCCGGTCGGTACAGACCCTGCAATCGGCTGTCAGAAACCTGCTGACAGGCAACCGTCATGCCCTGAGGGATATACGCTCCCGGTCGGCGCATCAATTCCGGCTGTTGTTCCGTACCGAAAGGGAACGAACAGCCAAACTGACCTGGCAAACCGTACATTCGGGCAGGCAGTTTATTAGAAATGCTGCAATGCGACTGGAAATGTTTGAAAAAACAAACCGGCTGACCGACCCTGCCCGAATTCTCAGAAAGGGTTTTTCCATCACTTATCACGGGGACAGGGTGGTAAGAGACAGTCAAACCCTGTCGGAAGGACAGAGCATACAGACCCGCCTGTTCAGGGGAACCGTATCGAGCAGGGTGGAAAGAACCGATAGCAGTGAACCGGGGAACACCCCCGGAGGTGATCACCAGAAAGATATAACACAACATAAAAACAGGACAAAATGACCGCCAGGAAAGAAATAAGCTATTCCGAGGCCATTGGTGAGATTGAGGAAATACTTACTCAGATCGAAAATGAAGAACTGGATGTAGACGAACTCAGCCTGAAGGTAAAACGTGTGGCCTCACTCATCAGAATATGCCGTGACAAACTCGGCAAAACGGAAGCCGAGGTTGAGAAGATCCTGAAGGAAATGGACGAAGACACCGAATGAACCGGTCGCCCTGCCTAGGAATATTCTGCCAGATGATAATCAACCAGGCGTACCAGGGGATCCTGCAGGATCAGAGGATCGGTATACCCATATCTGGCTGAAAGTTCCCTGATCATTTCCCTGAATAACCAGGCTACCGATCCCACCCATCCCAGATGGTCACCGGGTAATTTTCGAATGTACTGTTCGAATAAACGGCACAGGGCCGATTCCACCATAGATCGTACAAAAGGATCTCCTTTCCTCTTGCCCAGAAAAGGAACAAAAGAAGCCAGGTACCTGTTTGGGAATGGACGGATATAGACTTTTTCAAGGATTTCCGCTTGTTCGGGCCGGTATTCATCTTTGAGCGCCTCTGCCAGATGGCCCGGAAGCGAGCCTTCCAGGTAATGACGCAACAGTTCCTTCCCAAGAAATGCCCCGCTGGCGGGATCGCCCAGCACATACCCCAGCGAGACGGATGTTTGTGTGATCATTCCCCTGTAGCATACACCCGCGGATGTCCCTGTCCCCAGAATTACCGCAATTCCACGCTCATTCCCGAAAAGGGCACGGGCTGCCCCCAGCAGATCGGAATGCACCTCGATATCTGCTTCCGGGAAAAAAGCAGCCAGAGCCTTTGCTACCCTTTCCCTGGGAGAACGGAACAGACAACCAGAACCGTAAAAAACCACCCTTTCGGGCGGGCCAGCAAGTTCCTGTTCAGAAAGTTTCTTATGAAGAAACCCGGAAATTTCACCCGCTTTCTGCTGGTACGGATTGATCCCCGGCGTGGTGAAGAATCTTCTTTTTCCCTCCCTGCCAACCGAACACCAGCCGGTGGATGTTGACCCGCTGTCGGCTATCAGCATCATGGCAAATCCCCCTTCTCTATACGCGTATATTTCAGTTCCAGCAGATTCATGGGATTGGTAACCAGTCCTTTTACAAATACCGGAGTAAAACGTACTACCCGGTCATAGAACAGGGGCACCACCACGGCCTCATCCATAATCATCTGATCCATTCGGTGATATAATTCCGTTCGCCGCCCATGATCGGTTTCAGCCAGGGCCTGTTCATACAGGCTGTCATACACGGGAGAATAGTAACGGGTGTAATTCGGACCCGCAGGACTGAAATTTTTACTGTAAAACAGAGCCAGGTAATTCTCCGCATCTGGATAATCGGCAATCCACGACCCCCTGAAAAATGCCAGCTTACCGTTGGCCACATTATTCCTGAAAGCTGCCCCGGTGCTTACTTCAATGGCAATACGGATACCCAGCAGCGAAAGTTCATGCTGTATGTATTCGCATAAATCCAGGTAATCGGAAGTAGTGGTCAGGGTTATTTCAGGTAATCCTTCTCCGTGGGGATATCCGGCTTCCTTCAACAGTTGGCGGGAGAAATCGGAACGGTAAGTATATCCCCTGACCTCTTCCGAAAAAGACGGGATCCCATCGGGCACAAAGCCTGCAGTTGCAGGCCTTCCCAGTCCGTTCCTCAGGTAAGTGATCATTTTTTGCCGGTCGAAGCCGTAATTGATGGCTTTCCTGATCCTCACGTCCAGCAATGGAGCACTGGCGGCAGGCATTCCGGAATCTACCAGAAATCCCAGATATTCTGTATTCAGGTAGGGAGCCACCGTCAAACGGATCGTGCCTGCATATTTCGGATTGAGTTTTCCGCTGCGGGTAAGTAATTCCGATTTGTACGCGGCATGCACGCCGCTGAGGAAATCCAGGTTTCCTTTCATGAATTCCAGAAACTCCGACTGTTTGTCACTTATAAAGGTAATGGCCACGGCATCCAGGTAAGGCAGTTTCTCACCGGTCGTATCGGTTTCAAAATATTGTTCGTTCTTTCTCAGAATCAATTTTTCTCCTTCTTTCCACATTCTGAAACGGAACGGACCGGTACCCACAGGGTGATTTCTGAAACCGTCCCCGTAAAAATCCACAGCTTCCACCGGTACCACCGAACAGTAGGGCATGGTGAGAATCCCCATAAATGCCGGGAAAGGCTGTTGCAAAGTAATCCGGAAAGTACTGTCATTAAGGGCTTCGAATCCTTTTCCCGGTCGCACCAGATGGAATATCCATGCTCCGGGTGAGGCAACCCGGGGATCCAGGATTCGCGAAAAGCTGTACACAAAATCATGGGCTGTCACCTTCCGGCCGGCGCCGCCCTGAAACACTACATCGTTGTGAAAATACACATCCTGCCGCAGATGAAAGGTATATTGCAGGCCGTCGTCGGAAATTTCCCAGGAACGAGCAATGCATGGAACCACCCTCAGTTGCTGATCCATTTGTACCAGCCCGTTGTATAACTGGTTCACCGGCCAGATAATGGTCTGATTCCTGGCAAAGGCAGGATCAAGCGTAGCAATACCCTTCGATTCGTTATACCTGAACACTGTTCCCCGGTTATCCGTTCCCGGCGGGCCGGCACAGGATAAGGTCAGAACCACCGGCCACCACATAATGGCCTGCAACAAAAGGGGTATGCGATGGCCTTCCCCTGGGAGATCCTTACCCACAGGGGAGACTTTCTTTTCATTATGCAAACTTTGCCAGAAATTTTTCAATTTTCCTGATCAATAACTTGAACTGGATGGGTTTGGAAATATAATCGTCGCATCCGGCATTTCTTATCCGTTCCATATCTTCGGGCATGGTATAGGCTGTCTGCGCAATCACAGGCATCCCGGGATGTGCCGATTTGATGGCGCGGGTGGCTTCCAGGCCGTCCATGTCGGGTAGCTGAACATCCATCAAAACCAGGCTTATATCTTCATTATCCCGGCACAGGTCGATGGCATCCTGGCCGGTTTTCACCCACAGAATGGTAGCACGAGTGTCTCTCAGCCCAGCTTTCAGCACCAGGAAATTCGATTCATTGTCTTCCGCCACCAGTAAGGTATAATTTGACCAGTCGGGTACTTCGGTCACAGGCACCTTTTTCCCGCCGGCCACCTGGACGTCCCTCGCAGGCTCATAAGGCAGGGAAAAATAAAAAGTACTGCCCTTCCCCGGAGCCGATTCCAGCCATATCCGGCCTCCCATTACTTCCACCAGCCCTCTGGATATAGCCAACCCCAAACCCGTCCCTCCGTATTTTCGGGTAGTACTCCCGTCCGCCTGTCTGAAACGTTCAAAAATCAGATTGAATTTATCTTCATCGATCCCGATGCCCGTATCTTTCACATAAAAAGTGATCAGGCCCTTTCCCTCCGGAAGACATCCGATCTCTATGCTTCCTTCATCGGTAAATTTTATGGCATTGCCTATCAGATTGGAAAGGATCTGCCGGAAACGAAGAGGATCGGTATACAGGCCTTTCTTCATGCATGACATATCATGAACGATCAGTTCCACCGGTTTGTCAAGTTTTTTGATCTCGTGCTGGTAGGAGGTTTTCAGTTCATTCATGATTGAGGTCACGTCACATTCCACGCTGTCGATCGACATGATCCCCGATTCCAGCTTTGAGAAATCGATAATATCATCGATCAGTGCTGATAACAGGTTGACGTTGTTCTTGATGATAGATGTATATTCCTTTCTCGCTTTATCCTCTATATCAAAATTACTGATCAGCTCGGAAAAACCCGAAATGGCATTCATGGGGGTTCTGATCTCGTGGGAAAGGTTTGCCAGAAAAGCCGTCTTCAACTGGTCTGATTCTTCCGCCTTTTCTTTGGCGCTGCGCAATTCTTCCTCCATCATCTTCCGTTCGGTAATGTCTTCCTTTACCGACACAAAATGGGTAATTTCCCCTTTTTTGTTCCTGACGGAACTGATGGATGCCAGTTCCCAGAAAAACTCCCCGTTTTTCTTGCGGTTCAGGAATTCGCCCCGCCATTCTTTTCCGCTGAGAATGGTATTCCACAGGTCGGCATAAAATTCCTGCGGATGCTCCCCAGATTTCAGAATGGAGGGATTCTTACCGATCACCTCATCGTAAGAATAACCGGTAAGCTGGCAAAAACGCGGATTGACATATTCTATCTTTCCCACGGGGTCGGTAATCAGAACGGAAACCGGAGAATGGGAAACCGCTTCGGAAAGTGTTTTTATCTCTTTCTGGGCTATAACACGCTGCAGGGCAATGGATATCTGTTTGACCAGTGCCTCGAGTATCTCCGGCCTGAATTTCCTGTTTCCCCTTTTGGGAAGAATGGTGGCACAACCGTACAGAGACCCTCCCCACACAAAACCCATTCCGTATACCTCCTCAATATTCAGCTGATCCATCAGTTCATCCGCTTCCTTTCCTCCGATCTGTTTCATGGTAAGATCGCGAATCCCCTGATCCAGCTTTTTCAACCTCCCCTTTTTCATATCCTGAAGGTATGGCTCCACAACCGGCAATCTGATTTTTCCTGGAAACCGCCCGGTGCGAAAAGGTTCCAGCACGCCGGTATCATCCAATCCTTCGTAACTCCTGAGCACCAGATGGTTTTCTTTGGCATCATAGGAACTCACCAGAACAATGCAATCACCCAGCAGTGAATGGATATTCCTTGCCGCATTCCGGTACAGATCATCTTCCGTGTCAATCTCCAGCACATCCAGTGCGGTATCTGAAAGGAACTTCAGATTCACCTGGTATTCTTTTTCCTGCTCCGCCGCCAGAATCTGTGATGTCATATCGTGTATGGTAACTGCCACCAGGTCGAGGTCCCTTTCATGACCGGGAATGGTAAGCCATTGTGTTTTGGCAAATACCTCGCTGCCGTCGGTTTTTTTATACCGGGTCTGCTTTTCAAAATAATCCGAACCTTCATAAAGCCGGACCAGGCCTTCCACAAACATGCTGACACTTTCAGGGGTAACAATCTCCAGGTAACGGTTTTCCAGCTCCTCTCTGTTCTGCAACCCGAAAAGTTCAAGGAATGCCCTGTTCAGGTTCATGATCTTCACTTTTTTCCGGCATTCCAGTTTTTTTTCCGGATGTTTCCAGAAATATTCCCCGAAATCCTTCACCCCTTTCCCGGCCAGTTCATCCAGCATGATTTTCGATCCGGAAAAATCTTCATAAATGTGGGCAATGGGGGAATACTCCAGCATGGCCTTCAGTTCGGCCTCCTGGTTCAGCAGTTGTTTCTGGTATTCCTTTATAGGAGTAATATCGGCCAGTGAAACGATCCGCTCACGGGTTTCCGGATCCACAGCCACCTGCATGAATATGTGCTTTACACTGCCGTCCCTGTGCAGCAACCTGAATTCATAGGAGGCAGGAGCCTCTTTCCCCCGGGTTCTGTCCCGGTGGTATTTAAGCATCATGGGCAGGTCATCGGGGTGGATAAAAACATCCCACTTCATTTTGCCGATCAGTTCTTCGCGTTTGTATCCGGTAAGCTGTTCAACATTCTGGTTACACATCCTGATGACCATGTCATCAAAGAATGAGAGGGTGGCTGTACCGGTGTTTTCAAAAATCCTCCGGTATTTTTCCTCCGAACGTTCCAGGGCCAGTTGCTGTTCTCTCGACTCGGTAATATCCCGTGCCGTACAGATCAGATAGTCTTCACCTGATGTGCCCGGATGTACCGGAGTCCATTTTACCCGGAACAACCGCGACCGGTTTTCCTTTCCGGTTAACCAGATATCCTTTTCGCAATCATGTCCTGATTTTACCGTTTCCAGGGCGCCGTTGGCCAGTTCCTGCACCCCTTCATGCCGGCCCAGCACTTCGAGGGGGGCTCCTTCAAGTTCTTCCTTGCATTTTCCCCAGAAACCGGCAAATGCACTGTTTACCGTTTCCAGCCGGTGTGGCGATGACTGGAACCATACATGCAGGTCGATATGATCGAGCAACAATCGATTCTCTTCAGCTTTTTTTCTGAAACGAACTTCCAGCCCTATCTGTTTCCTTTTTTCATCCCTACGGGCAAGGGCCTGGGAAATTGCCGGGCCCAGGCGGTTCAGATTCGACTTGAGTACATAATCCCAGGCTCCGTTGTTCAGGCAGGTCGCCGCTGTGCCTTCATCAATTGTCCCTGTCACCACAATTATGGGCAGGTCGGGGAAGTGTGCCGACAACCACTCCAGTTCTTCCCTTACATCATAGCCCGGAACCGAATAATCTGTGAGCACCACATCGGCTGCTTCCCGGGTAAGCGATTTTCTCATTTTTTCGGCCGACCTGACCCAGTTCAGGGTATAATGCCATCCGGCTTTGTCGAGACTTTTCCTGATCAGTTCAACATCAAGCGGATCATCTTCAATCAACAGGATATACATCTGGTGGTTCACGGGAATGGTCCGGTCTTTCCCGTAAATGTAAGCACATTTTTTTATCTACCGAACTCCGGCGCCAATTTCCCACGGAAAAAACACCTTTTCCGGAAGTAAAAAAGAGCTGTCATCTTTTCAGAAATTCAACCTGATACCCGTCATGAAATGGATTCCTGCCTGAGGAAAGTACCCGGATTCAGTGTATTCCCCGACTTCCTGCACTGACGCCCGGTACACCCAGGCATGGGTTTCATAGGTATGGTCAAAGAGATTATAAATCATAAACCTGACCTGCAGGGAACCGAATCCCTGAAAATTCCTTTCCCAGGCAAAGTTCAGATCGGTTACCCAGTAAGGGTCCACCGACCTTTCCGGGTTCGAAGTATTGTCGATGAACTGCCTGCCCACATACCGTGTTTGCCAGTCGCTGGTAAAACCACTGAACCATTCGTATTGCCAGCCGGCCGCTCCTGTAAAGGAAGGTGAAAAAGACAATTGCGTGTTTCCCAGCTTCTCCTCCCGGTAACCCAGGAAGTTCCATTCTTCATCGTAAAGCTCGATTTTTTCCGTAAAACCTATGATCAGATTACGCGAGAGGGTGGCATTCAACGACCAGGAAAAACGGTTACCCAGCCGTCCTCCCGCCTCGGCCTCCACTCCCAACCGGTAGCTGCGGGGCACATTCGTCATTACCGGATAACCCACATAATTGATCTCACCGGTGGTCACCAGCTGGTCACGATAGTACATGTAATACGCATTTATACCGGCGGTTATCCCTTCTCCACGCAACTGGTACCCGGCCTCCATATCGTACAACTTTTCCGCCACGGGGGCGGGATTTCCGGCAGCCTGTGCATCCACAAAATTATCGCGGGTAGGTTCCCTGCTGCCAACGGCAAAGGAAAAATAAGCCTCCTGCCTGTCGGATATGGTGTAAAACAGTCCTGTTTTGGGATTAAGAAACCGGAAAGTATATTCCTGTCCCACATCGTCAAGCCCGTTTTCATCGCCCGTGATAGCAAAAAAGATCTGCCGGTACTGGAAATCGGCATAAAGGTTCAACTTCCCAGTTAGGGCTATATTGCCTTTGGCATATATGTTAAAATCACGTTTATCACCCGTATTCAGGTACCACCGGTGACGGATCTCACTTTCACCGGCTATTCTGGCCCATATCAGCCTGCCGTAATGATCACCAATATACCTGTTCCATGATCCTCCAAGGGTAAAACGGGAGTTTCCCGATTTGTAATCCAGAGAAAAGGTCGTCCCGTAGAAATGATTATCAAGCCACAGTCTTCTGATCAGGTCGGTCTGGGTAATGGTCTCGCTGCCGACCACCACATCGGGAAGGCGGTAATGGGCAAAAGATGTCTGATGATAGGGATTTTCCTCTTCCTGGTACTGCTCGTAATAACCCTTTCCACGCGTATAATGCAGGGCGGTATGGAGATTCAGATGACGGCTTAACTCCCTGGAATAATGGAGCTGGTAATGGGTTTGCTCATAATGGTCAATTTCATTTTCATAGGTATACGGGTTATAGGTACGGTTGGTATCCAGAGCCTCTTTGGGAACCCCGCTCCATGCCTGATAGGTTTCTTCCCAGCCATGGATCAAATGAACCCTGAGGATACTCCTTTCAGCATACCTTCCTCCCGAAAGGCTGAAAGATTTCAGGTTGGAAAATGCCCGGTCGATAAAACCGTCGGAATAGATCCGTGATACTCTCCCGTCAAAGGTAAACCGGTCTTTGATCATTCCCGTTCCAAATTTCAGGGCAGCATTCATGGTACGGAACGACCCTCCCCCTGCTGACAATGCGGCATAGGGTTCTTTACGCAAAGTGTTTGTCTGCAGGTTAATGGTAGCGCCAAAAGCTCCTGCCCCGTTGGTAGAGGTTCCCACTCCACGCTGGATCTGCACATTTTCCAGAGAGGAAGCAATATCGGGCAGATCTACCCAGAATACACCGTGCGATTCCGCATCGTTCAGAGGAATGCCGTTGAGGGTCACATTGATCCGTGTGGCATCACTACCCCTGATACGCAGGGAAGTATATCCCACACCGGTTCCGGCATCGGAAGTACTGACCAGCGAGGGAGTCAGTTTTAAAAGATAGGGTATATCCCGAACCATTTCGCGACCGGTAATTTCCTCCGCTGTAAGGTTAGTATGTGGTACGGGATCTTTCTCCCCTGCCCTGGTAGCCTTCACCACCACTTCATCGGCCATATACTGATCGTGCTCCAGCACAATGGTCAGGTACAGGTCACGGTCAACTGTGATGGTCTGCATGTACGATTTGTACCCCACAAAACTAACTGTCAGAGAATATTCTCCCGCAGAAAGTCTTTTAAAAACAAAATTTCCGTGCTCATCGGTGCTGGTTCCCAGAAAGGTATTGTTCAGAACCACATGAGCACCGGCCAGTGGATTCTGTTCTTCGTCCCTTACCTGCCCCCGAAAGGCATACTGTGCAAATGCCTGATACCCTGAAAGCAGCAGGAACAACATGATACTGCTTCGTTTCATGTCAGTTGCTTTAAGGTGAACAAAAACGGGGTATATCCTCTTGTCCCTACACCGGCATTATCCGGATCAGGTTCAAAGGGTATGATCTCAGCCTGTTATTTAAGGCACCCCCCATTGTTAACGGCATAAAATTACAATTTCCTTCACTGATTTCAAATATTTTTTCCGGCATCCCGGCTCAGACAAATTCGCACCTACGTCCTCAAATTCGCAAGTTTCAGATATCTTAGCATGATACCCTGAGAGA
>JBNGDI010000025.1:0-51613 GCA_049975425.1 Bacteroidales bacterium
TAAAAGTTTCCTGATCATGCATGGAAAATAGTAGCCTGCAGTTATTCAACTTTCCGTTTCAGGGTATCCAATTACTTTAAAACAGAAAATTCAATCCGATATAGAGTCCTGTGCTCCCGTCCTGTTCTTCCAGTGCTTTTCCGAAATCAACCGAAACGATAAAATTCTGGTTCATGGCGATCTTCAATCCGGTTCCCACCGAATTGTGCAGGTGGTCTTTTTCACCCGTGAAAAAATCTTCTTCGGTAAATTCGGTGCCGTAATCGAAGCTGCCAAAGTCCACATCCACCGGATCAGTAATGATGCCGAAATCCCAGAACGGGTTGAGGGCCAGGTAGAAATTCTGATTAATTAATCGAAAACGAACAAATTTCCACCTCAGTTCCACATTCCCGTATACAAAACCGTCGCCCACCACACGATGGCGCTGAATTCCCCGGATGGTTTTCGATCCGCCCAGACCCTGCGATGTAGTCCCCCTCAGGAATGAGGTGATGACCAGGGGCTGGGCGTAGAAGGGTACCCGCCCGTTGCCCAGGGTTTGTTGCCAGGCAATTCGGTAGGCCAGGGAAAGGTCGTTTTTAACCAGGGTAAAATACTGGCGGTGGGTGATGGCGATCTTTGTATGCCCGAAATCTCCGTTCCCCAGGAAACCGGGAGCGGTCTGGATCACGGCTTCGGTCCACATGCCTTTCATAGGATTGGGCTCGTTATCACGGGTATCATATGAGAGGCCTGCTTTAAGGTAATTCACCCATCCCCCGTCTTTTTCATCTTCTGCAATGATTCCCCAGTTCACGTACTTTTCATACAGGGTCTCGGCTTCCGGAAGTTCATACTTTTCCTTGTCCACCACCCCGGTCTCAAAATGGTAGCTGGCCAGACCGGCCACCCATCGGAGGCTGTTCCCCGATAACCTGCCCTGCAGATCTGCTTTTATGCGGAACATTTTCCGGTCAAAGGCATAAAACACCCGGGAAACATATTCCGAATGTTCCTCGTCAGTAAAAGCGGGATTGTATACGGTTTCATATCCGTTAAACCCGTAGAAATCCATTTTCGGGTCGGTAACATAACTCAGATCGAAGGTAGTTCGGACCCCTTTCAGCAACTGGTCGGAATCATAGAAGAACCGGTTAATACCGCTTCCCCGGGTAAACCTGGAAATTTCCAGGTAAAGCGAATGATTGTATTTGGGGTAGCGGCTGCCGTCGCCGTAATGATACAGGTTGATGAGCCCTCCGTACTGAAATCCCAGATCCGAGTCAAAGGCAATGGTGGGGAGGGCCCCGAAATTCCAGCCGGTTTTGACCTCTTCTTCCTGACCGATGCTTTGCTGTGCCAGGCAGGTGAATAAAAGCAAAATGGAGAGTGGTGTTTTCATGATTGGATGTTGTAGTTAGCCGGAATAAATATAAATGAATTTTTCAAATGAAATGATTCTGTTTTTCTCCGGCATTTAAATTCCCTGCAGAAAATACCCGATAGCAACGCCCAGATAGTTCCCGATAGCATATCCTACTACCCCTACGGTGATTCCCGGAACGATGACATCCTTGTTTTTCAGGGCATTGGCAACGACGGGCACAAAGGGCGGTGAATACAGCAGGGCGGTGGAAGTGATGAGCGTGGTGTCAGCATCGATCCGGAATATGGCTGAAAGGCCCACGTGCAGTATCAGCGTTCCGAAATAGGCCAGGGCCACATACAGGAAAAGATAAAGGAATTCAATATTTATCATCTTCGACAGATCGGCCATGGCCGACACGGCAAAACAGAATACCACCACGAAGTACATGCCCAGCTGAAAGGTTTTCTGGATATTGTGTACCGGGGGAACCAGCGAGAAAATAATGCCGCCCGTCGTGATCACCAGGATCACAACCACCATCTGGGCACTTTCGGGGACCAGCAGGCTGAGGACCCCGCCTGCAGCAAAAATCAGAAGCGCCAGTCCGAAGGCTCCCAGGAGGGGAAGAAAATATTTTTTTGAAAACATACCCCCGTACTGGTCAATGCCTTCCGCATCTTTCACCATCTGGCCAATACGTGGTTTGAGCCTCCGGTTGATATGCGGCGGCAGAAAAACATGCAGCACCCGCTGGGCAATGGTCAGCAGAAAGATGAGATAAAGAGCCCCCAGCACAATATCATAGGTGTGGGTCAGCAGGTAGGTTTCATTTGTCACCTGAAGGGCCGTACGGATGGATGCCAGATTGGGTGTGCCTCCGGTATATACCCCGATCAGCATTCCCGATACTTTCCAGTTTTCGGGAACATGATGGCCGAATAAATAATATCCCAGGACCACCATCGCCACAATGGAAAACAGCGCAATGATCATGGAAACCAGGGTTTTCCCCGCCACGGTGAAAAAATTCCGTATTTCGAGTGAGAACAACAGCAGGGGAAAGGCAATGGGAATGCTGAACTGCGATATGGGATCGAGTATTTCAATACTGTCCCCGGGAAGGATCCCGGTATTGCCGATGATCAGTCCCAGTACATACGCAAGAACCACCGCTCCCAGCTTGTCGAGTATGGGAAAACGGTGACACAGATACAACAGCAGGGCCGGAACTCCAAGGAATACCAGTACAATTACCAGAGTGGTCAGCATGATATGTGATTTTGGTTGGTTGCCCAAATATAGAAAAAAGTGGAGAAGAGATGAAGTGCAGAGGTTGAGAAGCAGGAAAAAGGCTGGAATACACTGCCCGGCAACACTGATTGGCTGCCGGTTCTTAAATGCTTTCAGAGACGACATTGTTTTAGGGCAGGGTGGATTGCCGGTTCTTTTTTTCTTTATTAACTTCGGCGCATGATGGAAGAAAAACAGGTATTGTTCCGCCATATCAAACAGTTGTTCCCGGTGCTGGATATGGAAATATCCCGGGTTGAGGGGAAAAATATGCAGGAATTGCAGGTACTGGAGAATGCCTGGCTGGAAATAAGGAACGGGGTGATCCATGATTTCGGAACCATGAGGGATTGCCCCGATCCCCCGGCCGGGATGAAGGTGGTGGAAGCCCACGGCCGGCTGCTGATGTCTGCGTTCTGCGATTCGCATACACACATTGTTTATGCCGGAAGCCGGGAAAAAGAATATGTGGATAAGATCAGGGGATTGTCATACGAGGAGATTGCCCGGCGCGGAGGCGGAATTCTGAATTCAGCTTTGTTGTTGCAGCAAACCTCCGAAGATGAGCTTTTTGAGCAATCCATGGTACGGGTTCATGAGATCATGTTGATGGGAACCGGTGCAGTGGAAATCAAAAGCGGGTATGGACTTACCCTGGAGGCGGAACTCAAGATGCTGCGGGTGATCCGCCGGATCAAGGAAACGGTCCCCATGACGGTGAGGTCGACTTTCCTTGGAGCCCATTCCATTCCGATGGAATACAGGAGAGATCCCGATCAATATGTTGATGTGGTAGTGAAAGAAATGATTCCGGCCGTGGGCCGGGAGAAGTTGGCCGATCATATCGATGTGTTCTGCGACAGGGGTTTTTTCACTCCGGAACAGACCGCACGGATCCTGGAAGCCGGAGTGCGGTACGGCATGGTTCCAAAAATACATGCCAATGAGTTGGATTATTCGGGAGGTATACAGACCGGGGTGAAATTCGGGGCTTTTTCCGTCGATCATCTGGAGTATACCGGAGATAAAGAGATACAGGTTCTGTTAAAGAGCCGTACCATGCCCACCCTGCTTCCGGGAGCTTCGTTTTTCCTGGGTATGCCCTATGCCCCGGCCAGGAAAATGATCGATGCCGGACTGCCGGTGGCTCTGGCATCTGATTACAATCCCGGGTCATCTCCTTCCGGTAATATGAAATTGATTATGTCCCTGGGTTGTATTCAGATGAAAATGCTTCCTGAAGAGGCCGTTTATGCCGTGACCATTAACGGAGCCGGTGCCATGGGGGTAGAGAAAGAGACGGGTTCAATTACCCGGGGGAAAAAGGCAAACCTGATCCTTACCGTTCCTGTACCAGGCTATGAATTCCTGCCCTACGCCTACGGCAGCAACCTTGTCGAATCGGTCTGGCTTAATGGTAATTTAATCTAACCACAAAGGACACAAAGGGATGCACAAAGGACACGAAGTAGAAGAAAGGAGTGAAAAGGTTTTCAAGAAGGTTCTTGATGCAGCCTTTCGTGTTCATTCAGAATTGGGACCAGGACTCCTTGAGAGTTCTTATGAGGAATGCTTATTCTTTGAATTGATTGAATCCGGATTATTTGTTGAAAAACAGAAGGTTCTGCCTCTGAT
The DNA here is from genome assembly GCA_049975425.1 of Bacteroidales bacterium. Lineage (GTDB taxonomy): Bacteria > Bacteroidota > Bacteroidia > Bacteroidales > VadinHA17 > HyVt-105. Next base: position 4,277 of record JBNGDI010000025.1, read on the forward strand.
ATATAAAACTATCAAGCTTGAAACTGGTTACAGGGTTGATCTTCTGGTGGAGAACAGGGTTGTTGTTTAGGTAAAGTCTGTGGATTCATTAAATGATATACACCTTGCGCAGGTTTTGACATATCTGAAATTGTCTGGATGCCGACTTGGATTGCTCGTTAATTTTAATGTGTTACATCTAAAATCAGGAATAAGAAGAGTTATTTTATAAGCAAAAAATCCTTTGTGTCCTTTGTGGTTTATAAAGTATATAGATGGAAAAATTGATCGAATGCGTACCGAATTTCAGTGAAGGCCGGGATATGGACCTGATCCGGCAGATCACCGCGGAGATTGAATCCGTGGAAGGGGTGAAACTCCTCAATGTCGATCCCGGCAAGGCCACCAACCGCACGGTGGTGACCTTTGCCGGTTCGCCAGAAGGGGTGCTGGAGGCCGCGTTTCAGGCCATCAAAAAAGCCATGGAGCTGATCGATATGAGCAAACATCACGGGGAGCACCCGAGGATGGGGGCCACCGATGTGTGTCCCCTGGTGCCCATTGCCAATATCAGTATGGAGGAAACCGTGGTATATGCCCGCAGGCTGGCCGAAAGGGTGGGGAAAGAGCTGGGAATACCCGTATACTGCTACGAGGAAGCTGCCTTTGAGGAAAAACGCCGGAACCTGGCAACGATCCGTGCCGGTGAGTATGAAGGGCTGAAGGATAAACTGGCTGATCCCGTCTGGAAACCCGATTTCGGTCCCGCCGAATTTCTTCCGAAATCAGGAGCCACGGTGATCGGGGCCAGGGATTTTCTGGTGGCATACAATATCAATCTGAATACCACTTCCACCCGGCGTGCCAATGCCATTGCATTCGATGTGCGTGAGAAAGGCCGTGTCAAGAGGGAAGGGGGATCGCTCACGGGAAAGATCATCCGCGATGAGAAGGGGAATCCCGTGATGATACCGGGAACCCTGAAAGCTGTGAAAGCCATCGGCTGGTACATTGAGGAGTACGGCATTGCCCAGATATCGATGAACCTCACCAATATCAGTATTACACCCATTCATGCGGCTTTTGATGAAGTGTGTAAAAAGGCCGATGCCCGCGGGGTGCGGGTTACCGGTTCGGAGATTGTAGGGCTGGTTCCCCTGAAAGCCCTGCTTGATGCCGGGAAGTATTTTTTAGGGAAGCAGCAGCGGTCGCTCGGCCTGCCGGAAAAGGAGATCATCAAAATCGCCGTTAAATCACTCGGGTTGGATGATCTGTATCCATTCAAGCCGGAGGAAAAGATCATTGAATACGTGCTGAATCCACCTTCGGGGAAACGGCTGGTGGATATGAGTGTGGAAGATTTTGCCGATGAAACCTCTTCTGAATCGCCTGCTCCCGGAGGCGGTTCCGTTTCTGCCTGCATGGGAGCCCTGGGGGCTGCTCTGGGTACCATGGTGGCCAATTTGTCTTCGCATAAAAGGGGATGGGACGAACGCTGGGAAGAGTTTTCCGGTTGGGCTGTGAAGGGAAGGCAGTATCAGGAAAAGCTGATCAGGCTGGTGGATGAAGATACAGCCGCTTTTGACAGTTTGATGGAAGCCTATGGCCTGCCGAAAAAAACCGATGAAGAGAAAGCAAAACGCGAAAGGGCGGTTCAGAACGCAACAAAAAAGGCCATGCAGGTGCCTCTGGAGGTGATGGAAACTGCCCTCGATGCGATGGAAGTATGTCGGGTTATGGCTGACATCGGGAATCCTAGCTCGGTTTCTGATGCCGGGGTAGGAGCCTTGGCTCTCAGAGCCGGTATCCGGGGAGCTTTTCTCAATGTGCGGATCAATGCTTCCGGATGCAAGGATGAGGATTTTGTAAAGGAATGCCTTCAAAAAGGCCGCGCAATAGATACCAGGGCTGAAAATACCGAAAGGGAAATCCTTGCGATAGTGGAGAAGACCATGGAAAAATGACCGGCCAACCTGCATTTTAATAAAACGTAACCATTCTTTAATAAAGTAAAATATACACTTAAAAAAGTGTAAAGTAATATACAAAAATGCTATATTCACCGTAAGAAGCGGCTAAATTCTTAATTTTCAGTTTAGTAATTTTCCTCCCCCTTTTTTGCCTGCCGATAACCTTGAACCTCCAACTGCCACAGGCAGGATTCCTTCATTGTGAAAAACATTTGTTTATATGGAATTTTCCATTAAATTTGATTTCGTGTACAATTTTCCTTAACCTATTACTTAACCTAAAAACTCTGATCTATGAAAAGATTTGCCATTCTTTTTGCGCTGCTTGTGTTTACAGGGGGCCAGCTTCTGTATGCACAGGGTACGCGTATTACCGGAACGGTGACCAGTTCGGAAGACGGACTGCCCGTACCGGGGGCTTCTGTCGTTGTGAAGGGAACCACATTTGGGACCATTACGGATTTTGAAGGGAAATATTCCCTGACGGTTCCGGCAGGTACCCAGGTGCTGGTTTTTTCTTTTGTGGGTATGAAAACACAGGAGATCAGCATCGACGGAAGAGAGGTGATCGACGTGGTTATGGAACCTGACGTGTTCGGCCTCGATGAAGTGGTGGTTTCCGGTGTGGCATCGGGAACACCAAGGAAAAAGCTATCTGTGACCGTTGCGACTGTCAGTGAAGAATCCCTGAAAGAGGTGCCTGCCACTTCGGCTGCCAGCGCCCTGCAGGGAAAGATTGCCGGTGTGCGGGTGGTACAGTCCACGGGGAATCCCGGAGAAGCTGCCGCCATCCGTTTGCGCGGTGCCACTGTTCTTTACGGAAGCCAGGCACCCCTGATCATCCTTGACGGGGTGCAGATGGAAGGAACCCTGGCCGATATCAACATTGATGATATCGAGTCCATGGAGGTGGTGAAAGGAGCAGCCGCCAGCGCTCTGTACGGTTCGCGGGCCGGTAACGGAGTGATCGTGATCACCACCAAACGAGGACGCGGTCTGGCTGCCGGTGAAACCGAGGTGACCATCCGGAATGAGTACGGAATACAGGAACTGGCGAACAAAATGCCTGTAGCCACCCATCACGTCTATAAGCTGAAAGACGACTGGGAATCGGAAAACAGGTATACCAAGTATGCCGGTACCACCATGTACGGTGACCTGCCTTCACACACCAATCCCGACAGTATCGGAATCCTGTTGTCGGGTGCCCGGATTGAAGATGACGACCATTATATGGACAATCCTTTCGGTGTGGTGCATGATCATCTGGACGAATTCTACACACCGGGTGATTTTTACACCAATTATATCTCCATTGCCAACAACGGGGAAAAGACCAACTTCATGGCTTCCTTCGAGAATGCCAAGCAACAGGGGATCATTGTCGGAGTGGGCGGATACAGCCGGCAGAATTTCCGTTTTAACATCGATCACAGGATTGGTGAAAAGATTACCTTTTCCACCAGCAACCTGATTGTCAAAAGCAAAGACGATCAAGGAGTGCTGAGCTTTTTCGAACTGCTTCAGTTACAACCCGATTATGACCTGAACCGGGTGAACCCCAACGGCGATCCCTACTTTTTCAAGGTCGACCAGTTCGGTACCACCTATAACCCCATTTATCAGGCGGTAAATATCGATAACATTGATGAAAGAAGGAGGATCCTGTCCAGCTTCAAGCTGAACTACCAGCCTTTTCACTGGCTGATACTGGATGCACAGTATTCTTTTGAACAGCAGATGAACGACGGTCAGTATTACAGGCGGTACGGAACCTACACCCTTTCTTCATGGCCTTACGAATCAAAAGGTTACATGAGAAAGGGCTTTGGCAAGGAACTGGCCCAGACCCTCCAGTTCACCGTCAATCTGCAGGAAACCTTCGGCGACTTTACCGCCAAAGGGAAACTGAGCTACCTCCTGGAAAATGACAAATGGGAAGGATTCAGTTCTTATGGCAATGATTTTTCAGTCAGGGGAGTTCCTGATATGAGCGTGCTCGATCAGTCTAAGGTATTTACCAATTCCTATACCGGTGAAACCGTCGCAGAGAATATCTTTGCCATTCTGGATGTGGACTACAAGGCCAAGTACATTGCTTCTTTCCTTTACAGGTATGACGGAGCTTCGCAGTTCGGTGCCGATGTGCGCTGGAACCCCTATTTCAGGGTGTCGGGGGCATACCGGATCAGCGAGGATGTGACCATACCCGGTATCCAGGAACTGAAGATCAGGGCCGCCTACGGTACCAGCGGGAACAGGCCTCCCTGGAATGCACAGTACGAAACCTGGAACATCGTGGGAGGGGCTCCCGTGAAGAATCAGCTGGGTAACTCGGAACTGAAGCCCAGTACCATTACCGAAACGGAAGTGGCCCTGAATATGGAGTTCCTCAGGAAATTCGACCTGGAGGTGGCTTATTCGCTTACCGATGCTGAAGACCAGTTCTACCCTGTGCCTCTGCCTGCTTCTGCAGGATATACATCCCAGTGGCAGAATATGGGAACCCTGAGTTCCAAATCTCTGGAAGCCACTCTGGGTGTACGCTGGATTGAGAACCAGAACTTCCTCTGGACCAGCCATATCAATTTTGACCGGATCCGGACCAAGATCACCGAACTGAATGTGCCTCCGTTCACCATGGGCGGAAGAGGGAATGCCGGTGATCCGGGTGTGCTGTACATCCAGGAAGGAACGTATTTCGGAGAACTCTGGGGACAGATGTTCATCCGCGATATGGGCCTGATGGAGGAAATGCTTGAATACCTGAGTGATCCGGGTGAACCTTTTGCTGATATGACCATTGACGATTTTACCTATAACTCTGATGGATATGTAATTGAAGTCGGGACAGAAGGTACCCGGTTTGAAAAGCCAATTCTTTACCTTGGGGAAGATGGCGCTCCCAAAACCGTATCCATTGGCGATGCCAATCCCGATTTCAAGATGGGTATTTCCAATACGTTCAGCTTCAAGGGATTTACACTCTATACACTGTTTGACTGGAAGCAGGGAGGTGATGTTTACAGCCAGACCATCCAGTGGATGATGAGGGATAACCGGGCGGCTGAAATGGACCAGTACGGAAAACCGGAATACGCCAAGAAAGCTTATGATTACTACATTGCCCTGTACAACGTGAATGCCCAGAACAATCACTTTGTGCAGGATGCAACCTATGTGAAGCTGCGTGAGGTTTCCCTCTACTATAGCCTCCCGAAAAGTCTCACGACGAATTTCCTGGGCGGTTTCTTCAAGAGTCTGCGTGTAGGGGTGGTTGGCAGGAACCTGATCACCTGGACCAATTACACCGGGTTCGATCCGGAGGTGAGTACATCGGAAGGGGGAGTGGACCCCACCGTTCAGGGCTGGGATGATTTCAGTTACCCCAACTACCGCACCCTTACCGGGACACTTGAATTCAAGTTTTAACCTCAAAAAACAGCAAACATGAAAAAGTGGATAAAATATATCTTGTTTGTCGGGCTGGTCGCTGCAACCAGTTGCGCTGACCTGGACGTGGAAAACCTGAACGAGCCTGACAAAGACAGGGCCATCGGCACGCCGGACGACCTGGTGGGCCTGGCCAGCGGAACGTTCCGTACCGTATACAACCAGCTCATGGAATACAACGGGCTGGCACTGGGTATGGGGGTGATGGCCGACTGGAACTCCTGTTCCTGGGGGAACGCCGGCATGAAAGACCTGTCGCATGAACCCCGGAACATCGCTTTCCAGAATGACCTCACTTATGCATATTTTCCCATTATCGAGGATCACTGGACAGAGATGTACAAGGCACTTTCGGCGGCCAATGATATTATCAATGCCATTGAGGTGGATGGGCTGGAGCTGGGGGACAACGGATCCCTGACCGCCCCTGTACGTGCCTGGTGTTCATTCATCCAGGGCGTAACCCATGGATACATCGGTCTGAGCTTTGACCGGGGGAACATTATCGATGAAACGGCCGATCTTACGGCACTCGAGTTTTATCCCTACGAAGATGTCTGTGTAGCCGGCATTGATTACCTGTATGAAACCCTTGACCTGATCGATGCAGCCGGCACCTTTGTATTGCCCGAAACCTTTGTGCGTGGATATGGCGGGGAAATGGACCAGGATTTCTTCGAACAGGTGGTTCGTACGTTTCTTGCCAAATTACTGATCTCCTGGCCACGCAACGGTACCGAAGCCCAGCAGATCGACTGGAACGAAGTGCTGACCGTTCTGACCAGCGGGGCAGGCGGGCTTGAAACGGATTTCAATCCTGACAACGATGATGTAACCTGGATTAACAATTACCTGGGATACCAGAGATTATCGGGTTGGGGAAGAGTGGATCACCGGATCATCAACAAGATGGATCCCGATTATTTCTCCCGCTGGCCCAATGAAAACAACTGGGGAAACATCGGCCTGACAGAGGATCCCGGAGAAGCCGAATCGGACGATGCCAGGCTGGCAACTGATTTCCAGTACCTGCCGGATAATAATTTCCGGCCTGACCGCGGGCATTACCACTTCTCACATTACCGGTTCAGTCGTTTTGACGACTGGGGCGTAACATGGACAGGCCAGTCGCCTTTCCTTATGGCATGGGAAGCAAAGCTTATTGAAGCCGAAGCACGGCTGAGAACGGGTGACAAGGCCGGGGCGATAGCCATATTGAATGATGCCACAGGCCCCAGGAAAGTGCGGGGTGGGCTGGCAGATATCGCCGCGGATGCTACAGACGATGAAGTACTGGCAGCCATTATTTACGAAAAGGAAATTGAATGTTACGACGCCATTATGGGTATCAGCTTTTTTGATATGAGAAGGCTGGATATGCTGCAATACGGTACTCTCAACCATTTCCCCGTGCCCAGAACGGAACTGGAACTGGTGGGGGTGCCGGTGTATACCATTGGCACCCAGGAACCCGATGGATGGGACCGTGCCCTGTACGGATGGGTAGGGCTTGACGGACAGGTGGTTCCTGTGGGTGGCTGGCCGGGATATCCCGACAAGCCGGCTCCCGGCCCGAAACCTGCCTTTGAATAAAAGGTCATGATACCAGTATGGATAAAAAACTAAAATATGGAACTATGAAAAGGGTATTTTTCAAATTGATATCAATTGTTGCCCTGTTGCTGATGGTAGTTTCCTGTGAAAAGAATCCCATCGAACAGGCCAATGAAGAATATGATTACAGCAAAATGATCCCCGCTGTGATGGCGATAAACGGCCCTGCCGAGTTTATCGCCTCCGGTCAGCAATATGCCCGGTACACCGCGTCCACTCGCGGCGGGTCAACCTTTGAATGGAGTGTCAGTAAGGTTTCCGCAGAGATCGTGGTAGATCCAGATGATGAAGGGAAAACCTATATTGCTGATATCAAATTCGAGCAACTGGATGAGGATTCGGTAGCTATAGTTACCGTTGTGGAAACGAATTATTTCGGGACAGAATCCGATCCTTTTTCAAAAACCGTTTCCCTCCTCAGGTTCTGTCCACTGGAAATGGATAACTTTACCGGCCTTTACCTGGAAGGCGACGGCGACGGTCAGTTCTGCGATGTGACAGTGACCAGAGATCCCGCTGATAATCTGTTCGGACTGGTGCTTGACGGCATTCTGGGCCAGAATTACTGGTGGGGGCCTCCGGGCGGACATCTGGTTATCAAAATCGAAGGATGCGACAATACCCTGTTTTTTGATAAGCAGGAAACCGGTATAGTTGATCCTACTTACGGTATGGTTTATATGGAACTGGACGGCGGAGTTAAAGGCTGGATTGATCCCAACGATTATTCCTTTGGCTATACCGGGAAGGTAACGGTGGCTGCCGGTTCGTTCGGCGCCTATCCGTTCGAATATACCAAGCAGTAAACAGTTGTTTGTGCAGTATAGAAAGAAATGAGGCGGAATGCATGGTTCCGCCTCTTTCTTTTTGTATTTTTATGACGTTATGAAGCAAACACAACACTTCACCTTTATTCTGGCCGGGATCATCATGAGTTCCCTTGTCTGGAATGCCTGTGTTTATTCAGGAAGAAATCGGGAAAACGTAAGCAGGCAGGATAGTATACTGTCTGCTGATTTATGTGTGAAGGGACTTGGATTTGCTCTGAACGGAAAACTGGAAGAGTCGCTGGATGCCTACAGCGAGGCTATCCGCGTTAATCCCTGGAACCCCACTGCATACGGCGGACGTGGCATGGTAAGGCTGGGATTAAACGATCTGGAAGGAGCTTATCAGGATGCATCCAGTGCCATTGAACTGGATTCGGCCAATGCCGACTGGTACGGAAACCGGGCCTATGTGGAGATGTTACGGGGGAATTTGGCGGAAGCAATGGATGATCTCAATAAATCCCTCCAACTGGATCCATCTTATGGATGGGCTTACACAAAAAGAGGGAATCTGAAGTTCATGATGCAGGATACTTCCGGCGCCTGTGAAGACTGGAAAATAGCCATCGGCTATAATGAAACGGAAGCCATGGACTCGGTGCACAGACATTGTTTCTGAGAGATGGCACATATCACCGACAGGCAGATGGCAGGTATCTCATCTCTTTCCGAAAAGCCTGCCTACAAAGGATTTGCCGGAAGATTTATCATTCCGGCACAGATTTTCCGGATATTCTTCCAGTTTCTTCTGCAGGGTTTTCAGCAGGTTCTTTTCCCCGGGTGAGAGGTATGCCTTGATGACATCGATTGAATATCCGTTTGATGTACGAATGGTATGTTCTTTTTCCGGCTCCAGGTGTATCAGTAATTCAATATCATCTTCTTCCTCCTTTGCCGGAGAAAACAAGAATTCGAAGCCGGAATCGGTAAGCTGCCTGGTATTCTTCAGCAGAAAACCTTCATACTCCTTCCCGGGTTCAAGTCCGAACAGCCTGTTCTGACCGGTTGAGATTTTTCTGATGGTTTCTTCCAGCCGGTCAGACAATTCATCCAGTTCAACAATCCTGTGTTCTCTTCGCTCATCCGGTTCGATGGCCTGCACTTTTTTTAATATATCCGCACTTTCCCGGTACAGGCCTTCTTTCTCCAGTTCACCTGCCAGATCAAGGTATTTATCCATATCATTTTCCCACGAAGTTTCGAATCCTTCTTTTTTCAGAAATTCAGGGATATAATTAATCCAGCCCATTCGTTGATAGGCATTTATCAGATACGTGATCCGGTCCTTATTTTCTTTTGTTTCATTCAGTACCCGGTGAAAAAAGACAAATGACTCAGAGTCTTCTTTATCCCATGGAGTAATGAGTACAGGCTCCCGGGCAGCCCCCGGCATGTCAGATAATATATTTTCTTTCTTCCTGCCCGCGTAAAACCGGCTCGCAAAATCCAGCAAGGCTCTGTCACCTGTTCCGGCCAGCAGTTCAAAATAGGTTTTCCTGAATGCGGATCTCGGCACTTCTTCATTTTCCGGTGTCATAAAAAAAAGTGATTCCAGACCTTCCAGGTTTCGGGGTATGATCCTGCCCTCAATGGGTGGAGTACCAATATGGAAATTCAATGGCCATGAATATGTTTTACTGAAGATATCAGGAATATAGACAATGTGAGCCGGTATACCCAGGTCCTGATGAGTACAGTTGAGAACCAGAATCTGGTTGAATGCCCGTGCAGCGGTTTGCCATATATCCCTGATATGATTATATTCCATGGTTTTTTGGACCAGTTCTTTTCGTCCTGACCGGTTGATCTTGTCCCGGACTCTTTCAATGAAATACTCGCCAAACAGGCGGTTTTCGCCCCAGGTTTGATGCCGTGTGGTTGAAAAGGCTTCATTAAAGCCCTGGATGCTTTCCGTGAGGGCCCTGACCATGGCAATCCTCTGATCCAGATGGGTTCCTCCGGAAGAGAATATGATATTCCCGGTGGGATTGTATTCGGTTTTTACCAGATAACTAAAGAACCTGATGCCATTTAAATCAATGCTGATATCCATTACCCTGAAATCATCGAAGACCCTGTTCAGTTTGTGGACAATATCCTTCAGCATGGGATAGGCCTGAACGATACTTTCCGGATCAAGAGCATACCCTTCCAGTTCGTCCAGGAAATAGGCGGTCTGCGTATACCTTTCCACGCATTCGAACAGCCCTCCCAGAATGGATTCCTCTTCCGTATTCCCGGCGGTAAAACCGTTTGTCCCCATTTTGTCAAAAAGGATTTCCATCGGGAACCACATATGTTTGCCGCCTGTCAGGTCGGTTACTTTGAGCAGGTCAATATTTTTGCCGGGCAGATGAAAATTGAACTTCTCATTTTTAAAATGCCGGAAAATTCCGGGTGATTCGTTCCGGATATAATCCATATAGTCTTCAAACAGCATGGATTTAAGCCTGCCGTCTGAGATCCCCGAATCCCTTAATCCGAATTCTCTGAGTTTTATTGAAAGGCGTTCGAACATTTCCATATACAGGCTTGCCTGGCATTGTTCCATGCTCAGGCCTTTCCCGTTGGAAGACTGCAGCCGGTATGAAGGGAATTTTTTCAGTATGCCGAATTTTTCCGGGAACCATTCAGCCAGCCCCTGGGGATTGATCTGGAAGTTTCCCGAATAACCTCCCATCTTTTCTTTTCTGTCTTCCCGTATTTCCAGGAATGTTGTGAAATGTTCAAAATGTAACCTGCGGAATATTTCCGTGCACTTCTGTACCGTTTGTGCGGGTGGAATCTCCTTGATAGCATCCTGATTGTAAAGGCTCATCCTGTAACAGTTTCTTTAAAATTAACTTCTTTTTACCAATCAAACAATAGGTACATGGTTGCATACCTGCCTCCGGAACGGATTGCCTGTTCAATGTTTTCCTTTTACAGACTCATGGTGCAACCGGGTATATTTTTCAGATCAGAATTGGTTATAAAACATTTCATGAGTAAATTGCAGCGTTTTTTCACGGAATGCCCTGAACACATTATTTCCGTGCTTTCTCCAAAACAAATTGTATGATGGAAACATATCGCCTGACCCACCTGCTTGAGCTGGAAGCCGAATCGATTTATGTGATTCGCGAGGTGGCGGCACAGTTTGAAAGACCCGTAATGCTTTTTTCCGGAGGGAAGGATTCGATCGTAATGTATCACCTGGCCCGGAAAGCTTTCTGGCCGGCCCTGGTGCCTTTTCCGCTGTTGCACATCGATACCGGTCATAATTTTCCCGAAACCCTGCAGTTCCGGGATGAGCTGATGGAAAAAACAGGAGGGAAATGCATTGTGAGGTACGTACAGGATACCATCGATGCAGGAAAAGTGGTAGAGGAAACAGGGTACAATGCCAGCCGGAACGTATTGCAAACGGTAACCCTGCTGGATGCTATCGAAGAATTCAAATTTGATGCGGCTATGGGCGGCGGACGACGGGACGAGGAAAAAGCCCGGGCCAAGGAGCGTTTTTTTTCCCACCGGGATGAATTCGGCCAGTGGGATCCCAAGAACCAGCGTCCCGAGCTCTGGAACGTATTCAACGGGAAGAAACGCATGGGCGAACATTTCAGGGTATTCCCCCTGAGTAACTGGACAGAGATGGATGTGTGGCAGTATATCCTGATGGAAAACATTGAAATACCCAGCCTCTATTTTACCCATAAAAGGGAAGTATTTAACAGGGATGGAGTGTGGCTGGCCGTTGCCCCTTTTATGAAAATGAAACCCGGTGAGAAAGCCGAACTGCTTGATGTACGCTGCCGGACCATCGGCGATATCACCTGTACGGGACTTACCCTTTCCAGGGCCAACAGTGTGAAAGACATTATTCTGGAAGTGGCCGCCACCCGTACCACGGAACGTGGAGGGCGGTATGATGACAAACGCTCGGAAGCAGCTATGGAGGACAGGAAGAAGGAGGGGTATTTTTAGGGGAGACAGATGTGCAAAATTTGCTGTCCAATAATCTATGCCTGAAAAAGGAAGTGACACACTTTTTTTGAACATACCCAAACATGAATACAGACAACAACGGCTACCTCAATATGGAACTTCTCCGTTTCACCACAGCGGGGAGCGTTGATGACGGGAAAAGTACCCTGATCGGCAGACTGCTGTTTGACAGCAAAGCCATTTTTGAAGATCAGCTGGAAGCCATTGAAAGAGCCAGTTTCGGAACAGGAGCCGAAGAAGTGAACCTTGCCCTCCTTACCGATGGCTTACGGGCTGAGCGGGAGCAGGGTATTACCATTGATGTGGCTTACCGGTATTTTGCCACCCCGAAGCGCAAATTCATTATTGCCGACACCCCCGGTCATGTTCAGTATACCCGCAATATGGTGACCGGGGCCTCCACAGCCAATCTGGCCATTATTCTGGTGGATGCCCGCAACGGAATTCTCGAGCAGACCATCAGGCATGCCTATATTGCCTCCCTGCTGCAGATACCCCATGTGGTGATCTGTGTTAACAAAATGGACCTGGTGGGTTTCAGTGAAGAAGTGTTCCGGAAGATATGCAAGGACTTTACCGCCATGTCGTCCCGGCTCGATCTGCATGATGTACGGTTTGTTCCCATTTCGGCCAAGCTGGGGGATAATGTGGTGGGAAGGTCAGAGAACACCCCCTGGTTTTCCGGCCCGACACTGATGCATCTTCTCGAAAACGTATATATTGCAAATGATTACAATCATTACGACGTTCGTTTTCCTGTTCAGTATGTGATCAGGCCCCAGAGCAAGGATTTTCCGGATTACCGGAGTTATGCGGGTCGTATAGCTGCAGGGGTGCTTAAACCGGGGATGAAGGTAAGGGTGCTTCCGTCAAAGCTGTCTACTGTCATCGAATCGATCGATACCATGGGGAAAAGCCTCGATGCAGCCTATGCCCCGCAATCGGTGGCCATCCGGTTGAAAGACGATATTGACATCAGCCGGGGCGACATGATCATAGGGGAAAACAATCCACCCAGGGTGGGGCAGGACATTGAAATGATGATCTGCTGGCTGAATGAAAAACCCATGGTGCTGAACGGGAAATACATTCTGAGGCATACAACCAAGGAGGCAAGGTGTGTGGTCAGGGAGGTGCAGTTCAAGGTGAATATCAACACCCTGGAGGAAGACCGGGAAGACAAGCATATCGGTTTGAACGATATTGGCCGGATCAGGATACGAACCACCCAGCCTTTGTTTTACGATTCTTACCGCACCAATCGCATTACCGGCAGTGTCATCCTGATCGATGAAGGAACCTTCGTAACCGTCTGTGCGGGGATGATTGTGTAGACGGGAACTTTGGAAGAAGTACTATTATTCTGAGGCGAAAAGTTGCGAAAGCATTTATTTTTTTATGTATTTCACTGCCTCCCCGATTATCTCTGCATGGTCGAAAGCAAGGGAGGGGAGGCGGCTGAGCTGGAACCATGCGGCTTCGCAGGCGTCGGAACCGGGCTTCTCATTACGAAGCTCCTCACCTCCCTCAAGAAGGTATGCAGCAGAGATGGTTCGTCCCCTGGGGTCCCTGCCGGGACGGTCAAATATTCCAATGAATTTCAGATGTTCCGCCACAATGCCGGCTTCTTCAAACAACTCCCGTCTCGCCGTATCCCTAAGCAGCTCATCTATCTCCATGAAACCGCCCGGCAATGCCCACATGCCTTTGAAAGGTTCTTTAAACCTCCTGATTAAAAGAACTTCAGATTGCTGCTGAATGTGACGTATCACCACACAATCGGCAGTAACAGACGGCCTGGGATAGGGATAAGTGTATGCCATGATCAGCGGAACAACCTGTTCTTTTTTCGTTTTTTCTTTTTTCGTTCTGCCGAACGGCGCAACAGAATGAAAACAACCCCCAGGATGATGATCAGCAGAAGTACTTTCAGAAAACGGCTGTATTCATACATAACATGAGTTTTTCTACAGGATTCTTTTGATCAGCCTGAGAAAATGGGAATATTTTCTGTTTTCGGCATTGTAGATTCCTTCCTGGTCGAGCTTATCTTCCCGTACCATTCCCGATGCATGAATGATGGTCCCTTTTCCGGTGATGATCCCCACATGGGTTATCTGTCCTTCCGGAGAACCCATGAAGGCCAGATCACCTGCACAGGCTTCCTGTATAAAAGAGACAGTGCTGCCAGTTTCGGCCTGTTCATTTGCATCCCTGGGCAGAAAAATCCCATGGATGGAAAAGATGAGCTGAACCAGTCCTGAACAATCTATTCCGCAGGGGGATTTTCCTCCCCACAGATAAGGACTTCCGGTAAGCCTGCGGGCAATGGAACATACTGAGACAGCCCTGTTTGTTTCTTCAGTACGGGGCAAACTGCCTTCCCAGCTGTACTGCCGATCTCCGTAGTGAAAAGATTGGTTTTCCCTATCGGGCCGGTAAATGATGCTGCCCGGAGGCAGACGGTATTCGGTTGTGCCCCTGTGTTGTTTTACGGTCAGAAACCATGGAAGCACATATGGATATGTCAGATCAGGTGCCGTGTCAAACGACCGGATCATTTTTCTGTCGGCCCACCCTTCCTGCCCGTCATCGGCTATATGTATCCTGGCCCAGCTGTTCAGGTTCTCAAGGATGAAAATCTTCTGTCCGAAAAGTACCTGAGTAACCATCTCGCTTTTGTCAGACGGCATTTTTCTCACAGGCACCAGGGAGGTGACGGGTAGTCCTTCAGTCATGCGTAACAGGCTTCTTGTTCTCTTTCCGTAAAGATAGCGAAAATCCGGGAAAATCCGGATGCCGGAATGTTTGCGGGGAAAATCTGCCGGTACTGTTTTGTATTTCATAAGGATAAAAGGAGGTGACAGATAAAATCACTAACTTTGCAGGGTTTCGAAACCATACGGTCCCTATGAAAAGGCTTTATCGATTTTTACTCAGTCATTCATCGTTGATCTTAAAAGGATTGATGTTCCTGGTCAGTGTGGTGATTGTGGTGTATTTTTTCCCGAGGGAAGGCAAATTCAGATATGAATTCCAGAAAGGGAAACCATGGATGCACGATGTGCTGATTGCTCCTTACGACTTTCCCATATACAAATCGGAAGCCAGACTGGCAGCAGAAAAGGACAGTATTTTTAAGGATTTTAAACCTTATTTTGTATTCGACAGTACCATCATGTTGGCTCAGCTTTCACGCTTTGATGATCATTTCGACGAGGTATGGGGACAGTATGTGGCTGAAACATTCGGGGTGGAAGACACCTCGTCCCTGCCTGCACAATCTTCCCTGCACAGGAGGATAAACAGGTTACGGGCAGAATACCGTGTAAAGGGGAAGTACTGGCTCGAATATATTTATTCAAAAGGCATTGTCAGTATTCCGGAAGTATTCAACCGGGTTAACAATCCCGACGACATGATTGTGGTGATGAAAGGGAAGGTGGCGGAGAATGTGGATTACAAGCAGGTATTTACACAGAAAGGGGCCTATGAATACATTATTGAGCAGGCAAGGGAATTATACGGGGAAGAAGGGGAACAGGGAGAAGCCTTCAGGTTCTTTCTGGACCTTGACCTTGACCAGTTTATTGAACCCAACCTGTCGTATGATGATGTTACCACCAACCGGGTAATGCAAAGCATGGTTGAAGATATTTCCCTGACTGAGGGTATGGTTCAGCAGGGTATGCGTATCATTTCCCGGGGAGAACTGGTGGGTGATTACGAATACAGGGTACTGGAGTCTCTCAGGAAAGAGTATGAAAAGCGGATTGGAGCAATGGCCAACAGGTTTATGATCCTGGCCGGGCAGTTTCTGCTTGTATTTGTGGCCTTTACTGTAATATTTCTTTTTCTGCTGAATTTCAGGAAAGAAATTCTGCAGAACTATCTCAAGTTATCCTTTATCCTCTTTCTGGTGGTGTTTTTTGTTGTGATCAGCGCCCTGAGCATCAGATACAGCCGGATAAACATTTATATCATTCCGCTGACTATCCTGCCCATTATGATACGTACTTTCTACGATTCGCGGCTGGCACTTTTCATACACCTGGTTACCATACTTGTTATCGGATTTCTTGCTCCCAATGCTTTTGAATTTGTATTTCTCAGTATCATGGCGGGGATAGCCGCCATCTTTTCCCTTACAAATACCTACCGGAGGGGGAAGCTGTTTCTTTCAGCCCTGCTGATCACCCTTACCTATGTACTGGTTTACTCGGGCATCGGGATTATTCAGGAAGGAGATATCCGGCAGATTGAAGGGATCAATTATCTGTGGTTTGCAGGGAACGGCGGATTGATCCTGCTGACCTATCCTCTGATCTATCTTTTTGAGAAAGTGTTTGGGTTTCTTTCCGATGCCACCCTGATAGAACTGTCGGATACAAACCAGCCTCTGTTGCGTAAACTGGCCGAGAAAGCTCCCGGGTCATTCCAGCATTCGCTGCAGGTAGCCAACCTGGCCGAGGCGGCTGCCACCAAAATTGGGGCCAATACCCTTCTGGTACGTGCCGGTGCTCTGTATCATGATATCGGGAAAATGGATTCGCCCATTTTTTTTATCGAGAACCAGAATAACGGAGCAAATCCTCATGATAATATGGAATTTGAAGAAAGTGCCCGGGTGATCATAGGTCATGTGCAAAAAGGGGTGGAAATTGCCCGGAAACACAACCTTCCCGTTCAGTTAATCGACTTTATCCGGACTCATCACGGAACCACCAAAGTTCAATATTTCTACCGTTCCTATATCAGAAAGTATTCTGAAAACATGGTGGAAACCAACAAGTTTTCCTATCCCGGACCCAAACCCTTTTCACGCGAGATGGCCATCCTCATGATGGCCGATTCGGTGGAAGCTGCCTCACGAAGTATGAAAGATGTAACCAGGGAAAGTCTTCATAAACTGGTTGACCAGATTCTGGATTACCAGATCAGTGAAGGACAGTTTGACAATGCAGACATTACCTTCAGGGATATTCGTATTATCAGGGAAATACTCAAGGAAAGGCTGGCCAATATTTATCATGCCCGGATCGAATATCCGAACGACTGATGCATAATACGCTATGCAATGGCAATAAATACCGTGTACCCCCGCCCCTCTTTTCATACGGGCGGGCAGGCGGCTGATAATTGCGTGGTGCTGATCTGTTTGCTGATCAGAATCTCATATCGATCACTTCCACATCCGGGTGTTTGGACGGATCGAAAATAAAAAAGGAATCGGGGACATCGGCGTCTTCCAGTGATTTGATCCTTAGAAGGTGATGAATCCCGTCCTTTCCGTAGTAATAGGCGGTGGAGATATGGTAGGAGGAAGGATCGACCGTGATGCGGATCCTTGAGTATTCCCTGTTCAGTTCCATGGGAACCAGGTCGATGATTTCATGGCCGGTTTCAGGATCCGTTCCCAGGTAAAGGTATTTGTATTCTTTGTCATATCCTGAAAACAACCTGGCCGGGTTGCTGAAGAAAAAGCTTTCGTCCGGATCGGGTTCGGTAACGGATACTTCCTTTACATCGGGCAGGTAACTCCACAGGGTTTCTCCGTCGAAATACGATTCGGTATCGAGAAAATTCAGGAGGTATTTTTCCTTTTTCACAGTTAATTCTCCTTCACGGGTTTCTTCTGTTCCGCTTTGCCTGTCGGTAGTGGTGACCGAAAAGCGGACGTGTATGGTCCCGTACTGTTCCATTTTTTCACCCATCCGGTCGAGGATTGCTTTGGCCTGCGGGTCCTGCTGGGCAGCCACAGCCAAAGGAAAGAGGAACAGTATCGTTCCCGCAGTGATAAGGATCGATTTCAGCATGATTAATGTTTTATGACTGAAGATTATTTCTCAAAAACTGTTCCAGACTGAACTCGTCGGGTATCAGAACCCTTCGGGCCTTGGACCCTTCAAAGGGACCCACCACTCCGGCCGATTCCAGTTGATCAATGATCCTTCCCGCCCGGTTATAGCCGATGGACAATTTGCGTTGGATCAGAGAAGTAGATCCCTGCTGGTGAATCACCACCATGCGGGCGGCCTCTTCGAAAAGCGGATCACGTTTTTCCGGGTCGCCTGCATCATAATCGTTATCGCCCGGTGAAGCATCTTCATATTCCGGAAGCAGAAAGGCCGACGGATATCCCTGCTGTGAGCCGATAAAGTCGGTGATGCGGTCGATTTCCGGGGTATCAATGTAGGCACACTGCAGCCTGATGAGATCGCTGCCGAACGAGAGCAGCATATCTCCCCTTCCCACCAGCTGGTTGGCTCCCGGACTGTCAAGAATGGTCCGGGAATCGATCATGGACATTACCCGGAAAGCGATCCGGGCGGGGAAGTTGGCCTTGATCACTCCCGTGATGATGTTGGTGGTGGGACGCTGGGTGGCAATGATCAGGTGAATGCCAATGGCCCGGGCCAGCTGGGCCAGCCGCGTAAGGGGTGTTTCCACTTCCCTGCCGGCGGTCATGATCAGGTCGGCAAACTCATCGATCACCAGCACCAGATAGGGCAGGAACCGGTGTCCTTTTTCCGGATTCAGTTTTCTGTCGGTGAATTTTTTGTTGTATTCCTTGATATTCCTTACCTGTGCCTTTTTCAGCAGTGAGTAGCGCTGATCCATTTCCGCGCAAAGGGAATTCAGGGTATGGATAACCGACTGGGTATCGGTAATGATGGGCTCTTCCGATTCAGGTAGTCGGGCAATGAAATGTTTATCCAGACGGGAATAGAGGGTCAGCTCCACTTTTTTCGGGTCGATGAAGACAAACTTGAGCTGACTGGGGTGCATTTTGTACAGAAGGCTGGTAATGATCACATTGAGTCCCACTGATTTTCCCTGGCCGGTGGCTCCTGCAACCAGAATATGCGGCATGCGGGTCAGATCAATGACAAATGTCTCGTTCGAAATGGTTTTTCCCAGGGCAACGGGCAGATCATATCCTGATTCCTGGAATTTCCGGGAAAGGATCATGGATTTCATCGAAACGAGTTCTGGTTTCTGATTGGGCACTTCAATTCCAATGGTGCCTCTTCCCGGGATGGGAGCAATGATCCTGATACCCAAAGCTGCCAGGTTCAGGGCGATATCGTCTTCCAGGTTCTTGATCCGTGATATCCTGACACCGGGAGCCGGTACAATTTCGTACAGGGTAACCGTGGGGCCGATGGTGGCCTTGATCTTGTCAATCTGGATCTTATAATTGGCCAGGGTTTCCACAATTTTATTTTTGTTGTGGATCAGCTCCTCCTCGGTCACCTCGGAATTGCCCGAGCGGTGATCGTCAAGCAGGCTGAGCGGGGGGACCTGGTATCTGGAAAGGTCCAGGGTTGGGTCGAATGTATCCTGAAGGCGGGCATTGTATTCCCCGTTATGGTCACTTTCCGCAGCAGCTTTCTCAATGGTCATTTCCACATCCGGATCTTCCTGCAGTTTTTCCTTTTCCCGGGTCAGGATATCGGGTTCGCTTTCGCGAAGAGCATCCTCTGTTTCGGAATCTTCGCCTTCTTTGCCGGTTTTCGAATGTATTTCGAATGAACCGGCCGGTTCATGCGCTTTTTCAACATCAGTAACTTTTTCCGCTTCAGCCGGCTTTTTGTGGAACCATGTGATTATTTTTCTTGCCGACCCCGGAACAGAAAAGAGTATAAAGGCAAGAAATGCCACGAACAACAAGAAGGCCGTACCGGCTTTCCCGATAAATGCATTCAGCCATTCGGAAACAAAATATCCGTGGCTTCCTCCGGGTCCGCCTCCCAGCCATCCTGACCCCGTTCCGAACAGGTAGCCGAGCAACAGGGAAAACAAAATGGTGGAAACCATCAAAACCCTGAATGATTTTCCCAAAGGAGCCAGTTTCAGGTTCATGAAACGCATACCCAAAATCAGCAGCATCAGGGGAAAAGTGAAGGATGCCAGCCCGAACCAGTGATGGATGAATTTATTTGACAGAAAAGCCCCCGCCTTGCCCGACCAGTTTTCCACCGTGACTTCCGCTCCTGAGAATATATCCAGCCACTGGAAACTCTGGTCGGCTTTCCAGGTAAACAGGTAGGATATCATTGCCAGAAAAAGGTACAGAGAAAGGAGTACCAGAAAAGTACCGCACACGAGTTGAAAGCGCTCATCCTTCAGGAAGGATTTTCTTTCCCCCTGTTTCTCTTTCTTTTTACTGTTCCCATTTTTCCGGGTCATGGATAATATTGTATTATTGAGTGACCTATGGATCGGTTCCGTGCAAAGTTAATAAAAGTTTGACCCAATGACAGGAATTTGATAAAGGTTCGGGAGGTGTAAAAATGTGAATATGCAGGAAATTTAGTTCAACAAATTCTGAACTATCTGTTCCATATCGTTTTTACTTATCCTCTGGTATTCCGCAGGAATGCTGAATTCTTTTTCGGGTATTTTCTTTTCTATCACGTTGTACGCCGACATTCGCATACGCAGGTTGTGTAGCCATATTTCAAACTCCATCAGTACTCCATCAATTTCATGGAAGGGATTGGTGATATTGGGTTGCTGAACATGAATCTCATTCGTGTAATAAACCACAAAAGCGGGAGAATTCCTTTCGGGGAAGCGAATATTGGCCTTTTTGCATTTTAACCCGCAGATTTCTTTGGTTTCTTCCGTGAATTCCACCACCATACCCTCCATGGTATCGAAACAACATGGCTGTTCATGCGGAGTTCCCATGTAGTAGTATTTTTTGTCGAGCACTTTCAGCATGGTGGTATTGGATACCATTTGCAGGTCGGAAATATTGATAAGCTCAAAAAAACCGAAAAATCCCTGTATCTCGTTCCTTGAATCATGCTTCCGGAATTTCATTGTCATCTTGCTGGGCATGTGGTCGGTAAGAATATTGTTGGTCATATTCTCAAGATAGACAATTTCATATTCCACTATGCCTTCGCGGATTTTGTCTTCCGGAAGAAGACGTCCGCACGATTCCAGCAGAAACGGGAAAAAAAATACTGTCAGAATGATCTGGCTGGTTCTGAGCATAAACCGGTTAACAAGTCCTTCATATGGTACAGGTGATAAAAATAGGAAATAATTTAATTTACCGGGAGTTTCAGCAGAAAAATCAATGGAAGAATTTGAATAACAGGACGGCAAATACAGTAAGGTATTCTTTAACATATATTTCCTGTACCGGGTTTAAGGGAAAAATGTTGTAGATTTGTATTTCCTAAAAAATAACGTTTTGTTTATGAGTAAATTAGCGGTTATTGCCCTGGGGGGAAATGCTCTGTTACGTGATAACCAGGCGGGGACCATTGAGGAACAGGAACAGAATACTACAGATACCCTTGAAAACCTGGTGTTTTTATTGCGTGAAGGATATAACCTGGTGCTATCTCACGGAAACGGGCCCCAGGTGGGAAATATCCTGATGCGGAACGATGCCGGTGAGCAACTGTACGGCATTGCCCAGATGCCCGTGGATATCTGTGTGGCCGATTCCCAGGGAGGGATTGGCTACATGATCGAAAGGATGTTCCGGAATGTGCTGAAAAACCATGGTATCAAAAAGAATATCATCACCCTGGTAACCCAGGTGGTGGTTGACAAAAATGACCCGGCCTTTGAGAATCCTACCAAAAGGATTGGAAAGATATACACCAGGGAGGAGGCTGATGACCTGCACGCCCGGAAGGGATGGATATTCAAGGAAGAAAAAAAAGGTATCACAGGATGGCGCAGGGTTGTGCCTTCACCAAGGCCTGTCGAGATCATGAACGTGGATATCATCCGCGAGCTTGCCCTGCGGGGTAACATCGTCATCGCGGCAGGAGGAGGTGGAGTGCCCGTATATTATGATGAAGAAAATAATGTACGCCCGGCGGAGGCGGTGATCGACAAAGACCTGGCTTCTTCACTGATGGCTGCTCATATCAGGGCTGATGAATTCTACATACTGACCGATGTTCCCTACGTGTACATTCATTATAAAAAGCCCAACCAGGAAGTGAAAGAATTCCTGAATTATGCCGATACATTGAAGTACCTGGAGGAAGGGCACTTCGGCGAGGGAAGCATGGCCCCCAAAATCCATGCATGCCTTCAGTTTCTGGAAAAAGGCGGAAAAAAAAGCGTGATTACAGAGGCTTTTAAGCTGGAAGATAAAAAATACGGAACCAAAATTACCATGGAGTACGAGGATTGATGAATCATGGCAAGAACGGATTTTCCTTTAAGAATAAAATACATTTAGCTGTAATTACATTATTTTTGCCTTCCTGAATGAACCCTAAAAAATGAATTGTTATGCCTTTTAATCTGAAAAACCGACATTTTCTGAAATTACTTGATTATACACCTGCCGAGATCCGTTTTTTGCTTGATCTGGCTGCCGACCTGAAAAAGGCCAAATATACCGGTACCGAACAACCCTGCCTGAAAGGGAAAAACATTGCCCTGATTTTTGAGAAAACCTCTACCCGTACCCGGTGTGCTTTCGAAGTGGCTGCATTTGACCAGGGGGCTCATGTGACCTATCTGGGCCCTTCGGGGACGCAGATCGGACATAAAGAGTCGATGAAAGATACTGCCAGGGTGCTGGGGCGTATGTACGACGGGATTGAATACAGGGGATTCGGACAGGACATAGTGGAAGAACTGGCCCGGTATGCGGGTGTGCCGGTCTGGAACGGACTGACCAACGAATTCCATCCAACCCAGGTGCTGGCTGATTTTTTAACCATGCTGGAATTTTCCGATAAACCGCTGAACAGGATCAAATTCTGTTACCTGGGTGATGCCAGGAACAATATGGGCAATTCACTGATGGTTGGAGCCGCTAAAATGGGAATGGACTTCAGGGCGGCAGCTCCCGCCGGAGTACAACCGGCCCCTGAACTGGTAAAAAAATGCCGGGCCATTGCAAAAGAAACCGGAGCCCGGGTCACTGTTACCGACAATGTGGCCGGAGCCGTGAAAGATTGTGATTTTCTGTATACCGATGTGTGGGTTTCAATGGGTGAACCTGAATCGGTATGGGAAGAAAGAATCAAACTGTTACGTCCCTACCAGGTGAACAGAAAAACCCTGGAACTGACGGGCAATCCTCAGGTTAAGTTTCTGCACTGCCTGCCTGCTTTTCATAACCGGGAAACGAAAGTGGGTGAGGAGATTTATCAAAAGTCCGGTCTGGAATCCATGGAAGTGACAGAAGATGTGTTTGAATCGGAAGCTTCTGTGGTATTCGATCAGGCCGAGAACAGGGTGCACACCATCAAAGCTGTGATGGTGGCCACCCTGGGGAGTTGAGCAGTTATTCGGCGGCATTTGCGGGTTTTTTCTGTAAGACGGGCAGGGGTGGAGCAGGTAATGAATATTCTTGCTCCACCCCCGGATTCCCTGTTTATTTTCCTGTTATTCATACCGCAATGCATCGGCAGGCCGGGTGCGGCTTGCCCTGTAGGCATGGTAGCTGACTGTGAGCCAGGCCACAGTAAAACAGATGAGGGCGGCAACCGCCATGATCCACCATCCCAGTTCTATCCGGTAAGCAAAGTTCCGGAGCCATTTGTCCATCAGGAACCAGGATACCGGAAGTCCGATGATCAGGGCAATACCCACCACAATAGTAAAATCGCGGGAGAGAAGGATGGCAATATTGCGCGGGGCGGCGCCCATGGCCTTCCTGATGCCGAATTCCCGCGTTCTTCTTTCTGCCATGAAAAAAGACAAACCGAAAATCCCCATGGAAGCCACCAGAATGGCTACCACCGAGAAATATTTCAGTAACTGTCCCATTCGTAACTGGCTGCGGTATTGTGCTTCCAGGTCCTGGTCCACGAAGTGGTATTCGAATGGATACCCCGGAATGCTCTCTTCCCATAATTTCTCGAGTTCTTTCATGGTGTTCTCCAGATTCCCCGGCCGGACCCTGACTATCATATACCTGTGAAACTGGCTGGCTCCCAGTCCCAGAGCAAGAGGTTCAATGGCCGAGTTTACCGGCTGGTAATGAAAATCCTTCATTAACCCGATGATGGAACCTTCAACGCCCATGAAATGAAAGGGATGACCGATCACCGGTTCCTTCAGGTCCATAATTTTCAGTAATTCTTCATTGATCATGAAATTACCGGTATGCAGTGAGTCGTTCATGTAATCGGAAGGATATTCCCTGGAAAAACTTCTTCCCTCCAAAACTTCTATCTGCATGGTTTCGATAAAGTCATAATCTACCACGTTCATGCTGATCAGGGGATGAAAATCTTCCGGTTTTCCGGGCCAGCTTGCCCCGCTGGAATTGCTTCCGATCCGGTAGGGCGGGTGCCACGAGGCGGAAACTCCCATCACATCCGGACTCCTTAGAAAATTATCCCGGATCCTTTCGTAAGCGGGTTTAATGTCTCCCCGTAAACCCACGTAGAAAAGATTTTCCTGATTGTATCCCAGATCCTTACTTTTCATATAATTCAACTGGTGGTATACCACCATGGTGCCAACAATCAGAATGGCGGAAAGGGCGAATTGAATCACCACCAGGATTTTCCTCAGGGTGCCGCGTTTCATTCCGCCGAAACTTTCTCCTTTCAGGACCTGTACCGGTTTAAACGACGACATCATGAGGGCAGGATAAGCACCTGCCAGAATACCGGCAATGAGTGTAATAACCAGCATTCCCAACAGAAAATCAGGCTGGTACAGCATTTTTAGTTGAATTTCCTTGCCCGCCAGCTGATTGAACACATCGAGCAGGGAAGCCATAATGATCCAGGCAAGAACCAGTGAGATAAGGGCCATGATCAGGGCTTCTCCGAAGAATTGCGCCATCAGGTTTACTTTCCTTCCTCCAAGTACCTTGCGTATTCCTACTTCCCTTGACCGTATGGTAGCCCGCGCCGTCGAAAGATTCATGAAGTTGATACAGGCGATGACCAGGACAAAAGCTGCAATGAGCGAAAAAATATAGACATATTGTATTCCGGTAGGCCGGTGATCAAAACCGAAGTAACTGTACAAATGCATTTTTTTCAGGGGTGCAACCATGAACAGGGTAGTCCCTTCCGGGAAGTGTTTTTTGTATACTTCAGTCAGCTTTTCATTTACCGCCTCGATATCGGCATGTTTTTCAAGCATGACGAAAGTCGATATGGAATTGTTGCCCCAGCTCTCCGAGTAGGATCCGGTTTCCTTTGTCATATCGAACGGCACCAGTATGTCGAAATCGATGGATGAATTTTTTGGCCAGTCTTTTAATACACCGGTAACCGTAAAGGGTGTCCCGTTCACCAGAATGACTTTTTGCAGGGGATCTTCTTCACCGAAATATTTTTCTGCAGTTTTTCTACTCAAAACCAGAGAATGTGGATCGGTGAGGGCCCTGGTGGGATTGCCGGCCTCCAGGGGAAAGGTGAATACACGGAAGAGGGTGGAATCGGCTGCCTGGATGCGGTTTTCAAAGAATACCTTTTCCCCGTATTGAAAAAGCATTCCATTCATCCTGGCCAGTCTGACGGCTTCCTGTATTTCGGGTACATGATCGCGCCACACCGGTCCTGAAGGATAGGGTGTGACGGTGACATGGTAAATATCCCCGTTATAGTTCTGATCTTCTTCAACCCGGTAGATCTGATCAAGATGTTCATGGAACCGGTCGAATCCGGTTTCATCCTGTACCCAGAGAAGAATCATGAGGGAGCATGCAAGTCCCAGTGCCAGTCCTGTGACATTGATAAAAGTGAATCCTTTTTGTCTGATCAGGTGGCGAAAGGCTGTAATGAAGTAATTCCTGAACATATTTTTAACAGTAATCAAGTTGGTTTAGTGAGAAGACGATTGTTCCGGAAAAATGTTGCAAAGATGTTTTTTAACAGGTTTTATCCCTGTTGCAGTTACAGGAGAGGGTTTTGCTACGGGCTTTCTCAAAAGATTCAGTGCCCTCCCGCCAGGCAAACCAGGCAATTCCCAGGGATCCGAGAATGTCGAAGTAACCGATATGCAGGATTTCATACAACAGGCTGGAAACAAGCAGAATAAGCGAAAGATAAAAACAGGTACGGGTACATCCGGCATCGGCCACAATGGCATCTGAGCGGAGCCTTAGTCCCACTTTCAGTTTGGCAGTCATCAGAAACCACATGGTAAGAATGGATACGGAGGCAACGATTACACCGGGCAGGGTGGTTTGGGGTACAGCGCCGGTGTAAAGTTTTAATCCGGAACCAGCCAGAAGCCCGCCGGCCAGCAGGAAGAAACTGAAGCCGGTAATGCGCAGGGCGGTACGCTCAAAACGGTCGCGCTGCTCAACCTCTCTGTACTTCATTCTCCATACCAGGTGGGCGATGCCCAGTCCGGAAATCACTTCCACGAAGCTGTCGATACCAAAACCCAGCAGGGCCAGTGTTTCATCTTCCAATCCGAAAAAAACCGAAACCATTCCTTCAGCAAGGTTGTAAAAAATAGTAAACAGGCTGAGCAGGAAGGCGGTGCGGATTAGTCTGGTTTCTCTGTCCATGTTTCCTCAAGGGGTTTCCCTGTAAGAAGGGGTTCCTTCTTGTACTGTACCCCTGTGAGAACAACACGGTAGAATTCATTTTGTTTTATTCCGGGAAGATCCAGTTCAACCGGTATGTAATGTTCACCGTACCCGCGCCCTGTGCGGGATGAAATTTTTTCTGTCAGTACGGTTTGTTCTTTTCCCTTCATAGATTGCAGATACCTGATCCGGTTTTCTGCGGAAATTTCTCTGATGATCTCACTGCGTTGGGTTTTGATCTTTTCCGGTATCTGTCCCTTCATCCTTTCCGCCCGGGTGCCTTTCCTGACCGAATACTTGAAAGTATGTACGTGGCTGAATCCGGCTTTTTGCACCACCCGGCAGGTTTGTTCAAAATCTTTATCGGTCTCTCCCGGAAATCCCACCATGATATCGGTGGTGAAATTGAAGTCGGGGTGGAAGGCCCTGATCTGATCCATCATTCCCAGAAACTGTGAAACGGTATACATTCTTCGCATTCGCAGCAGTACCTGGTCTGATCCTGACTGCAGACAAAGGTGCAGGTGAGGCGTTAGTTTCGGGTGTGCAAAAAGACCGAAGAAACGTTCGGTGAATCCTTCGGGTTCCATGGAAGAGATACGGACACGAAAATTACCCGGAATATCCAGGATTTTTTCAATAAGCTGTTCGAAGCGGGTGCCTTCAAAATCGTATCTGCCGATATTTACCCCGGTAAGGACCACTTCACGGAAGCCGAGGGCGACAACCTGTTTTACGTTGCTGAGGATTTTCTGCACCGGCCGGCTTTCAGCCCTGCCGCGCACAAAGGGAATAATGCAGAATGTGCAGAAATTGTCGCATCCGTCCTGTATTTTGATGAAGCTGCGGGTATGGAAGGTCTTTTCGGCCAGGCCGAACCCGAAAATATCTTTATCGAATGTATCAGGACGGGCCGTTTCTCCCCGGAAATGTGCTTCAAGCAGGGAAAAGACCGCATGTTTGTGTTCATTATCCACTACGTAGGTAATATTCCCCTGCCTTTCCAGCTGCTCCTTTGCACTGTTGGCCATGCAGCCGGTGACGATTACTACCGACGAAGGATTCCTGCGTGCTGCCCGGTTTATCTCATACCTTGATTTACGATCGCTCTGGTTGGTAACCGTACAGGTATTGATCACATAGGCATCGGCTTTTTCGTTAAAAGGAACCAGTTCGTACCCTTTCCGGAGGAATTCCGAGGCAAGGGCTTCGGTTTCATACTGGTTCAGCCTGCAGCCCAGGGTTTTGAATGCAATTTTTCGGTTCATGACGGTACCCTTTGCCTGACATTTACCGCTTTACCCGCCACTGAAAATGGCGTGACCGATGTGATTTCAACATCCATAAAGCGGCCGATCCAGCTTTCTTTACCCCCGAGTAACCTCACCACGATCTTTCCCTCTGTGTGCCCTGAGAGGAATCCCTTCCGGTCGTGTCCTGTTACGAGCACTTTCACCGTGCATCCCTCCAGGTTGTTCCTGTTCCATTCCAGGGCAGTCCGGGCTACGTCTTCATTCAGAATATGCAGGCGTTCTTTTTTTACGGATTTCGGAACGTTGTCTTCCCAGCGGGAACTGACTGCTCCCGGCCTTGGGGAGTACATGGCAATATAGGCCATGTTGTATTTGAACTCGGCGCAGGCCTTCCGTGTTTCTTCGAACTGTTCGCGGGTTTCGCCGGTGAATCCCACAATGATATCGGTAAACAGGGTGGCTTCCGGAAGAAGCTTTCTAACCTGTTCCACAATGTGCCGGTATCGTTGCACCGTATGTTTCCTGTTCATCCTGACCAGCACCTGGTCGCTGCCCGACTGCAGGGGCAGGTGTATCTGATTGGCCAGGCAGTTGTATTTTGCAATGGTCAGTATGACATCGTCTCCCATATCCCGTGGATGCGGGGAAGTGAAATACACCCAGAACTCTTTCCCCGATTTATCCCCCATTTTGCCTATGGCATCCAGGAGCCCGGCAAAACTCAGTTCTTCGCCTTTCCTGTCGAGGCCGTAGGAATTGACGTTTTGCCCCAGCAGGGTAATGCTGCGATATCCGTTATCAATCAGGTATTTAACCTCAGCCAGAATTTCCCCTGATGGACGTGAAACTTCCCTGCCCCGGGTGTATGGTACGGCACAGAAAGTACAGAATTTGTCACATCCGTTCTGGATCGGAACAAATGCTTCAATGGAAGAAGCATAGCTTGGGGCAATGTCCCAGAAACGGTCCATCACTCCTCTTTCCTGTTGAATGGCGTCGATCTCTTCCCTGGTGGGGGGATCGTGTTTCAGCAAATCGAACAGGGCAGGGACCTGATCAGGCGCTGTTTTACTCTGAATGGCAGTATCCTTCCTTTGCAGTCCGGCCGGGGTGACTACACCGTATTGTCTGATCATGTCGGGAAGCTCCGGCAGTTCGTTCATGGTAAATACCAGATCGAACAGTTTAAGGAATTTTTCTTTGTCGGCCGGCAGCATGCATCCCGACACAAAGGTCAGTAGATTTTTCCTGTTTTTCCACTGGTTCCATTTGTGTATGCGGGTATATACTTTATCAATGGCTTTCTGCCGCACCGAGCAGGCCAGGATCCCCAGCAGGCCGGCCTCCTCCTCGTTGTCCGTCCATACATAACCCATGTGATCGAGTACGGAACGTACCCGTTCGGTATCAGACAGGTTCATCTGACAACCCAGGGTGATGATATGGTATTTCACTGACATATTTAATAATATACCTCGGTGTGAAATTGTTCAGGGTCTATTCCCTTTTCTGCCAGTATGTCCATGGCGTCATGGATCATCCGGCTGTTTCCGCAAAAATAATAACCCGCATGCGGTACCGGGTCGTGTTGCTTCAGATAGTTTGTTACCCGGCCGTAGAATTTTCCGCTGCGGTCGCGTGAGGTGCATGCTGTGTACTTTTCCGGATCATAATCTTCAGCCTGGTAGGCATCGTTTATGGTGGCGATTCCGTGAAGCAGGTGGTAATCCAGCCCGGGACAGGTGCGGACAAAACTGTGGAAGGGAGAAATTCCCGTGCCCGTGGCAACGAAGACGAATGTTTCTTTTGCGTGGTCATTTTCCGGCAGTGTGAAATACCCGAAAGGTCCTTCCATCTGCAGGGAAGCCCCGGGTTTCAGCTGCTGCAGCTGCCGGCTGAACGAACCTTCCGGAACCCCCAGGGCCAGTATTTCAAGAAAATCATCCTGTTCACCGCTGTAGATGGAATACTCCCGGCGTGTGACCTGCCCGGGAAAACCGATAGTGACATACTGGCCGGCCCGGAATTCCATTCCGTTTCTTTCCATGCGCAGAATAAAGGCATTCTGTGTCAGGTGGGTAACCCCGATTACCTTTGCCTGTATTCTGCTGACCAGTGTATTATGAAGTGAATTCATTCCTCCTTTCTCCTGTACTTTTTTTTTCCAACAATCTGCCGGCGGAAATGTTCCGCAAAGGTCGTGAAAAAAACTGAATTATGCAGGGGAGAGCATGGTTCGAATAGAACATGTCACTATTACAATGGTGTTTTTTTCTTTTCCTTAATTTATGGTATATTTGTATGCGAAAATATTCGAAACGAAAAGAATCGTATGAATGCCCTGGCAAATCCATTCCGGTTTGGAACGGTGGTTGACGGTATTTACTTCACCGACCGGGAAAAAGAAATAAAGCAGATTGGCTCATACCTCAGGGGGGCGAACCATCTGATCATTATTAGTCCGCGAAGATTTGGAAAAACAAGCCTGATCAAAAAAATCCTTGGTGAGACAGGTTCCCGGTATATTTACCTGGATCTCCAGCTGGTGGTATCGGAAGAAGATTTTGCTTCCCAGCTTCTGAAAAGGATATACCGGATTTTCCCTTTCCAGAAATTAAGAGGAAAGATCAGGTCATTCAGGATCATTCCTACCGTTATGATCCATCCGGTGACCGGTGAAACCGAGATATCATTCAAACCGGGATCAAAAGACCTGACCCCGCTGGAAGATGTATTGCAACTTATCGAGAAACTGGGGACTGAAAAAGACCGGATAAAAGTCGTGCTGGATGAATTCCAGGAGATATTCCGGATCAATCCCGGGCTCGACAGGATGCTGCGTTCCATTATGCAGAACCATAAGAATATCAATTATATTTTTATGGGAAGCAGTGAATCGATGCTGAGAGAGATATTTGAAAAGAAAAATTCTGCCTTTTACCGTTTTGGGTCATTATACCTGCTTGGCAAAATTCCGGAGGTAAAATTCAGGGATTTTTTGTTGGAGCGGTTCGGACTAATGACCGATAAAGCTGAAATACTTTCCAGAGATGTACTGAAAATAACCGGTTCCCATCCGTATTATACACAGCAACTTGCATTCAATGTGTGGGAGCTGCTTAAGACGACAGGTTTTCAATCCGGTATGGTTGAAACGGCTGCCGATGGGATCATCCGGAACCATGACAACGATTATGAACGGTTATGGCATACCTTCAATCGTACAGATAGGCTTGTGCTCACAGGAATGGCACTCAGTACCCTTTCCCCTTTATCTGAAGAATTCAGGGGACAATTCGGAGCAGGGGCACCCAGTACTGTGTTCAGCAGTTTACAACGTCTGACCAGCAGGGGCATCCTCATCAAGGAAAATGCCTCCTATCAAATGGATGATCCGTTTTTCAGAAGATGGATTATAAGCAGAAGGCAGCAATAATTTCTGTTAGCCGGTTTATTCATCTTCTTTATTACCAGGTGTTTTAAACCCACCTTCTTCCTTTGTAAACGGCCGGATACGGAAGCTGAAGGAATATTCCTCCGGCATCAGTCGGTATTTATCCAGGGGTCTGGCCCCCCACGAGTTGTTCCCGCCCACACCCCGCTGCTGCAGGTCGATGTTGAGTGTAGTGAAGGGTTTCTTCTCCAGGTCAATGGTGTGCATGCTGCCCCTTCTTTCCTGGGTCAGGTCCTCAATTGTGTAATGCAAAGCCGACAGGCTCATCACCGGTTTCCCCATAAACAGCACACCGTCGCCGTTTTCACGGAAAAGTGCGATCCATCGTACATCGGTCCGGTTCCCGTTTTCCTGGGGACTGATATAGGGGAAGTACTGGTCGGATACAGTGCTGCGGTATCTTCCCACAAAAGCACTGGTCTTTCTGTCCCAGTAATTTTCATGGGGCCCTCGTCCGAAATATTCCAGGTTTTCGAATCCTTCCGGCAGTTCCATGGTCATTCCCAGCCTGGGCAATTCGGGCAGATCGTCGCGTCCCGGCAGGAAATGGCTGGTTACATCAATTTCACCCGAAGAATAGACGTCATAACGCGTTTTCCATACCGATCCCACTGCATCGAGGGCATACAGTACATCCACCCGGATGTGCCCTTCGTCGATTTTGGTGTATCCGAAACTTTCCAGCCGTGCCTTCTTCCCGGCCTCTTTCCAGATGCCCATTTCACGGGGCATGTTGTTTCCGAAATCATTGTCGGTGGGCGGACGCCAGAAGTTAGGCTCGGGCCCTTTCCTGAAAAGGATGTTTCCCCGGTAGGTATATCCAGCCATTTTCCCGCTGATGCGGTCAAATCCCACGGCAAAACGGTCGCTGCTGATCAGCAGTACCTGCTCATTGCCTCCGGCTCTAAGCGGGGGATAGGTGCCCCTTTTTTCAGCCACAGGTTCAACATACCGGTCCAGGGGAATCTGTTCCCGGGCCAGTTCGTATCCTGCTGGTATCAGAGGGACGGAATCGCGGGTAAGCGCATACAGGTTCAAAAAATATTCCGCTCCCTGCCGGGTCTTTGTTTCGGGCAGTTC
This sequence comes from Bacteroidales bacterium, assembly GCA_049975425.1. GTDB lineage: Bacteria > Bacteroidota > Bacteroidia > Bacteroidales > VadinHA17 > HyVt-105. The sequence goes on from JBNGDI010000025.1 coordinate 36,397, forward strand.
GAGGGCAAGATCAGCCGACTCTCCCGGATTCAGTTCCGGTGCTCTGATTGTGCCGTCAGCCACCACAATTCCGTTTTCTGTCAGTTCATACCGGATATCGAAATTTTCCAGACCGGTAAAATCATATTTGTTGGTGATTTGAAGGGTATTGGTTTCTTCATCGAACGGTCCGAAACCAATATACTGGTATACTTTCTTTACCTCGATCAATCCCGGATGAATACTCCGGTCGGGTGATACCAGTCCGTTGATACAGAAATTGTTGTCGCTGGGCACGTCTTCAGGCCCCCAGTCGCCTCCGTATGCCCAGAACTTCCTGCCGTCGTCGGTATACCTGGCCAGGCCCTGGTCTACCCAGTCCCAGATGGATCCTCCCTGCAAAACGGGATATTTCTCAATCACATCCCAGTATTCCTGGAAATTTCCGGTACTGTTGCCCATGGCATGCGCATATTCACACATAATAAGGGGGCGGTCGGAATGTTCCTGCGCGTATTTTTCAATACGTTCAATGGGAGGATACATGGGACAATAGATATCCGTGTTCCATTCCATGCCTGCCCTTTCATAATGGATGAGGCGGGAGGGATCGCGTTCCTTTATCCAGTTATAGCCTGCCTGGAAATTCACACCGTTGCCGGCTTCATTGCCCATGCTCCAGATGATGACCGAAGGATGGTTCTTGTCGCGTTCCACCATCCGGCGGATCCTTTCCAGATGGGCCAGTTCCCACTCGGGTTTGTTGGCCAGGGTCCGGTCGGGATGGTAGCCTATTCCGTGCGATTCGATATTGGCTTCGTCGATCACGTAGATACCATACTCGTCGCACAGGCTGTACCAGTATGGATCGTTGGGATAGTGGCTTGTACGAACCGTATTGATATTGTTTTGTTTGAACAGCATAATGTCTTTCAGCATCATTTCCCGGGAGACAACATGGCCGGTAAATTCATCGTGCTCATGCCGGTTTACTCCCTTGATCAGTATGGCTTTCCCGTTTACCAGCAACTGGCCGTTCCGGATCTCCACCTTTCTGAACCCGGTTTTACAGGTAACCGACTCCACGGGCCGGTTTTTCCTGTCGAGCAGGTTGATAACCAGGGTGTACAGATGTGGTGTTTCGGCCGTCCAGGCCCGGATGTTTTCTATATGCGTTTCCGCCTGCAACAGGTTGGTTTCCTTTTCGTGAAGGCCGGCGGATAAGGTTTCTTTTGCCACTATATTCCGGTTGTCGTCAAGCAGCACATATTGCACCTGAAGGTTTCTTCCCCTTAATCTGGGATGATGGTTCACCAGTTCCACATCCAGCTTCAGCACACCGTTGCGGTATTGATCATCCAGATCTCCTTTGACAAAGAAATCACGAATATGGTATTCAGGAGTGGAGAACAAAAAAACATCCCGTTCAATCCCGCTGATCCTCCAGAAATCCTGGCATTCGAGGTATGATCCGTCCGACCAGCGGTAAACTTCCATGGCAAGGATGTTTTCCCCTTCTTTCAGATAAGGGGTGATATTGAATTCAGCCGGCAGCTTGCTTCCCTGGCTGTATCCTACTTTTTGCCCGTTGATCCACAAATACATGGCCGATTTTACGGCTCCGAAGTGGATATAAACCTGCCGGCCGTCCCAGGTGTCGGGTATCCGGAAAGTGGTGCGGTAAGAGCCTACTGGATTGTAATCATGGGGGATATCCGGTGGATTGGGGCGGTGATTGAACTCATAGGCGCTGTTGACATAAATGGGGATGCCGTAACCCTGGAGTTCCCAGTTTGAAGGGACCGGTATTTCATCCCATTGGCTTACATCATATCCGGGCTGGAAAAACCCTTCCGGCCGGTCAGCCGGTTTTTCAACCCATTTGAATTTCCAGTTCCCATTCAGGGAAAGGTAGTAGGGCGAATCTTCCGGTGCCTGTTCCAGAGCCGAGTTCATATCGGCATACGGAATGGCAGTGGCCCGCGGCGCTTCTTTATTGATGGCAACGACCGCGGGATTTTCCCAGTGGGGTGCTTCCTGTCCTGATAAACCGGTGAGCAGGATGGCGAGAAACAGAGTAGTTAAGCTGGTTTTCATCATCTATCAGTTTAAGAAATCTTTATTTTAATATCGTCCTGATCAGGTTGTGCATGACCTGTTCATGTTCCGTGAAAAGCTCAAGCACCCTCAGCTGGTTCCGCGCCCTTTGCAGGTTTTGTCCGGGCCTTTCCGTAGCGTAGTATATGTCGCCGTTCAGATAATCGGTGAGGAAACGGACGCCCTGCATCAGGGTCATCATTTTTCCCCCGAAAACCAGGAATTCTTTCTCGGCTGAAGTTAACAATTTTCCGCATTCCGAAAGAAATCCCCCCGTCATGGATTCAAATACCGGCAAACGGAACATGATTTTTTCCGTATCGGTTTCCTCTTCACAGGAGGAAGGGACGAAGGTGCGCATCATATCTCCGAAATCGGAAAGCACGGATGAGGGCATGACAGTATCCAGATCAATAACACACAGTCCTCTGCCGGTATGTTCATCCAGCAGCACATTGTTGATTTTTGTATCGTTGTGGGTGGTGCGGAGGGGAAGCCTTTTTTCACGAACCAGACTGATAAATTCTTTTTCCAGGTGGCGGCAGGCCATGGCTTTTTCCGTTTCTTTCCCGCAGCTTGCTTTCCTTCCGGAAGGATTCCGTTTCAAAGCCTCTTCCAGTTGGGCAAACCGCAGGGAAAGATCGTGGAATCCGGGTATGGTCAGGTGCATGGATCGCGGATTGAGGTCGGCCAGTTCTCTGAAGAATCTTCCGAACATCCGGGCTGCCTCGTATGCCTGGCCGGGATGGCCTACCTCATTCAGCACCAGGCTGTTTTCAACGAAGCGGTAGATCCTCCAGTAGCGGTTTTCATCATCCTGGATATAATAATTGTTATTGGTTGCCTGTATGAGCTCCGGTATCAGTTGCCCGTTAATCTCTGCGGAATCCTGCCGGATATGCCGGTTCCGGATATGCCGGGAGATCGTCAGGATATTTTCCATAACCTTTTCGGGCTCCCTGAAAACATGCGTATTGATTTGCTGAAGGAGAAAACGTTCGTCCCGGCCGGCGGTGTGGCAGGAAAAGACATAGCTGCGGTTTACAAGCCCCTTTCCGTAAGGAGTTGGCTGGGTGGCCGCCCCGGGAAGCCTGAATTTTTTGAGCACGTCATGGAGGAACTCCTTTTTTTCCATATCAGGTTATTCGTGTCAGGTTCAGGTGGCCCGCAGTTTGGAGAACGATTTGAACAGAAACACCGTGCCTGCCACGGAAACCATGGCAAGCAGTATGCCCTGCAGGGGTTTCAGATAAACAAAACTTCCAATGGAGAACAGGCTGGAATAGATCACCACGCACCCGATGAAAACACACAGGATCTGAACAGGCATTTCCCAGGGTTTCCCCCGGTCGGTTTCATCTACGGGAAATCCGTCTTTTCTTGCCTGTTCCACCATTTTTTTCCAACCCGGCCCTCCCGGGCGCGTAAGCAGGTAGAACTGCCTCAGAGTATCGGTGGTTTCGGGACGGGTAAGGTACATGGTTGCCACCCAACCGATGGTTGTCCAGATGACAGCCAGAACAAGCTTGATTGGGAAAACCGTTCCGGAAAGGGCTTTTTCTCCCATTCCGGCGTAATTTTCCGGCAGGGGGTAGATACCGCTGAATGTATTGGCCAGCCAGAGGTTATCCACAAAAAAGATCAGTACAATGGCGGCTGTCGTGGCGAAGATCATGGCGGCAATCTCGGTCCAGGCATTGATCCTCCACCAGAACCACCTGAGCAGGTAGATCAGTCCCGACCCTGCACCGGTCAGCAACAGCACGTTGAATGCCTGGGTGGCATCCTGAAGGAAGAACAGTGCGATGATTCCTGCAATCAGCATCAGGGACAAGGTGGATATGCGTCCTATCAGTACCAGTTCTTTTTCGGTAGCCATGGGTCGCACAAAACGGCGGTAAAAATCGTTGACTACATAAGACGAACCCCAATTGAGGTGAGTGCCGATGGTGGACATGTAGGCGGCTATGAGCGAGGCTACTACCAGCCCCAGCCATCCGGGTCCGAGCCGGGAAAGCATTACGGGGTATGCCACGTCGTCTTTCAGAAAATTATCGGTAATGGCCGGGAAATCGGCTTTGATGGAAGCCAGGTCGGGGTAGATGATCACCGAAGCCAGCGCCACAATGATCCAGGGCCAGGGCCGCAGGGCATAGTGGGCAAAGTTAAACAGCAGGGTGGCCCCGATGGCGTTTTTTTCATTTTTTGCAGCCAGCATGCGCTGGGCGATGTATCCGCCACCGCCCGGCTCGGCGCCGGGATACCAGACGGCCCACCACTGGACTGCAATGGGAATGATCAGCAGGGGGATCAGAACAGCCGGTTCGGAAAAATCGGGCAGGAATGACATTTTTCCGCTGAGGGACGGGTGCTGCAGCAACTCAGACAAACCGCCCACTTCCGGCTGTTTTACGGCCACCACCGCGGCCAGAACAGCCCCGAACATGGCTATGCTGTATTGAAAGAAATCGGCCCAGATCACCCCTTTCAGTCCGCCCAGGGCTGCATAGAGCACCACAATGGTGGAAGCGCCCGCCACAGTGATCCAGGGCTTCAGCCCCAGCATTACCGCTCCTATCTTAATGGCTGCCAGGGTGACTGTTGCCATGATCAGTGAATTGAAGAAAACCCCCAGATACACCGCCCTGAAACCGCGCAGAAAAGCGGCTGCCTTCCCGCTGTAGCGTTTTTCATAGTATTCCAGGTCGGTCATGACATTTGACCTGCGCCATAGTTTTGCATAAATAAACACGGTAACCATGCCGGTGATCAGAAAGGCCCACCAGGCCCAGTTCTTGGCCACCCCGTTTTCACGCACCATACCCGTAACCAGGTTGGGGGTATCGGCCGAGAAGGTGCAGGCCACCATGGATATTCCCAGCAGCCACCAGGGCATTCCCCTTCCGCCCAGGAAAAACTGGGTGGTGTCTTTCCCGGCTGTACGCGAGGCAATCCAGCCTATACTCAGCACAATAAGGAAAAATATGCCAACAATGGTCCAGTCGAGTGTGTTCAGTTGCATGTCGGGTTGAGTAAGTTATAACAATTCTTCCGGTGGTACAGACGTGGGATACGGGATTTAATACTCATCGTCGAGGGCAAAAACCGGTTTTCTTTTGATCCAGTTCCCTCTGGTAAAATCGGGGAAATCCTGAGGCTCACCGTTATTGGCGATGCTGACCTCCGACAGGGGAGTGATGGCACTCCAGGCGGCGCAATCGTAAGCATCCAGCGGAGGATTTACCTTTCTTTTTACCGATTCAACGAAAGCATGGTCAACAAAGAAATCCATCCCCCCGTGGCCGCTTCCTGAAGCGTATTCCCCGTATTTTTTCCACAGGGGATGATCGTATTTTTCCAGCCATTCGTGGTTCATATCATCCCAGGTATGCGGCTGGCTGGTTCCTTCGATGTATATTCTGCGGGTATGGTAATCGAAATCTGCCACACCTCTGGTTCCCTGTATGCTGAAATTCAACGAGTAGGGGCGGGGGAGGTTGGTGTCGTGGGTTACCAGGATGGTCTCTCCCATAGCGGTGGTGATGAGGCTGGTGACCACATCCCCCAGTTTCCATCGTATTGAGGCGTTCGGGTGATCCTGACCGCCTTCGGGGTGCCTCACGATATAGTCATGCAACCCCCTGGCCTTGGAGGCCGTGGAAACCAGCGATACAAAACGGTTCCCTCTGTTGATGTTGAGCATAGTGGCCACGGGACCCACCCCGTGTGTGGGGTAGAGATCGCCGTTCCGGAAAATGGAATGCCGTGTACGCCACCGGGCCTCGGCTATTCCTTTTTCGCCGAATTCCACCCCCGGGTTGAATTTCACTTCCCGCAGGTCGTGCCTGTAACCGCATCGGCAGTGTACAATCTCTCCGAAGACATCCTGCCGAACCATATTGAGAACTGCCATTACATCGCGCCGGTAACATACATTTTCCAGTATCATGACCGGGATTTCCGTTTCTTCCCAGGTATTCACCAGGTCCCAGCATTCTTCCAGGGTATTGGCTGCCGATACCTCTACGCCGGCATACTTGCCTGCTTTCATGGCGGCAACGGCCATCCGGGTGTGCCACAGCCAGGGAGTGGAGATGATCACACCCTCCAGATCGTCCCTTTCCAGCATTTTTTCAAAAGCGAACTCGCTCCCGGTGTATTCTGCCGCTTTTTCCCTGCCGGCAACCCGGATCATTTCCTGTGACCTGGCCAGAGCCGCAGAGTCGATATCACAAATAGCGGAGATAACGACATCCTCCCGGTTCAGCAGGTTGTTCAGGTGGTTTCTGCCGCGCAGCCCCACGCCGATCAATCCCAGGTTGACCTTTTTATCGGGCTGAGGTCCGGCAAACGACAGGTAGGGAGCCAGGAGAAATCCTGCCCCTCCGGCAACCGAGTATCGCACAAAACGGCGACGGTCGATCGGGGTATGTTTCATGACAATGGTTTTTGTAATGTCCGGTGTTTTCTGACACAGATCGTATATGCCGGCCTTAAATCTAATTCTTTTTGGTAAAAATCCAAAAGGAGATGCTGCGGGGCAGGAGTATCATGAAGAATACCGGGATGATCCCGGAGAAATGATTCATGGGGAACGGATTCTGTGCAGCGGATTTTGTAAAAATATCCTGATTAAGTAACAGGAGAACAGTGATTCTATGGATTAATTTATATTTTTGTTTCAATAATTACGCCTATGAGAAAGGAACATTTACCGCATCTGCAATCAAAGAAGGGATATATTTCCGATATGGACGGGGTGCTGTATCACGGAGATATATTGCTGCCCGGAGTAAAGGAATTTGTTCACTGGCTGAAAAAGGAAAAGAAATCTTTTCTTTTTCTCACCAATTCCAGCGAACGCACTCCCCGCGAACTCCAGGAAAAAATGGCCCGCATGGGCATTGAAGTGGAACGTTCGGTGTTTTATACCTCCGCCCTGGCCACCGCCATGTTCCTGGCCTCCCAGCGCCCCCGCGGCAGCGCCTACATTATCGGAGAAGCCGGACTGATCAATGCCCTGTATAATGTGGGTTATACCATCAATAGTGTGAACCCCGACTATGTGGTGGTGGGAGAAACCCGGACTTACAGCTATGAAAAGATCGAAAAAGCCGTTAACCTGGTGCTGAACGGCGCCCGGCTTATCGGGACCAATCCCGATACCACCGGCCCCAGCGAGAGCGGCATTGTGCCGGCAACCAAAGCCCTGATCGCTCCCATTGAGATTGCAACCGGAAAGAAAGCCTACTACGTGGGAAAACCCAACCCGCTGATGATGCGGAGCGCCCTGAAGAAACTCGGGGTACGCAGGGAGGATGCATTGATCATCGGCGACCGCATGGATACAGACATCGTAGCGGGGATCGAATCGGAGATTGATACGGCTCTTGTTCTCAGCGGCATCACCAACCGGAAAATGATCGATGATTTTCCCTATAAACCCAAATTTGTATTGCAGGGTGTGGGAGAAATTGCCACGTGAGTATGCTTAATCTGAAAGGCTGCCTGATTGTAGTGCTGCTGGGTACGATATTTCCTGTTGCCCCTGGAAAGAAACTGCCCTCTGACCTTTGCCCCGAACCCTTAACTGAACTCACCGATTATTTCAGCTTCTGTGATTATGATCCGGGAAACCTGAATGAAGTATTACGGATCAGGCTGGAATTCGACCGGCATCGGTTTTTGCGAACCCGCTCAAGGGAAAAATACCAGCCTGCAGTTCTTTCCTTTACGGGAACAAACGGGGAAACGGTAAAAAAGAAGGTCAGGATCCGTACCCGTGGCAATTTCAGAAAAAGCTACTGTGATTTCCCGCCTATCCGCATCAGCTTTTCCGGAAAGAATGATACATTATCACCGCCGGTACCTGCCATGAAAATGGTAACGCACTGCCGGGCGGCCGGTAACTTCGAACAATATCTTTTGAAAGAATACCTGGCCTACCGCCTGTACAACCTGCTGACCGATAACAGCTTCAGAACCCGCCTGCTGCAGGTGGAATATGTCGACAGCCGGGGAAGGATGAAGCCGGTCATCCGGTATGCCTTCCTGATCGAATCGGAGAAACAGATTGAGAAAAGGCTGAATGGACGTTTTCTGGAAAAGCAGGAAATATCCATTGTGAAAACCGATTATGAAAATTGCCAGATCCTTGCCCTGTTCCAGTATATGATTGGCAATACCGACTGGAGTATCATAAAACAGCACAATGTGGAAATCCTTGGTCCTGAGGATGAACAAATTATGCGACCAGTGCCCGTACCGTATGATTTTGATTATTGCGGTCTGGTGAATGCACACTATGCCATTCCGCATAAGGACCTGGGCATTGCAACGGTGAGGGAGAGAAAATATATGGGAGTATGTTTGCAGGAACAGGAATTTCTCCGCTTTTTTGATTTTTTTTATGAAAAAAAACCGGTTATTATGCAGATGATCTCTTCTTTCGAGCTGCTGGAAGAAAGGGAACGGGAGGATGTTGCCGGATACCTGGAAGAGTTTTTCCTGATGATTGGCGACGAGAACCATGTGAAGATGCAGATGATGCGTGAATGCCTCGGTTCATGAGTTACCGGAGCGGAAGACAATCAGGCCTTTGGTTGCTGCACGAACAGGTAATTCCTGAAATTAAGCCGGCGGCTTTTGAAGGTTTCTTGATGTGAAGGGGAAAAGAGATTTCAACTTCATATAAGTATAAAATATAAAAATTTTGTATATTTTCATACTTTCATGCAATCGTATGCAGTAAATTCCCTGAATTATTCTTTAATTTAAGAAAAATTGCAAAAAAAGTCTGTTATTTAGAATGATTATAAGTACAACCTGCTTTATTTATTACGTATATTTGTTAATAAAACGAAATTAATAAGCTGCAAAAACTTCCTTGAGGTATGGAATACTCTGAAGAAATCTGGAAACCTGTGGTATTTGAAGATGTCGATTTTGGGGAGAAAAAGTACGAATTGTCCAGTTTTGGAAGGATTCGGCGATGGGATCCCAAAAAAGGCGAATGGAAAATGATCAATCCCCCGCAGGTAAAAGGTTATCCGGTGTATACTTTCTGGGGAAAGAATAACCGGAAAACTATTCTGATCCACCGGCTGGTTGCCAAGATGTTTCTGAAAAAGGAACATGCCCTTCAGAAATATGTCATCCATCTTGATTTTCGGAAGGACAACAACCGCATTGACAACCTGAAGTGGGTTACCCGGGAAACTATGGTGGCGCATATGCGGATCAATCCGAACTGGATTACCAAACGAAAAGGGAAAATTACCAATGCCAAGCTAACGGAAAGCCAGGTGATCCGTTTGAAGAAAAAGATCAAACGAGGGAAAAATCCCCTTTATAAAATTGCCCGGGAGTTCGGCATTACCCATACACAACTGAACAGGATCCGCCGAGGGGAAAACTGGGGCCATGTGAAGATTGACGACGAAGACGAAGAGTAGGTCCTGCCGGTTACATTCCTTAATATCCACTGAGCATTCTCATCGAACCACCGGATGCGGTTACACTGCAGAGCTGCATTCATGCTGTTGCATTCAGGTGGTTTATTCATACCTCAGCGAATCTACCGGGTTCTGCACCGCCGAGCGGAGAGCGCGGATCAATATGGTCCCCAGGGCAATCAGAACCGACAGCAGGGCTGCCAGCACGAAATGCATTGGTTGCACGGCTATGCGGTAGGCAAAATTTTGCAGCCACTGACTTGCAAACAGGTATGCAAAAGGCCACGCGAGAAAATTAGCATAAACCACCCAGCGGGAAAAATCTTTCGTAAGCAGCAGAACGATCTGCATTCCCGTGGCTCCCATCACTTTACGCACCCCGATTTCCTTGGTTCTCCTTTCTGCCGAAAAGGAAGCAAGCCCCAGCAATCCGATACAGGCAATAAAAATGGCCAGGAGGGAAAAGATCAGGAAGACCGTTCCCATTTTCCTCTCCGTACGATACATACTTTCAAGGTTCTCGTCCAGGAAGCTGTACCTTAACGGCTGGTCGGGCATCAGGCGGGTCCAGGCATCCTCGATTTTTTTCAGGGTGCTGATCCTGTCATCCGGCCTGATGCGGATGGAGATATATGACGGCAGCCTGTTGCCCAGGAATTCAATCCCCATGGGTCTGATTCGACTGTGGACCGACTGGAAATGGATGTTTTCTATGATGCCGATGATCGGCCTGAGAACGGGTTCGGCATCCTGCCCGGTGGGCTCTGTCAGGTTTCTGCCGATCACCGGTTCCGGTATACCGAATGAACGGATGGTGTTCAGGTTAATGACCATGGCCATGGAATCACCTGCCAGCTGCGGATTGAAATAACGCCCCTCTTCCAGGCTGGCCTGGTATGTGGAAAGGAAATTTTCGTCGGCAGGAAGACGTGACAGAATATGGATCGTACTTACCCGGGCACCTTCCACCATAATCCCGTTCCCGTCCATTTCTTTTCCGGGAATAGTGGTCGAAGCCGTGGCTCCCGCCACCCCCGCAATCTTATGAATTTCCTCCAGAAAGCTGTGATACTGATCGCCCATTTCATGCACCCGTTCCACCACCACCATATTATGCCGGTTGTATCCCAGGTCCTTTTCACGAATAAACCTGATCTGGCTGTGAATGGTGAGGGTAGCTATGATCAGAAAAACGGAGATGCTGAACTGGAAAATGACCAGTCCGCTTCTGAACCGCAGGCTTCCCCGGCCCGAACGGGGTTTGCCTTTCAGCACATTCATGGTTTCGAAAGAAGACAGGAACAGGGCGGAATAAATGCCCGAAACCAGCCCGGCCATGAGGCCCAGTAATAACAGCAGGGGGAGATTCCTCCAGTGTTGTGCAATGGAAAGGGAAAGGTCCTTACCGGTCAGGTTATTGAATTCAGGGATGATCAGTTCCACCAGCAGTCCGGCCAGCAAAAGCGCCAGCATACTCATCAGTACGGATTCGGTGAGGAATTGCAGGATCAGCTCGCTTCGCTGAGAGCCCAGCACCTTGCGCATGCCCACTTCCAGCGACCGGGTAAGCGACCGGGCGGTGGTCAGGTTCATGAAATTGATACAGGCGATCAGCAGAATAAGCAGGGCAATCAGCGAGAGGATATACACAGATACCTCACTCATTTTGCGGGAGGATTCTGATTCTGCTTCCGAGCGCAGGTGCAGGTCGCGTACATTTTCCAGGAAAAAAAAGTACCGGTTGCCCGATGCATGGAATTCATCCAGGCTGATGCCCATGACTTCCCGCACAATGGGCCCGAAATACCTGGCGACCAGCTTATTCATTTTCAATACAGCCGAATCGGGGTGGGTGCCTTCCTGTAAAAGCACGTACGAATCGAGCATGTTGCTGCCCCAGTTCCGGCGTGATCCGCTGTCAATGGTCGAGTAAGAGGCCAGCAGATCGAAATCCATGTGTGAGTGGGTGGGGATATCGGTGCATATTCCGGTAACCGTGTACTCATCCTGATTGTTGATCCGGAGGGTCTGACCCACAGGGTCCCTGTCGCCAAAATATTTTCTGGCCATCGATTCGGTAAGTACAACCGATCGGGGAGCAGACAATACGGATGTGGGATTTCCCTGCAGAAGGGGCAGGGAAAATATGTTGAAAAACCCTGAATCGGCGTAATAGAAATTTTCCTCGATAAACTGCAGAGGCCTTGGATTTTCCCCGGGGGGCAGAACGGTCACCAGCTTTTCCCCGTCGGTTTCATACCGGGTCCCTGCTATGAATTCCGGATAGGTTTCCACCAGGGCAGGGACCAGAGGCCCGGGTGTGCTGGAACCGACATATTCTTCACTGCCCAGCCTGGCATCCAGACCGATGCGATAGATTTGTTCCGCATGCCGGTGGAATTTGTCGTAGCTCAGTTCGTGAGCCACATACAGGGTGATCAGGATGAAGCCGGCCATACCAATGGCCAGGCCGGAAATGTTGATCAGTGTGAACCCTTTGTATCTGTAAAGGTTTCGTAAGGCTATTTTCAGGTAGGTGCGGAACATGGTTGCCGAAAATTACGAAAAACAGCCTTACCGGCAGGTTTGACCGGTTCAGTCAGAGCAGTTCTTCTTCGTTAAGTTCTTCCGTATCCGGGAGCTGTTCTTCCAGTTCCCGGTGGAGCTGCGCCATCCGCAGGGCCGTGATGGCGGCTTCCTCACCTTTGTTGCCCAGCTTTCCGCCGGCCCGTTCGCGGGCCTGTTCCGTATTCAGGGTGGTAAGAACGCCGAATATGAAAGGAAGATCGAACAGCAGGTTCAGTTCCGTAATGCCGTATGTAATTCCCTGACAGATGTAAGTAAAGTGAGGGGTTTCTCCCTGAATAACACATCCCAGGCATATCACGGCATCCACTCCCGTATATTCCGCCATATAACGGGCGCCGGCGGTCAGTTCGAAACTGCCGGGCACCCATTTCACTATGATCTGTTCGGGCTTTACCCCGGCTCTGATCAGGGCGTTGCGGGCTCCCTCGAGCAGGGAAGCGGTGATGTCACGGTTCCATTCGGCTACAACAATGCCGAAGGAAAATTCGCCTGCCATGGCCAGGGTGGAAGCATCGGGATCGGGGACATTCTTTTTCCTGGTTACCATGTTAACAGGGTTTGTGAAATTTTATGACCGATGCCTTATTCCTCCAGATGGAGGGTGGCCCGGGTAATGAATTTTTCAATATCCCTGGCTTCCGTCGATTCAGGGTATTTGGTCTCGATTTCCCGGTACAGCTTCAGGGCCTTTTCATAATCGCCTTCCTCTTCCAGCAGCTGACCGGCTTTCATCAGGTAAATGGGACTGAGAAAGGGATTATCCTTCATGTGGGCTGCTTTCAGATACTGATCAATGGCTTCGCGGGTTTCTCCCAGTTCCAGGTAAGCATCTCCGATAGCTCCCTGCGAGATCGGCCCCAGCATTTCATCTTTCGATTCGAATTTTTTCAGGTACTCCAGGGCGTTTTCGTACTGTCCCAGGTGCAGGTATGAAATGCCTGAATAATAGCTGGCCAGATTGGCGGCACGGGTCATTCCGTAATCGTCAATAATATCCAGAAATCCCAGATAATTACCGTCACCGTAAAGAGCCAGGTTGAACGAATCGGCTTCGAAATATCTTTCGGCCATGAACATCTGTGCCATGGCTTCCTGGTTGCGTGGAGTATGTATAAAACGCCTGTATCCCAGATATGCCGAAACCATCAGCACAATTACGGCCACCACGGTGGTGATGATCTTCTGGTTGTCTTCAATGAACTGCTCTGTCCGGGTCAACGCATTTTCAATGTCGTGCAGTCCGTCGCGTGCAGGTTCTTTCTTTTTCTTTGCCATGGATACTTTTCCTGAATGAAAATTTTGGCAAATGTAATGCTTTCTGCCATTTTATTGAAATAATTGGATGAAAATCGCTGCACGGTCAAATTGCTTTTCAGGGAATCATTTTTCTTCTTACTTTTACAGTGAAAGAGAGATGAAGGTATGTATCTGAAGAACCTGGCGCTGGTCCATTTTAAAAATTATGAACAGGCTGAACTGGAATTTTCACATCGCATCAACTGCTTTGTGGGCGACAACGGGGTGGGGAAGACCAATCTCCTGGATGCTATTCATTACCTGTCGCTCACAAAGAGTTTTTTCAACCCCATCGACAGTCAGAATATCCGGCACGGGGAAGAATTTTTCGTTGTCCAGGGCGATGTGGAAAAAGACGGGAAAACAGAAAACCTCTACTGTGCCTGCCGGAAGAGCCGGAAAAAACAGTTCAAGAAGAACCGCAAGGAGTACGAAAGGCTGGCTGACCATATCGGGTATATGCCGGTGGTGATGATCTCACCGGCCGACAGTGCTCTGATCACCGAGGGAAGCGACCAGCGGCGCAAATTCATGGACAGTGTGATCAGCCAGTACGACCGGGTGTACCTTGATAATCTGATGCGATACAACCGTGCCCTTACCCAGCGGAATATCCTTTTGAAACAAATGTCCGGTCAACGGCAAACCGACCATGCCGCCATCGATCTGTGGGACAAGCAGTTGATACCCCTGGCCGCTTCCATTTACCAGACCCGTGTAAAATTTATCAGTGACCTCATGCCCCTGTTCAGGGAATATTATGCCATGATCTCGGGAAACGAGGAGGAGGTGGAACTGAGGTATGAATCGCAACTGCATGAAAAGGGAATGGATGAGCTCCTCAGGGAAAGGCGTGAGAAGGACCTGGCAGTGCAGTACACCACCGGAGGGGTCCATAAGGACGACCTGTGGCTGGGACTGGGCGAACATCCCATGAAAAGGACCGGTTCGCAGGGGCAGCAGAAAACTTTCCTGGTGGCCCTGAAGCTGGCCAAGTTTGGTTTCATATACCAGGTGAGCGGGAACCTGCCCATCCTCCTCCTGGATGATATATTCGATAAATTCGATAAAAACCGCGTGAAACAGATCATCCGTCTGGTGTCGGAAAAGGAATTCGGACAGATCTTTATTACCGATACCAATCTCGAACACCTGGAGGGCATCCTGAAGGAAATTCCGGCAGATTACAGGATATTTACCATCAACGATACGGTCCGGCTGATATCACAGTAAATGAAACGTTCCCATATACAATCGCTCGGAGAGATTATCCGTGAAATGCTGAAAGACAGTGTAACCGGCCGGAAGCTCAGGGAAGTGCAGCTGATCGGCGCCTGGGAGGAGGTGGTGGGGAAAACCGTGGCCAAACGTACCAAAAAACTCTACATCCGGAACAAAAAACTGTATGTGGAGCTAACCTCTTCGGTGGTGAGAAACGAGCTGATGATGATCCGCTCTTCCCTGGTCTCTGCCCTGAACAGAAAAGTGGGAGAGGAGCTGGTTGAGGAAATTGTGCTCAAATAATTTCCCGCCGGTGGCGGAAATATTGCGGGAATGCTCTCCGGTTGTCAGCCCGTGACTTTTTGCTTTTTGTTTTTCTCATAGAACCCTCAGAGGCCTGTTCCGGTGAGGGAGTGATGGAGTAATGGAGAGGGGGAGTGGATTGACTATGAGGACATTCCGTTTGTACCGCATTCCCTTTTTCTTTTCTTATTCAACGAAAGATCATTTTTTAAACCATTGCATCAGATGAAACGGAAAGTCTCAGGGCGCTCGGCGGATTCTTTGCGGGCTTTGCGTAA
>JBNGDI010000026.1:0-50185 GCA_049975425.1 Bacteroidales bacterium
AGAAAAATAACGGCAGTATAATACTTTGTGTCTGATAAACCGTTTACCCCACCCCGCAGGCCGGTTTCGTTCGCCACCCCATGGCGAACGACCTGCTTTTTTCAGGGATGAAAAAAGCAGGCAAAAAAATCCTTAGGCTGCTGATGCTTTTATCAGATGAATCCCTAAAATTTCAGGTAGAATTCACCGGTAAGGAGGCGGTATTCGGGGGTATAGTCCCCGTCCCTGATCACCAGGGTTTCCTTTTCCCTTGCCCGGGGCCGGAGGGAGAGTTCCAGCAACATCCATGCCCGTTCCCCGTCTTTCAGAGGATATACCTCACACTGGCGGATAACATAGAGGTGCCTGTCCCTGGCCATGAATTCAAATGCGCCGGCCTGTGCTGCCGGGAGGATCACAGCAAGCCGGCCGGCCGGTTTAAGCACCTTCAGGGCTCCTTCCAGCAAGTCTTCCCGGGAAAGGTTTCCTGCATGCCGGGCTCTGGCTTTTGCCGGACTGGCGGGTTTCAGGGAATCGGAAAAATAGGGCGGGTTACTGACCACCAGATCGTACCGGTTTTCCGTGGCAGAGACATATTCCTGGAATGAACCTTCCACGATCCTGATCCTTTCCGGCCAGGGCGAACGGTTTATGTTCTCCCTTGCCTGTTCCACAGAAAGGGGGTCGATTTCCACGGCATCCACTGCAACGCTGCAGCGCTGGGCAATCATCAGGGCCAGCAGGCCCGTTCCCGTACCCACATCCAGCACCCGGCTCATATTTGCATTAACACGCACCCAGGCTCCCAGCAATACACCATCGGTGGTTACCTTCATGGCTGCCTTATCCTGCCACACAGTAAACTGCCTGAAGCGGAACCAGGGATTGGCCATAATGGATTCAGTTAAAATTTTTCAAAAACGCCTGTTCCGAACAGGGCATAATCATATTTCACCGGATCCTCCGGGCAGAACTGCTTCAGCCTCCCGGTCAGTTCTTCCACGGCTTTCCAGTCGTTTTGTTTTCGTTTCAGGAGTCCGAGTTTTCTGGCCACGTTTCCCGTATGCACATCAAGGGGAATATAGAGGGAAGAAGCCGGTATCTCTTCCCACAGGCCAAAATCCACTCCCCTTCCATCGCTTCTCACCATCCACCGTAAAAACAGATTGATGCGTTTGGCGGCCGACCCCCGGTCAATATCAGGCAGGTGTTTGCGGGTTCGTGCGGGGGCACCCTGCCTGAAAAACTGCTGGCGGAAATGCCGGATGGCATCGTCCACCCTGCCGTTTCGGCGAAAACCCCTTACAAATACCTGCCTTATCCCTCCCTGTTCCTTCACCATTCGTTGGAGGGAGCGAAGAAAAAACAGGCAGTCGGCCGGCTGGAAAGTACGGTGAGCAAAAGTAAAAAACCGGCCCCAATCCTCCTCCCGGCTTTCTTTCAGGAATTCATACGGAGCCCCGCCCATCAGTTCCATCAACCGGTTGGCATTCCGGATGGTGGTATTTCGCCGGCCCCAGGCCAGGACAGTGGTAAGGAAAGCTGCGATTTCAATATCCTGTGGATCGGTAAAGCGATGGGGGACACCAATGGGATCGGTCGCAATAAAATCCGGCCGGTTGTACTCTGCTGATTTGGCTTCCAGAAAATCGAACAGTTCGTTCTCATTCATACCGCCGGGTTTCATAAGAGGATCAGAGGATTTTCCCATCCTGAATGGTCAGCATGCGGTCGGCCATGTGGGCCAGTTCCTGGTCGTGTGTGACCACGATGATGGTCTGGTTATACCGGTCCCTCAGATCGAAGAACAGTTCGTGCAGTTCTTTCTTGTTCTTGCTGTCGAGATTACCCGAAGGTTCATCGGCCAGGATCACATCGGGATTGTTAATCAGGGCACGTGCCACGGCCACCCTCTGCTGCTCTCCCCCTGAAAGCTGAGCGGGTTTGTGATCGAGCCGGTTTTCAAGACCAAGGAATGCCAGCAGCTCCCGGGCTTTGTTTTCAGCTTCCCGCCGGGGGATTCTTCCTATAAATGCAGGCATGCATACATTTTCGAGGGCGGTAAATTCGGGCAGCAGGTGATGGAACTGGAAAACAAAGCCTATTCGCCTGTTTCTGAACCGGGCCAGTTGCCTGTCCTTCAACCGGAATACATCCTGCCCGTCGTACAGCACTTTTCCTGCAGTAGGCCGGTCAAGGGTGCCGATGATCTGCAGCAGGGTGGTTTTCCCGGCCCCGCTGGCTCCCACAATGGAAACCACTTCCTTTTTGTTCACTTCCAGGTCAATTCCCTTCAACACCTGCAGGTTACCAAAATACCTGGTGATATGTTCTGTCCTGATCATAGACTCCTTTAACGGATAAAAACAAGATACACATATATAGCATAACATACAAGGAATACCAGTCCTTCCCACCGCCTGATCTTTCCGTTCCGTAAAGGAAGCATAAACAGCAGCAGCAAAACGGACAATCCCAGCATCCACAATACGTCCGGGGTCACATCACGGGCAACGGGAATGGGCTTTACCGTGGCGGTGAGCCCGAGGATGCCGAACAGGTTGAAAATATTTGAACCGATGATGTTGCCCACGGAAATATCCATTTCTTTCCGTATGGCGGCAACCAGGGATGTAGCCAGTTCTGGAAGGCTGGTTCCCAGGGCCACCACGGTCACGGAAATGGCATGTTCGCTCACCCCGAGGCGCAACGCAATACCCGAAGCACCATTCACCAGCTGGTTGGCGCCGAATACCAGGCCCACGGAAGACACCGCCACCAGCAGAAAAGAAGGCCATACCCGATAGCCGGCGGGGGGAAGTTTGACTTTCCTGTGGTTGTTCTCTTTGCGGGATCTGATAATTGACCATGAAACAAACCCGATAAGAGACAGGAAGAACAGGATCCCTTCCCAGCGCTGGAGCCATCCGTTCAGGATAAATAAAAAGAACAGGACACCGGCCAGCATCATTACGGGCCAGTCGTACCGGATGGAATTGCGGTTTACAGGAATGGGAAGGATCAGCGCCACGAGTCCCAGTATCAGGGCCATATTCGAAATATTGGACCCGATGACATTGCCGATGGCAATGGCAGGATGGCCGGTAAGGGCTGCGTCGAGGCTCACCACGAGTTCGGGGGCGGAAGTACCCAGGGATACCACCGTTACGCCGATCACCAGGTTAGAAACCCTGAAATTCCGGGCCAGAGACGTTCCTCCCCGCACCAGAAATTCTCCGCTGATCAAAAGCAGAAACAGTCCCAGTAACAAAGAAAACAGATCTCCCATACTTTCCGGATGTTACAAAAGCCATGAATCCACACCCGGAACCCAGAAGGAAGGAAATGGATCCGCTTGCATTATTTATTCAGGGTATTTTTGAACTCATCAATATCTTTGGAAATATCTTCAGATTGTTCATTGATTTCCCGCTTGATATCTTCCGTAGCTTTCCGGAATTCCCTCATGCCTTCGCCCAGGCCCCGGGCAATTTCGGGTATTTTTTTTGCACCGAAAAGCAGCAGGACCACCACGAAAATAATGAATATTTCCTGGCCGCTGATAAAGCATACAATAGCGTTCATAGTTCCTGTCATATACACCACAAATATAATGAAGATTCAGACAGGTTGTTAACAATAAAGGAGACCCGGTTCTGCCGGGTCTCCTTTATTGTGTTTATTCTCTGGCTTTGGCTCTCAGCCGGGCTCTTCCAACTGTATCGTACAGAATGGGTGTAGCCACAAACCAGGAGGAGTAGGTTCCCACAAGGATTCCAATCAGGAGGGCAAAAATGAAGCCCCGGATCACCTCGCCACCGAACAGGAAGATGGAGAGCAATACCACCAGGGTGGTCAGTGAGGTGTTCATGGTACGTGTAAGGGTACTGTTCAGGGCGGCATTGATGATCTCGCCTCTTTCCCGTTTCCTGTAAAGGCCGACATATTCCCTGATGCGGTCGTAAATAATCACGGTATCGTTAATTGAATACCCCACCACCGTGAGGATGGCGGCAATGAAAGCCTGGTCGATCTCCAGTGAGAAGGGCATCCGCCCGTACAGCAGGGAGAACAGGCCCAGCACAATGGTGCTGTCGTGCACCAGTGACACCACGGCCCCCAGTCCGTACTGCCAGTTCCGGAACCGGATCAGGATATACAGGAAAATGGCGAGCAGGGAGAACAGGATGGCCCACACGGCCTGTATCTTGATATCATCGGCAATGGTGGGGCCCACCATCTGGGAGCTCATCAATCCCACTTCTTTATCAGCCGACTGGGCGGTAAAATCTTCCAGTGTAAAGTTTTCGGGATAGAAGGGTTGCAGTCCGGTAAACAGTTGTTCCTCCACACGCCGGTCGACATCATCCCCTACGCTGTCGATCATGAACTGGGTGGATATTCTCACCATATCGGTTGATCCGTAGATGATCACCTGAGGAGTTTCGTGCAGGACATCAGCCAGGGAAGCCTGGACTTCGGCGGTATTTACCGGTTCGTAAAATCTCACCACAAAATTCCGACCGCCCGTAAAGTCCACGCCGGCATTCAATCCCCTTACGGACAGAGAAATAACCGAGACCAGGAGCATGGCACCGGATAATAGATAGGCCACCTTTCTTTTTCCCAGAAAGTTCACCTTCGGGTTTTGCAGTATTTTATCAAAAATACGCGTAGCAAAGCTGAGTCTGGTATTCCTGTCGAGGCTTCTCTCGAACACAAGGCGGGTGATAAAGATAGCCGAGAAAAGGGAAGTAAGGATACCCAGCACCAGGGTGGTGGCAAACCCTTTGATGGGGCCGGTACCAAAAACGTACAGGATGATTCCGGTAAGCAGGGATGTCACGTTGGCGTCGATGATGGCTGAATAGGCATTTTTGTATCCGTCGGCAATGGCGAGGCGCATGCCCTTACCGGCCCGCAATTCTTCACGTATCCTTTCGAAAATCAGCACATTGGAGTCGACCGAAACACCAATAGTTAATACAATACCTGCAATTCCGGGCAGGGTCAGTACCGGCCCGAGGGAGGCCAGTACGCCCATCAGGAAGAATATGTTGCACAGAAGGGCTATATCGGCCACCAGGCCGGCACGGTGGCTGTAGTAGAACATCATGTACAACAGGACCACCACGAAAGCAATCAGGAAGGAATTCATACCGGCCCTGATGGCATCACGCCCGAGTGAGGGTCCTACAATGGCTTCCTGAATGATCCTGGCAGGAGCCGGCAGTTTCCCCGATTTCAGGATATTGGCCAGGTCACGGGCTTCGTCGAGTGTAAAATTCCCGGTAATGGAGGTGGCACCGCCCTTGATCTCGCCCTGCACCACGGCGGATGAATACACCAGGTCATCGAGCACAATGGCAATACGGCGACCCACATTGTTCCCGGTTAAGCGGGCCCACTCGCGGGCTCCTTCAGCGTTCATATTCATACTGACCTCGGCGTTCCCCTGGTTCTGTGAAAATTCCGCCCTGGCCTGGGTGATCACATCCCCGTCGAGCGGTGGCTGCCCGTCACGGCTGGTAACCCTGATGGCATGAAGGTAATACCAGCTTTCTGTTTCATCGCCGCGAATGGGATTCACATCCCAGTAAAACCGCACATCCCTGGGAAAGATGGAACGGATCTGCGGCATGTTCAGGTAACGCATCACCTGGGCCGTATCGTTCCAATGGGCATATCCTACTTCCGAGCCGGGCAGGAGGGTGCGTCCGTCGCCGGCTGTATTCGGGTTCAGCACGGCAAACAGGGGGTAATTTTCCATCAGCTCCTGGGAAATCGCTGCCGAATCAAGGTCCTCCTGTTCGGCTTCCAGTTGTTCCAGAAGTGAGAGAGCGCCGGTATCGGCTTCCTCGACTACCGCCTCAACGGTTGGCGCCTCCTGAAGGGAGGGGGTTTCTGTCGCTTCTGCGGTTTCCTCATCCCTGCTCAAAGCCTTCTCGGCATCGAGGATCTCTTTCAGCTTGGTATTGGCCTCCAGGAAATACGGATAAAGTTCTTCATTCTCATAGGTTTCCCAGAACTCCAGTCGGGCTGAGCCCTGCAATAATTTCCGCACCCGGTCGGGCTCCTTGATCCCCGGCAGTTCCACAAGGATCCTGCCCTGGGTTTCCAGCCTGGAAATATTGGGCTGCACCACACCGAACCGGTCAATACGCGTTGTGAGGATATTGAATGCATTGTCAATGGCATCGCGGGTTTCATCTCTCAGCACCCGCATCACCTCATCATTTGTGGAATTGAACGATACCTGATCGCGCAGTTCCATGGTGTTGAAAATGGCGGCCAGGCTGGCATTGGGATCAG
Source organism: Bacteroidales bacterium (assembly GCA_049975425.1). GTDB lineage: Bacteria > Bacteroidota > Bacteroidia > Bacteroidales > VadinHA17 > HyVt-105. The sequence continues at coordinate 6,292 of JBNGDI010000026.1, forward strand.
TTTCCTCAAAAGCCTCCTGGAAAAGGGTCAGGAAATCTTCCTGGCTGTTACGCTGTCGTTCCTGCGCCAGAGAAAGGGCCTTAGTAAAGGTGGTATCGGTACTGTAATTAGAAAGTGACCTGACTATATCCACAACGGAGATTTCCAGGATTACGTTCATTCCTCCCTTCAGGTCGAGCCCGAGATTGATCTCTTTTTCCTGGCATTCGCGGAAAGTATTGCCCAGGTAACTCCACTGGCTTTTCGGCAGGCCGGCAATGGAATCGAGATAGGACATTTCCTTCTCCAGGTTGCCCTGTGCATATTCCTTCGCATCCTTTCTGACTTTGTTGGTCACATACGTGAAAGATAACTGGTACAGGCTGACCAGGGCCAGGGTGATGGCAAAAACTAAGATAGCACCTCTGTTACGCATTTTCTTGTTTAATTATTGATTCAGAATTATTTCAGTTCCCCTACGGACGCGCAAATATAATATATTTTTTTAGAAGTCCCGGAATGAACCGGTCAGGAAATAATAATGAATCCGATTCGGGGCAAAGAGTCAGAGTGCGGCACGGTACAGGCATCAAACGGCTTCGCCGCACATTTCACCGGGAGAAAAAATATCGGGCTCATCCGGTTTTTTATCTGTTCTCTCAAGGCCCGGGCAGACCGGTGCAACTGGGTATATTCATCCCTGTCCGGTTTCAGCTCGATAATTTTTTCAATGCGGTTTTTCCCCGGCACCACCGGAACTCCCGGGTGAGTATCCTTCAGGCCGTATTCCCTGTAAGGCGTGCACATACGGGGAACACCCTTTTCCGGATTCTCACCACCGATTCCACCATCCGGACAGCTGCATCCCCTGGTGCATACCAGGCAGTAACAAAGATACAATATTCAGGGTTAACAGGGAGGTTCTTTTACAGCAGGTTACTCACAGCAGTGGGCTCCTTCAAACAGGTTCATATTGTCGAGTACTTTCATAACATCTTTCACTGAGCGGGCAGAATCCTGTAACAATTTCTTTTCATCCTGATTGAGTTCGATCTCTATGATCTCCTCAATGCCGTTCCGGCCCAGTTTCACAGGAACCCCCATAAAAATATTTTCCAGTCCGTATTCCCCGTTCAGTCCGGCACATACCGGAAAAATCCTGTGCTGGTCCATCACAATGGCTTCCACCATCTGCGCAGCGGCGGCCCCGGGGGCATACCAGGCTGATGTCCCCATAAGCTGTACCAGTTCTCCTCCGCCTTTGCGGGTCCTTTCAACAATTTTTTCGATTTCCTCCTTCCCCAGCAGCTGGGTAACGGGAATCCCTCCCACTGAGGTATAGCGGGGCAAAGGGACCATGGTGTCGCCATGCCCCCCCAGCAACAGAGCCTGTATGTCGCGGGGTGATACATTCAGTGCATCGGCAATGAACGACTTGTACCGGGCGGAATCAAGTATGCCGGCCATGCCGAACACTTTGCGTGACTCTTTGTTGGCTGCCAGGTAAGCTGCATAGGTCATTACATCGAGCGGGTTGGATACCACCACGATCACAGCATCGGGTGAATACCGGATGGCTTTTTCCGTCACCTCTTTCACAATGCCGGCGTTGGTATGGATCAGGTCGTCACGCGACATCCCCGGTTTGCGTGGAATGCCCGAGGTAATCACCACGACCGAGGAGCCTCGTGTAGCCAGATAATCGTCGGTAACTCCTGTGATCTTGGTATCGAAAATGTTCACGGAAGCCGTTTGCCACATATCCAGGGCTTTGCCTTCCGCAATGCCCTTTTTGATATCTACCAGTACAATCTGGTTGGCCAGTCCTTTGTGGGCGATGACATTGGCACAGGTGGCTCCCACATTGCCGGCCCCAATAACGGTTATTTTTCTGCTCATGGAGAATGTTTTACAGATCTGACATCTGCAAAATAAAACATTCTTCAAACATATAAAAATAATTAACTATATAAATTGATTGTATCGTTTATCTCTTCTTCTTAATAATGTGCGGGGCGAAACCGGTTTCCTGTATGACTTATTCAACCAGGGCTTCGAAATCAGCCTCCAGCGGTTTATCTTCTATAAAATCATACAGACACAGGCGCCTGATGGCAAAAAAGGAGTCCCAGAAATTCCGCAGTGCGGAAATATATCCTCTTTTGGCCACGTCTTTCTCTTCCATGGCCACGTTCATATCCAGCACGTCGATCTTCCCGATCAGATACCTCTGTTTACTCACATCGTACCGTTTCTGTGCAATGGTGTCGGCTTTGGCGGCAATCTGCACCTGGTCATCCTGCAGATTGAAATTCATCACGTTCAGGAAAATATTCTGCTCAAAATCATTGAACGATTGCTGCACGGTAGTACGAACCAGTTCCTGGCTGCTCTGGGCCATTTTATACCGGCCCCTTCCGAGGCCCCAGTCCATGATAGGAACCGAAAATCCAATCTGTACCCGTTGCTGCTGTGACGGGTCGGTATATGCTCCGGGGAGGTCGTCTGCACGTTGTGTAAGTCCGAAGGTGGCGAACAGGTCGGCATTGAAGCCTTTTTGCGCTCTTGCCTGGGCCACGTCGCGTTCGGCTTCTCTCAGCTGACGTTCCAGGCTGATCAGCTCGGGATTGTTTTCCCTGGCCAGTGCAATGGCTTGATTCACATCTACTTCGAGTGCGGGAACGGAATTGGGAAGTATGAGCTCTATCCTCACATTTTCATTGAAACCCAGGAACGACCTCAGCTGAAATTCAGCCAGCTGAAGGTCGATGCCTGCCTGGTTAAGCCGCGTACCGGCATTCAGAAAGCTCAGTTCCATCTGAAGAAGTTCGTTCTCGGCAATGGTTCCGATATTATATCTTCCCTGGGCAATGCGGAAAAGGGTATCGGAGTTTTCATAGTTGATTTCGGCAATACCCATATTCTGTTCTGCCAGCGCCAGGTCGAAGAACAGATCGGCGGCACGGGATGCCACGTTTTCAAGCTGGCTGAGGTAGGTCTTCTTTGCTTCCTCATACTCCATGGGAGAGATGATTTTCTGCCACTTCAAACTGTTGAAGCCGGAAATGGGCTGGCGGTAACCGATACTTATGGGGGTAGTTACATATTCTGCACTGCCGTCAGGCCCGAAAATATCCAGGCGGGTAATATCGGTATTCATGAAAATGGATCCTCCGGTAAGGCCGATATTCTGAGATAACGACAGTTCCAGGGTGGAGTTGTTGGTGTTTTTCTCCACGTAGATATCCCGGCCTGTATTCGAATCGAATTCCTTTTCATACACCCTGTTGTAATTGGGGAATGTTCCTTCCAGGGTTAATGACGGAAGGTATTCGGCCTTGAAGGTCCGGTATTGCCAGTAACTGGCCCGGAAACGGTGTTTTGCCTGGATAGCCTGGGGCGATTGCTCCTTGGCCAGTTCGATCACATCCTCCAGGGTAAGTCTTTTTACCGTGGGTTGCTGGGAAAATGCTGAAAGGGAATAGAAAAAAGTGCCCAGAATCACTACCTGGAGCAGAAAAATACGTTTTTTCATTGCTTGAACTTTTTATTCGTGTCTCAATGATTCAATCGGATCTTTTTCAGAAGCCCTCTTGGCTGGTGAGTAACCAAAGATTACGCCCACTCCGGCGGAAACTCCGAAAGCAATGATCACGGAAAAAGGAGTTATGATTGTCTGGATATCTGCCACCCGCTCGATAATTTCCGTCAGTGCTACTCCCAGTATCACCCCGATGAACCCCCCTGCCACACTGATCAGTATAGCTTCCGACAGGAATTGAACCACAATGTCGGTTCGGTTGGCCCCGATGGCCATGCGTGTCCCGATCTCCTTGATCCTTTCCATCACGGTGGCAAACATGATATTCATAATTCCTATTCCTCCCACTACCAGAGAGATGCTGGCAATAGCCCCCAGCACGATATTGAATATATCATTAGTGCGCTGCTGTTGCTTGAGCAGCAGCTCGGGAACTGTGATCTCAAAATCATTCACCTCGTTATGCCGGCGGTTGATCATGCGTCCCAGCACTTCGGTAGTTGGGTTCAGCTGACTGGTTTCATGCACCTGAACCACCAGCCGGTCAAGTTGATGGTAGTTCGACTGTGTATTGGCGCTGGGCGTGCTGCTCACCACCCTGATCATAGCCCTGCCGCGTCCTCCTCCCATTCTTATTTCCGTGGAAGCAGTCTGGGCAAATTTAGAATTCACCAGCGCCCGGTTCTCATACCTCAGCAACATGGTTTTCACCGGAACGTAAATATTATCGTTCATCACGTTCACTCCGGTATTGGAAAAACCGGAAACATCCACGTTGACGGTGGTCCGTTGCAACACCCCGATCACCTTCAGCCAAACATGTCCGAATTTCAGGTACTTGTCCACCGGATTCTCCTGGGGAAAGAATTTGCTTTGAATATTTGCCCCTATCACGCAAACCGGGATACCGTGCTCTTCATGGTATTCGTTAAAGAAAGATCCGTATTGCAGCGGGAGGTTGTAGAGTTCAAAATAATCGTTTGATACACCCACGATTTTGGCTTTTTCCCTCTTTCCGCCCATGACGGCATATGAATTCAGGGTGATTTCCGGACTGATGCGGTTCACCGAAGGGATCACCTCCCTGATGGCTTCCGCATCAAGAAGGTTCAGTCCGGGCGAAAATTTGTTTTTCGATCCTTCTCCCTCTTCTTCTTCGTCTGAAGAGGATTCGTCGCGCACAATGGGGGTGATCATAATGTTATTGACCCCCACCATTTTAATCTGTTCCAGTATTTCCTGCTGGGCCCCCCGTCCGATAGCCAGCATACTTATTACTGCAGCCACTCCGAAGATGATCCCCAGTGCCGTGAGCATCGACCTGAGCTTATTGCCCAGGATTGATTCCATGGCAATGGTGATATCATGAACATATCTTGCAAACCATTTTCTCATTGCTGGTTCAATTATCAGTTATTGGTCGTATCCCTCCGGGCTCTTCCCTGCATAAAACGCTGGCGTACTTCTTCCGGTATGTCTTCGGGATTGAAATCGCCCGGTCGTATTCTTCCTCCCGCTCCCCGGTTGTTACGATCGAGCCGCCGGTTATTCAACTCTTCGGCCTCCCGTGTCCGTTTTTCTTCTTCCTCCCTGGCCTTCAGGATTTTCTCCTGGATCACCGGGATCAGTTCTTCCCCTTCGATCTTCATTTCCTCATGTCCTTCGGGCAGATTCAGGTAGATCATTTCGCCCGGTTCCAGCCCCTGCTCCACAATGATCTGGTTCTCATTCGAGGCACCCAGCACCACCACCTGCTTCACTCCTTTCTGAATAACATACGGAATGCTATCATCAACATGAACGGCTTCCAGGGGGACGAAAGTCACATCCTCATATACATCGGTAATGATCTGGTTGCTGGTGGTCATGGCCGGCCGGAGAATGGGATCATACCCGTCGAGTTTAATAAGCACCTCAAACACCTTGGCATCGGTATTGGGTAATTGTTCCCCGATATTGGCCACATGGGTAACCACTCCGGTATATTTCTTCTCGGGAAAAGCATCCACTCCGATCCGCACCGGCTGACCGGTTTGCACCTTACTGATATCAATCTCATTGACATAGGTTTTGGAGATCATGGTCGTAAGATCGGGCAGGGTTGCCACCACCAGGTCCCATGGGCTGATACTGGATCCCACCTTTCGCCGGGTTCCGTCATTTTCTTTTTTATAGATTACCATACCCCTGGCCGGAGCACGTATTTCAAACTTTTCGATCACTTCCTCCATATCGCGCACATTCTGCCTTCTTTGCTCCAGGTCGATTTCCGCTTCACGCATATCGGCCTTAGCCTGTTCAAGCCTGAACTGGTAATTCTGTACCGCCTGTTCGTAAGCTCTTTTGGCTTTGTCAAGATTGATCTGAGCCTGGCGTATGGTTGCGGGAGGCTCAAATTTCGACTGTTCCAGGGTAATCTCTGCTTCCTCCACGTTGAACTGCAGGTTGATCAGCTCATCACGCAAATTACTCAGGGTCAAAGCAGTATCCATTTTTACACGGCGGTAATTTACCTCTTCTTCCTCCAGCTGATCCTGGGCACTTTTCAGGCTGTTGGATACTTCCGAGCGATCAAGCAATCCCACATAATCACCGGAATCCACCATGGTTCCCTCAGCCACCAGGTCTTGAATCTTAATCTCTCCGAAACGAAGGTGCCTGCTGGTTCTCAGTTCTGTTGGGGCAGTAATATCCACAGAGCTTTCTGCCTGGAGCTCCCCGGTGGTTGTGACCACAATTTCAAATTTTCCTTTCTGTACCTCCACCTCCAGCAGGTTTGCTTTATCCTTTCCTGCTGCAGTATAAATAATAATGATCACAGCCACTACAGCTATGATAACGGTTGGAATAATAATCTTCTTTTTCATTATCGGATCCTAATATTCGTTTAATGAATAACAAAAATAAATTTTTGATTACTGCCATTGAATTTTTAACCAATTTTAACATGGTTGTACAGCGGCTTAGAACCACTGTTCGGTTTGTTGGACCTTCCTTTCATGGCTTTTATTCCCGAAACGATGTCTTTTTTAGGAATTTTTTCGTTTCAGCCCGGTAAGTCTCATGATTTCTTCCACCCTGGACAGTGCCTCAGTCCGGTCATCCGCTTCCGCATAAATACGGACAATGGGCTCGGTATTCGACAACCGCAGATGCACCCATGCATGGTCGAAATCTATTCTCAGTCCGTCTTCCCGGTTTAAAGATTCCCCGGCAAAATGGTTTTCCAGTTTGCTGAAAAGTTTTTCAGGCTCGACTTCATCTCCCAATACGGCCTTTTCTTTGATCAGATAATAATCCGGATAACGTGCCCTGAGTGCGGAACAGGTTTCCCCGCTTTTCGCCAGGTGAGACAGAAAGAGGGCGATTCCCGCCAGGGCATCCCTTCCATAATGCAGGACAGGATAAATCACCCCCCCGTTGCCTTCACCTCCGATCACCGCACCGGTTTCTTTCATTTTTTGAACAACATTCACTTCCCCCACGGCAGAAGCTGCATATTTCCCCCCGTACTGAACGGTAATGTCCCTGAGAGCCCGGGAGGAAGAAAGGTTGGAAACGGTGTTTCCCGGCCGGTGCATCAGCACATAGTCGGCTACTGCCACCAGGGTATATTCCTCACCAAACAGCTTGCCTTTTTCATCGACCAGGGCCAGCCGGTCCACATCCGGATCCACCACAATGCCCAGATCGGCCCGTTCGGCTTTCACCTTTTCACAGATATCGGTCAGATGATCAGGCAAAGGTTCGGGAGGATGTGCAAAATATCCGTCGGGCTCTGCGTTGATACAAACGACGTTTTTCACACCCAGCTTATGAAGCAATCGGGGGACAATGATCCCGCCAACCGAATTGATACCATCCACCACCACGGTAAATCCGGCCTCCTGTATAGCCTCCGTGCTGACAAGATCAAGATCCAATATCCTTCCAATGTGGGTATCGTCAAAATCATTGACGGTAGTTACGCTTCCAATATCATTCACCCGGGCATATTCAACAGTAACCGAACCGGCAATGTGCATTATCTCCTTTCCTTCCTTATCGGTAATAAACTCCCCGGCTTCATTGAGCAGTTTCAGGGCATTCCATTCCATGGGGTTATGACTGGCGGTAATGATAATGCCTCCCTGTGCCCTGAAATGCGGTACGGCCAATTCCACTGTCGGGGTGCTGGCCAGGCCGAGGTGAACCGTATCAATGCCCATTCCGGCCAGGGTTCCCAGCACCATGTATTCCACCATGGGCCCCGATATCCGGCCATCCCTTCCCACCACCACCAGGGGCTTACCGACCGTTTTCCGTGAAAGGACAAGTTTCCCGTAAGCAGCAGTAAAACGAACGATATCGGGGGGTGTAAGTCCACTGCCCGGAGCACCTCCGATAGTGCCCCGGATGCCTGAAATGGATGCGATCAAGGCCATGGTTTTGAAATTGGATTGGAACAAACAGGTACAAAGTTCATCAAATTCCCCGAACCGGCAAATGGACAGGGAGATTTCTTTTTCCTACCTTTGTAAAGGAAAGCGTCACTGTCCATTTTTTTCTACCTTTGCACCTCCCAATACATTTACCATGTCTTATCAACGCAACAGATCACCCGGAAACCGAAAAAAAAAGGAAACCGCCCCACCGGGTACAGGGCAGTCAGCTTCCGTAACAAGGCTGCACGGACCTGTAAGGCTGAACCGCTATATTGCCCTTTCAGGGGTTTGTTCCCGACGGGAAGCCGATGAAAAGATTGTGCAGGGACTGGTCACGGTAAACGGGAAACCGGTAAAGGAACTGGGGACGCAGGTGCAACCCGGCGACACGGTCAAACTGGAGGGTCGGCTGATCAAACCCGAAAAACCGGTATATATCCTGTTGAACAAACCCAAAGATACCATTACCACCTTGCACGACCCACAGGGCAGGCAAACCGTTATCGACCTGATTGGTAAAACAGATCATCCCCGGGTTTATCCGGTAGGCCGCCTCGACCGAAATACCACAGGGGTTCTGCTGCTGACCAATGACGGAGAACTGGCGCGCAAACTGGCACATCCTTCTTCCCGTGCAGCCAAGGTATACGAAGTAACCCTCGACAAAAAGCTCAGGGAAGCCGATGTGCAGCAATTGCTTGAAGGGATTACCCTGGAAGACGGGCATATCCGGGTCGACCTGTTAAGCTTCCCCGATGCTGCTGATCATTCGAGGGTAGGGCTGGAAATCCATTCGGGGCGCAATCGGATCGTCAGAAGAATGTTCGAGTACCTGGGATACCGAATCCGCGGGCTCGACCGGGTTTATTTTGCCGGACTGACCAAAAAAGGTCTTTCGAGAGGTAAATGGAGATACCTGTCCCGGGAAGAAATCCAGTCCCTCAAAATGGGGAGATTTCAATAAGTATATAATAAAATAAGATCCATTTTTATGACACATAAATCGGGATTCGTCAATATTATTGGAAATCCGAACGTGGGAAAATCCACACTGATGAATGCCCTGGTGGGGGAAAAGGTATCGATCATTACCTCACGTGCCCAGACCACCCGGCACCGCATACAGGGTATTGTGAACGGCAGCGATTTCCAGATCGTATATTCCGATACACCCGGAATCATTGACCCCCACTACCGCCTGCAGGAAAAAATGCTGAGCATGGTACAGACTGCCCTCGACGATGCCGACGTTATTGTTTACGTGACCGATGTGGTGGAAACACCCGACAAACATGCGGGCATACTGGAAAAACTGCAAAAAACCGATATCCCGGTGATCCTGGTTTTAAACAAGGCAGACCTGGGGAACCAGGAAACGGTGGAAACCCTGCGGAAAAAATGGGAAGACCTCCTTCCCCGGGCTACTTTTCTGGCTGTGTCGGCTCTTTACCGCTTCAACCTGGACAACCTGTTCCGCCTGATAATGGAATACCTTCCGGAAGGAGAACCTTATTATCCGAAGGACCAGGATCAGCTGACCGATAAAACGGAAAGGTTTATGGTGGCTGAAATGATCAGGGAACAGATCTACAAACATTATCAAAAGGAGGTTCCCTATTCGGCAGAAGTGGAGGTGGATTCCTTCAAGGAAGAACAGGGTTTGATCCGGATCTCCGCAACCATACATGTTTCCAGGGAAAGCCAGAAGGGGATCCTGATCGGCCGGGAAGGAACCATGCTGAAAAAAGTAGGAACGGCGGCCAGAAAAGAAATCGAGAAATTTTTTCAGAAGAAAATATTTCTGGAACTGTATGTAAAAGTTACCAGAAACTGGCGCGACGAAGACCGGCACCTCAGAAAATTCGGTTATTAATCATAATAAGCCTGAAGAAGATCACCAGCAGATTCTAAACATATCATGGGAAACATCATAGCCATTGTAGGTCGGCCCAATGTGGGAAAATCGACCCTGTTCAACCGCATTACCGGTACACGCGATGCCATTGTGGATGAGACCGAAGGGGTAACCCGTGACCGGCATTACGGCCGGTCGGAATGGAACGGTATTGAATTCTCGGTTATTGATACGGGCGGATATGTTCCGCGTTCAGCTGATATTTTCGAAGAAGAGATCCGCAAACAGGTTCACCTGGCCATAGCGGAAGCCGATCTGATCCTTTTCATGGTGGATGTTACCGTGGGAATTACCGACCTGGACGAGTCTATGGCCGGAATGTTGAGGAAGACCCGGAAAAAAGTGATCCTGGTGGTCAACAAGGTGGATAACAACCAGCGCATCTATGAGGCACAGGAATTTCACAAACTGGGAATACAACCGCTTTTTTGCGTTTCCTGCCTGTCGGGTTCGGGGACAGGCGACCTGCTGGACGAGGCCGTAAAGGATTTCAGACCCGGGACGGAAGTGGCAGAGGACCCCGATATACCCCGCATTACGATAGTGGGACGGCCCAATGTGGGAAAATCCTCCCTGCTCAACACCCTGATCGGGGAAGAGCGGAATATTGTGACACCGGTTTCCGGTACCACACGGGATTCCATTGAGAGCAGGTACCGGAAATTCAGTTTTGATTTTTACCTGGTAGATACGGCCGGATTGCGCAAAAAGGGAAAGGTACAGGAAGATCTGGAGTTTTACTCTGTGATGCGTTCAATACGGGCCATAGAAAAATCGGATGTTTGTTTCCTGATGCTCGATGCCACCCGGGGCATAGAAGCACAGGATCTAAACATTTTCGAACTGATCAGAAAGAACCGGAAAGGAGTGGTGATCGTGGTCAACAAATGGGATCTGATTGAAAAGGATCATCATGCCCATCAAACTTTTAAAAAAGCCATTCTGGAAAAAACAGCTCCCTTTCAGGATATTCCCATCCTCTTCATTTCGGCCATCCACAAACAGCGTATCCTGCAGGTACTGGAAAAGGGACTGGAAGTGTTCAGGAACCGTTCCCGGCGGATTCCCACATCAAAGCTGAACGAGGTGATGCTGGAAGCCATCGCCCGACACGAACCACCATCGGTCAAAGGAAAGTTCGTCAAGATCAAATATGTTACCCAGCTTCCTTCCCCTACGCCGGCTTTTGCCTTTTTCTGCAATTTGCCGCAATACATCAGGGAACCCTACAAGCGATACCTGGAAAATCAGTTAAGGCAGCATTTCAGTTTCACCGGTGTACCTGTGCAAATCTACTTTCGGGCAAAATAAACACCGCCTGTGGCGAAACTTTTGTACTTTTGTATTATGCCAAGGAAAATGTCATTCCCGTTTATGGTGGTATGGCTTATTGCCTCCTGGATAGCCGGTTGCCGGAAAATAGAGAGCTATCCCCCGGAACCTTATATTGAATATGAAAGATTTGAAGTGAGGGATTCGACGGATATGCTGGGCAACCAGAAGCTGATCGGATCGCTGTGGTTTTATTTTGTTGACGGTGACGGCGATGTAGGTGCGGCTGACACCAGCGACACTTCCGGCAAATACAACCTGTTCTTCACCATGTTCGAGAAAATTGACGGGGAATTTTATGAGGTAGGTCTGGACAAGCTGGGTGAACCCATCCGGTTCATCATCCCCTTTATGGAAAGGACAGGGCAGAACAAAACCCTGAAGGGGGAAATCAATGTGGAATTTGAATATTATTTCAATGTATTTGATACCATAAGGTATGATTTTTATATAACAGACCGGGCGGGGAATTACAGCAATATTGAATCAACTCCAGAGCTGGTACTGGAACTGTAATTCCATGCTTATCCGGCTATAAAATAAACTTCCGGCATGATAACGGAAAAAACAAAAATGGCCGATCTGATTCACCTGAATCATAAATTACTTCCCGTTATCGGAAGGTTCGGAATAAACCTGGGGTTCGGCGACAGTACGGTGAATGAAATTTGCCGGAAAAAGGGTATTGAAACAGCCTTCTTCCTTGAGGTAGTGAACGCATTTCATGACCCCGACTATTATCCACAGGAGAATCTTCGCCAATTCTCGCTTCAGCTTATTGTTGATTACCTCAGGAACACCCACCGCTTTTATCTGGATAAAAAGATTCCCGAAATTGAAGATATGATCGAGGCAATGATCAGGGATTGCTATCCCGGAAAGGAGCATATTGATCTTATAAGGGTTTTTTTCGGCAATTACAGGGAGGAACTCATCGCGCACATAGAACGGGAAGAAGAAACCGTTTTCCCCTATGCTCTCATGGTAGAGGAAGCTTTCCTGAAAGGTAGCCTTACCGGAGAGCAGCTTGAACAGATCAGGAACAGATCCATGAAGGATTATCAGGAAGAACATGATGATATTGAAGAGAAACTGTATGATCTGAAAAATATCATCATCAAATACCTCCCCCAACCACAGGATGTTTCAGGATGCACGCACATTCTCTATGAATTGTTCTACCTCGAGCAGGATATAAACGACCATTCCCGTATTGAGGACAAGGTACTTGCTCCCAAAGTAGAACAAATGGAAAAGGTGCTTCTGGAGCGATACCCCTTGTCCGATGGCTGATCTTACGGCAATTGTTATTGAAAATTCCTACGTGATACGCAAAGGCTGGACCCAGATACTCCGTTCCTTTGACGAAATCAGAAATATATATGAATTCGCTGAAATAGAAGAATGTCTGCCCTTACTTCCCAAATACCATCCCGATCTGGTTCTGTATCATTCTACCCGTATTCACCAGGAAATCGGATCATACCTTTCAGGAAAAGAAATTGGAAAAATTTTCTGGGTTGATATCTCACCGGAAGAACATAAAAAGGAAGATATTCCCGAATGGGCCGATCTGAGTCTTTCTCCCCTGCTCCCCCGAGAAAAGATCAGGCAGTCGCTTGAACAGATCATGCATGATCTGGGAGGAGAAACAGAGCAGGGCTATCACACGGAGCTGAGCCACAGGGAGATCACAGTACTGAAATTAATATCCAGGGGATTGACCAATAAAGAGATAGCCGATAAAATGTATATCTCGCCGCATACGGTGATCACTCACCGGAGAAACATTACACGTAAACTGGGGATAAAAACCGTGGCCGGCCTCACCGTTTATGCCATCCTGAACAATCTGGTCAATCTGGATGAGATTGAATCGTGAAATGGGTCAGGGGATACTGATCCCCATAAACAGAACATCATCCACCTGGGGATATTCTTTTTTCCAAAGGAAGAAACTGGTTTTGATATGTTCATACTGTTCTTCCATAGGCAAACGGTGGATGTCATCCAGCAAATTTTTAAGCCTCACCATTTTGAATTTCTTGCCCAGCGGCCCTCCGAACTGGTCGGGATATCCGTCGGAAAACATATACAGAATATCCCCTGATTCAAGGGCATATTCCTGGTCCTGAAACTGCTTGGTGTCGAATAATTCGCCTCCGATGGAGCTTCTGTTTCCCCGGATATACATCAGTTCGTTCCGGTGAAACAGCATAATAGGCCGCATGGCAGAAGCAAAACGCAGGTGACGGGTTTTCAGATTGATTTCGCAGATGGTAATATCCATCCCGTCGGTTGTACGCTGCATTTCCACATTCTGGTTCAGGGTCTGGGTAATTTCATTATCGAGTTTCTCCAGTAAAAGTGAGGGGGTGGTAAGATCATCGCGCAGGGTGAATTCCTTGATCAGGGTAGACCCGATCATTGACATAAAAGCACCCGGCACGCCATGTCCTGTGCTGTCGGCACATACAATCAGGAACCGGTCATTATTTACCCTGTCGAACCAGTAAAAATCGCCGCTCACAATATCTCGCGGTAGATAAAATATGAACGAACCCGGGAAATGTTCCTTCAGCTTGCTTTCGGGAGGCAAAATACTGGCCTGTATGCGCTGTGCATAGTTGATACTGTCAGTAATCTCCCGGTTCTTGATCTCAAGTTCCTCCTTCTGCTCCACCACTTCGCGGGTCCTGATTTCCAGTTCCTTTTCCAGGTATTCCCTCAGTCGGCGCTGATTCCTTTCACGGATACGAATGATCAGAATAAATACCACAACGATGACTGCTACGATGATAAGATAGAACCACCAGGTTTTCCATAAGGGTTTCTGAACAATGATCTCGAATGAGCAGGGAGTTTCGGTACAGATACCAGAAGAGGAACAGGCATGAAGCAGGAAACGGTATCTTCCGTCGGTAATCCTGGGGTAATTCGCAAAACGGTTCGACGAAGGTTCCGACCACTCGGGATCATAGTTCTCCATCTTAAACCGGTAAATCACACCCTGAGGATCTTTGTAGCTCAGGCCTATAAATTCTATTCTTATCCTGTAAATGCCATAGGGAAGCCGGATCGTTTCCCGGAAGGGAACCGGGTCGTCCCCCACCCTTAGGGAGACAATGTTGGGTATGGGAGAACGGGCAAGACTGCTTTCTTTCCGGTAATCATAGCTGATCAATCCCTGTGTGGTTCCTATAAGGACACGCCCCTGCGCATCCAGTGCTATAGCCCCCGCATTGCAGTCGCCGGTTATACCCATGTTGGCGGAGTATGTTACCACCACGTTCCTTTCCGCATCGATCCGGGAAATACCTGAACGGTGACCTACCCATATATGTCCATTGGAATCAGCCAGTATGCTCTTGCAGTATTCTGATAACAGGCCGTTATTCCGTGTATACATAAATACCGTATCGGAAGTAAAATGAAACACACCGTTCCCGTCGCTGGCAGCCCATACCTCGCCGTTCGCATCGAGTATCAGATCGGTAAACACATTGGCTCGTACAAGAAAATGGGCATCATGCACCTCCTTCAGTTCGCCTTCGGGAGAAATACGGTAGATCATCCGGGAAGTGGTGGCGACCCATGCATGATGATCTTCATCTACATATACAGCATTGATGCTGTTGTGCGAAAGTCCGTTCCGGTTGGTGAAATGCATTTTTTCACCCGTACTGATCCGTATCCTGAAAACCCCGTACATGGTGGCGATCCATACATAATCACCTCCTCCGGAAATATCCCTGACGGAGTTCTCGTTATTGTCCTGGGTGCGGTGAATGTTACGAAACAACTGTTCTCCTTTACGTTTCAGGTATGCTCCGTTCCTTGAGGTACCTACCCACAGGGATCCTTTCTCATCCTTATAAATGGCAGTAATTTCATCATCTGGAAGCCCTGCTCCCGGAGTGGGAGTAAAAATGCCATCATTACCCGGCGCGGAAGTTGCATATATTCCCGTTTCGCTTCCCAGCCAGTAGCCTTCCTGATCGGCATATACCGACAAAATGTTATTACCCAGCTCACTCCCGGGAAATTCATAAAAGCCAAACGCCTCATCCAGTAACATGGACAATCCCCTCCCAAATGTCCCCATCCAGATATTCCCTTCGTGGTCCTGGTATACCTGGCGTATATTATCTGTGGGCAATCCGTTTGAGGAATCATAAACCACATATCCGGTATAGGTTTCCTGCTCCGTATCAAAAACCAGCTTCACAGCACCCTGTCCAAAGGTGCTGACCCACAGGTTCTGATCCCTGTCTTCATATACATGCTGAATATTCAAATGATCAAGACCCAGTAACCGGCTGATTGATATGACTTCAGGCTCCATGCCCGGAACCACTGAATAAATTCCGCCGGCAGAGGCCACCCAGAACCCCCTGGCTTCCTTTCTAGGTATAATCCAGTTAACTCTTTCTTCGGGGATTTCACCCACCCTTCTTTCCATAACCATCAGGCTGTCTCCCTGCTTCCGGTATACATACAATCCACGGTCCGTTCCGATCAGCATCTTTTCATGGTCAATCCATCCAATAGAAAAGATCAGCCGGTCAATTTTTAAATGCTGCAGGGAATCCCGGTAATGGATCAGACCGTTTGCCTGGGTGGCAAGGTATATATCCCCTTCAGGAGTGGAGGTAATCTGGTTTATGTTTCCACGAGTAAACTGACGGGTGTTCACCAAATGAGAACCCGTTCTGTCCATATACAATGCATTCCCGTCGCTGAATCCGGCCCATACCGTTCCTCCGGGGGTTTTGCAGAGGGTGGTCACATAGCCCTGCAGGGTAGAATCGTTCAGCGATACCTGAGTAAATTCCAGTCCGTTGAAACGGCACAGGCCGTTGCCCGTACCTGCGATCAGATATCCGTTCTGATCCTGTATAATGCTATAAATAAAGGAATTACAAATCCCTTCTGCCCTGTCGAAATTTCTGAACTGAAAGTCCTGTCCGGCCGCCCCCTGAAAAGAAAACAGGATGACAGGCCATATCATCAGGAACCTTTTGATCAACTGAACCGGGGAATATTGCATAATCTAATCTTCCTTCTTTTGAACGGCAATTTTGTAGCGGTAGCGGGGGATTCCTCCAATAGGTGCCGTAAAGAAGGGCATGAATTCCCCGTACTGGTTCTGGATGGAGATCACCACGTTGTTATTTCTTACCACACCGGGTTCCTTTTGTTTGATAAACTGGAAATCGAGCGATGTACCGATCTCCTCCTCCTGAATCTGAAACTGGCTTTCCACCCATTCGTCTTCACCCGATACGGCATTCAACTGGCTGTTCCTGACCACGGAAATGGTTCGGATCTCCCCGTCATCATCCCAGTCAAAATTTTGCTGTAAAACGCGTGTGGTTCCTTCATCCACAAAAGGATAGATATGTGAAATGTTGTTGGGATTGTTCCATAGCCGGAACGAATATTCATAGGTAAATGCATTGGCTCCTTCAATGGCTCTGTTTTCATCGGGCAGTGAACTCAGGTAAAAACGGTACATGTTCCCGTCATCTCCCGAAACACCTTCCACAATGATCTTGAAAAGATACCCGTCAAAATCCTGGGAAAACTCTCCCTGGGTAGGGCTGAAAGGGCCAAAGGTAACCCAGTCGTTATCATATGCCGGGTCTTCCCCGAAAATTCTGGAAGCCAACAGGTTGCCGCTTCGATAATTCCCTACCGGATCAGCCGACCGGGCATCTTCATCCGACCAGCAGCCATTTCCTCCGTATACATCGTACTTCATCCGGGTATTGAATGCCACGTTGATTTCGTCATGATCTCCCCCGATATCCGGATCAAATACCCTGATATACAATGGTTCATCATAATCTTTTGGCACATAGAAAAAAAACACCAGGGAAAAATCATCATCTCCCCAGGAAGTTTCAGCTTCCGGGCCGAAAGTCATCAGGTAGGGAATATTTTCCTCCGGAGTTGGCACAGGCTGAAGGTATGCATGCACGGGCAGCAAAAAAATCAATAAACCGATATATCCTCTTTTCCCTTTCATATTGCTTATCATCCAAATATTATGCCCCAAGTTTCGGTTTTTGCCCGTTAAGCTCAGATTTCTTAACCTTCCGGCCGAAATTTACTGATTTTTCAAGAAATCGCCGGAGTGAGCTGTTTTTTATCATGGCAAAACCTCTCCAGAATTATACAACACAACAATCTTTTTCATACCGCAAACCCCCACCCTGTTTTCAGCATGAGTCGCCCTGCTTTCAGCAATCAACTGTACCCGGTACACTCCCGGTACCAGGAAAACATGCCGGGCTTCCATTCCCGTAGCTCCGGTTCCGTCTCCAAAATTCCAGTAATATTCGCCAATGATCGTCTCCGGCAAATAGGTATCTGCCCCGCTGAACAGGACTTCTTCACCGGTATAAACTGTATCCGGAGCGGCAATATGTACCTGTTCCAATTTTTCAATATGCAACGGATAGGTGGCTACATTGGCCATGATAGACCCGGTAAGTGTATCCACCACATTCAGTTTCAGCAGGTAATCACCTGGGGTAAAAGTATGTTCCACCACACGCCCCCTCTTGATCACCCCCTGACCAAGATCCCATTCATATTCATAGGTAAGGGTGTCGAGGTCGCGGGTGCCGGGTTCAAATATTTCATATGTAAAACGGTTTTCTTCCACTTCCTTGCAGGTATCAAGCCTGGGCAAAACAGAACGGAATTCGAATATGTTATCTGTACGGAATCTGCTCGAAGTAAAATAACCTGAAGAAAGGTCCTCCCTGGCAATAAATGAAAAATCATCTTCCGGTGAATTAAAGGGAGCCGGCAGGCAAATGGGAGGCAGCCAGCCGGTTTTCACCGGAACCGTAAAATAGATATCCAGTTTCCCCGCACCTCCCGGCCTGTCGGAAGCAAAATACAATCTTCCGCTGGAGTGCACATACGGGAACATCTCATGAAAGGGCCCGTTGATAACAGGGCCGAGGTTCCGCGGCCTTCCCCACTGTCCGTTTTCCAGTTTACATTCATAGAGATCCGAACCACCGAAACCACCGGCCTCATCCGATGCAAAGTAAAGCGTTGTACCATCGGGACTCAGGCAGGGATGGCCTATTTTATGCCCTGGATTATTGTAGGGAAAGGGTTCGGGCGTTGTCCAACGCCCGTCTTCCAGCCTGGAAATAAAAATCCCGTAATTCGGATTCCCTTTTTTTCTTTTCTTTTTTTCTCCGGCATCATAATTCCTGGTGAAATATATCTGTTTCCCGTCTGGAGAAAAAGTGGCAGGTCCTTCAAACTTCAGGCTCCTCAGCGTCTCATCGAAATGCTGTGGTTTTCCCCATTCCGATTTATCCGCCCGGCCGACAAAAAATAATTCCGACTGAGCTTCATTGTTTTCATTGGCTACATAACCCTGAAAAATACCTGTCCGCCGGTCGGAACAAAATACAATCCCATCGCCGTAATACACCGGTGCAAAATCATTAAAAACCCTTGAACTGAAAGGCAAACGTTCCACCACATAGTTTTCCTGTGCCCCGGAAAAAACACTCAGGGCGGCAAAAAACAAACAACCTATCAACCTGTATGGTTTCCCCTTATTCATTACGTTTTAAAAATACCTTGGATTATGAGCCCTTATCTTACTGAACAATTCATATCTAATAAAGATCTCATGACTGCCATTCAGGTAATGATTCATCTGCGAAAGGGCGTAATCATAAGAATAACCCATCAATAACCTGTCGCTTATCTGAAACTCGATAATGCCCACCACAGCAGGTCCGGTATTATCTATATCGGTCCGGTAAGAAGCTCCCAGCCACAGAAAGTCGTTGAACAAAATGAAACTGGTATTGACATCGAACTGAATACTGTTCGAAGCGGACTGATACTTGACCAGCACGGAAGGTTTCCATTTGAAATCATGGGTTGAAACCAGAAGCACCCCTCCGGTAAGGAAATAATTATAATCGGTCATATCCCACGAGGGCTTGTAGCCGGAACTGAGTGTATCGATACGGTAAGTGGTAAGCAGGGGAACCGAAGCGCCCAGGTAAAAACGGTCTGTAGAATAGTACATGCCGAACCCGAAATTGGGCAGAATAGCCGATTCAGGCACCCGGGTAAAATACGGATCGTCAGGATCATCCAGTATGATCCTTGACAGGTCCTGTGTCTCAAAAAACGCTCCGGCCTTCAGTCCCAGTGACATAATCCCATTTCCCAGAGGAAAGCGGTAAGCGTAGTTAAGATAGGCCTGGGTCAGGTTTCGGATATCGATCTTTTCACGCATCAGAAAAACACCCAGTCCCACCCGCTGCTTTTTCAGGGGAGTATGCATACTGAATGTCTGTGCTTCAGGAGCATTTTCTATACCGGCCCATTGTTTCTTGTACATCAGGCTCATACTGAGTGCCTCCCTGCTGCCGGCATAGGCGGGATTAATAGCCAGCCCGTTGAACATATACTGACTGAACCCGGCATACTGATTCTGGGAAAAAACCGTCAGGGAAGTCCACGCAAGCCATATGATAAGAAATATCTTTTTCATCATTCCGTACCGCGGATTAAGATAAAGCCACTGCGGGTACTGTCTCCATCCACTTTAATAATATAATAATACGTATCTTCGGGCAATAGCTCTCCGTTAAGGTTTCTGCCATCCCAGCCGGTCTGATCCTCCCGCATGAAATTTTCTTCCCGGTAAACCATATTGCCCCATCGGTTAAATATGACGAGTTCATTATACCGGTCTCTGGGCAAATATATCCTGAAATAATCATTTTTCCCGTCACCGTTCGGGGTCAATCCTCTGGACCCTGCCTCGAATGCCGGAACCGTAATCATCATCGAATATACTTCTTCACATGCACCATTGGTGATAGTGAAGAAAACCGTTTGCGCTCCCACTTTCAGATGGGTCAGCAGGGTGGTTTCGGCATTATCGGGATTGAAAACAATAGGGCTTCCCGGTTCCGCGCTCCACAGGTAGGTGCCTATCTCGGGATCGTCCACCTCGGCAGTGAGTTCCACTTCGTTGGCATAGGGTTCAAGTACTGTATCGCCGGGAAATGTAACGGCGGACACTTCGTCCCAGAAAGTAATGGTCACATCGTCGTGATCGGCCGGACAGGGTCCGTTAACAACGCTCCAGGTAAAGGTATGTGCTCCTTCTTCAGTCACTGTCACTGTCTTGTATGGGTTTGTGTTGTCTGAAACATCAGCCACTGCCTCCGGGAAGGTCCATGTGCCGGTTCCCACATTCATACCTGCCTGCAATGTATACTCCAGCCCGCACACTTCTTCATCAGGCCCTGCATCGGCCACCGGAACACCATACACGGTAATATTTGCCTGCCCGGTCATTCCCAGGCCATCGGCCTGGCAGCCGTTACCGTCGGTTACCGAATACAGGGTATACACCAGGGATTCACTTTCCGAGGATGTTTCGGGGGTTACGGAATGCTGGTATCCGGCCGTCCCAATATCATTTTCCGTATACTGGCCGGTTCCGTCGGTCAGGGTTACATCCCAGGGAGCTGTGCCGGTCAGGCTGATTGTAATATCTGCATTAGTACCGCTGCAAACCTCTACGGCCGGATCGGTTATGGCAGCGGTGGGCAGGGGATGGATATCCACCAGTACGGAAGGGCTGGTATCCGAACAGCAACCTTCGGGCCCGGATGTGACTGTTCTGCGGTAATACAAGGGGCTGGTAAGTGCCGGAGTAGTGTAGGTTAACTCATCACGGGTCCCGTCAGCCCCAACCCAGCTGACATTGTCGGTGCTCTGCTCCCAGTAATAAGCATAGGAGCCTTCACCGGCTCCCCCTTCCGGTTCGGGGGGATTCAGTGTGGTATTGGTGCCCGAGCAAATGGCTCCGGGGTCGGGAATCACATTTTTTGTGATCTCCGGCAGAACATTCACAACTACTTCATGGGCACTGGTTTCCATGCACTGACCCGAGATCACAGTCCGCCTGAAACGGGTGGTATCTGTGAGAGCTCCCGGGCTGTAATCGGGAGCATCGGGGCCTGTGGGTGTCCAGGTAACACCGTTGTCAGTACTGAATTCCCACACGTATGTATATATTCCGGTCCCTCCGCTAAGGGGATCAGATTCAGGAACAATGGGATTCGGGGTTTGACCTGTACAGATTGTTGTGTCATACAAGCCCGAAATGGTCTGAATATCGGTATGCTGCAGGGCCGGATGAACTGAAATAGTGTCCACTCCACTGATATCCTGGCATACGTCGGAAGTTACCATTCTTCTGATAAAAAGGGAATCGGTGAGGGGAGATGAAAAGCTCAGGTCCCGGGAGTTTGCTCCGGAAATATCCTGCCACGTTCCTCCGGAAAGGCTGTCCTGCCACTGGTACAGGTAGGTTGCCGGCTTCCCCCCTGAAGCATCCCCGCCGGTCACATCCATGGGAATATCTCCTTCACAGATCACCTGGTCGGTAACAAAGGTATTGTTGGCAATGGCCGGCCACTGGATCAGGGTTACCGTATCGGAAATGCTCTGGCAAACATCATCCGAACCCGAATACACCACGCGCCGGAAATACCGTTCCGACTGCGAGGGAAAAGCAGGATCGCCCAGCGCATCGGGCTGATAATCTTCCTGGTCGGTCACACCATAGGCTCCGGCGTAAGTATTGCCATCAAGGCTTTCTTCCCATACAAACCGGTAAGTACCGTCGCCGTTAGACGGGGGGAGCCCGTTGAGCAGAGCAAAGGCCGATCCCTCACAGATCACCTGGTCGGCGCTGATGGTATTGTTGGTGATAGCCGGCAACACCGTAATGGTTACCGTATCGCTCACTTCATAGCATTTTCCGGAATACACCCATCGCCGGTAATACATGGTCTGTGTCAGCACAGGAGGCTGATATGAAGCACCGGTAAAGGTACCGGTTGCCTCAGTAAAATTCACTTCATCGGGGCTTTCCTCCCAGCGGTAGGCATAGGTGCCGTCGCCACCTGTGGGCACAGGCACATCGGGTTCCAACAGGGAGGGCGTCTGATTATAGCAAATGGTGTCTTCAAATGTAATGGAATAATCCTCCAGCGCGGGATGCACATTCACCACCACCGGCTTGCTCACATCCACAATCTGGGGAACAGACATATCTTGCACAATGCGCCGGTACCAGGTGGTATCGGCCAGGGGTGCAGCAGGCACATAATTTTCACCGGTAGCCCCGGAAATATCGTTCCATGTCGACTGATCCGTACTGTACTGCCAGGTATAACTGTACGGAGTGGTACCTCCTTTGGGCTCTGAACCAATGATCATGGATGGGACCGTTCCCTCACAGATGGTATCGGTCAGGTCGTTGGTGGAAGCCCATTTGATGGTATTGAACAGGAATCCGGTGATCACCACATCCAGATCCGTACTCACCGTACCATCCGTACCACCCTGTCCGTGGCTCCCGGTTATTCCGCATTCGTAATCATAACCTCCCTGACCTCCCGAAATCACCTTATTGACATTTCCCGGCAGTGCGGTACCTGTATGCCATATCAAACCTCCTCCGCCTCCTCCGCCTGAGCCGCTGCAGTATCCATCACCTCCCTTGCCTCCCGAAACAT
Organism: Bacteroidales bacterium; assembly: GCA_049975425.1. GTDB lineage: Bacteria > Bacteroidota > Bacteroidia > Bacteroidales > VadinHA17 > HyVt-105. The sequence goes on from JBNGDI010000026.1 coordinate 29,080, forward strand.
CCACCTCCAGAGAAGAAGTATGATAGGAACGTATCTCCAGGGCTATGGTACCGCCTGCACCTCCTCCGCCGGCTCCCCCGGTGGAAGTGGTCACATTAGAAGCCGTCCCTCCGCGGGCCAGGATACTGAAACCGTTCCCTGCAATGCTGTCGGCCACAATAATGACCATTCCTCCTCCGTTGCCCCCGTCGGTGGCATCGCCGGGATTCAGATAAGTGGAAGCACCTCCTCCCCCTCCCATAACCAATCTTCTGTCAGTAATATAATTGACATCACTCAATGCAAGACTAATTCCTCCCTTACCACCGAAAAAGTTCAAATCGGTACAGGTTTCTTCTCCTCCTTCTCCGCCAGCACCCATATTTCCACCGCCCCCTCCACCGGAATACCGGGCATTGCCTCCACCGCCGCCGTTCAATAATCTTCCCCGTCCTTTCTGGTAAGCAGAACCGTATGGTCCCTCCCCATCAATGAACGATACAATCCCCTCGCCTTTATTCCCGGCTCTTAACGAGGACGCATCATAAAAATAACCATCGTACAGATCGGTATCTGTTGTTGAACACGCTCCATCACCCTGATCAGCAGGCCCACTGAGCAAACCTTCATCCGAAACATCGATATTCGCATTCAATACCAGCGTATTGCTCACGAAAAGAGCCAGCACACCACCCTTTTCCCCGTCCCAGGGGTCACAGGTAAGTGTACCGGTTACCTGGGCTTTGTCATATCCGGGGACGCGAACCAGTTGCATGCTCCCGTCGGCCTGGTAGGAGGCGAAATTCTGCATTTCATGGGTAAAGGTCACCTGGTTCCCCGTAACCGAAGCAATGAGAATAAACTCGTATTTACCCACTCCCCCCCATTCCTGTCTATCACCAAAGCTTGCATCATCATCACCAAGAATCGTAACTCCTTTCATCTGGATCACCAGCACGGTATCCCCTGCGGAAAAAGCCGACGCATCATCCACGGTTACCTGGTCGGCTGCATCGATGGATACGATCCGGGCATAATCATTCACCACGCCTGACAGGGGTGTTCCCTGCGGAAAAGCCCTATGCATCCCTCCCGCAATCAGCAGCAGGGAACATACGATATGTACGGTTCTCTTTCTCAGTTTTGTTATTGCAAATTATTGGATGAATATAGCCATTTTACTAATGAGTTCTTCGGAAATTAGGTATATATCCTGTTCCCACAAGCCGGCAGGCAGTCTTGTAAATACGTATTCTTACTGAAAATGTTACAATTACGACCGGCTTCCTGCCCAAGAACAGTCATGTTTTTCTTATTAATATTTTTTGCCTGAAAACTCTGTATCAGTACTCTGATCTTCCTGACGGTATACAGGAAGTTCCACAAAAAAGGTAGTTCCTTCCCCCAGGCGTGTTTCATAATGGATGCTTCCTCCCGTATTGGAAACGATATTCCGTACGATAGCCAGGCCCAGGCCCATCCCGCTCGATTTGGTGGTAAAATTGGGTACAAACAATTTTTCCCCCAGCTCATCGGGGATCCCTTTTCCGTTATCGGAAACGGCAATAATCACCCTTTCACCCTCCAGGGTCAGATCGATCCCCACCCGACCTCGTCGGTCTTCGGGAATAGCCTGGATGGCATTTTTCACCAGGTTGGTCAGCACACGCAACATTTGTTCCTTGTCGGCCATAACCATTGCTTCACTCAGGTCATGCACATCAACATGGACCTCCACATTTTCGGTATTGCCAAACAGCTCGGCGATATTCCATACCTTTTCCACCATGTTCACAGGTTCGAAGCTGGATGTGGGCATCTGGGCAAAATGTGAAAAAGCATTGGCTATGGCCGAAAGGTTTTCAATCTGTTCAATCATGGTACGGGTAAACCGCTGAAAGTTCTCCTCCCATCCGGGGGCCCGGTCTTCATAAGCCCTTTTTACCTGCTGAATACTGAGCTTCATGGGGGTCAGGGGATTCTTGATCTCATGGGCTACCTGACGGGCCATTTCCCTCCATGCCGATTCACGCTCCGAACGCGCCAATTTTTCCACACTACGCGCCAGCTCGGTCACCATGCGGTTGTATTCCTGCACCAATTCCCCGATCTCATCTTCGCCCTCATAAGAAATTTTCTCATAGCTCCTTCCCAGTTTCAGGCGGCTGAATTTTCGCTGGATCATCCGCAGCGGATCGGTAATTTTGTTAGAAATCAGCACAGCCAGGAAAATGGTCAGGATCAATAACAGAAAGGAAATATTCACAATGGCCACCACCAGAAGGGATATTTCTCTCGACAGCGAGGTTTGTTTGGTAAAATAGGGCAGATTGAGGTATGCCAGCAACTGGTTTTCCGCATTGGTAAACGGCACATAGGCCGACAGAAAGGTCATTTCCCCGATGTTCTCGCGGTGAACAAATTCGGCTTTCCGGTTCCAGCGGAGTTCACGGTATGCCTGATTGTCAATGCGCCTCCCCGTTAGTCCCTTGTCAAATACCTCAGGTCGTGAAGTGGCCAGTAGCTTCCCCTCCGGACTGTAGAGGTTGATATCGGTATAGAACACATTTGAATACCTTACCAGCAAATCGTTCAGGTCGACATACTGCCCCCTCGACCAGCCCGGATCCAGATAGGATTCATAGGCCAGTTCATGATCCAGTACCACATATACCGACTGGATTTTCTCGCGGATCATTTCATTGTGTTTGGCCCGGTATTGCCTGATGCTGTAATACACCGCGCCTCCCCCGATCAGAACCAGTGCCAGAAAAAGAATTCCCACCATAGCCGTCTGTATCCTGGTTTTGAAAGTGAGCCGGATATTTTGAAAAATACCGGGAATATTGACCATCAGAAGGATGATGTTCATCCACAGAAAAAAGTACACAAAAAGGTAAGACGCATCGATCAGCAGATCGATACCGCTCAGATCAGGTGTGCTTATTATGATCTGTTTGTCCGGGTCAATGCGGTAGATCAGGTGGCTGTAACCGTCGAAATGAAGAAAACTGAATTCTTCGTCACGGAGATCGTACACATCCAGGCTCAGGCTGTATGGGAAATCCCCCGACTGGGTGATCAAACGGTTGCGGATGTACCTGGCCCAGGAGTAACGCTCCAGGCGGGTCGATTTCTCAAACCGGCTGTCAAGCAACAGTTCTGGATATCCCAGATGGGTATAGGTGAGACGCGAATCCAGCCTTATGAACAGGGTATTGGTCATTTCCGGGTTCACAGAATAAGAAAACCTGCCGAAATAGGTGATTCTTCCATTCGCATCGTTCAGAAACCAGAAATTGCTGCGGGGTAAGGCTTCCCCTATCATCTCAAGCATTTCATCAAAAAAGGCATAGCAGTTTCTGACGGTATCCCTGTCGAGTATTTCCAGTTCCGACTGTTCATTACAAATGGTGATCTCCAGATAATACTGCTCCCAGAATCCGCTGAAATAATCTGATTGCAGGTATTCGAAAATGCTGTCAACCTCCTGGGGAGAAAAAACCGATTTGCCGAGTAATCCGGCCAGGAGGGTGTCTGATTCCAGCTTTCCCCCTATCTCTTCAAGCAACACTTCGGCCACGGCATCATGTTCCGTAGCCAGATTCACTGCCAGAACCTTTCTTACATTTTTCTCCTTTTCAGTATTGAAAAAAGCAATATTGTACAGAGCCAGCAGGGTAAAAAGCAATACCAGCAGGGTCAGGAAACTGTATTTCCAGCCTTTCCGGTGGCGGTTTCTGATCCAGATCAGAAACGCATTGAACAGGTAAAAGAAAATAATCTGTACCACCTGTAAATTTCCGGTGAACCAACCGGCCAGCAGGAATGACAGCGTAATACCGGCCAGGGCCATCATTTGAAGCTTTTTCTGACCTGCCGGGGCGATCCCTGCCGAAAAGATCCCATCGGGTATCAGAAAAGCGGAAAAAAACAGCAACCCTGCAGCCATCAATGCCACAAAAGTATTGACCGAAAGGTCAAGCAGGCGGTGAAGCTCAAAGGATATGCTGGAATGAATGATCAATGACCTGAAAAGATATTCAGCGAACAAAAACCATCCCCCTGCCAGAGCATAAAATAATATACCCGTCATCCACTGCAGATCTTTTCTTTCCGGAAGTGTGATATGGAACCTGGTGATCCCGCCGTATAAAAGATAGACCAGAAAAAAGGCAATCACGGCAAAAATCACCAGGTCACCCAGCGATGCCCATGGACCTGTTCCTGCATACAGAATAGGAGAAAACAGCTCCATCCGGTATACCAGTTCCGGTACAGCCAGGAACCGCATCAACTCTTTCAGGCCGGTCAGGAACAGAAAGGAAAACAACCATCCCGTAAAATACCGTTTCCTGTCGGGCATCATCCTGAGCCAGGAAGCCAAAAAAAACAGCAGCGACAGGAAGGTGATCATATAAAGAAAAACCGGAATACTGAAAGGAGGGGCCGCATCTGGGGGAGGCGCCAGTCCGGTCAGGTAGAAAACCACCTTCCCTGAAAGATCATGTACCGGAAAAGCCTGGCTGCCGGGTTCCTCCGGACCCTTCACCTGAATCCAGGATGGCAGCCCGTAATCTTCCTGGAACTCGTTTCTCAGAAACTCATTCTGGTAGGGATATCTGTATTTGATCAGGATCATGCCCACCAGCCGGTAAGGCCCTGATTCCCTGTAAAGGCCCAGGTGAAAGGAGTTATCCAGTTCCAAAAAAGGCCGCGAAAACACTTCCGGCGACCATTCCCATGGGAGGGGAATATCGTTGTCCGACCAGTAGATTAAACTGTCGTTTCTGTACAGCAACAGGGTAAATCCCTCGCCCTGAAGCTTTTTCTCCACCTCTTCGCCATATTCCCTGCTCCAGGCTTCCCCGCCGGTATGTTCCAGTTCCGCAGCCACCCGGTTGAGCAAAATATCCATAGCCTGTTCCTTTTCGAGCAGGATCTCCTGAAATTCTGCCATTTCCATATCCGGAACCCGGCTGCGGATATAGGCTTTTTCCGCAAGAAAAGATAAAAGGGTGAGTAACAGGAATAAAACCAGCAGCAGAAGGGGATTCTTAAAAGTAATTCTGGTCAGTTTCATCATGGCTCAGGAGTGATGATATGGTTCCCCCTTCAGGATGGTAAAGGCCCTGTACAGTTGTTCAAGAATAATCAGCCGCACCATCTGGTGTGAGAATGTCAGCCTGGAAAGCGACACCTCCTGGTCTGCCGCCTTTCTTAGCCTTGAGGAAAATCCGTAAGGCCCTCCGGTCACCAGGCAGATATTGCGGGTCCCTTCCATCATCTGGTGCTGAAGCCATCTGGCAAGGCCCTCACTGGTGTATTGGTCTCCTCTCTCATCAAACAGAATGATTCTGTCGCCCGGGGAAATGGAGCGCAAAATATATTCCGCTTCCTTTTCGCGTATTTGTTCCTTATTCATGTTCTTTCCCTTCACATCGGCTAATTCCCTGTATTCAAACGGCACATACCTGAAGAGCCGCTTCAGATATTCATTCCGGCCTTCTTTCAGGTAGGCCTCCTTTGTCTTCCCAACTGCAAGAAGGGTTATTTTCATTGGATTTTATCGGTTTTATATGTATTTTTTGACCGGATTTGAGAATAAATTTCTTAATCATCGTTCAGAAACCGTCCAAATTATGGTTCAATATTTGTACCATAAAGATCGTTAAAATACCTTTTTTCATGAAAAATAAAAAGTTCCTGCGGAGCACCTGGATTTTTTTCCTTGTTTTCACCGGTTCTGTATTTGCACAGAACCAGGGCATTCCCGAACAGATTCCTCTGGCTATCCGTACCGGCGATGCCAGAATGCTGGCGGCCCACTTCAATGAAGTGATCGAGCTGGTTATCCTCAGTAAGGAGGATATGTACAGCAAGGAACAGGCTGAAAAGATCATCCGCGATTTCTTCACAAAAAATCAGCCCACTCAATTCACCATTAAACATCAGGGAGGAAAATCAAAATCCCGGTATGCCATAGGGCAGCTCACTACCCGGTCGGGAAATTACCGGGTATATTTCCTGCTGAAAGGCAACGACAACAAAGCCCTGATCCACCAGCTAAGGTTCGAGCCATCCCATGAATGATCCGTGGCTACATTCCTTCATGGAACGGGCATTGGAAGAGGATATCGGAACCGGCGATCATTCCAGCCTGGCCTCCATCCCTGCCCGGGCAACCGGTCAGGCCGTACTGCTGGCAAAGGAACAAGGAATCATTGCCGGCACAGATATTGCACGGCAGGTATTCCTTTTTGCAGATCCCGGCATGACAATTCGTTTACTGAAAACCGACGGTGAAAAGGTTTTCCCGGGAAGCCGGGTGTTTGAAGTAGAGGGATCAGCCCATGTCATTCTGAAATGTGAACGCCTGGTTCTGAACATTATGCAGCGTATGAGCGGTATTGCCACCCAAACCAGGCTGTATACGGAACAGCTGGCAGGTACACCGGCCAGGCTGCTTGATACACGGAAAACAACTCCCGGGATGCGGTACCTGGAAAAATTAGCCGTACGGATCGGTGGAGGCGAAAACCACCGCATGGGCCTGTACGATATGATCCTGCTGAAAGATAACCACATTGATTTTGCCGGTGGAGTGAAGAAGGCCCTGGAAAAAACACGTATATACCTGCAGATGAATCAACTGGATTTAAAAGTAGAAGTGGAAGCCCGTAACCTGGAAGAGGTAAAACTCATTCTGCAAACCGGCGGGGCCGACCGGATCATGCTGGATAATTTCACTCCCGAAGATCTGCGTCAGGCTGTAAAGCTGATCGGAGGAGTAACGGAAACGGAAGCCTCAGGAAACATAACCCTGCAGAATATCAGGGAATATGCGGAAACCGGAGTGGATTTCATATCGGTGGGTGCACTAACCCATCATATCAAATGTATGGACATGAGCCTGAAAGCCAGTAAACAGTGAAATATGGGGAACAATCCGGCCTGGCTGAAAAAGACGGTATTAGGAAAACAGATTGAAAAACTGGTTAACCGCGCCAGGGTAGTGACGCTGCCCGGACTCGATGGTATACCCGTATACGATGTACTGGCTTTTTTTGTGAAGGGTTTCCAGAAAGGAAGTCTGGTAACGCGCGCTTCATCTATTGCCTTTAACCTGCTGCTGGCTATCCTGCCGGGGACCATCTTTCTGTTTACCCTCATCCCCTTCATCCCCATCGAGAACCTTTCAGAAGAAATCCTGAAATTTTTCGAAAACATCCTTCCGGAAAACGCATACCATATGATGGAATCAACCCTGGTGGAAGTGCTCACGGAAAAGAGCGGGGGTTTGCTTTTCCTGATGTTTATCTCCACCCTGCTTTTTTCATCCAATGGGATCCATGCCCTCATTTCCGCTTTTTACATCTCCCCCCACCAGTTCGATACACGGGGCTGGATCACCCAGCGCTCAGTCAGCATTTTCCTGGTACTGCTGGTTATTATGCTGTTTACCCTGGCTATTTTTCTGATCATTTTCAGCCGGCTGGCCATTCAAAAACTGGTCTCTCTGGGAATCCTGGAGCAGAATTTTACCTTTTACCTGATGTCGGCCGGAAAATGGCTGATCACATTTGCCCTGATCTATTTTGCCATCTCTTTTTTGTATTACATGGTTCCACGCAAACGGACGCGCTGGAAATTTTTCTCTGCCGGTTCTTCCCTCGCCAGTGTTGGGTTTCTGGTGGCATCCCTGGGATTTTCCTATTTCGTTAATCATTTCGGCCAGTATAACAAGTTTTACGGTTCCATCGGTACCATCATGGTGGTATTGCTCTGGATGTATTTCAACTCCATTTCCCTGCTGATAGGTTTCGAGTTGAACGTAAGCATACAGGCGGCTAACCTGCAAAAAGAACTCGAATCGGGCGAACAAAGTCAACCCGATGATGTTTTATACGGGGAAGACCAGTAAGCCGTGGAACCAGAAGATCTGTCCGCTTTCAGAAGAGAATACCGGGGGAATGAACTGACCGAAGAAACGGCAGGAAATGATCCCTTCATCCTGTTCGGGAAATGGCTCAACGAGGCTATTCGTTCGGAGGCCCCCGATACCACCGCCATGAGCCTGTCTACCGCCTCACTTGACGGAACCGTTTCTTCCCGTATTGTTCTGCTCAAAAACTACAGTGAAAAGGGATTTACGTTTTTTACGAACTACAACAGCCGGAAAGGGAAGCAACTGGCAGCAAATCCCCGGGCAGCCCTTTTGTTTTACTGGCCCGAACTGAACCGTCAGGTAAGGGTGGAAGGTAAGGTGGAACGTTTACCTGACGAAGATTCCAACCGGTATTTTGATTCCCGTCCCCTGGAGAGCCGTATGGGAGCGTGGATTTCACCCCAGAGCCAGGTCATCCCTCACAGGGAATACCTCGAGCAGAAACTGACGGAAACAGGAAAGAAATTCTCCGGAAGCCGCATTCCCCGCCCTTCATACTGGGGCGGATTCCGGTTGGTTCCCCGGATGATCGAATTCTGGCAGGGGCGTGAAGGGAGGTTGCACGACAGGATCGTTTTCAATCTCTCGCGCCGTACATGGCAACGGGTACGACTGGCTCCCTGATCTCTTCCTAATGATAATGAATGTACTTCAGCACCAGCCTGTGGATTTCCTCATCTTTCCCGTACAAGCGCTCACTCAGGTTTTCATCCTGGTATGACCGGAGCTTTTTAATTACATGATCGATCAGGGCCGGAGGAAACACCCCGTCCTTTTCGAAAACAGCCCTTTTCTTCTCCAGTTTCATGGCCGATTCCCAGCAGGAAGCGGGCAGATGTTCCAGTTTCTCGGCCTTGCTTTTGTGCTTTTCGTCGAAAATGTTAACATCCACATACAGTCGGCGGGCCAGCTCCAGGGCATTGTCCATCTCCAGTCCGTGACGGGCGGCAACTACCAGCCCGGCCAGCAGTGAATAAATATCGGCCGATCCGTCAGAAGCCCTGAATTCAACTGTTTGCTTGTCTTCGGTCAGATATTTGCCGTTTTTCATGCCCGGGTTGGCATCTTCCACCATATTGGCGGTTCCCGTCCATCCCAGAGGAACACGCACCAGTACAGAACGGTTGCGGTCGCCCCAGCATATGCTGGTAGGTGCTTCCTGATTCGGAACCAGCCTCAGATAGGAAGTGGGAATGGTATTGCCGAAAGCCGTCAGCGCTCCGGCAAGATCCAGAATACCTGCAATCATTTTCCGGGCTGTATCACTGAGCCGAACCCCATCGGTCATCACATTTTTCCCGTTCTTTTCGAGCAGCATGTGTATGTGCATACCGCTTCCGGCTTTCCCTACCGTAATCTTGGGAGCAAAACTCACCTCCACCCCGTGCCGGTAACTGAGCATCCTGAGAATCCATCGGGCAATATGCATCTGATCGGCAGCATCTTCTACGTCCATCGGAAGAAATTCGATTTCATGCTGTTCAAAATCTTCCGTTTCGGTTGAAAAACTTCCCACTTCAGAGTGCCCGTACTTGATTTGCCCTCCGGCCTTGGCTGTCAGCCTGAGGGCTTCAAGCCTGAGGTCCTCGAATTTTGCAAAGGGCTTCGACTGGTGATATCCCTTCTGGTCGATCAGCGGATACCGGGGATCGTGCTGGCTGTTCACATAATACTCCAGCTCTCCCAGCGCCTTGAAACGGTATCCTGTTTTATCGGTAAAATGCCTTGCGGCTTTCCGTAAAATATTGTCAGGTGAAACGGCCAGCGGAGCTCCTTCGCGGGTATAAAAAGAAGCCATGATCTCCAGGCTGGGAATATCTGAAAAAGGATTGACAAATGCAGTCCGGTAGCGTGGAACCACATAGAGATCACTTGCTCCGGGCTCAATGAAGGAAAACAGGCTGGACCCGTCCACCCGTTCACCTGCTGCCAGGATCGTATCCAAATACGCCCGGCTGTTAATAATAAAATTCAGGGTTTTCAGTTTCCCGTCTTCGGCCACATACCTGAAATTGACCATCTCAATGCCGTTTTCTACGGCAAACTGAACCAGGTCGTGACGGGTAAACTCGGAAGCCGGTTTTTTCAGGTAAGCAACCAGCGGATTGGGATTCATCAGAATTTCTTCTTCGCGCATAGCCGGATATGGTTGGTTGGGACATCAAAAGTACACAGAATGTCCTAACGGAATATCCGGGTATTTTCCAGAACATGATGTTTAATAACAGGTTGGCTCGGGGAAGCAGTTTCCCGGCTTACATGCCGGCCAGTTTCTCCTCCAGGGCCCGGATACGGGCTTCGGCATCCGCTTTTTTGTTGAGTTCGGCCAACACCACCTTTTCGGGAGCATTTTCCACGAATTTCCTGTTGTTCAGCTTTTTCATCACCGAGTTGAGAAAACCACGCATATACTCCAGTTCGTTTTCCACCTTCTTCCTCTCCGCATCCAGGTCGATATCATCACCCACCGGGATAAAGAATTCGGTGGTTTTTACCATGAACGAAAGGGCTTTATCCGGTTTCTCATCTATAAAGCGGATATCGGACAAATTACCGAGCTTTTTCAGCACTTCCCCGAAACGGTTGTCATATTCCGATTCTACCTGGCGTACCAGCAATTCCAGTGATTTTTTCAGGGGAATGTTCTGCTGTTTCCTGATGGAACGGATGGTGGTAATGGTTTGCTTGGCTTTCTCCACACGTTCCACCAGCTCTGCATCATACTTTCTTGCCCGGGGCAGGGGGGCCACCATTACGCTTTCCCCTTCGTTTCTGTCACGCAGCCGCTGCCATATTTCTTCCGTAATGAAGGGCATAAACGGATGTAAAAGAACGATCAGTTGTTCCAGAAAATCCAGGGTCTTATCCATGGTAACTCCGTCAACAGGCTCCTGAAAACCGGGCTTGACTATTTCCAGATACCAGGAAGAGAACTCATCCCAGAACAACCGGTACAGGTTCATCAGGGCTTCCGACAGCTTGTAACCGGCAAACTGGCGGTTCAACTGGTGTATCGACTGCTGCATTCTCGAGTCGAACCATTCTGCTGCCCTGCAGGAATATTCGGGCTGGTCCCTGTTACGGTCAACCTTCCAGCTCTTTACCAGCCTGAAGGCGTTCCATATCTTGTTCCCGAAGTTCCTGCCCTGTTCCGTCAGACTTTCATCAAAAAGCAGATCATTGCCGGCCGGGGAACACAAAAGCATCCCCACCCGCACACCGTCGGCTCCGTATTTTTTTATGAGCTCCAGAGGTTCGGGAGAATTCCCCAGCGATTTTGACATTTTCCGCCCCTGCTTATCGCGTACAATACCGGTAAGGTACACATGATGGAACGGTTTTTCCCCTGTAAATTCGTAACCGGCAATAATCATACGGGCTACCCAGAAAAACAGGATCTCGGGGGCGGTTACCAGGTCGTTGGTAGGATAGTAATATTTGAAATCCGTGTTGTCGGGGTTCCTGATCCCGTCAAAAACCGATATCGGCCACAGCCAGGAAGAGAACCATGTGTCAAGCACATCTTCATCCTGGCGCAGGTCGGCCGGTCCCAGCGACGGGTTTCCCGAATCCTTCCGCGCCAGTTCCAGTGCTTCGGCAGCATCAGCAGCCACCACAATCCGTTGATCTTTCTCCCCGGGAACCCTGTAATACCAGGCGGGAATGCGATGCCCCCACCATAGCTGGCGGGATATGCACCAGTCGCGCACATTTTCCATCCAGTGCCTGTACACATTCTTGAACTTGGCCGGATGCAGCCTGATATGGTTGTTCATCACATGCTCCAGGGCCGGCCGGGCCAGTTCCTTCATGCGCAGAAACCACTGCTGCGAAAGACGGGGTTCAATGGGCACGTCGGTCCTTTCCGAGAAACCCACTTTATTCACATAATCCTCCACCTTTTCCAGCACCCCTTCCTTCCGGAGCTGTTCTTCCGCCAGTTCACGGGCAACAAACCTGTCTTCCCCCACAAACAGGGTGGCCTGCCCGCTCAGGGTGCCGTCGTCATTGAAAATATCGATCACCTCCAGCTGATGCCTCAGCCCGATCTCATAGTCGTTTTCATCATGGGCCGGTGTTACCTTCAGAGCTCCCGTTCCGAATTCGGGATCAACATAATTATCGGCGATCACGGGAACCCAGCGGTTCACCATGGGCACCAGCACTTTCCTGCCAACCAGGCGGGCATATCTTTCATCATCCGGATGCACACACACGGCCGTATCGCCCAGAATGGTTTCAGGCCGTGTGGTGGCCACGGTAAGCCAATTGTCCGATCCTTCCACTTTGTATTTTACATAGTAGAGCTTCGACTGCAATTCCCGGTACACCACTTCCTCATCGGAAATGGCCGTCCTGGCCTGAGGATCCCAGTTCACCATCCTCCACCCCCGATAGATGTATCCTTTCCTGTAAAGGTGAACAAACACCCTGATCACACTTTCCGACATGTCAGGGTCCATTGTAAACCGCGTGCGATCCCAGTCACACGAGGCACCCAGTTTTTTTAACTGCTCGAGAATAATGCCCCCGTGCCTTTCCTTCCATTCCCAGGCGTGTTTTAAAAATTCCTCCCGGCTCAGATCCGACTTCCGGATACCCTTCTCCCTCAGCATGCCCACCACCCTGGCTTCCGTGGCAATACTGGCATGATCGGTACCGGGAACCCACAGGGTATTGTATCCAAGCATCCGGGCCCGGCGCACCAGAATATCCTGAATGGTATTGTTCAGCATATGCCCCATGTGCAGCACGCCAGTAACATTGGGAGGGGGAATAACGATGGTGTATGGCTCACGTTCATCGGGTTCGGAATGGAAATAACCCTGTTCCATCCAGTACCGGTACCATTTTTCTTCCGTTTTTGAAGGATCATATTTCGAAGGAATATCCATAGGGTTTCTTTTCATCGGTAAAACATGAACAAGCTGCAAAATTAAGAAATCTCTGCTTTTGTACCTTCCCGGCAGGAAAGATTCTCTCACCGGCATATGCTTTGAAGTATCCCTGAGGTCCCGCAGGCCGAACAATTCATAATCTTTACAAAAAATTAACACAAAAAACTTTGTAAACCGGAAAAGTTTTTTGATTTTTGTTGCTTCCTTAAATCCTGCCTATGGATAAACAAAAATATATCCTGGAAACCTCGATGAAACTGTTCATGAAATATGGTATCAGGGCCATAACCATGGACAGGATATCGGATGAACTGGGTATTTCCAAGCGAACCATCTATGAATTGTTCCGCGACAAGGACGATCTGATCTATCAGGCTATCCGTCATTTTGCCAGGGAAAAGAAAAAAGAAACCCAACAGCTGGTGCAGGATTCGGAAAATGTACTCCACACCATATTTCAGCTGGCCACCCATCAGGCTGCTCAGATGCGCGAAGTAAACCCCCAGTTCGCATACGACCTGAAAAAATACCATGCCAGGGTATTCCGGATCCTTTCGGAAGACAAAGAAATGCGCGATTATTCCCTCACGCGGAAATTTCTTGATAACGGCATGAAGCAGGGTCTGTTCAGAACCGACCTGGATATGGATATCGTGAACCAGTTCCTGCACCTGCTGATCGATAAGGCATTCGGGCACGAAACCGATCCCGCCCTGGAAAGATACAGTCACCGTGAACTATTCGACAATATCTTCCTGACCTACATACGGGGAATATCAACGGAAAAGGGGATTCAACTCCTGGATGAATGCCGTTCCTCAGTCAAACTTGATTTTTAGTTACACGAATGAAGCCAAATAAATAAAACAGAATGTATGGAGAATCATAGAAGCACATGCATGTACCGGTTGTTTGCAGGTCTCTGTAGTTTCCTCATGGTACTGTCTGCCGGAGCAGCTGACAGCACCGAAGTAGTGAAACTGAGTCTGGATGAAGCGGTACAGATAGCAGGCGAAAACAACCGGAATCTGATCAATGCCAGGTACGATGTGCAGATAGCCAGGCGCAGTTACCTGGAAACGCTGGCCAACGGATTGCCGCAGGTTACCGGATCGGCTGCACTGAACGATAACCTGAAACTGATGACCCAGCTCATTCCTGCCGAAATCTTCGGGGGACCGGCCGGAGAATACATACCCGTCCAGTTTGGAACCAAGTTCAATGCCAATTACGGCTTCAACGCCACCCAGTTGATCTTCAGCGCTCCCTACCTGGTTGGGCTGCAAACCACGCGGCTGATGGAAGAGCTGTCGAAACAGGGGCTGGAACAAACCGAACGGGAAGTGAAAAAATCGGTCATGAGCAATTATTTCCTCATCCTGGTTTCGGAAAAATCCCTCGAGATTATACACGAAAACCGGGAGAATCTGCTGGAAACCCTCAGACAAACCCGTAAACTTCAGCAGGTAGGTATGCGAGAGGAAACCGATGTTGACAAGATCGATGTTTCGGTATCCATGCTCGACAACACCGTTCGTTCAACAGAATTGAACATCAAGCTGAACTACAACCTTTTGCGCTTCCAGCTCGGACTGGACCCCGAAACCGAAATTACCCTGACCAGCACCATCGATGAAACTCTGGACAGGTACCTGGCCGGTTCCCTTCAGGAAAAAGAATTTATCCCTGAAAACCACATCGATTACAAGATAATGAAAACGCAGGTGGAAATGGCCGAAAAGAACCTTCTCATGGAAAAGGCTAATTTCCTTCCCACCCTTACGGGCTTTTATTCCTATACCCGCCAGGGCATGGGCAACGAAATTGCCATCGACCGCTGGTTTCCTTCTTCGATCATTGGTTTGCAGCTGAACGTGCCCCTTTTCAGCAGCGGAGGACGGTACCAGAAAGTCAAACAGGCAAAAATCGAACTGGAGAAGGCTGCAAATACCAGAGATATGATGGGCGAACAGCTTTCCATCACCGAAAGGCAATACCGGAACAATCTCCATACGGCACTGGAAAAGTACGAAAACCAGCAAAAAAACGTGAAAGTATCGGAAAGAGTGCTGGAAAGCACCCGCCGCAAATTTGAGCAGGGCATGGCTTCGGTATTCGATATGGTACAGGCAAACAACGATTACCTGCAATCAGAATCGGAACTGCTGAATGCCACCCTGGAGGTGCTGAATGCAAGCCTTGAACTCGAAATGTTGTTAACCAATTAATCAGAAAATCCTACACACATGAAACCGAAATATTACCAATTCACTCTCCCGGGTCTTGCCGGTCTCATCATGCTTTTTTCCTGTACCGGCCCCCGGGAAACAGCTCCGGATTCGGAAACCGGAGTACCCGAACCGGTCAGGGTAATGACCCTGGAATACAAAAACATGGCCCGCACCGAAGAAGTCACGGCCGAAATCAATGCATTCGAAGAAACCCATCTTGCCCCCAGCCTGTCGGGCAGGATCCTGCGGATTCATGTCGATGTGAACGACAGGGTATCGGCCGGGCAGGTACTGGCCGAAATGGATCCCACCCAGCTGAGCCAGGCACGGGTACAGTACGAAACCATGAAAAAGGACCTGGCCCGCATGGATACCCTGCTGAGGTACGGATCCATCACACAACAGACATATGATCAGCAGAAATCGGGGGTGGAAGTACAGGAAGTCCTGATCAGGAACCTGGAAAAGAATACCATCCTCAGAGCTCCTTACAACGGACTGGTTACCGGCCGGTACTATAATGAGGGAGAACTGTTCTCTCCAACTCCCAATACCGCCGCTGGAAAAGCAGCCCTGTTCACCCTCATGCAGATCGGACGGCTGAAAGCGTATATCCACCTTCCGGAAAAATATCTCCCCGTGATCGAACCGGGTCTGACGGCTGACCTGAGAACCGATGTATTCCCGGGAGAAGTCTTTGAAGGAAAAGTATACCGTATCTATCCTACTGTCGATCCAATGACCCGTACCTTCCAGGTGGAAATCCACCTGGCGAACCACGGGGAAAAGGTCCGGCCGGGAATGTTTGCCAGGGCAAGCCTCAAACTGGGCGAAAGCAGAACCCTCGTAGCCCCTGCCATTGCCGTCCTGCAACAGGCCGGAACGAACGAACGGTATATATTTATTAACGACGGCGGAAAGGCAAAAAAGATTACCGTGCAGATCGGACGCCGTTTTGACGACCAGCTGGAAATCATTTCTTCCGAGCTGAAAGGAGGCGAACAACTGATCGTGTCAGGTCAGAAACGCCTGGAAGACCAGACACCCGTTGAGATCATTCAAGAATGAAAGGAAATACAAGTATCCTGATCCTGTTTAAGAATAAAACAACATGAGCATATACAAGCAATCTGTTCAAAGGCCCATCACTACCCTGATGCTGTTTATCGGCCTGGTGGTGCTGGGTATTTACTCCCTTACCCGCCTGCCCATCGATTTCTATCCGGAACTGGAATTCCCGGCCATTTCGGTGTATACGGTTTACAGCGGAGCCGGTGCGGAAGACATTGAGACCAATGTCACCCGGATAATAGAAGATAACCTGAACACCGTCAGCAACCTGAAGGAAATCACTTCGGTATCACGCGACAATATTTCCATCGTCTCCTGTGAATTCGAATGGGGAACCAATATGGATGAAGCGGCCAATGAGATCAGAGATGCTCTCAGCCTGGCCGAACAGGTCCTGCCCGATGAAGTGGAAGACCCGGCCATTTTCAAGTTCAGCAGCAGCCTCATGCCCATTATGGTATTTGCGGTAACCGCCGATGATAGCTATGCCGCCCTGGATAAGATCCTGGAGGAAAAGATCATCAACCCACTGAACCGGATCGAAGGCATCGGGGCAATCGGAACCTTCGGGGCTCCCACCCGCGAAGTGCAGGTCACCATCAATCCCCGGAAAATGGAAGCCTACCACCTGACCATTGAGCAGGTGGCAGCTGTGCTGAATGCGGAGAACCTGAACATGCCGGCCGGCCACATTGAAATGGGGAAACTCGATTATCCCCTGCGTGTGGAAGGGGAATTCGCCGAAAGCGATCAGGTAAAAGAAATCGTGCTGGCCAATATCAACGGCAAACCCGTTTACCTGAAAGATATCGCCACCGTGCAGGATACCCTGCGCGATATGACCATTGATGAACGGATCAATGGAGAGAAAGGAGTCAGGCTGATCATACAGAAACAGTCGGGAGCCAATACGGTGAAAATTGCCCGGGAAATAAACAAACAGCTTCCCGGGCTGGCCAGCACCCTGCCACCTGATATCCATATTGAGCCCATTTTCGATACCTCCGACTTCATCACGGGCTCGATCAACAACCTGTCGCAAACCCTTCTGTTCGCCCTGCTTTTTGTGGTGCTGGTGGTGCTGTTTTTCCTGGGAAGGTGGAGAGCAACGTTTATCGTGGTCATCACCATTCCCATTTCGCTGATCGTGGCCTTTATATACCTGTATCTTACCGGGAATACCATCAACATCATCTCCCTTTCTTCTCTCTCCATTGCAATCGGGATGGTGGTGGACGATGCCATTGTGGTGCTCGAAAATATCACCAAACACATTGAAAGAGGAAGCCGCCCCAGGGAGGCGGCAATTTATGCCACCAATGAAGTGTGGCTGGCAGTTATCGTTACCACGCTCACCGTGGTGGCCGTATTCCTGCCCCTTACCCTGGTAAGCGGAATGACCGGCGAACTGTTCAAACAGCTCGGCTGGGTGGTTTCCATTACAGTGGTTACCTCCACCACGGTGGCCATTACACTCACCCCCATGCTTTCGTCAAAATTACTCAGGCTGAGGCCCAAAAAGAATACCACCCGCAAATTATCCTATGACAATACGGTGCTCCGTATGCTCGACTGGCTTGACGGTTTTTATGAAAAAAGTTTGCGGTATGCCCTCCGTCACAAAGCCCTGGTGCTGATCGCTTCCCTGGCCATCTTCGGCGGCACTCTGGCCCTGATCCCGCTGATGGGAACCGAATTCCTGCCGGAAGCCGACCAGGGGCAGCTATCGGCCACCGTGGAACTGCAAACCGGCGTTCGG
The DNA here is from genome assembly GCA_049975425.1 of Bacteroidales bacterium. Taxonomy (GTDB): domain Bacteria; phylum Bacteroidota; class Bacteroidia; order Bacteroidales; family VadinHA17; genus HyVt-105. The sequence goes on from JBNGDI010000026.1 coordinate 46,966, forward strand.
GTAGATGAAACGATACGTATCGCCCGGCAGATCGATAACTATATTGAAGAAAACATTCCGGAATATATCCTGATGAGCACCTCTTCCGGATCGGATGACCGGGGAGGGATATTCTCCGTTTTTATGCAGTCGGGGTCCAATATCATCAACTACAACATGCGGCTGAAAGACCTCGGGGAAAGAGACCGCTCGGTATGGGATATTGCCGAAGACCTGCGTTCATACCTGGAAACCATTCCCGAGATCGTAACCTTTACCGTAACCTCCAACGGAGGTATGGGTGGCACCACCGATAACAATGTGGTTGTGGAAATCATGGGATACGATCTGGATGTCACCTCAGCACTGGCCGATACCCTGGCACACCGTTTCACCGGTATCCGGGGGGCCAGGAATATTGAGGTCAGCCGCGATCCGAGCAAGCCCCAGCTCAGGATCATCCCCGACCGCGAAAAAATGGCCCGCTACGGCCTGACCACCTACAACCTGGCCAACCAGCTCAGGAACCGGGTGGAAGGCCCATATATATCCAAATACCGTGAAGAGGGCGATGAATACGATATTGTCGTGCGCTTCGACGAGGAACACCGCAATTCGATCTCCGACCTGGAATCGATGATCATTACCAGCGCCCGGGGGAACACCATCAGGCTGGAGGAAGTGGCCGACATCACCGAAACCTGGTCGCCACCCAATATCGAACACAAACGCAAACAACGTATCATTACGGTAAACATCACTCCCTATAAAGTGCCGCTGAATGTGCTTACGAATAACATCAAGGCACAGATCGACCAGGTGGATGTGCCATCCGATGTGCAGATTACCGTAGGAGGAGCTGTGGAAGACATGCAGGAATCCATGATCGATCTGGCCATGCTCCTGGTGCTCGGCATGGTACTGGTGTATCTGGTCATGGCTTCCCAGTTCGAATCGCTGCGCATGCCTTTCATCATTATGTTCTCCATTCCTTTTGCTTTTTCCGGAGTACTGCTGGCCCTGTTTATCACCAACACCACCCTGAACCTCATCTCCATGGTGGGAGGCGTTATGCTGGTGGGAATCGTGGTGAAAAACGCCATCGTCCTGGTCGATTACATCAACCTCATGCGCGACCGTGGGAATGACCTCACAGAAGCCATTGCCATATCGGGCCGGTCGAGGCTGCGCCCCGTGCTGATGACCTCTCTGACCACCATCCTGGGAATGCTGCCTCTGGCCCTGAGCACAGGAGAGGGATCGGAGATATGGAGTCCCATGGGTATTTCAGTGATCGGAGGACTGCTGTTCTCCACCATGGTCACCCTGATCCTGGTACCCGTGGTGTACCAACTGTTCATCAAACGAATCGAACAAAAAAGAAGCCGGAAACTCATCTACTCCTTTATGGAAGAAACCACCAATGGAAATGTATAAAATCAAGCCATGAAAGCCATATTCATCGTATATAACCACGCACACACCGAAAAAGTACAGTACCTGCTCGACAAGCTGGAGATCCGGGGATTCACCATGTGGACCGATGTGTACGGAAGGGGAAGCGTGACGGGCGATCCCCACATGAACACCCACACCTGGCCCGAACAAAACGGGGCCGTGCTCACCGTTGTGGAAGACCACACAGTTGACCGGGTGCTGCATTACGTAAAAAAGATGGACGAGGAAAACCAGGAAGTGGGCATTCGCGCTTTCGTTTGGGAAATTACCGGCGGTTACTGAATAATTCGCTGGGCCTTTTCTTTAACATAGTTTCCCTCTGAAAATAAATGTATCTTTGCTAACCCGCCCGGGAAAGGAAGGATGCAGAGGCACTCGGGTAACAAAGTGTAACCGGAAAAGGAAGATCAAGAACCCAGATAACTGATAACCAGTATGCCATCCATTTCAGAAAAAGGAAAACGTATGCCGGCTTCCCCCATCAGGAAGCTGGTTCCCTTTGCGGAAGAAGCCAAAAGAAAAGGCCGCAGGGTGTATCACCTGAACATCGGCCAGCCCGACATTCCCACACCGGAAGTGGCCATGGAGGCCATCCGGAATACCGACCTGAAAGTAATCGAATACAGCCACTCGGCGGGGAACGAATCATACCGCAGAAAACTGGCCGGTTATTACCGGTCGGTGGGGATCGATGTCGACCATACCCGGCTGCTGGTCACCACCGGCGGATCGGAAGCCCTGCTGTTCTCCATGCTTTCGGTTCTGAATCCCGGCGACGAAGTGATTGTTCCCGAACCCTTCTATGCCAATTACAACAGCTTCGCCGTGATAGCCGGAGTGAAGGTGGCTCCGGTAACGGCTACTATCGAGAACGGGTTCGCCCTTCCTCCCATGGAGGAACTGGGGAAACAGATCACCCCGAAAACCCGGGCCATCCTGATATGCAATCCCAACAATCCCACAGGGTACCTCTATTCACGAGAGGAGCTGGAACAGCTCCGGGAAATGGTTCTGAAACACGACCTGTACCTGTTCGTGGACGAGGTATACCGGGAATTTTGTTACGACGGGAAAACCCATTTTTCGGCCCTGAACCTTGAGGGAACGGACCAGCACGTGATTGTGATAGATTCGGTGTCGAAAAGGTACAGCGCCTGCGGGGCCCGCATCGGGGCCATCATCACCCGGAACAGCGAAGTACTGCAAACAGCCCTTAAATTCGCCCAGGCCCGCCTCAGCCCACCCACCCTGGGTCAGATCCTGGGGGAAGCAGCCGTCGATACACCGAAATCGTATTTCGATGAGGTATATCAGGAATACATCGAACGGAGGAATTTCATGGTGGATGCCCTGAACCGTATGGAGGGAGTGATATGCCCCATGCCGGGGGGTGCGTTCTATACAATCACCCAGCTTCCGGTGGACGATACCGACCGTTTCTCGCAGTGGCTGCTGAGTGATTTCGAATACGAAAACCAGACGGTGATGCTTGCCCCGGCCTCGGGGTTTTATTCCCGGCCCGAATTGGGGAAAAAGCAGGTACGCATTGCCTACGTGCTGAAAATCGACGACCTGAAAAACGCCATGAAATGCCTGGAAGAAGCCCTGAAAGTGTACCCGGGCCGGACGGTTTGACAAATGTTCCTCTATGATCCCGGCAGAAAAAGGCAGATCCGGTAATGGCATTGATGACATCCGGATGGTGGATGCCGGAAGAAAATGCAAATTCGAAGGCAGGTTCAAGAATTTAGTGCAACGGGTATTGATGAAACAAAGAACATTA
>JBNGDI010000027.1:0-48500 GCA_049975425.1 Bacteroidales bacterium
GTTCATACTGAATCTCCTGTTTGATATTCATTCCATTTGTAATGGATAAGACATTGGTTCTTCTATTGTGAGGGAAAAATTCTAATACCTTGTCGCCGAAATTATTTAAAGTGATTAATAAATCATTATTACCATCAAAATTATTATCTATAGCTTTAAAGAACCTTTTACCTTCTTCTCCAAAAAATATTTCTTCTCTTGTAAATTTCAATCCTGTGCTTACCAGTATTTCATCCTCAGTATAATAAGTATAGAATTCATTTGCTTCTTCATCTTTATATACTTCCAAATAGTTTTTTGATTTTAATATATCTGTCTTGCCATCTCCATTGAAATCCAGTGCAATGAAATCAAGATTCATTTCATCAATATATGTTACCGGGAGTCCACCATGAGGAGGGCCAGTTTTTATGTACTCCGATATAGGCCCCTGCTTTGATATAAATTCATCACCCTGTGAATACAAAATTCGGGTTCTTGTTGAATCTGTAAGATTGTCATATCTGGTTAATAAATCAGTTTTGCCATCACCATTAAAATCACCAGGGTAAATCTGGTTATAGTTACCAATTGAATAATCCTGAATAATCATTTCGAATTCACTATCATCAGAATTATACTCCCAAACATCAATTGATGATCCTGTTCTGGTCATTATATCAGTTTTACCATTCCCATTAATATCGAGGAAGTACATTTGATTAAACGTTCCAAAAGAAGGATAAGGTGAAACAGAAATGCGTTCAAAATCAACAACACTGTTAGATGAGTTTAACACCATCAACTCACTTCTACCATCACCGTCATAATCTCCGGGATAGAGTTGATAATTATCTGAGGTATAATAATCTATATCGTAATAGTAATGATTGTATAATGCTCCATTCTGTTCCCTGTAAAATTTGAACAGTTGTTTGTCATAGGAACAAATGTCACAACAAGTATCCTGTGGGGGAGGAGGTATATATAATATTTGCATCAATCCTCCACCTCCGGGGTCACAGGGTCTGCAATTACATTCATAAAATATAGTTTGATCATACTCCCAAAACATGTCATCATCACCATCATTGTCATAGTCCATTACTGTGATTCCTTTAAACTCTGTATCTAAATAACCACTGTCCGTTACACTATAATCCTCCGTTTACTGGTTAAATAGCAATAAATACCATTTATCACTGCTTGTGTAAGCTGATTTATCCTCCATTAAAACGTAATCTGCTTTACCATCGCCATTGAAATCGCCCGAATATAGTTTATTATCAGATGAAAACTGCGAATAGGCATTTAGCAATCGATACTTTGTTGCATTTTCATCTCCCCATTCAAAAATGGTTGTATTCAAACTATCTGTTCTGTTATCTGCAAATTCTTGTACCTGGACTAACTGTGTATGGTAATCCTTCTTATATTTAAAATCATATTCCCTGACAGCATTACTCTCGCAAAGGGATTTAATATTTGTTATAACCAGCTTATTTGGCACACTCACACCAGGGTATTAATACTCATTAATATCCACACGCTGTGCATAAGTAAATTCAATCTTATTATAAGGATTCAAACCGGTAGTAGAGTTACCTGTATATTCAATACTTTCCAAATAGTTCTGGTCTGAATTGGCGTCATAGTCATAATTGTAAATAATATAATTTCCATTGACATCAGTTATTTTTGTAATATTCCATATCAGGGCATTTGAACTTGCGTCTTCAATAGTGGAGTAATTACTGCGCCCATATTCAATTGTAGTTCCGTTTCTTAATTCTGCCTTAAACCAATCCGGAGATGATGTGCCATATGATGTTACAGTAACAAAAGTTTCTGATTCAGTCTTATACGTAGCGCCATTATCCCCATATGTGCCGGAAGCCAGTATTAATGGATTACCATCAAGTCCAAACATGTCATTGCTGTCCATATTTATACCATTAACTTCGTTGTCCATATAATATGGCTTAACAATTCTTATAATAGCAGATAGTCCCGATAAATTCCATCCAAAACCCAGCAAGCCATTTCCAGCCTGACTGTTATAACTTACTGAAATTTGAGGTACCATACCTCCTGTTCCAGGAGCTGTATAAATAGGTATATTATAGGTTGCAGCTCCCATTGGAGTAACATTGAAACTGCCAGCTGTTGAACCGACAGGCAGATTAGTATTAATAGTTTTAATATCAGGATCAGGAATGGCTGAACCGGTTAAATAAACTACATGTTGTGAAAAGCCAGAAAGTGAATATATAAGAGTGGTAATTATAGTAATTGTTTTTTTCATCACTCAAGAATTTCAGATTTTACATTGGTGCTCTATTTATTAAGAAAATCTTTAGTATCCGTATTTTACTATCTTCCAGTCATTTATGATATTACCCTGCTTAATTCTTAAGATGTATATTCCGTTTTTAAATTCTGAAACATTGAGTTGATTATGTCCTGATTGTATTTTACCTTTAATCAACTGGTTCCCATTTAGATCAAAAACACAATATTCAAATAATTCTGAATTTTCTGTTTGTATATCAACAATCAAATAACAATTTATTGGATTTGGATATAAATTAATTGATAGTAATGAAGTTTCCTCTTCAATTATTTCATCTTTATGCATGTTTTCCATCACAGGAAATTGCACTTGTGAAGCCTTATATGCTTCGAGGGTTCTGGATATTCTATTACCGTTATCGTCGAAATCAAAATTTACAGTGGTCTGACATAGAAGATCAATTGCTCCTGCAAGAAACACAAACTGTAGCAACAACAGCAAATAAATTAATTTTTTCATAATGGTAAGTTTTAATAATTAAATATTGAAGAAAATCAATAATGATATGGCAGGCGATTAAATAAATAATTTTACAAAATACTGTTTATCAATACTTATCGACGGTTAATAACTTAGATTTTTTTCAAAAGCAGATAAATTCATCATTATCATGATATTAAATTTATGCTATATAAATAAAAGTCAAATTTTTGCGTTATTTTTTTCAAAAATTTTGTTAATAACCGTGATCAATTAATTTTGTTAAATATACTGTAAAGTATACTATCAATAATACGCAAAAGTATATCACTCAAAATTGTTTAATTCGATCCGGGAAACCCAATCCGGATCACAATGTACAGAGTAGACATGTATTATACCGTAAAAAACATTATTAGAGAAAGGCGAAAGTCAGCGTAGTATAATACTCCCCAAAATTCGGACCACTGGTAAAAATACACCTTCTTAGAAGGTGGCTTTGATATGCCCCCATAGGGGGCCCTAAAAATCAAAACGATGTTGTTGTAAATTATCATGTAAACTGAGCCACAAATTATCATTAAAAGTGAGCCACTCCGGAAAGCGGCCGGGCCGCCGGGAAAACTTGTCAGGCCTGAGTCCCTAATATCCTGAAGAAAGCAGGTCGTTCGCCACAGGGCGGCAAACGAAACCGGTTGGTGGGGTGGGGTAAACTGTTCATAAGGCCCAAATAAATTTATTGTCGTCGCTAAAGCTGCTTGAATATTAAAAGGATACCTGAACCGGCCAGGTCGTGTGTAACTAGTGAAATGGTATGTTTTCAGGTACCTGGTGGGATATTGATCTTGAAATGATCCAAATCCTATGAAAAAAAGGAACCTGAAAATAATTTTATTAACTTGACCCTCTGAAAAAACTGTCGCACACCTTATACGAGGCCCCGGCGCTGCATGAATTGCATGCTGAATGTTAACCCGAACATAAACCAGTGAACCATGAAAAAAACCATAACCGGTTTCCTTTTCCTCGTCGTCTGTCAGGCGGTGATGTTTCCCTCTGAGGTGCTCAGATCGCCTGATAATCATACCATTGTAACGGTCAGCCTGGAAGACCGCCTGAGCTTTTCAGTGACATTCCATGACGAGGTGGTTTTGAAAAATATCGATATCAACCTGCTGTTCAATGGTCAGTCATTATTTACACCGGGAAGGCACCGCGTTGTTCGCAATACCGTTGCTTATTCTGTCATTCCGCAGATTCCTTACAAGAACAGCCGTATTCCCGTTGAATACCATTCCATGCTGATCCGGCTGAACCGGAAATTCAGCGTGGAATTCAGAGCCTTCAACCAGGGTGTGGCTTACCGGTTTGTTACAGATATCCCCGAACAGGTTGAAGTGAATGAAACCATGGAATGTGAATTCGGGGATGATTACAAGCTATGGACATCTCTCATTGAGGGATTTCAGTCGTCCTATGAATCCACTTTTGAACCGCTTACGGTTTCCGAATTCCCCGAAGAGAAAAACTCTTACCTTCCTTTGCTGGCCGAAACAAACCGCCGGTACAAGATCCTGATCACGGAAGCCGACCTGTACGATTACCCGAATATGTTCCTGCAGAAAGGGGCAAAAAAAAATGTGCTTCAGGCAGTTATGCCTCCTTATCCTCTGGAAACGGAAGGGGTGGGCGACAGGGGCAGCCGCATAACGAAAGCAGCAGAATATATTGCCCTGACCACCGGCGAAAGAAATTTTCCCTGGCGCCTGTTTATCCTGGCTGAGAACGATGCCCGGCTGATCGAGACCGAACTGGTGTATGTCCTTTCGAGGGAAGCGGAAAAAGCAGATTATTCCTGGATACAGCCCGGCAGGGTGGCCTGGGACTGGTGGAATGCTTCGAACCTGTACGGGGTGGATTTCAAAGCAGGACTGAATACCGATACCTGGAAATACTATGTGGATTTTGCCTCGGCATACGGACTGGAATACATTATCCTGGATGAGGGCTGGTCTTTTTCCACCACTGATATCAGCCGGCCCAATCCGGATCTCGACCTGGATCACCTGATCGGGTATGCGAAATCGAAAAATGTCGGGATCATTCTTTGGACCACCTGGCGGGCATTGAACGAACAGATGGATGTGCTGGACCTATACAGGGAATGGGGTATAGCCGGGATCAAGGTTGATTTTATGAACCGGTCCGACCAGTGGATGGTGAATTTTTACGAAAAAGTAGCTGAGGAAGCCTTCCGGCGTGAACTCCTGGTCGATTTCCACGGAGCTTACAAACCCGTGGGGCTGCGCCGGAAATATCCCAATGTGCTGACCTATGAAGGGGTTTATGGCCTGGAGAACTGCAAATGGTCGGAAATGGTTACCCCGGAACATAATCTCACCATCCCGTTTATCCGGATGGCCTGCGGACCCATGGATTATACCCCCGGTGCCATGCGGAATTACCATTCCGGCAAGTTCACCCCCATTTTTGACCGGCCGGTCAGCATGGGAACCCGATGTCACCAGCTGGCCCTGTTCATCCTGTATGAATCCGGGCTTCAGATGTTTGCCGACAGTCCCTCCAATTATTACAGAGAAGAAGAAACCACCGGCTTTCTGGCAAAGATCCCGGTCGTGTGGAACGAAACCCGGGTGCTGGAAGCCCGGCTGGGCGAGTATCTGGTCATAGCCCGGCGGAACGGGGATACCTGGTATATCGGAGGGATTACAAACGGCGAAAGCCGTTCATTTGATATTGACCTGTCATTTCTCGGTTCAGGAAACTACCGGGCCACTCTGATGACCGACGGGACCAATGCCGACCGGTTTGCGGAAGATTACAGAAAAACAATCCGCACCGTAACGAACCATACTAACCTGAAAATACAGATGGCTGCTGAAGGGGGAATGGCTGTGATGATCGAACCGCAGTAGAGAAACAGCTGCCCCGGTTACCTGCCGGGTTGTTTCCTTTCCTGACCGGCACCGTGACAGCCCCGGCCATCCCTTTTAGCCGCATCATCATTTGTCAACCCGGTGTTTTTTTCTACCTTTAAACTCCTGTTGGAACTTCAGTAGCCTATGTTTTCTTTCAGCCTGCTTCCGCTGCTTATTTTATATCAGTTCATTAAATATCCATTATCGCATTAATTCATTAATTCCCTGTTTAATCATGCAATATGTAACATCTCGTTTTTCACTGCTTTTTATTTTTACTCTGAGTTTTCTCCCCGGGCACCTTTTTGCCCAGTCGCCTGATAAAATGAGTTATCAGGCTGTGATCCGCGATGGGAGCAACGACCTGCTCACCGAACAAACCGTGGGCATGCGGATCAGTATCCTGCAGGGTGCGGCCGACGGAATGGCCGTGTATACCGAAACCCATACACCGGTTACCACTGCCTCGGGTGTGGTGACCGTAGAGATCGGAACCGGTACCACCTCGGATAATTTTTCTTCCATCGACTGGTCAAATGGCCCGTATTTTTTAAAAACCGAAACCGACCCGGCCGGCGGAACCGACTACACAGTTACCGGAACCACCCAGTTGCTGAGTGTTCCTTATGCCCTGTATGCCGATACGGTTGGCAGCTATCATGAGAGCGATCCCATGTTTGAGGCATGGGATAAGAATTACAACGACCTGACCCAAACCCCTGCCGCCATCAGCGACCTGAATATGGACGGGAACGGTGCCCCTATTGAAAATGTGGCGGACCCCGCCAATCCGCAGGATGTGGCCACAAAACATTATGTGGACAGTATCATTGTTCTGTTAATGAATGAATCGGCAGGGAGTAATGAAACCTTTCTTTCTCCGGGCACCGGCATCCTAACCGATGTTGAAAACAACAGCTACGACATCATAAAAATCGGTTCTCAGTGGTGGATGGCCGAAAACCTCAAAACAACGAAATACAACGATGGCGCAGACATCCCTCTGGTAGAAAACTATACCTGGAGCGATCTGGATACGCCCGGGTATTGCTATTATCAGAATGACCAGGCTACCTACGGAGAGCTTTACGGGCCTTTGTATAACTGGCATGCGGTGAATACCGGCAACTTATGTCCTGATGGCTGGCATGTCCCGTCCGATGAGGAGTGGACCGAACTGACCGACTTTCTCGGGGGCATTGATGTAGCCGGAGGGAAAATGAAAGAAACCGGTACGGAACACTGGCTCGACCCCAATACGGGAGCAACCAATGAAAGTGGTTTTACGGGCCTGCCGGGTGGCGATCGCAGTTACAGCGGGGCATTCGGCACGGATGAAACCACAGGACACTGGTGGAGCTCTACCGAAATCACAACCCTGAACAGTTGGTGCCGTGGCTTACATTACGACAGCGACGATGTAAACGAGCGGTATTATAATAAACGCGGCGGCTTTTCGGTACGCTGTGTCAGAGATTAATTGTACATCGGGAAGGAAGGCTGCGGCACAGCATTTTGTCTTTGTTTTCAGGCACCAACCTGCCCGTGCGTCTTCATCACAGAAAAATATCGATAAAACCGGCGGCAGGCACCTGCATTTTGTTTTTAATGGTTCTTTTCCCTCCGGAATAGCTGGTTACGGCACATTCCCTGAATATTGTACAGTTCCCATCCTCATCGGGTTTGTAGCCTCTGCACACACGCAAAACATCGGGTGAGATTTCATCGATGAGCACAATCTTCCCGTCCCCGTACTTCAGCCGGCCCAGTTCAAACTTTCCGTCAATCACATGCAGGTTTTTCGAGGCAAATTCCGCAGAAACGATCCCGGCAATGTTCTTCACCAGTTCCACGCTCTGCTCAATCTCTTCCCGGTTCATGGCCCCGGTTTCTTCCAGGGCTTCCAGGGTGATCAGAATGTCGCTGTCGCCTTTTGTCCACGCCTCCACCACCCGGTGAATATTTTTGCAGGGCGTGACAAAAGGATACCTTCTCCAGAAACTTCCCGTGGCCTGGTTTCTCCAGGTGAACTCGAGATTTTGCAGGGGGGCAGACCCTTCTGTTTCGGGGTGTTCCACCGGTATGCCCAGGGGTGTGGCAGGTTCCACGATCATTTCGTTCTCGCTGACCGTGTCGATGTAGTGCGAAGGAACGCCCTTTTCTTTCAGCAGCCTGAAGAAATAAGTGGCAAACCGGCAGGCAATGGCCCCTTTGCCGGGTATTTCCCCTACCACCGTATCGTACCCGGGATCAAAAACCGGTTTTCCGTTTTCCATGTAGCCGGTGGCCCTGTCGGTAAAAACGAAAAGGTACTTTCCGGCGTGAGGACCTTCCGGAATTTCATATACATCTTTCGATTTTCCGCGGTATACCAGGTTTTGTTCTTCCATGTCTGGTTGTTTTTTTGTTCAGGTAAAAATAGGGTTCCCTGGCGATTATGCAAATCCTTACTAACTTTATTCATGAATAATTACAAACACAGGCAATGAAAAGGATCAGCTTACTCATTTTCGGTATTTTTTTGTTCCGGCCTGTGCTTCATGCACAGGAGAGTCTTATTGTGAACGTGTATAACCGTCATACCACCAGTCTGTCGGGTACCTGGCATTATATTGTTGATCCCTATGAAAACGGGTATTACAATTACCGGTGGGAACCTTTCGACCGGATGGAAAGGCCCGGCAAAGGGGCCTTCTTTCTGAATGCCAAACCTGATTCTCCTTCCGATCTGGTGGAGTATGATTTCGACCGCTCGGATTCTATCCGGGTGCCGGGCGACTGGAATACGCAGAAGGAAAAGTTGTTCTATTACGAAGGGACCGTTTGGTACAAAAAATCCTTTGATTATCAAAAAGAAAAAGTTTCCAACCGGGTGTTTGTGTATTTCGGGGCGGCCAATTACCATGCCGAGGTATACCTGAACGGAAAGAAGCTGGGAACCCATACGGGAGGATTCACCCCGTTCCAGTTCGAGATAACTCACAGGATCAGGGAAAAGGATAATTTCCTTATCGTGAAAGTGGACAACCGCAGGGAAAGGGAAGGGGTGCCCACACTCAACACCGACTGGTGGAACTATGGAGGCCTGACCCGCGAGGTGTTGCTGGTGGAAACGGCCGGGAATTTTATTCAGGACTATTTCATCCGCCTCCGCCCCGGTGATCCGACATATATCGAAGCGACCATCCGGATGAACGGCCCTGAAGCGGCAGGTAAGTTTGTCCGGGTAAACATTCCGGAACTGGGCATCCGCAGCGAAGGGGTAACGGATGAGAATGGCCGGGCTGATTTAACAGTTCATTCGAAGGAAATCAGAACCTGGTCGCCGGAAGATCCTTATCTGTATGAGGTGATTCTGGAAACCACGGAGGAAAGGCTGGCAGACCGGATCGGGTTCCGTACCATCCAAACCGAAGGCAGGTCTGTTCTGTTGAACGGGCGGCCGGTTTTTCTCAGGGGAATCTCCATTCACGAGGAAAGCCCGTTCCGGAAGGGCCGGGCCTGGTCGGAGGAGGATGCCAGGCAGTTGCTTTCATGGGCAAAAGAGCTGGGATGTAATTTTGTGCGCCTGGCGCATTATCCCCATAACGAGCACATGGTGCGCATGGCGGATGAAAAGGGCCTGATGGTTTGGGCCGAGATCCCGGTGTACTGGACCATCCTGTGGGAAAATGAAGGAACATACCGGAATGCAGAGAACCAGCTTTCGGAGATGATCCTGCGCGACAGGAACCGGGCAGCGGTCATCATCTGGTCTGTGGCCAATGAAACTCCGGTAAGTGACGCCCGGAACCGGTTTCTGGCCTCCCTGGCCGGAAAAGCCAGGGAACTGGACCCCACCCGGCTCATCAGCGCCGCACTGGAACAGACCGCCTACCGCGGCCAAACGAATGTCCGCACCATTCACGATCCGTTTGCCGAAGTGGTGGATGTGCTGAGCTTCAACCAGTATATTGGCTGGTACGATGGACTGCCCGATAAATGCACCAGGATCAGCTGGAAAATTGAACAGAACAAACCGGTGCTGATCACCGAGTTCGGGGCAGGAGCGAAGCAGGGCCTGCACGGGGAAAAAACCGACCGGTGGACCGAAGAATACCAGGAATACCTCTACGAGGAAACCCTGAAAATGATTGGCCGGATTGACGGGTTGCAGGGGTGTTCGCCCTGGATCCTGAAAGATTTCCGCTCGCCCCGCCGCGTGCTTCCGGATATACAGGACGGCTGGAACCGGAAGGGCCTGATATCGGAGGAAGGAAAGAAGAAGAAGGCTTTTGATGTATTGCAGAAGTTTTACCTGGAAAAGGCAGGGGAGATCCGGGAATGAAATACCTGCAACTCCGGAGTTGCAGGTATCTTTCCGGGACTCCTTCGTTTCTCGCGCTTCCCGGTCTTTCTCAACGGCCCGTTCCCCGGTAATTCAGCACCGGCCATAGCCACCGCTCTGTGACCACCCCTTCCCGGGTGATCTCTTTCCCGCGCCATGACAGGGTAACCCGGTAAGTGCCGGGCTCGGCGCGCATGGTGTTCCAGTAAATTTTCCGGATGCCCTTTTCGGCAGGAATTTCCCTTCGGTAAACTTCTTCTCCCTGATCGTTCGTGACGGTGAGGGTGGCATTTTCGCTGCTGCTTTCTGCAAAACGGAACCAGATTTCCAGTCCGTTCGGTTCGTTCGGGGTACGGATCTGGTTACTGCCCTTGATATTGTAATTCCCCCATGAGGCTTGCTGTGACCGGTTCATCTGAGGTTTGGGCTCAATTTCGAACAGATGAAATTCCTTTGTTTCCACTTCTCTGGTGAGTTGCTGCAGGGGGGTGATGTCCGTTACCCAGGCACCCCGGCCATAGGTCCCTACCACCAGGTCACCTTCCCTGGGATGGACCAGCAGGTCGCGTACCACCACAGGAGGCATATTGGCCCTGAGTGAGTGCCAGTTTTCCCCCCTGTCGGTGGAATAAAAAACACCGGTGTCATTTCCCACGAACAGAAGATCCGGGTTGCGGGCGTCTTCAAAGACAACATTGATGGGGTATTCCGGCAGGCCCGAAGAAATATCCTTCCACGATTTTCCGAAATCATCTGTCACATAGAGGTACGGGCTGAAATCATCGTTCCGGTACCCGTTTTTGGCCACATAGGCTCTTCCGGTCACATGTTTCGAGGCCACCACCCGGCTGGTCCACCGTTCGTGAGGCATCCCCAGTTTTTCGAGCCCGGCTGTGAACTCGGTCCAGTGTTCTCCCCCGTCGCGGGTCATGTGGATGCGGCCGTCGTCGGTTCCCGCCCATATCAGACCTTCCTGCAGCGGTGATTCGTCCAGGGTGGTGATGGTGCAGTACATCACATGGCCGGTTCCCGCTATTTTTACCCGGTCGTTGTATGTCAAATCGGGACTAACCTCTCTCCAGGTGTCGCCCCGGTCGTCTGAGCGCAACACTTTCTGGGCACCGGCATAGATGGTACTGGTGTTGTGGGGTGATATCATAATTGGGGGTGTCCAGGTGAACCGGTACCTGTCGCCCCCTTCAGGTGCCTGCGGAACGATACTCACCCGTTCACCGATAGACTGGTCTACCCGGTGATGGCCTCCGAACTGAGTGGTAAAATAAAGCCACCGGCTATCTTCCTGATCCACCCGGGTGTACATGCCGTCCCACATGCCGGTTACCACCCAGTCCTCAATAGACACCTCACCCGACCAGCTGTTCGATGGCCCTTTCCAGGTTTCATGGTCCTGGAGGCCGATGTATATATTGTAGGGTATTTCGTTATCCACCTCCACCATGTAGATCTCCCCCAGCGGCAGGTGGTGGTAATGCATCATATTCCGGCCCCCATCCCATGTTTCGTAAACTCCTCCGTCTGAGCCGAGGAACATATGGTCTCCGTCGCGCGGATCGATCCACAGGGTGCGGTTGTCACCGAAATTGGTAAGAAAACGGTTGGCTTCCCGGCCGGTGGGCCAGGTTTTGCCCCCGTCCAGGGTATAGAACATGCCGGCGCTCAGAATGAAAATCTTGTCGGGATCGTCCGGGTCCACGCAGATCTTGTTGAAACTGTAGGCAGCTTTCCCGCTTACATCCAGTTTTTCCGGATCATTGAGCCTTTCCCAGGTATCTCCGCCGTCGAAAGAACGGTAGCATTCGCCGCCCACCAGGTTGTCAAAGGAGTGGTCGGTAAATTCGTCGAACGGCACGGGTGCATCGGGGTCAATCCCCGGTTTGAGGTTCAGGTTCTGCACCACGGCCACCAGTACCTCGGGATGGTTATACTGAAGGTCTATCCCGATGCGTCCCAGGGGGCCGTCGGGGAATCCTCCCCCGCTGATCATTTTCCACGACTGTCCACCGTCCACCGATTTATACAGCCGGCTTTTTTCCCCTCCGGGCTCAAAGGTCCAGGGCAGCCGGACCTTTTCATAGGCCGAAGCATAGAGGATATCGGGATTGGCGGGGTTCAGGGCCAGATCGATAAATCCGGTAGCCTCGTCCACATAAAGCACCTTTTCCCAGGTATCTCCCCCATCGGTGGTCTTGAACACTCCCCGTTCTTTATTCTCCGTCCACAGATGCCCCATTACGGCCACCCAGACAATATCCGGGTTGGTGGGATGAATGGCAATCTCGGCAATGTGATGCGAATCGCCCAGGCCTTTGAATTCCCAGGTTTCTCCGGCGTCGGTCGATTTCCATATCCCGTTTCCGGCATAGGAAGAGCGGGCATTGAAATCCTCGCCGGTGCCTATCCACACGATGTCGGGATCCGAAGGAGCCACTTCCACATCTCCGATGGAGGTGGTTCCGATGGCATCGGAAACCGGCCGGAAAGTGGTTCCCCGGTTTTCGGTTTTCCAAACGCCCCCTGCCCTGGGGGCCACATAGAATGTGTTTTTATGTTTTTCCCCCGGGTTCAGGGGGATGGCCAGCTCGCCCACCCAGGCACTGACCCTGAAGGCGCCCAGATTGCGGTATTCGAAACCGGTGGGTTCCGCTTGCCTCCGGTACCGTTGTGCCAGCAATGCAACGGAAGGAAGAAAGAAAAACAGGATAAATGCGATAATTCCTCTGGAAGATTTCATAATAAAATGATAAACAGTTAGATAGATATAAACGGGAAAGTCGGTTTCATTTTCTCATTCCCTTACCAAATATCAAAAAGAAATGACAGGGCGCCAAATGTTTTGCAAAACCCCGCATGGTGGATTTTCTGTTTTCAAATCCTGACCTTTTCCAAAATGGAGATCTTCTTCAGAAGGAGTTGCACGAATAATTCAAAGGAAATTAAGCGGGTATGTAAAAATTTTCTATAGTTTCGTATTTCCATGCATACCATATGCCTGGCAAGTAATATCCCATACCTTATATTAATTTACACAACCCAACAACCCATGAAAAAAGAAATGGTAGTCTATTTTTCCAGAACAGGTAACAACAAATACCTGGCTGAAAAAATCATCAGCAGCCTGGGCTGTGATGCAGAAGCCATCAGGCCGAGAATGAACCTTTTTCTGTTTTTATTGCTCTTTTCTTCACTGAAAGGAGGACCCGGGATCCGAAAACTGAAGCATCCCGTGGAGGAATACGAACGGGTCATCCTGTGCGGGCCGGTATGGATGGGGATGCTGGTCGCCCCCCTTCGTTCCTTGATAAAAAAATACGGAAAAAAAATCAACCGCCTGGTTTTTGTATGCTGCTGTGCCAGTACTTACGACAAAAAGGATGATAAATTCGGGCACGGACATGTGTTCCGGGAGGTGGAAATTTTGATGGACGGACGCTGTCAGCTCTGCCAGGCTTTTCCCGTGGGGTTGGTCCTGCCAGAGGATAAAAGGGAAGACCCCGAGGCGGTGATGCAGGTCCGCCTGTCGGATGAGAATTTCACCGGCGAGATACTGGACCGGTATAAAAAATTCATCAAAACACTGCAGGAATGAACCGGAAGAAACAGGATACCCACAGACCGACAGGAGTGGTCGTTATCGTTGCTGTGAACATTCTGGGATGGGTTGCCACCGAAGGGGCCTGGGTTTACCTTTACCTTGCCGGAAGGATTCCGGAAATGGCACAGATGGGATCGTACTGGGAGCGGTCGTACCTGGGGCTGGTTCATGGGTTTTCCGTGGCTGACTTTATATGGTCAAACATTGCTCTGCTTGCTGGTATTGCGGGGCTGTGGAAAATGAAGGCCTGGGGGTGGACAGCGGCTCTCATGGCCAATACCATCTGGATCTATTCCATGACCTTTACCCTGGTAAGAGACCTGCTGGTAGGAGTGACCTTTGGCATGGTTTTCTTCCTGTTCTTTGCCCTTTTTGCCCTGGGTTCAACCGTTTACCTCTGGAAAATCCGGTGTCATTTCTGGAAATCCTGAAACCGGATTGCAAAGAACCCCGTCGGGGGAGGAGGCGACTGGTTCTGCATTTTCCCCGTGTTATTTCACAGCCAGTTTGCGGACGGTGATTCCTTCCGGGGTTTGCAGGATGATCAGATAAAACCCGGGACCGTTCAACTGATCCACAGGAAGGGTGCTGTTTCCGTATAATTCGGCCGACCACAGGGTTTGTCCGTTCAGGGTCAGAATCCTGGTGTATACGGGTTCTTCGGGCGGCACGGGGAACCGGATATACAAGCTGTTTCCGGCATCGACCGGATTGGGATAAATCTCCGCTTCCGGCCCGCTCATGATCCGGTCGGGTCCCTTCGAATTGGAGATGGTCCGGGTCCAGTCGTACCAGGGCTTGTAAATATCGGCCGTTCCTGAAATGCCTTCCACCAGCTGCAGGCGGTAGTCGAAATGCGCTTTGCGGGTTTCCTCTCCTTCGTAAATATAATCGGTGTTTGTGATCACGGCAAACACCACATGGTTTGCCGGCGTATTACCGATACGAAGGCTGCAATCGCCGCCGAACACGGGCTGGCTGTAAACCGTTTCCCCTTCTTTCGTGCGGTAGCATAGCTGGCAGCTCATATTCGGGCTGTGGGGGATAAAATGAACGGTAACCGTTTCTCCCGATACCACCAGGGGGATCTGGTTGGCTCCCGACCATCCCGGCGTGGTGCGGGCCTCGGGGGTCAGCAGCCCGTTACCGTCGTTGGTGGTTTTTACGTAGGGGGTAGCCTGCCAGGGTTCCGGATCCATCCAGGAAGGCTCCCATTCGGCTTCTATGGTCATGCCGAACTGGTCGTCCAGCAGCTTTTTGATGGCTCCGGTCCATTCACCCATATCGAGCAGGGCCTGTTTGGCCCGGTATTCCATGATCAGCCGGCGGATCTGGCTTTCGCCCATGGCTTCGGCCATTCCTTCAAGCACCCTCGATTCGGCGTATCTCCAGATCCAGGGGATACTGCCCTGACCCAGGGTCATTCCCAGGAAGGTGGGGAATATGTTGCTGTACTGTACTCCCCCCAGCAGGTTTCTCCAGGTACAGATCTGGGTTTCGCCGGAATACCTGTTTACCCCTTCGGCAGAAGGGCCTCCGAAGCTGCCGTCCTGCAGCCATCCGCTGTAACTTTCAATGGGCATAAAGGGAGCCAGGAAGGAAGCCCCGTTCAGGAACCCCATGCTGCTGTAATCGCCTGACTGCCGGGCCTCTGCTTCCTGCTGCAGCCAGGTGTTGCCTCCTTCGTGGAACCAGGCGGCATTTTTGCATCCCGGCAGATCGGCGAGTATGGCGTGGATGCCTTCATGTACTACCGCTCCCATCTGATATTCCCTGTCATTGTACGGACAGGAGGGGTCAAAACAATACACAGGGTAATAGGAGACCAGTACCATGGGCCAGTCTTCCCCTTCGTAATGAATGCTACCCATCCAGCCACCCGTGGCGGTGTTGGGCGCATCGTCGGTACACAGGCCGGAACCGTAAAGGTAGATGGCGCTTTTATAGCCCCGTTTGGCCCGTTTGTCGGGTGGCCAGCCCATTTCATTCCTGAAGTAGGCAAAATCGTGGTTCATCCTTTCCAGCATGGGTGTGATGGCTGCCTCCGTAACCAGGGGGTTGGCATCGGCCCCCCACCGGAAGGTCCACCATCCTGACGATTGCGTACCCACTACTCCCTCGCAGTCGTCCAGAATGTTCTGTGGCTCGGTAAGATCGGGGTACTCATCGCGGAAATCGTAGCTGATTACAGGGTCATAAGAGGGCCACGTAAACGGAGCTGCCGGGTCCTCCCCCGTAAGCACCGTCAGGCTGAAATGTTCGGTGGTGGATGCCCCGCATTCATTGATCAGGCAAACGGTATACGTGCCGGCCTGGCCTGTCCCCACATTCCGCAGGGTTACTTCCCTGTTAAGCGCGGTAAAACCGTTCGGGCCCGACCAGCTCCAGCTTCCTTCATCAGGCGACGAAGGCATGAAAGTGACCGAATCCCCCCCGAAAAGGGTGGCATACCGGCTGTTCACAGGTGAAGAATCGTTGATCCGGATGGAGGCCGTAATGTCCGAAGGGCTGCACTCCCCGCTTTCATAACCGTAAACCCTCCACTCGAGGATACCGGTGGCCATGGAACTTTTCATGTATATGCGGATCTTTGAGGTACGGGTATCCAGTTTCAGTGAGTTGTAGGTGTCCAGATCCGTTCCTATTGCTCCGGCATCCATCCAGAAGGCGCCGGTCCAGTATTCGATACGTGCTTCAGAAGGCTGCTCTATTCCCAGTCCGTCGTCCCACCAGTATACCGAGGTGGATGTCAGTTCCACGGCCAGGGGCCATTCATACTGTACCTGGTTCCAGGTGCCGTAATTTTCTTCCCCGTTCCAGTTGCCGTATGCCCCGTGGGTGTAATCGGACGAGGAAGAAGGGGTATAGCCGTCGTTTGCGGCTGACAGGCTTTCCCAGGGCGATACGTATGAGGTGGAAACGGTGGCAGTCAGTGCCAGGTTGGTGGTGTCGGCTGCACCGGTCTGTGCCCGGGCCGTGAAAAAGCCGGCAAACAGCACAAAAAGCAAGCAATACCGGATGAATATTGTATGTGACATAACCTGTTTTCGGTTTCAGGCAATTGGTTTTCTGTTTACGTGTCAAATATACATGATATGCCGGGATAAACCAGAAAACCCTGGATAAAGGAATAGTTGAAGTGCAGGGAATGAGACCGGAATTTGCCGGATGTGGTACACACTGAAAAATGGCCTGTGAATTGTCGTTTTGACTTTCCTGTGTTAATTATTAACTTACGCTATTATTTTTAATCGTTATGAAACAAGTTAAAACAACCCATCGGCTGTGCCTGCTGCTGGCAATTTTGCTTGTTGCGGCAGGACTCACCCGGTGTAAAAAAGACGAAGACACGGAGTCGCAATATGCGGTTTATCTGAATCGGGCCGACGAAGATTTCATTGATTTCGGGACTTTCGAAGGATTCACCACCGGTAATGACTGGTGCATTATTGAGAAGGTGAAGCTTCCCGCCGGGACCGGGTCCCAGGGTGGATGGCATTTTTTCAGGGGGAAAGCCTGGGAGGACAAGGAAGGCGATATCGCCATATCCTTTGCGGAGAACAGGGTATATGCCTGGTGCAGGAAGAACATGGAATGGGTGGATATTGCCTATGTAGCAACATTCAACGAGGACCAGTGGTATACCATTTGTTTACAATATGATGCCACGGACGAATTGCTCGAATTATACGTGGATGGGGAACGGGTTGGAGAACAGGCCCTGGAACCCATGGATGATTCGAACAATAATAACCGGTTGTTCTGGGGAGGGCAGGAGGTGGATAATCCCGACCTGGGCGACCTGTATTCCGAGACGAGCATCATCATAGCCCATCAGGCCTGGCTGCAAAGAAAGTTAAGCGGTCCGGAAATTACCGCATACGACGGGTATCTGGCCCCGGAGCCGGCCCTGTTCTTCGGCTCGGAAATTCGTTCGGAATCGGTTGCCGATATGTCCGGGAACGGCCGGCAAGGCGCCAACGGCAATACACCTGAATTTATTGTGATCGGGGATTGACCGGGTGGAGCGAAGAAATTAAAATGCCCGGGCACGTTCACACTCCACTCATTAAATAAACATCAGCAGGCTCACCGCCATCACGGCCATGCCGCCGATGAGGCCGTATACCGACAGGTGGTGTTCCCCGTATTCTTCGGCGGTGGGCAGCAGTTCATCCACGGAAATGAAGACCATGATCCCGGCCACGGCCCCGAACAGAATGCCGAATACGGTATCATTCATAAAGGGGCGCAGGATGAGATATCCCACCATGGCCCCTACCGGTTCGGCCAGTCCGGACAGGAACGAAAGGCAAAAAGCCTTTCTTTTTGATCCGGTGGCATAAAAAATGGGGACGGAAACGGCAATTCCTTCGGGAATGTTGTGGATGGCAATGGCCACGGCAATGGCAATCCCCAGCCCGGGATCTGTCAGGGCAGCTGTGAAGGTGGCCAGACCTTCCGGAAAGTTATGAATGGCAATGGCCAGGGCTGTGAACAGCCCCATACGCATCAGCCGGTTCTGTGACCTGATCATTCCGTTGCCGCTCATTTCTTCCAGCCGTTTGATCTCGTGCGGGTTTTCCGCTTCGGGGATGAAGCGGTCGATCAGGCCGATCAGCAGGATCCCGGCAAAAAACGACCCCACCGTTGTCCAGTTGCCGGCCACGTGCCCCATTTCCCCTACCAGGGCCACACGGGCCTTGCTCATGATCTCTATCAGGGAGACATAGATCATCACCCCGGCCGAGAAACCCAGGGAGGCCGAAAGGAATTTGGGGTTGGTTCTTCTGGCAAAAAAGGCAATGGCGCTGCCTATCCCGGTGGATAACCCTGCGAAGAGGGTGAGCCCGAAGGCAATGGCTATATTTTCATTTCCCATGATACCGAACATTTGAGGAATTAATAGAGCTAAAATATAGATTTAATCAATATAAATATTATTTCTGTATATAAATATGTTCTGCCACGGTTTTGCTGAGGATGGTCCGGTTGTTTTTTACGGAGATGATCACCGATTCGTCCATGCTGATTTTTCCGGTCACGGCAATGCGGCTTTTCAGGGTCAGGCCGATATCGGTAAAGAAATCCATCAGCTCGTCCGATTTATCGGTTACGCCCACCACGGTATAGCTTTTTCCGGGTTCCGCCTCGGAAAGCGCCAGGATGTCTTTCCGGGTTCTCACCCTTCCCTGTTTATCGGGTATGGGTTGGCCATGGGGATCGAAGGCCGGATGGCCCAGGAATTCGTCGATCCGGTCGGCCAGGGTTTCGGAAGTCTGGTGCTCAAGCATTTCGGCTTCCCGGTGCACTTCGTTCCAACCCATTTTCAGGGCTTTGTGGAGGAATATTTCCCACAGGCGGTGTTTCCGGATGATGCCGGCGGCCAGTTCCCTGCCTTCCCGGGTGAGGGTCATGGGCTGGTATGGGCGGTATTCCACCAGCCCGTCCTCCTGAAGGCGGTTGGCCATCTGGGTGATGCCTGGAGGGCTGATGCCCAGGTGGCGGGCCAGCTCCGAGGCGGATATGCGGGTGCCTCTCAGTTCGGCCAGGAAAATGGCCTTCAGCAGATCGTCGGTGGACGGGGACATGGGCAGATATTTTTAAGTATTAAAATAAAAATTAAGTAAAATTAAAAAATAAATTTATTTATTCCAAATAATATTGACGACGGGGTTTAGCTGTTCCGGGGGTAGATACAGTCGCTGGTTACAGAACAAATTAAATCCATAGGAACCAAATGTTTGGATGTAAGCGTAAATTAAATCCAGAACGGGAACCTCCCTGGCCCTTGCTTTTCATTTAATAACGCCCACTCCTCACTCCTCACTCCTCACTCTTCACTAAAATTATCAACACCCCCGGTTGAAAAAAAGCAGCTGCCTGCCGGAATACCGAGGACATATTTTACTACATTTGTTCCGTGTGGTTTCCCGATCCGCTTTTGGGGAGGGAATGAAAAGGGAATCAGGTGAAAATCCTGAACAGTGCCCGCTGCTGTGATCTCCGGAATCTTCCGGGCATCTTTGCCACTGTCCCGGCCACGGGATGGGAAGGCGCCCGGTTAGTGGAGTAAGTCAGAAGACCTGCCGCACAGAAACGAAATGTTCGGGTCAAACATGAAAAAGGTCTTCCATTGTCAAACCGAATCTTTGTTTTAGCTGCATGGCTGCTGACAGCCCTGCATGGCTCCGGGATTGCCGGCATGCCCGATACCGTCGACCTGCGCGAGGTGAAGCTGGTGCACCGCAGGGAGGTGCTGTTCCATTCGGGGCAACAAGCCCTGACCCTTGACCGGGAAATGATTTTCCGCAGGGCCCAGGCTACCCTCGATGAACTGCTTTCTGTACACATGCCTTCGGGAATCCTGTCGTACGGAGCGGCCGGTTCCCTGTCCACCATCCGACTGCGGGGAGCGGGCTCCAATCATACGCAGGTTAACTGGAACGGGATCCCCCTGGGGTCACTCACCACCGGAACTCCCGATCTTTCCCTGGTTCCTGCCTTTGCCGCCGACCGCCTCAGCCTGGTACCCGGCGCCGCGGGCTCCCTGGCCGGCAACAGCACCTTCGGCGGGGCGGTGTTCCTTTCAAATGAACCCGACTGGTCGTCACCGGCCGGGATGAGAATGAAGACGGAAGTCGGCAGCTTCGGCGACCGCCGGTTACAGGCTGCTATCCGGGCGGGAAATACCCGGGTGCAGTGGGATACCCGACTGATCCACCACCGGGCTGCGAACGATTTTCCCTATCATGATTCTTTCCTGCCGGGAAACCCTGAGGTTACACAATCGCACAGTTTCTTACGCTCCATGGGGGTGATACAGCATGTGTTTCTGAGGCTTCCGCGGCACCACGATCTGAACATCGGGGTGTGGTACCACGACAGGGAAAAGGAGATCCCGGCCATTATGGGGTCGTATGCACCCGGTACTGCCGTGCAGCGCGATAGTTCACTCAGGATGTACATGCAGTGGAGAAAACGGTATGCCCGTTCGGTATGGTCGGCCCACGCGGCCACAGTGAACGATTTTATGCGGTATGACGATGCGGGCAACGGGGAGAATGGCGAAGGATTGCATTCATTTTACCATACACGCCAGGTTTTTGCTGGGACGGAATACCGGAGGTATTTTTCCGACAGGCTGATGGCGGATGCGGGGGTGAGGTACGAATCGCGTTACGCTGATGTGCCGAATTACGGAAGGATCATCCGTGAAATCCATATTCATGCTTACAGCGGGCTGCAATGGAAAGCAGGCCCCGTAACCACGCATTTTTCCCTCCGGAAACCGTTTTATACGGGTTATTCCATGCCCTGGCTGGTTTCCCTGGCCTCGCGATGGAATATTACGGCAGACCGATGGTGGACCGGCATCCAGGCGGGGAACCGGTACCGCCTGCCCTCGCTTAACGAATGGTACTGGACACCGGGAGGCGATCCTTCCCTGAAACCCGAAACCGGATGGAACCTGGAATGGATGAACGATGCGTATATTATTGGTTCTGAGCACGTTTCTACTTCATTTCTGATCCGAACCAGCCTGTATACTTCCTCTATCAGTAACTGGATACAATGGGTGCCGGGGGAAGGGTACTGGTCGCCGGTCAACTACCGGGATGTATGGTCCAGGGGCCTGGATATGAGCGCTGTTTTTGAACACCGTAGAGCTTCATCGGCTTTCAAAGGGAAGGTGGCTTACCAGCTGACCCGTACCACGAACCGGAACGTTTACGACAACCCTGGAATTTCCGGTAATCAGCTTCCCTATATTCCTGTTCATTCCGGGAATATTGGCCTTTCCTGGGAAACATCAGGAACCTGCATTTGCCTGGAGCAGCAATGGAACGGAAAGCGGTATACCACGGCCGACAACCACCCGGCCTATGCCCTGGATGCCTGGATGCGTACCGACGTGGAGGCCTCGTACAGGATACGCCTCACAGGGTGGACAGTAGAGCTGAGCGGCCGGATCAGGAACCTGTTTGATGCAGAATACCAGCTTATACGTTCCTATGCCATTCCGGGAAGGAGTTTTCACCTGGGCCTTTCCCTGAAATGGGATCAGGGTTCCAGACAGGTAATAAACTAAAAATCAGAATAAACATGAAAAGAATGTGTTTCGTATTGTTGGTTGCGGTGATTTTGCCGGCAGCCTGTACAAAGGAAAACCCGGCTCCGGGCAAATACGACGACGGGGTGTGGATCATAAACGAAGGGGTGTTCAGCGGGAACAACGCATCGGTCAGCTTTTACGATCCCACAGAAGGGAAAGTAACCGGAGAGGTGTTCCTGAAGGAAAACCTCCGCCCCCTGGGCGATGTGCTGCAATCCATGCATATTTTCCGGGGGAAAGGATACCTGGTGGTGAACAATTCACAGAAAGTGGAAGTGGTGGACATACGAACTTTCCGTTCGTTGTATACCATTACGGGAGTAGATTACCCCCGGTATTTCCTGGGAGTGGATGAAAACAAGGGGTATCTTACCGACGGAAAGTACCAGGGCCGCGTGTATGTTGTCGATCTGGAAACAAACGAGATCACCGCCCGGATACCGGCCGGCAGCGGGCCCGAGGCGCTGGTGAAGGCCGGAGATAAAGTGTTTGTGGCAAACAGCGGGGGATGGGGGTATGACAGTACCCTGACTGTAATCGATGCGGTGTCAGACGAAGTGGTGCAAACGGTGTGGGTAGGTGACCAGCCGGTGGATCTGGCTCTGGATGCCGGCGGGTATGTGTGGGCGCTTTGCCAGGGAAAAGTGGTATGGACCCCTGATTTTTCGACCATTGCATATGAAACCCCGTCGCGCCTGGTACGTGTTGATCCTGCAACCTATGAGGTAATGAGCCTGGAAATCGGTTCTACGGGGGATTATTTCAATCCGAAACGGCTTGCGCTGGATGCATCAGGGAATATCCTGTATTTTGAAGAGGCAGGAGGTGTGTATGCCCTGGACCTTTCCACTCTGGAAATTCCTGCCGGTCCATTGATCCCTCTTCACCCGTACGGGCTGGAGGTGGACCCGGACAACGGGGAAATTTATGTGCTGACTTCCGGTGGGGGTGACCAGGCGGGAAGCCTGCACCGGTATCTTCCCAACGGAGAAGAAATTCAGTCGGTTTCGGTGGGATATTTCCCCAACGGGGCGGTTTTCCCGGAAAAGAACTGATCTGTGCAGGAATTGGCAAATTTTTTATCTTTACCGTAGATCATGCTCAGAATGGAAAAAGATGACCTGCACCGGACCCGTGCCCGCCTGAAGGCAGGCATGTTTTTGATAGGTTCTGTTATTTTGATGAACATACCCGTGAAGGGACAGATCTCTGCCGGAGGCATTCCCGCATCCCGTGCGATCAAAGCTTCGGCGGAAATTCCTTTTGTTATTCTGTCTGTCCCTGAAAAAAATCGGGTAGAACAGGCCGATACCGGGGCCCGGACCAAAGCACTGGTGTTTGCGCATCCGGTTGAAGTGAATATTTCACCGGAAAATTCCGGAAAGTGGGAAACCCTGCCCGACGGGACCAGGATCTGGCGGGTAGGGATCCGTTCACCGGGGGCTTACTCCCTGAACCTGCTGTTTAAGCGGTATGTTGTTCCTGCCGGGGCACGTGTGTTTGTTTATGACCCCGGGGGAAAGCATACCCTGGGAGCATTTACCGGGGCCAACAACAAACCCTCGGGAGTGCTGGCTGTGATGCCGGTTCCCGGCGACGAGCTGGTGGTGGAATACAACCTGCCAGCCGGAGTGGAGGAAACCGGTGAACTGCTGATAGGCCAGGTGGGTCATGATTTTTTCAATATTATGCCCCTGCTGGACAGCCGGGACGGAAGTTACGGGCAGGCGGGCGACTGCAACCTGGATATCAACTGTGCTCCGGGATATGACTGGCAGGAGATCAAACGCTCGGTAGTCCGTTTGCTGATCAATTCCAGCACACTGTGTTCGGGCGTGTTGCTGAACAATACCGCCCGCGACGGGCATCCTTATATGCTGACTGCGCAGCATTGCATCGATTCGGCCGAACTGGCTGCCGGTGTGGTGACCGTTTTTAATTACGAAAGTTCCTATTGCAACGGTCCCGATATGATAATAGATCATTCCATTTCAGGCACCGGATTTCTGGCATCCAGCATTCCTCTGGATTTTACCCTGGTTGAACTGAGCGAGGCTCCTCCCAGGGAGTTTAAGCCCTGGTACGCGGGGTGGTCAACTCTTCCGGATCCTGCAACCCATACCGTTTCCATTCATCATCCTTCGGGGGATGTCAAGAAAATTGCATGGGATGACGATCCCCCGGAAACAACCACTTTTACTGATCCTTCCGATACTGTGGATTATGTGGAGAGCGGTTTCTGGAAAGTGCTGAAATGGGAGGGGGGGACTACGGAAGGCGGTTCATCAGGTGCTCCCCTGTTCAATCCGTTCGGGCAGGTTGTGGGTGTGCTGACCGGTGGGGAGGCTTTTTGCGGAAGGCCGTGGAACGATTACTACACGAAAATATCCTTTGACTGGGATTACTTTCCGGAACAGGAACATCAGCTCAAAGCCTGGCTGGATGGGGTGAGCACGGGCGAAGCTTCTATCGGTGGCATGGACCCCTATGCCGGCGAGGCCCGGCAGGCCGATTTTACCTGGCATGCTTCGCGTATCTGTGAGGGCGATCCGGTAGTGTTTACCGATCTTTCTTCGGGGAATATAATGCAGTGGGACTGGAATTTTGGCCTGGATGCCAGTCCGGCCACCGCCAGCGGACGCGGGCCTCACAAGGTGCATTATGCAACGGTGGGGAACAAAACGGTACAACTGACCATTACCACAGAAAACGGACAGGATGTGGCCATTAAATCTCTTCCCCTGACCGAGATGGACGACCCTCCTGTTCCCGGGTTCAGCTATGAGGAAGAGGAACCAAGGAAGATACGTTTCACCGATCTTTCCGACAATACCCTTTTATGGTACTGGGATTTTGGTGATTTCAGAACCAGTACCGTTCAGGAGCCGGTGCATACATACATGTACGAAGGTTCTTTTCAGGTGCATCAGAGGGTTGCCAACGGGAGTTGCCTGGATACCATAGCAAGGAATGTGCTGGTTACCTCCATTTTCCATCCGGAAGAAGACAGGAAAAGCCTGATTGTGATCTTCCCGCAGCCTGCCCGCGGATATTGTTACCTGCGGCTGGATGATCCTGCGGAAAACGACTGGCATATCCGGCTTGTCCATATCGGCGGAAGTGCGGTGAGAGAATGGATACTTCATGCCGGGACCCGGGAACTGTTTCTTGATTTGCAGGGACTGGCGCCTGGTGTGTATATTTTGAGGGGAAGATCGGGGCAGGCTTCCTTTGCGGAAAAAATTACTGTGGAATGAGGAAGAAAAGCCGGATGACCGGCCTTTTGAGATGGCTGATAGGGTTGTTGGTTCTGCACATGGCGGGTTGCCGGTGGCAGGCGGAGAAGCCTTCCTCCCATATTCTATCGGAGAGGCCGGGCAATGATTATGCCAGGGGGTTTGAGATCGTCAGGGAAGCAGCCTGTACCCGTTTGAATGTGTACAACCCCTGGCAGGGTGCCCGCGAACAGGTGTTCAGCTATTGCCTGGTTCCGGAGGGGATGCCTGTCCCGGCAAAAATACAGGCAGCAGAAAAGGTGATACGTACCCCGGTGAAAAAAGTGGTGTGTTTTTCCACTACCCAGGTGGCCATGATCGAATTCCTGGGCCAGGGGGATGCCATTGCCGGAGTTTCCGGGGTGAATTTTATCTATTCACCCCGGCTGAGGGAAAGGGTGAAGCGCGGCCTGATCAGGGAAACCGGTTACGACCAGGCCATTTCCTGGGAAACGCTCCTGGAATTGCAACCCGATATAGTGCTGGCATACGGGGTTACCGGAGAGGTGAACCGGAATATCCGGCGAATGGAAGAATTAGGAATCCCGGTGGTGTTTACTGCCGCTTACCTGGAACCTCATCCCCTGGGGAAAGCGGAATGGCTGAAATTTATTGCTGCTTTTTTCGGAGAAGAAGGGAAGGCACAAACTCTTTTCGGGGAGACCGAACAGCAGTATCTGGAACTGGCCCGACAGGCTGCTTCAGTGAAAGAACGGCCGGGTGTGTTGCTTGGTCTTCCCTGGAAAGATACCTGGTACATTTCCGGGGGCAGATCTTATGTCGCCACCCTGATACAGGATGCCGGTGGTGCTTATTTGTGGAGCGAACTGGACAGTCACGAAAGCCTGCCCTACAGTCTGGAATCGGTGTACCACCGCTGCCTGCTGGCCGACGTTTGGTTGAATCCCGGCGCAGCCCGCAGCAGGGACGATATGTATGCCACCGATGCCCGCCTGGCGGAAATAAAAGCTTTCCGGAATGGAGCGATCTATAATAACGATGCCCGTATGAGTCGCGGCGGGGGCAATGATTACTGGGAATCGGGCACGGTTTATCCTCAACGTATTCTGGCCGATCTGATCCGTATCCTGCATCCCGGATTGCTACCTCCCGACAGTATGTTTTATTACCGAAAGCTTCCCTGAAATGATACCCAGGACCGATCGTCAGCCGGCATACACAGGCAGGCCGCTGTTGCTCCTTTTTACAGGCGGCCTGATCCTTCTTGCGGCTCTTTTTCTAGCTGACCTGCTGCTGGGTTCCGTGAAGATCCCGGCAGGAGATGTGCTGGGTGTTCTCACGGGGGCTGAGGCAGCCCGGGCCGAATGGAAAGATATTATCCTGTATTTCCGTATCCCAAGGGCCCTCACGGCGCTGCTGGCCGGCATGGCCCTTTCGGTCAGCGGGTTGATGATGCAGACGGTATTCCGGAATCCCCTGGCAGGGCCTTATGTGCTGGGGATCAGCGCCGGCGCCAGCCTGGGAGTGGCCCTGCTGGTACTGGGTTTTGCCGGGGTTTTCGGAACCGCAGATTCTGGGGGCGGATCGGTATGGGCTTTGGCTGTGGCTGCCTGGCTTGGGTCGGGGCTGATCCTGCTTCTGATCATGGGTGTATCACTGAGGGTGCGCGACATCATGACAGTGCTGATCCTGGGCATTCTGTTCGGCAGCGTGACCACCGCCGTGGTGAGCATAATGCAGTATTTCAGCGAATCGGCTTCCCTGAAATCGTTTATTGTATGGACCCTGGGAAGCCTGGGGAACGTTACCGGCATGCAGCTACGGGTGTTGATGTTCAGCGTGGGGTTCGGCCTCCTGCTGGTTCTTTTCCTCCTGACTCCTCTGAACGTGCTGTTGCTGGGAGAATCCTATGCCCGCAGTCTGGGGCTGGGTATCAGGTGGGTGAGGTTACTGGTATTCCTGGCCACCAGTATTCTGGCGGGAAGTGTGACTGCCTTTTGCGGGCCTATCGGGTTTGTGGGGGTGGCCGTACCGCATCTTGCCCGGATGATGTTCCGTACGGCCGACCACCGTATCCTCTTTCCGGGAACCCTGCTGGCCGGCGGTATTGTGTTGCTGTTCAGCGATATAGTGTCGCAACTACCGGGAAGCGATCAGGTGCTGCCGGTGAATGCCGTAACCGCACTTGTGGGGATCCCTATGTTGATATGGGTGATACTGAAGAACAGAAAAATCGGATTTGAATGAGCCGGCGGGAGGATATCATACTCGAACTGCACGACCTGGGGATCGGTTATTACCGGAAAGGACGGCCTGATTTTGTTTTCCGGCACATCACCTCCGCGGCCAGGAAAGGGGAAATGATCGCCCTGATGGGCCGGAACGGAATGGGGAAAAGCACCCTGCTCAAGTGTGTGGTCAGAATGCTCTGGCCCCTGGAAGGACAAGTTGAACTGGAAGGGAAACCCCTTACACGTTACAGCGGGATGCAACTGGCGCGAAAAATGGCATGGGTATCCACTGAGCCTGTGGGAGTGCAGCACCTCAGGGTATACGATCTGGTGTCGCTGGGCCGGTATCCCTGGACGGGATGGATGGGGGCCCGTACCGACGCCGACAGGCGGGCCGTATGGCGGGCGCTTGAATCGGTGGGAATTACGACACTGGCCGACAGGGACCTTTACGAACTGAGTGACGGGGAAAGGCAGCGGGCCATGATCGCCCGCGCTCTGGCACAGGATGCCGATCTGATTGTACTGGATGAGCCGACGGCTTTTCTGGATCTGGTTAACCGCTATGAGATCATTCATTTATTGCTAGATCTGAGCCGCAGGGAAGGGAAATGCATCATTTTTTCCAGCCACGACTGGCATATCGCCACAGGAGAGGCCGACCTGATCTGGCTGATGGATGAAGAAGGATGGATATCCGGATCGCCCGAAGACCTGGCCCTGGCCAACCGTTTCGAACGGCTGGTGGATTCGGATACCATGGATTACAATCCACGCACAGGCCTGGTGAAACTGGTGAGGGAACCGGTAATGAATGTGGCTGTGGAGGGGGAGGGGGACACGGCTTTCTGGACACGACGGGCTCTGGAACGTATCGGATGTACCCTGAATACACATGATCCCGAAATCGTCATCACGGTTGTTTCCCGGCAGAAAAGGGTGGCGTGGCAGGTCAGGGGGAAAACCGATACCCGGCAATTCCCTTCACTCTATGAACTGGTTCATTATATTCTCCGGAACCGGCAAAGGAATTGAATCCGGCACAATGCCTCCCGGGATTTTCCACAAGCCCGGCCTTTTTAATGGTATTTTCCCGTTTCCAGAATTTCTTTTTCCAAAACCTTATATACAGGATACGGATAATAACCCCGTCCCCACTGGGGAACCAGGTAAGTGTCAAAAAAGTTCCACAGCAGCAGCCCGTCGTCGGTTTCGGGTTCGAGCAGGTAGGCGGCCACATAGCCCAGCGGCTGTGCTGTGCGCACTACCAGGGTCCCTTCCGGGAATTCCCGTGTTTCTTTTACAAATGTGCCCTTCACCTGATTGGTGTAATGTCCCTGGTTAAGACGGGCAGAGGGTGACAGTTCGGTGATATCAAAGCGCTCCACCTGCAGGATGTGCGGCCTGGCGAGTTTTTCCACCTGGATGCCGTGAATGTTCAAATTTTCCAGCACATACGGGTCGGGTACCGTGATAAGATAGGCGAACGGATATTTTACCCGGGTTACGGGCTCGTAATCGGCCAGGTAGGGAACCCTGAGGGTGACGGGCCGGTCGGTTTTCCGGTAACGGTTCCAGCCCTGTGGGTTTTCTACCGGTTCTACCTCATAGGTTTTGACCTGTAATTTTTCAGGGGTGGGC
Organism: Bacteroidales bacterium; assembly: GCA_049975425.1. Taxonomy (GTDB): domain Bacteria; phylum Bacteroidota; class Bacteroidia; order Bacteroidales; family VadinHA17; genus HyVt-105. The sequence continues at coordinate 28,856 of JBNGDI010000027.1, forward strand.
ATGGCTTCATAGGTCAAAGCAAAGGAATCGGCCGGGGTCGGATCCGTCCCTTTGTTTATGGTCCGCGTATCGGCAGCAGCAAGCATGTTTTTTATTTCCTGCCGGTGTTCCGAAACAAAATCCAGGAGCGATCGGATGAGAAAAAAAGACCCGTGTACCCGGCTCCTGAAATCGGCATAGACATAATTCTCATTGAGAATGGCCAGCCGGTTTCGTAATCCCATGTAATTCACAAAATACCGGGGTTCGCAGGCATAGTTGAGGTAACCGTTCTGAGGGTTTCCCATATCCGTAAATTCTCCATAAAAGGTATTTTCCACACCATAGGTTTCCATCAGGGTGCGGCTTATGGCCGGCATCATATGATCGCGCATATAGCGTATGAGTTCCCGGTCGCCGTTGGGATTGATCATCCAGGAAAAAGTCACCGGTTCCTGCCGGTAAACCCCGTTGGTGGTGTGCATGTCCATGACCACTGCCGGGTCCCACCGGTTCAGGATATTCTGTATCACCCCGCGCATTTCGCGGGTTTCCACTTTCATGGCGTCGCGGTTCAGATCAAGGTAACGGGCATTGTGCCTTACTCCCACACCGTTTTCTGGTCCCACCTGGTTTGTCCGGTTACGGGTGGATATTTTTTCGTTCCCGTCGGCATTCAGATCGGGGCACAACAGCAGAACCACATCCCGGAACAGGGGATGGCTTCCCTGGCTGAGGATATCCCGTGCAAACATCAGCACGGCTTCCTTGCCTTCCACCTCGCCGGCATGAATGTTGGCCTGCACATACACCACGATGCGGGAATCGTTTTTGAGGTCCTGCGGCGATTCAGGCAGGGGATCGGCCAGGATCATCAGGGGAATATCCCGCCCTTCAACTGTGGTGGCAATGATTTCCGTACGGATGTACGGAGAAACTTTTTCAAGCTCGCGGATAAACTGCATCACATCCTCGTACCGCGAAGTGGACCGGTAATCCGTGGCTTCGGCCACGGTTTTCATATTGAATTGTGCCTGCGCACTGATCAGAAAGCAAACAACAGCAATCAGGGTAAAAGTGATCTTTTTCATAACTTCAGGATAAGGTAAGTGAATCAAATGGACCCTAAAGTTATTTTTTCCTCGTAAAAAAAACTCAAAAATATTGGAAAAACGGTGAGATATCCTATAACTTTACATTTCCGGGCTGCCCAGTTTTTGTTGAATTAAACAAAAAATGACTATGGAAAATTCTGTAAAAAAGTTCATTGCCTATTTCCTGATCGGGCTCACCCTGTTTTTTACGGCCATTGCCATCCTGGGCATCTGGGATATTATCGATCTGGAAGACATTTTTAACAAGATCTTCTTCACCCTTCTGGTGATCTTTGCGGCGGCGGCCGTGGTGCTTTTTGTCTTCACGGTGCTGATCAGGTCAGATGATCACCGTTTACCCGGGAAGGAATGAAGAAGGTGACAGGAAGTAATACACAGAGGTTGCTCTTTTGAGACAGCCTCTGTTTTTTTTTATGGTGCCTGAAAGCCTGTGTTGTATTTGATCTCCTTGATTTCTATCCTGTACCAGGTGAAATCACCGCTGTCGAGTTTCCAGGTGACTGTTGCCCTTGCCGGGACGCGGATTCCGGCCGATTCAATGGTTTTATCCGTATCCACTTCCACCAGCCACCGTTCCAGGGTGGGGCCTTCTTTCCGGGTGTAATACCTTTCGGCTTCAAAGCCGGTTATCTCTCCCTTTTCATTGAACAGGAAGGTTCCCGATGCCTGTATGTCTCCCCAGGCCATGGTGGCCCGGGCAGACAGGGAGTCGATGCTTTCCCATGTGATGCATGGGCTGAGGATGGCAGTGGGAAACCAGATGGTTTCGCCCAGATACCTCAATAGGGTGCCCTGGTCGATGTGCGGGCCGGTGGCATCGGCCACGGGAATCAGCGACAGCAGTTTGATCAGCATGTGTCCTTTTCCGTTTATGTATTTGTCGCGGCCGGCCAGGTGAATCAGGGGAGTGGCTTTCACATCGGCTATCCAGATGAACCCGGGCCTGTCGGTACGGAAATACTGTTCCGCTTTCAGCGGCATCCATTTTCCCTCAGGGGTGGTTCGCATTTCGCCTTCCTGTTTCACGCAGACGGATCGTATTTCAGGGCTTCCCGGAACGCCGCTTTTTCCCAGCCATTGCCTAACGGGTTGGGGTAATGCCTGAAAGTCACGGAGATGCAGTGTGTCTGGATTTTCCGGAATACCGGAGTGTAATTCGATCAGTTCTCTGTTAACCATCCGGTGGAATGTTCTGTTTCCCAGGCCCACAATGGCTACCGTAAGGATGATGAGGTTGGTTGCGGTGCCGAATTTTGCATCCTGCCAGTAAAGCACAATGAGTATCTGGGAAAGGATGACCCCTGCCATGGCGGGAATACACCACCAGTCTTTTTCCAGGATATATCCTGCTCCGGCTGTCAGAAAAAGGAGGGTGGCCAGCAGCCAGCCGGCGCCAGCCGCTCTAAGGAGGGTTTTGTTCAGAGGAAACAGGGTGTTTCCCGATAACTGGTCAATCTTTCCCAGGTCCCAACCCTGGACAAAGCCCATCAGATGGATCAGGCCATGGACCATAACGATAATGAAAAACAGGATGCGCATGTTGTTTGGTATTTTTTAAATTCCCTGCCCGTTCAGCAGGCGGTTTACCATATCCTCCAGTGTTTCCACAGAGATACGCTTGGCCAGGATCTTTTTATCCCTGTCCAGAAGGTAAATGGTAGGTGTGCTGATTACATGGTACCAGTACCGGAAGTTGGTCTGGTGCATGGGGTCGTACACATTGATCCATTCCAGCCTGTTTTCGGCAATGTAATCCAGCCATTCGTTGTGGTTGTCGTGGATATATACGGCAAATACCTCGATATTCCGGGTTTTCCATTCTTGGTACAGTTCGCGCAACTGAGGGGTCACCACTTTGCAATGTCCGCAATCGGGTTCCCAGAAGTACAGCACCGTATAATCGGCTTCCACCTGGTGCAGGCTGTGCCATTCTCCCGTGGAACTTTCCATGATGAGGTCATGCCCGGTTTCCCCGATCAGAGTGGGAGCAATCCTGGCGACATTTTCCCTGAGTTCTGCAAGGAATTTTTCTTCTGCCCAGAACGCTTCCCCGCTGAGATACACCTGCTGGGCGATCCTTACGTACACTTTGTCGTGGCCCATGATTTTGCTCTGCATGAAATGATTCAGCAGAAAGGCCGAAACGTACCGGAAAACGGAAGGATGCACTTTTGAACGGTTAATCAGGTCCAGAACCGGCTTTACCAGAGAATCGGGATGCTGAATCAGCACCCGGGTGATATAGTACTGCAATTTGTTTTGCAGAATGGGAGTGCGCAACATGCTCGAGTCGGCCCAGGCAAACCCTTCGAAAAAATGATCGCGCATATATCCGTATTCCAGTACCATACGCAGTGAATCGGGATTGTTGCATTCCGCAGGGAGGTCGAAATCAGGGATGTGCGGCGGCTTCATGGCCTGAACGATATGTGCCAGCAGGCTTCCCCGGTGAGCCCGGATCACTTCATCGTAGTACGACGCTACTTCGCGGTCAAGTTCAGCCAGCCGGGTGCGGGTTTCTTCGATGTTCCGGTCATCCCATTCCGGTGGGGGATTCTGCAAATTTTTTCTCAGGGTTTCTGATTCCTGCCGGAAAGAAATCATTTTCTGCTGGTATTCCAGAAAAGCATCATTGAGCGGTGATCCGGCAAACTGAAGTTCTCCTGCCAGGTTATCGCGACGCGTGCGTAAGGAAAAATCCTGGTCCTGTGTGATCAGAATCTCGAAAAAGCTCTTATCAGGAAGCACAACCAGGTAAATGCCTCCTGCCAGTGGGAGGGAGCCGGTAAAGGCTCCTTTTCCTTTTTCGTCCAGGACGGTAGTGTCGGCAATGAATTTACGGTCGCCAAAATGATATCCCAGCAGCAGGGTATCGCCTGCAAGTCCGCCGATCTCCACCCCTATACTGTATCCCTGGGGCTGGGCAGACAGGCTGGCGGCAAGAAAAAGGAATATTGTGGTAAGCCTTGTTCTCATGGTTCCATCTGTAGGTGCAAATATATTGTTATTTTTACTGGTTTGAAAAAAGGTGCCCTCACAGATGATCTCCGTTCTCATACCGGTGCACAACCGGAAGGTGGTTTCCCTGGTGACATCCCTCAGGAACCAGGCCGCAAATCTTCCGGTGGATATTGAAATCGTGGTGCTGGACGATGGGTCTTCGAAACCTTTCCGGAAAGAGAATGCCTTGATCGGGGCAATGGAGCGGGTGCGGTATGTGGAATTGCCGGAGAATACCGGACGGGCAGCGGCCCGAAACCGCCTGGCGGATGAAGCGGCGCAGAATTATTTCCTTTACATTGATGGCGATGCGGTGATCGGCAGGGAATCATTCCTTGAAGATTATATCAGACACTGCGATGAACAATCGGTGGTGTGCGGAGGGCTGGAGTATTTTCACGAACTTCCTGAAGACCCTTCCGAACTATTAAGGTACCGGGTGGGGGTTTCCCGGGAATGCCTGCCCGCTTCCGTTCGCAGAACCCGGCCGTACGGTTCGTTCCTGTCGTCAAATTTTTTGATTCCGGCGAAGCTGTTTCACAGGATCCGGTTTGACGAGCGGATGAAAGGATACGGGCATGAGGACACCCTGTTCGGCTTCCGGCTGAAACAGGAGAAGATACGGGTGCGGCACATCGATAACCCCGTGATCCATGAAAACCTGGAAACCGGCGGGGAATATCTCAAGAAAGCCCTGGAAGCTTCCGGGAACCTGGTAAAAGCCTGGGGGCTTACCGGGTATGATCCGGATTTTGTGCGGGAGGTGAAATTGCTGCGAAGTGCAATGGGTCTTCGCAGGCTGGGTATGTCTTTTCCCGTAAGGAAAATGGTGACGCTGATGCGGAGACAGGCTATGCGCAACCTGACGGGACCGAATCCGCGCCTTATTTTCCTTGATATGCTGAAACTGGATGCCTGCCTGGGGGCCCTGTGCGTGGCGAAGAGGAAACCACCGTATGAAAAAATGCGGGAATAAATTCATTCCGGGGCGGTTTTGTCTGCCCGAGGCTTTGTATCTTTGTGGCCTGTTTGTTTGATCAACAGAAACAATTATTACCGGGAATGGAAGCTGAAAAAATACTGACAGCCGCCGTACAGGAGGCAATGAGAGCTCTTTACGGAGCGGAACTGAGTGAAGGGGAAATACAGATACAGCAAACCCGAAGGGAATTTACCGGTGATCTCACCGTAGTGGTATTCCCTTTTCTCAGGTATTCCCGGAAATCGCCTGTGGATACGGGAAACGAACTGGGCAGGTACCTTACCGGTCATGTAGACATGCTCAGCCGGTATGAGGTGATCAAGGGGTTTCTGAATCTGTCCTTTTCCATGGAATACTGGTCGGAACTGCTCAACCGCCTGATCCGGTCGGGTCACCAAGGGCTGGGTGACCTGGCACCGCTGAATGGAAAAGTAGTGGTGGAATATTCTTCCCCCAATACCAACAAACCCCTGCACCTTGGGCATATCCGGAACAATTTGCTGGGTTTTTCCATATCACGCATTCTGGAAGCCCTGGGGAGTGAAGTAGTCAAGGTGAATCTGGTAAACGACCGGGGCATCCATATCTGCAAATCCATGCTGGCCTGGAAAAAATCCGGGAAAGGAGAAACCCCGGAGTCTTCGGGGAAGAAAGGAGACCATCTGGTGGGTGATTATTATGTGCTGTTTGAGCAGGAGTACCGGAAACAGGTAGAAACATTAAAAAAACAGGGCATGGCTGAGGAGGAGGCCCGGCGGAAGGCCCCTCTGATCGTGGAAGCGCAGGATATGCTGCGCCGCTGGGAAGAAGGTGATGAGGAGGTGAGGGAATTATGGGCTATGATGAACGAATGGGTGTACAAAGGCTTTGACGAGACCTACCGTGCCCTGGGGGTTGATTTCGACCGGATCTATTACGAATCGGAAACCTACAGGCTTGGCAAATCGCTGGTGCTGGAAGGACTCGGAAAAGGCATCCTCCACCGCAGGGCCGATGGATCAGTATGGGCCGACCTCAGTGAGGAAGGCCTGGATGAAAAACTGCTGCTCCGTTCCGACGGAACATCGGTATATATGACCCAGGACCTGGGCACCGCGCAGCAGCGCTATGAGGATTACCGGTTCGACCGGCACATTTATGTGGTGGGGAACGAACAGAACTACCATTTCCAGGTGCTGAAACTCATCCTGAAGAAGCTGGGGTACGACTGGTCCGACAGCCTGTATCATCTCTCATACGGCATGGTGGAGCTGCCTGAAGGCAAAATGAAATCGAGGGAAGGAACGGTGGTGGATGCCGACGACCTGATAGCTGCCATGGTAGAAACCGCCCGGGAAATGTCGAACGAGCTGGGCAAGCTGGAAGGGTTTGCTCCGGATGAAATTGAAGAGATTCTTCGGATGATCGGGCTGGGGGCGCTGAAGTATTTCATCCTGAAGGTCGATCCGAAAAAAAATATGACCTTCAATCCCAGGGAATCGGTCGATTTCAACGGAAACACCGGCCCCTTTATTCAGTATACTTACGCCCGTATTCAGTCGGTTGTGCGAAAAGCCGGTGAAACCAACAGAACCATCCCCGCAGAGCTTCCAGGCGGCTATGTTCCATGCGAAAAGGAAAGGGACCTGATACGGATCCTGGCCGGGTTTGCCGCTACGGTGCATGAAGCGGGCAGGGAATATAATCCGGCCGTACTGGCCAATTACCTGTACGAGCTGAGCCGGGAATACAACCAGTTTTACCACAATCACAGCATTCTGGGGGCGCCTGACGAAGATACCATCAATTACCGCCTGCTGCTGTCGGTGTATACCGGCCGGGTCATTGCCAGGGGTATGTACCTGCTGGGTATTGATGTCCCCCCCCGCATGTAGCGGCCTTTCCTATTCTTCCTGCTGCAGGGCCCTGAAAACCAGCCGACCGCGTTCCAGAATGAGGCCCCTGCTCGTGCTGTCGGGCAGGATGGTGCGGTATTTTGCCGTTCCGTCAAGTGAAAGGAAGACGCTGTCGCCCTGCGGGACCAGGAGGGTGGAACGCTTTCCGCTCACCATAACCAGTCCTTCCGGGGCTTGCCTCAGCTCAAATTCCACCGGGGAATCCACTACGTGGTACTTCCCCTTCCATTCGGACGTAAGCAGGGTGTCGTATGCCGGTAATGCCGGTCCTTCAGGTATGAACAGGCAGGCAAGGCGGTGGTGGATATCTCCGTAGGGAGCATCCGAAATGTTACACACCATGGCCACGGCTACCTGTTCCTCCGGATAAATGATCAGCTGGGTGGTTCCGCCAACTGATCCTCCGCTGTGCCCGAACCATTTCATCCCCATTGCATTGGTGCGTGAAACCCAGCCCATGCCGTAATGGGTCGGTTCCCCGTCGGAGGTAGTCTGGCTGCGGATAAATTCTTCGAACACCGACCGGCTGATAAAGCTGTCGGCCTGCACTGCCCGGGCGAACCGCAGAAGGTCCTCTGCCGTTGACAGGAATCCCCCGCCCGCCCATTTGTAGCTGTTGTCCACATCGGGTGCGTTTGCAATCCGCTCCAGGCTGTCAATTATATAGAAATCAGTCCTGCCTGTTATGATACTGTCGCTGTAATCGGGCAGGGTATGGTTCATTCCGGCCGGACCGAACACCTCCTCTTCCATCAGGGTGAGGAATTCTTTTCCGGAGGCCTTTTCCAGTGCGGCGCTCAGCAGGTTGTATCCGTAGCTTGAATAGGAATAACGTGTTCCCGGCCTGAACAGGAGACTGTCGGCAATGAAGATGGACAGACCCTCTTCCACCGTGGGGTAAAAGCGGTTATTCATGAATTCATTCCCCCGGTAATGCCTGATACCTGCCAGGTGACCTGCCACCATGCGCAGGGTGATGCTGTCGTTTTTCCATGGGAAGGAGGGAACATACACATGTATCAGGCTGTCGGGTGAAATCTGTCCTTTTTCGACCAGCCGGGCCATGGCAGCCGATGTAAACGATTTTGACACGCTGCCCACCCTGAACAGGGCAGCACCCGGGTCAACCGGTACCCGGTGTTCCAGGTCGGCGTAGCCGAATCCCTGAGACCATACAATTTCGCCGTTTACCGAAACGGCAACGGCCAGACCGGGTATGCCGGCAGTATCGTAAAAGGCGCTTACGATTTCTTCCGCCCGGTTGATGGCTTCCTCCCGGGTACCAGGAGCCCGGCAGGAGAATGCCAGAAAAATACCGGGAAGGAGCAGAAGAGACAGATGTCTAGTCATTTTCCAGAATATCATTGATCCATGAGAGTCCTGCCATAATGCGGGGAAATCCGATGGTATTGGTGAGGATCAGTACGGCATGCCTGATCTCTTCGGCAGAGGCGCCGGTTTCCAGCGCCCGTTTACAGTGGCTGTGTACGCCGCCTTCCGAGCCGTTGGCCAGGGAAGCGGCCAGCCGGATGAGTTCGGTGCATTTCGGGTTCAGGGGTCCGGCCTGGGTGGCGGCTTCCCCCAGGTTTTCAACGGCCTCGAAAAAACCCGGGTATTTTTCTTTCATCCGGAGGTAATGGGGAGCGATCTCTGTTTTCATGGTGATGGGAATGTTGGGTTTGCAACGAAAATAATAAAAAATATGCTGCCTTTGATTTATTTATGATTCAATCTGCTTCCTGTTCGGGATGGTCTGCAGAGGGTTCTCCTGAAAGGGCAACATCTTTTTTTTGTTTGGCTGTGTTTCACTACTTTTGTAGCACTTTTTCAAACAACCACAGGATATGTTTGACAATCTGACCGACCGACTTGAACAGGCTTTCCGGCTGCTGAAAGGGCAGGGGATGATTACCGAGATCAATGTGGCCGAAACCCTGAAGGATGTACGCCGGGCGCTGCTGGATGCCGATGTGAATTACAGGATTGCCAAAAGCTTTACCGACCAGGTGAAGGAAAAGGCTCTGGGGCAGAAGATACTGACAGCGGTGAAGCCCGGCCAGATGATGGTCAAGATCGTACACGACGAGCTGGCCGAGCTGATGGGCGGGCAGATGGAAGATGTGGACCTGAAGGGCAATCCGGCCGTGATCCTGATCGCCGGGTTACAGGGATCCGGTAAAACCACTTTTTCGGCGAAGCTGGCCCGCCACCTGAAAAGCAAGAAAGGACGGAATCCCCTGCTGGTGGCTGGCGACGTTTACCGTCCTGCCGCCATTGAACAGCTGAAAGTGCTGGGGGAACAGGCCGGCATACCCGTTTACACCGAGGAAGACAACAGGAATCCCGTTAAAATAGCCCGGGCGGCCATCCGGCATGCCCGCCAGCAGGGTTACAACCTGGTGATTATCGATACCGCCGGCCGGCTGGCCATTGATCAGGAGATGATGGATGAGATTGCCGCCATCAGGAAAGAGGTGAATCCGAACGAAACCCTGTTTGTGGTGGATGCCATGACCGGTCAGGATGCGGTGAACACGGCCCGGGAGTTCAATAACCGGCTCGATTATGAAGGGGTTGTACTGACCAAGCTCGACGGGGATACCCGCGGCGGGGCTGCCCTGTCGATCCGGGCCGAAGTGAACAAACCCATCAAATTTGTAAGCACCGGGGAAAAGCTCGATGCCCTGGATGTGTTTCATCCCGACCGGATGGCCGACCGGATTCTGGGCATGGGCGATATTGTTTCCCTGGTGGAACGGGCCCAGGAACAGTACGATACTGCCGAAGCCCGGAAAATGACGAAAAAACTTGCCAGAAACCAGTTTAATTTCAACGATTTTCTGTCGCAGGTTCAGCAGATCAAGAAGATGGGAAATTTCAAAGACCTGGCGGGGATGATCCCGGGAATGGGAAAGGCATTGAAGAACATCGATATGGATGACAATGCCTTCAAGGGTGTTGAAGCCATTATCCAATCCATGACTCCTGAAGAACGCGAGAATCCCGGCCTGCTGAACGGTAGCCGCAGAAAGCGGATTGCCGTGGGAAGCGGGACCAGCATTCAGGAAGTGAACCGGCTGGTGAAGCAGTTCGAGGATACCCGCAAGCTGATGCGTTCAATGACCCAGGGAAAGAAGATGGGTAAGATGATGGGGAAAATGCCCGGTATGTAATTAAACGCCTGCAACCAAAAGAACCGAAATATCATGCAACTTATTGACGGCCGGCTTGTGGCCGCGGAAATCAGGCGGGAAATCCACCGTGAGGTGGAGGAAATCAAAGCCCGGGGAGGCAAAGTGCCCCACCTGGTAGCGGTAATCGTCGGCCATGACGGGGCCAGTGAAACATACGTTGCCCACAAAGACAAGGCATGCAGGGAGGTTGGGTTTGAATCCACCGTTATCCGGCTGGAAGATACCATTACCGAGGCGGAATTGCTGGAGGAAGTGGACCGGCTGAACCGGGACGAATCGGTTGACGGGTTTATTGTGCAGTTGCCGCTTCCGGAACACATCTCCGAATCGAAAGTGATTGAAGCCATTGATCCGGACAAGGATGTGGACGGGTTTCATCCCGTGAACATCGGCCGGATGGTACAGGGCCTGCCTTGTTTTCTGCCGGCCACCCCGGCCGGTATTCTCGAGCTGATAAGGCGGTATGAGATTCCCACAGTGGGGCGTTCGTGTGTGGTGGTAGGCCGGAGCCAGATTGTGGGTACCCCGCTGAGCATCCTGATGTCGCGCAAAGCGTATCCCGGCAATGCCACCGTTACCCTGTGCCACAGCCGCACGCCGGATATAGAGAAGTATACCCGCGAAGCCGATATCGTGGTGCTGGCCCTGGGGAAGCCCGGTTTTCTGACGGAAGACATGGTGAAGGAGGGGGCTGTGGTGATTGATGTGGGCACCACCCGGGTACCGTCGAAAGAAACCCGGTCAGGGTACCGGCTGAAGGGCGATGCCGATTTTGACCGGGTTGCGCCGAAGTGCAGCTATATCACTCCCGTTCCCGGCGGTGTGGGCCCCATGACCATAGTGTCGCTGCTGCGAAACACCCTGCAGGCGGCAAAAAGGAGGTGAAATTGTAACTGAAATAACGCTGAACATCAGCCGGCAGATAAGAAACCATTCCTTTATATGGTCCGGTCACAATTTATGCAATGTGACCGGATTTTTTTTAATTTCTTAATGACGGTTAGTAAAAAAGTACTAACTTGACAAGACAATAAGTATTTCCAGCTGATTACTTATTGTTTTTAGGAAGTTGTCATTTCAAAATGTATCTATTTATTACAAATGCAAGATAGAGAAATAATTGCACACTATAACGAGGAGGATGGTAAAGCACAACGATTACTTGATCATCTTTTAAATGTATCATCCTTAACAGGGAAATATGCAAAAAAGATTAGACTTGAGAAAGCTGGTGAATTGATAGGATTAATTCATGATCTTGGTAAATATAGCAATGAATTTCAGAATTATATTAAAAAAAACATTAGTAGTGAAAATGCGCCTCTTGATGAAGTTGATAAAACAATAGGGTCAGATAATAGTATAATAGGGACGGTTGATCACTCCACTGCTGGAGCGCAAATTATTTGGAATAAAGTATTTAATGAAGGAAAACAGAGGCAAATTGCAGCTGAGGTACTTGCATTGTGCATTGCCTCGCATCATTCTGGATTAATTGATTGTATTACACCTGATGGTGAGAACAATTTTATTCGAAGAATAAATAAGAGTAAAAATTTAACTCATATTGGTGAAGTAGCTCAATTTGCTGATAATGAAATAAAAGATAATATTAATAAATTAATAGAAAAAGGTTTAGATGAAGTTCTGCAATTTTTAAAATCACTGATTTGTATAAGCCAAAATGAAAAAATTATTAAATTTTACGCTGGATTAATGACGCGGATACTTTTCAGTTGCCTGATTGATGCTGACCGGCTTGATACTGCGAATTTTGTTCATACAAGGCAAGCATCCATGCGACAGGGTGGAAGGTATATTGATTGGAATGTATTGATCAACAGACTTGAAAACCATTTGAAAAAACTTGAAGCAAAAAGTGAAAAAAACAAAATAAATAATTTACGAAAAAAAATATCTAATACCTGCAAAGAAAGAGCAGAAGATTCACGTGGTGTTTTTACATTAACCGTACCGACCGGTGGAGGTAAAACACTTTCATCATTACGATTTGCCTTATATCATGCAAGAAAACATCAGCTAGATCGTATCATTTATGTCATTCCTTTCACAACTATTATTGATCAGAATGCATTTGTAGTTAGAGAAATTTTTGAATTACAACCCAATGAAACCGGACATATTGTTCTTGAACATCATTCAAATCTAATTCCAGAATTGCAGAACCAGCAAAACAAACTGTTAACTGAAAATTGGGATGCACCAGTAATTTTCACAACCATTGTTCAGTTTCTTGAAACATTTTTTGGAAATGGAACTCGTAGTGTCCGCCGCATGCATCAACTAGTTAATTCAATTATTGTATTCGATGAAATACAATCACTCCCGGTAAAAACAGTACATTTATTTTGTAATGCAATTAATTTTCTTAAACATTACTGTAATAGTACAATTGTATTGTGTACAGCTACTCAACCGCTTCTAAATAAAGTACCAAAAGATAAAGGTTACATTTCTCTTAATAAAGCAAATGAAATTGTTCCAGATGTTGAGCGAATATTTAAGGATTTGAAACGTGTGGAAATTAAAAATATAATTAAGCCAAGCGGTTGGACTACTGAACAGATATCAGAATTTGTTCAAGAAAAGGTTTCAGAAACCGGTAATTGCCTGGTTGTTGTTAATACGAAAAAAAATGCACGTGAAATTTACATGGAATGTTCAAAAAACAAGAATTTACCAGTTTATCATTTGAGTACGAATATGTGTCCGGCACATAGGCTTGAAAAACTAAATGAGATACGCATTAAGCTTGCAAATTCTGAACCCATTATCTGTATCAGTACGCAACTTATTGAAGCCGGTGTGGATATTGATTTTGATACAGTAGTTCGATTTGTGGCCGGACTTGATTCAATCGTTCAAGCTGCAGGCCGATGTAATCGGAACGGAAAAAGGAATATTGGAAAAGTTTTTATTGTGAATCCTGCTAATGAAATAATTGACAAATTGGAGGATATCAAAATCGGAAAAGAAGTAACTGAAAGGATTTTACGGGAAATGAAAAATCCAGACTCCGGATTGCCTGAAGATATAATTCATCCAAAAGTAATGGATCACTTTTTTCAGTATTATTTTTATAATAGGGAAGAAGATATGGTATTTCCTGTTGATATAGGCAGAAATGATAATTTATTGAATCTATTGAGTATTAATATTCATTCTGTGAGTGAATATTACAGAATTGAAAACAAACAACCTGAAATTTATTTTCGACAGGCGTTTAAAACAGCTTCCGAGAAATTTAAAACCATTGAAGCACCTACAATAGGAATTATTGTCCCTTATAGTACTGAAGGGAAAAATATTATTAATGAACTTTTTTCACAATTTGCAATGGAAAAACAAAATAAGCTACTTAAGAAAGCACAACGGTATACGGTGAATGTTTTTCCAAGTCTTTTGAAAATGTTAATTAGAGAAAAAGCTATACGGGAGGTTCCGGGAATAGGTGTCCTTACGCTGAGCGATGAACGTTACTATCACCCTGATTTTGGATTAAATTCGGAAATTACAAGAGAATATAATCTTTTAATAAATGGAAACACCTAAAAACAGTATTCAATTCAGAGTTTGGGGGCGTTATGCCTTGTTTACTGACCCAATTACAAAAATGGGTGGAGAAAAATGTTCATATCATATTCCAACTTACGAAGCCTTAAAAGGTATTGTTAAATCAATCTACTGGAAGCCTACCTTTATCTGGCATATAGATAAAGTAAGGATAATGAAACCTGTTCGAACACAGACAAAAGGTACAAAGCCATTAAAAATAAGTGGTGGGAATGATCTGGCTATCTATACATATCTTGTTGATGTTGAATATCAGGTATTGGCACATTTCGAATGGAATATGTATCGTCCTGAATTAGAAAATGACCGTATAGATGGTAAACATTATCAAATTGCCATACGTATGCTTGATCGAGGAGGTAGACAGGATATTTTCCTAGGAACACGTGAATGTCAGGGCTATGTTGAACCTTGTCTTTTCGGAGAAGGTAAAGGCTATTACGATAATGTTGATGAAGTGAGCTACGGGCTAATGTTCCATAGCTTTGGTTACCCTGATGAAACTGGAGAAAAAAAACTCATTACCCGTTTATGGCGACCGGTAATGAAATTTGGAGTAATTGAATTTTCGAGAACCGATTCTTCCGAAAACATCATCAAAGAGGTACGTCCAATGACGCCCAAAATATTTAATGCAAACATAAATTTGAAGAATATTGAAAATGAGCATGAAGAAATTATATTGCAAACCGGCAGGGAGGACGGTAAGGAATGAGCTGGTTAGAAGAACTTTATTATACCTATGAAAATTGCAGCGGTAAAAATGATTTAATAACCCCGCCATTTCACATGCTCCAAAATACTCATATTGAAATAATTATATCTAAGGAGGGAGAATTTAAGGACGCGAATAGGGAAGAACTGAAAAACACAATTATACCATGTAGTGAAAAATCTGAAGCAGCAAGAACAAATAATCCCCCGCCACACCCTCTTTGCGACAAAATCCAATTCGTAGCAAAAGATTATCGTGGTCCGAAAAAATCTTATTTTGATAAATATATCAATTTGCTAAGTCAATGGGCAAATTACGAAAATAGCCATCCAATGGTTAGGGCTATATACAAGTATGTATCTAAAGGACATGTGATTTCAGATTTAATAAAATCTGGTAAGAAGATTATCCATGAAAATGAAGATCCGGGGAATTTGTTTGTAAGATGGAACGTGGAAATTACAGGTGAGTACGAGACACGATGCTGGAAATGTAAATCTCTACATGACAACTGGCAGGAATTCTATTGTAAAATGGATTCAGTTTTAGGTACATGTATGGTTACTGGTAAATATGGACCGTTGGCATTGAACCATCCGAAAAGAATAAGGCATAGTGCAGATGGGGGTAAACTTATTTCATCAAATGATAAATCGGGATTTACATTCAGAGGTAGGTTTTTGACAGACCAGATTACGAAAGATGGTAAAAATGAAGTAGTAGCTATTCAGTCAGCTTCTGTGTCGGAAGAAGTTTCACAAAAGGCACACAGGGTATTAAACTGGTTAATCCAAAGACAGAGTTTCAGAAATGGTGACCAGATAATTGTTTCTTGGGCCGTAACAGGTAAGAATACACCAGATGTATTGGCCGATTCTTTTACATTATTTGGCGAATCAGATAAAGAAAAAATAAATGATATAACTAAATTTAATTATACAGATGCAGGTCAGACTTTTGCACGAAAGTTATCGAAAAAAATCGCCGGCTACAGAGCTGAATTGACTCCTGCTGATAAAATTGTGGTGATGGTTCTTGATTCGGCTGGACCAGGAAGGATAGCAATTACATATTACCGTGAACTAACCGGTTCAGATTTTCTTGATAGAATTGAAGACTGGCATCTGCAAATGGCTTGGCATTTTAATGAATTTCTTCAGGATCCCGATAACCATAAGAAAAGATACCATGGTAATTTGGTAATGGCACCGGCTCCCAGTTTAATTGCTGAGGCTTGTTATGGAAGAAATATAGATGAAAAATTGAAAAAATCAACCATTGAGCGTATTCTACCCTGTATCATTGATAGCCGTCAACTACCAATTGATCTGGTCAATAAAGCAGTAAAAAGAGCTTCAAACAGAATTGGTTTGCAACATTGGGAATGGGAACGCACTCTCAGTATTGCCTGTGCTTTATTTAGCTGTTATATAATTAGGAATGAAAAGAATACTAACATAAATACTAAAATTATGGCACTGGAACTTGATCGCAACGACAGAGATTATTTGTATGGGCGTTTGCTGGCAGTGGCAGAGCACATAGAAGAAATTGCACTAAATCTAGTAAAGGAACCAAGGGAAACCACCGCTGCACGCTTGATGCAACGATTTGCAGATTTCCCTTTCTCAACCTGGAGAAGTATAGAATCAGCGTTAGTTCCTTACAAGGCAAGACTCCATGTAAATCGACCGGGTTTCCTTTACAACATGTTGCATCTACTGGATGAAATACATGGTAAGTTCAAGTCCGGAGATTATGAAAATGATTCCAGATTATCAGGTGCTTATCTTTTGGGATACCATTGTCAAAGACTTAATCTCAAGGAGAAGAAGTCAGAAGAAAAAAGTTGATCAGTATTAACCAGTAACAAATATATACTATGACAACGTTAGCAAATAAAATTGATTTTGCAGTTATACTGCAGGCCAGAAAAGCCAATCCGAATGGCGATCCTTTAAATGGTAACCGTCCCAGGATGGATTATGATGGTTTTGGAGAAATAAGTGATGTTTGCATTAAGAGAAAAATTCGTAATAGACTATTGGATGCAAAAAATCCTATCCTAGTGCAATCAGATGATTATAAAACTGATCATGCTAAAAGCATCAAAGACCGAATTGATGCTGCTATACCTATTGAAATTCAAAAAGATAAAGAAAAGTTTTTTAAGGCTGTCTGTGAAAACTGGATTGATGTAAGAGCATTTGGTCAGGTATTAGCTTTTAAATCTGAAAGATCGAGAAAAAAGAAGAATGAGGAAATTGGAGATGAAAGTACGGGTGATACAGGTGTTTCCATTCCAATACGAGGACCTGTTACTGTTCATTCTGCTTTCAGCATTGAACCAATACGTCCTGAGAGTATTCAGATAACAAAAAGTGTAAGTAGTGAAACAACTGAATCTGGTAAAAAAGGTTCAGATACTATGGGAATGAAACACAGGGTCGATAAGGCAGTTTATGTGTTCTTTGGTAGCATGAATCCACAATTAGCTGAAAAAACATGCTTTTCAGATCGAGATGCAGAAGCAATCAAATCTGTTCTCCCGAAACTTTTTGAAAACGATGAATCTTCAGCCCGACCTGCAGGTAGTATGCAAGTGCTAAAAGTGTTCTGGTGGAATCATGGTTGCAAAACGGGCAAATATTCTTCAGCAAAAGTACATAGTTCACTTAAAGTTAAACCGGATGGAGATTTTATAGTTGAAGAATTCCCTGATTTAAAACCAGAAATTATTGATGGATTTTAAAGTTAATAAATGGATGCATGTAGAGCATGAAATAATAAACTTATGCGCTGATATAATTCAAATATTTGGTTTGACCTTTTTAATTTTGGATTAATAGTAAACACTTGTCCTATGGCTCATTATTCGTGTTTAATGCATGTTGGTAAATGGAAATTATGTAGGATGATATGATGTATGCTGATAATGATTTGTTAATGTTGTCTGGTATACAGCACATTGCATTTTGCCAAAGGCAATATGCACTGGCATACATAGAGATGCAATGGCAGGATAATATACTGACATTAGAAGGTCATTACATGCATGAAAGGGTAGAGGATCCTTTTTTTTCAGAAAGTCGTAGGGATACAGAAATAATCAGATCTGTTTATCTGGTTTCAAATTCTCTTGGTTTATATGGCAAAGCCGATGTAATTGAATTTATCCGGGCAGGCCAAAGCGATATGAATTCCATCATATTGCCGGGTAAAGCAGATCGTTGGAAGCCGATTCCCGTTGAATATAAACGAGGAAAACCCAAACCTGATGTGTGCGATGAAGTACAACTCTGTGCCCAGGCAATGTGTCTGGAAGAAATGCATCAAATCAGTATTCGGAATGGTTTTATTTATTACGGGAAAACGCGGCACAGGCATAATGTAGTATTTACAGAAAAATTACGAAATCTGGTTAACCATTATGCTTTGGAGATGCATCGGATTTTTAAGGAAGGGATAACTCCGCCACCAGAACCCAAACCCGGTTGCAGGTCATGTTCTCTTTATGATATATGTCTTCCGGAACCCCTGTCTCAAAAAATGAATGCCCATCAATACAATGAGAGCATGCTGAACGCGGATATTTAATTTCATACCATGAGAAAGCTGCTGAATACTTTGTATATTACCACTCCGGATGCCTACCTGGGAAGGGATGGTGAAAATGTTGTGGTACGGGTTGCCGAACAGGAGAGGTTCAGAATACCGGTTCACAATATTGAAGGCATTGTTTGTTTTGGGTACACAGGGGCCAGTCCGGCCTTGATGGGTTTATGTGCAGAGAGAAATGTGGGTCTGAGTTTTTTAACGGAACATGGTAAATTCTGGGGTCGGGTTTCCGGTCCTGTCAGGGGAAATGTGCTACTCAGAAGAAGACAGTACCGCCTGGCGGATGATGAGGATATAAAATTGAAACTGAGTAAAATATTTATTGCAGGGAAAATTGCCAACTGTCGCAATGTTATCCGGCGCGCCATGCGCGACCATGGCCAGAGACAGAACCTCTCATTCCTTGAGGAGGTTGTAAAACATCTGTCTGTGAGACAGAAACAGGCCCTGAAAGCTTCCGATTTACAGATACTCAGAGGAATCGAAGGGGATGCTGCCAATGCCTATTTTGGGATATTCAATCATTTGATCGTTGCGCAGAAGAATGAGTTTAAAATGAACGGGCGGACGCGGCGCCCACCCAGAGATGCCGTAAATGCATTACTGTCATTTATGTATGCTTTGCTTGCACATGAGGTTCAATCGGCTCTTGAAACGGTGGGACTTGACCCCTATGTTGGATTTTTGCATACTGACCGTCCCGGTCGCCCCGGTTTAGCGCTTGATTTAATGGAAGAATTCAGGCCTTACCTGGCCGACAGGCTTGTTTTGACATTAATTAACCGCAGGCAGGTGGGTGCAAAAGGATTTCTGAACCAGACTGAGTATGGAATCATGATGGATGATGAAACAAGGAAAGCGGTGCTTGAAGCCTGGCAAAAAAGGAAGCAGGAAGAGATGCAGCATCCATTTTTGGAGGAAAGTATACAGGTTGGTTTATTGCCCTATGCTCAGGCATTGTTGTTTTCCCGGTACATTCGCGGCGATCTGGATACATATCCTGTATTTGTCATGAAATAACAGCAGCATGATGGTTCTGGTAACATACGATGTTGAAACCATTACAGCCGGTGGCAGAAGAAGGTTACGCCGGGTAGCAAAGGAATGCACAAATTTTGGGCAACGTGTACAGAACTCTGTTTTTGAATGTGTAGTAGATCCGGCTCAGATGGCGGAGTTAAAGCACAGGCTGGAAAACATCATTGACGTAAAGAAGGACAGTTTACGATTTTATTATTTGGGGAACCAATGGAAAAGAAGAGTGGAGCATTTGGGAACGAAACCAACTTATAACCCGGAAAGTGACACACTGCTTGTTTGAAAACCGCGAACCTGGAGTGAACATGGTTTTCCCGGGAATTTCGCGTTCTTTGACATATTGGAAGTTAGGAGGTATAATCATGCAAAAGGGGAGTATTTCGCACATAAAAAAGAACCATACGCGGATAATGTTTTGTAACATTAAGTAAATCAAATAAATACATTAATACTGTCGCGCCCCTCGCGGGCGCGTGGATTGAAACATCTCTTAGTCGGATGAACTCGTTAAATAC
>JBNGDI010000028.1:0-46561 GCA_049975425.1 Bacteroidales bacterium
ACGGCATGGCCCTGGCATGATAAGTGGGCGGCATATTGTAACTACGTAGATAACTACGTAGCATACTACGTAGTTATCTACGTAGTTGGCTTTGTGGAATCTGATTTGCATGGAATTGCTATTTCAAACAAAGTAAAAACCTTTCAAATATTCTGAAGCCCGGGCCTTCCGGAAACACCCTGAAACGGCCAATAAGGTAGGAGTGGCCCGGCGGTGAAAAAAGCATGTACATGCATGCCATGGTTCCGTTCTGGTTCATTGCCAGGCCTGTACATCCTTCATTTTGATCCCTCCCTCTTTTTTCGTATTTTTGCAAATTATGTTAAGAATAGAAAAGATCAACAAGGAAAGCGATTTTCCCCGGGGACTGACCCGGGAGGAGTATGTGGATTTTCTGCACCAACATCTTGACCGTTTCGGAGATTCGAAGGAAGCCATCAACAAATGCATCGATTATGCTTTTTCCGAAAACCCCATGGCCGGGGGGTTTTTGCTGGCCGCCTATGACGATGACAGGCTGGTGGGCGCCCTGGTGATGAACCGAACAGGCATGGAGGGATACATCCCCGGGTGGGTGCTGGTGTATGTGGCCGTGGATGCGGAATGCCGAGGAAAAGGATATGGAAGACAGATCGTGGAGCGTTCCTTTGAATACTGTGATGGGGATGTGAAGCTGCACGTGGAATACGATAACCCTGCCAAACGACTGTACGAACGTATCGGGTTTACCACCAGGTATGCTGAAATGCGGTACAAGAACACCCGGTAATGGCTGAACTCCTGATCAAGACCGGCAACATTGCCGGCAACATCCGGAAGATCAATCAACTCATGCAAAAGCACGGGTACCAGTGGAGTTTGGTAACCAAAGTGCTTTCGGGCGACCGCAATTTCCTGCAAAGGCTTCTCAGCCCGGAACTGATGGAGGGTATCCATTCCATCGGCGATTCCCGTTTGTCCAGCCTGAAAATAATCAAAAAGGTCAACCCTGACCTCCGTACCATTTACATCAAACCGCCGGCCCGGAATCTGGTAAGGCAGGTGGTGGAATATGCCGATGTATCTCTGAACAGTTCGCTGGAAACCATTCGTGCCCTGAACCAGGAGGCCGGAAAGAAGAACAAAATCCATGAGATCATCATCATGATCGAACTGGGGGAGCTCAGGGAAGGGGTGCTGCGCGACAAGTTGCTGGATTTCTACCGCGATGTGTTCGAGCTGGACCATATCCGTGTAATCGGCATCGGATCGAACCTGGGGTGCATGTACGGCATCGAGCCCACGTACGACAAGCTGATGCAGCTTACCCTTTACAAAAAGCTGCTGGAAGTAAGTTTCAAAAAGGACATTCCCTTTGTTTCGGGCGGAAGTTCCATTACCCTGCCTCTGATCAACAGGAAAAAGATCCCGCCCGAAATGAATCATTTCCGCATTGGAGAAGCCGCCTTTTTCGGGACCAGTCCGCTCGACAACAAGCGTTTCAACCAGCTTTCCACCGATACCTTTCAGTTTAATGCCAATATCCTGGAACTGGAAAAGAAGGAAACGGTGCCCGACGGAACGATAGGGGAAGGGAACATAGGCCATACGGCCGACCTGGAGCCCGCCGGGGAGATGGAGAAAACTTTCCGGGTACTACTTGATTTCGGAATACTGGATGTGGATACCGACGACCTGGAGCCGAAGGACAGGCAGGTACAGTTTATGGGAACCACATCTGACCTCACGGTATACGATGTGGGGAAAAACCTGAACTCCAAATTGCGTCAGAAATACCGGGTAGGAAAAACAGTTTCCTTCAAACCCAACTACATGGCTGTGGCCCGGTTGATGAATTCAAAATTCATCGATGTAAAGATTGTGTAAAGGAAAGGGGAGGTTATGCTTCTCCGCCCAGCAGTTCGTTTACTGCGTTCAGCAATTCCCCTTTCTGGAACGGTTTTTTGATGATTTTTTCCGCCCCGAAATAGCGTGCCGGCTCGAGGTATTCGCTTGAATCGAGCCTTCCCCCGCCGGAAATGGCAATGATTTTCAGATCGGGATATTTTTTCCGTACTTCCCGGATGGTTTCCAGTCCCTCCTTTTCGGGCATCACAATATCGGTGATCAGCAGATCGAAGGGCCTGCTGAGCAGAAGCTCCAACCCTTCTTTCCCGTTGGAAGCCAAATCCACCCGGTGTCCTACCTGTTCCAGCATTTTTTTGATCATGAGCAGGATATAAGGTTCATCGTCAATTACCAGAATTTTTGCCATGTCACAAGTTTAGATGATTACATTACTGCCGTATTGTCTTTATCAAGTACCCGGCGTATTACCTTGCTGAATTCGCTCAGCTTGATAGGTTTCAACACCAGTTCGTCGATTTTTTCCTTTTCCAGCATTTCACTGGATATGCTGTTGCTGTAACCGGTAATGATGATCACTTTCAGGTCGGGCCTGATCTGGCGGAATTGCCTTGCCATATCGGTTCCCAGCATGTGGGGCATGGTCTGGTCGGTGACCAGCAGATCGTATTTGTCGTGGTTGGCTTCGAATTCGGCTACGGCTTTTCGGGTGTCGGTCTGTATATTGACCCTGTACCCGAGGTTTTCCAGCATTTTTTTACCCATGTAGGTGATCTCTTCCTCGTCGTCCACGAACAGGATGGTTTCCTTTCCCTTTTCGAGGACTTCCTTGTCGGTGAACAGATCGGAGGGCCCTTTACCATGCCTGGGCAGATAGATCCGGAAAGTGCTGCCTTTCCCGGGCTGGCTTTCCACCTCGATGGCTCCCTTGTAGCTCTTCACAATGCCGTGTACCACCGAAAGGCCCAGTCCTGATCCGACCCCCACTTCTTTTTTGGTGAAGAAGGGTTCGAAAATGCGGTTCATAGTGGCGTGGTCCATTCCGTGTCCCGTATCGCTGATGGTCACCAGCACATAATTCCCTTTTTCCAGGTTTGGGACGGTGGCGGCTTTTTCGGCATCCACTTCCTTTTCGGTCAGTCTGACATGCAGAATGCCTCCTTTGTCGATCATGGCGTGGTAGGCATTGGTGCACAGGTTCATGATCACCTGGTGGATCTGGGTGGTGTCGGCCAGGACCGTACCGCAGCGGGGGTCCAGGTCCATTTTGATCTCGATATTGGAGGGAAAGGAAGCTTTCACCAGGTTCATGATTTCCTTGATCACATCCTGCAGGCAGAGTGGCTTTTTTTCCACCTCTACCTGCCGGCTGAAGGTGAGGATCTGCTGAACCAGGTCTTTTCCCCTGATGGCTGCATGGTTGATCTGCTCGATGTCGTACCTCAGGGTACTTTCCTCGTCCAGCTCTTCCATAGCCATTTCTGTGTATCCCAGAATAGGGGTGAGGATATTGTTGAAATCATGGGCGATGCCTCCGGCCAGGGTTCCGATGGTTTCGATCTTCTGCAGCTGGAGCAGCTGTGCTTCGAGCTTGGCCTGTTCCTGCTCATAGTGTTTCCGCATTTCGATCTCCTTTTTCAGGGCCCGGTTGGTGCGGGTCAGCTGGGCGGTACGTTCCTGTACGCGGTGTTCCAGCATTTCGTTGGCCGCTTTTACCTTATCCTGCTCCTCTTCCAGCAGGTGGCGCATCACAAAATCGCGCCTGGCCGACAATTCCATGAGGTAGCAGATGAACATGCCTATGACATTGGCACTTATAAAGAAGAAATTGTTGTTATACAGCTGTTCCGGTGGGGTTTGCGTGAGCCAGATGGCTGCTCCCTCGTAAGTGCCAACGATCAGCCATCCGGCCAGTGTGGCGTAGATAAAACGGATCCGGGTAAAGGCATACCCGAAGATCAGGATCAGTATCAGCCCTGCGTAATACGTATCCCGCTCCACAATGCGGGAGGCATATATGATCATGGCAATGATGCCCAGTCCGGTGAGGTACATGGCCACCGATACGAGGGGCTGGAGGTAATTTTTTATGAAGCGGCTGTATGAGAGGATATACAGCACCAGAATGACCGGAATGACCAGGACAAAACGAATAAACCAGAACTGATACTTCAGTTCTGGTATAACAATGGCATCGAGTGCGGCAAAACTCCCGTAGAAAATGATGGCCAGCAGGAGGGAGAACCGGAAAGGACCGATGATCCGTTTGAAGTAATCGTCAAGGAAATCCTTTTCAAAGTGCTCCATTTCCCCTGTAAACCGGAGGGTTACAGGGTGCACGTTCAGCTCCTTCTGGGCAGGGTTCCTGATCCCGAGAAAGGTGAGGATCTCGGACTTTGTCAGCTTCATAGATCCGGTATCTGCTCAAATATAGAGCAAATCTACGATAATCTGACAATCCCTGCAATACGGGAATGAACGCAACCGGCAATTCTGTCTCTAACCGCGCCCCTTAATACGCAGGAAAAGGTTGATTCCCAGTGGTTCGCGGTCGACCATCACCCGTTCTTCCTGGATTCCGGTTTCCAGGCAAAGCTTCATCAGTTCGTATTCCGACCGGTGGTTCAGGTACCATTCGCCCATGGCTTCCATCAGGCAGCGGGTAGGGTTTTTCCTGGAAAAGTTCCCTATCACCATTTCGCCTCCTTCTGCCACGAGGGGCTCGAATTTTCTGAGCAGGTATATGAAGTGTTTTTCCTTGAAATAGTCGAACAGGCCGGCGCTCCAGATCATGTCGTACAGCAGGTGCGAACGGAAGCGCAGCACATTCATCTTGTGGAAGGTGATTTTGTTCAGATGCTTCCTGTTCTTTTCCGTTGCATAATCAATGGCGTTCTGGTCCCAGTCGATCAGTTCAAAATGGATTTTGCTGTCGGGACAGCTTTCGAGGTATTCGAATACATCGGTAGCCGGGCCGCTGCCCAGTATCAGCACATGTTTTTCACTGTTGTTTTTCGATTCCAGTCGGGCACACAGCTGTTTGAAAAATTCCTTGCGGTTCCGTACCGCTCTGGCTGCATGCTGAATGTGATAAAACCGGTCCCAGTTCCGGTACAGGAAATTCGGGCTGACATGCTGCTGGTAGATCTTCTCTATCACCATGAAGTCGCCGGCATATCCGAACGGTTTGTGCAGGGTCCATCCCTGAAGGGAGTGTTCGGTCAGGGCCGGGGCAATTATTTCCCTGAACGCGGGATATTGCTCGGGATCCAGTCCGTTGACCAGGTCCACCAGTCTGTCATAGTCCTGCACTTCCGGTCCTCCCTTGATGACCAGTTCGCGAAGGAATTCCACCTGGGAATCGGTCAGTCGGGGTTTGGTTGTGGGTTGTGCTACCTGTCCCTCCTTGGGAACATTGAGCGTGCTTGTACTTTGTAACATGGTTTGTTAGGATTAAAGGGTTATTTGATTAAGGATTATTTTATTTGTGATGGTTTATGCTGAAAACCCGTCAGACCGGACATGCATGCTGTGGTTGCATCCGGAAAAGGTTTCGTGTAAAACAGTAACAAATCGCATTTATCCAGTATGATATATATCATCTCTTCAGATTTTATGACTCCTTTGGCTCATAGGCCGGTATTTTTTCCATACAGCCGAGCTGTTCAGTTCATACAATAAACCTTACCAGGTTCAATACCTTTAATTATAAACATACGTGTAGAAGGCCCTGAAGGGTAAGTACCCGAAGGGAACATCAACGGGGGGTTGATGTGTTTTTTGGGCTGGCTGGCAACGCTGTGGACCTTCCCGAAATTCTCCGCCCGGTATGGCCGGTGGCTTCAGGAAGCGGACTTGTTTACATCATTTCAGTTATTAACAAGTTATCAACAGCGTGAAAATAACACATTTTTTTGTTTCCCGTTAATACGGATTGTAAAAAAATTAAAACATAAATCTAAAATAAAAATACGAAAAAAATGAAATAAGTCTGCTTTTCCGGAGAAAAAAATAAAAAAAAGGTTCGGATGGTTTGTTTAAGCCTGCTTTTATGTTTAATAACAAGTGCCATTGAGGAAAAAATCAGACAAAAATCATGACAGCGGCTTTTAATTAGTAGTAATTTTGGCGAAACCAAAAAAACAGAACATGGAACTGACTCATATAGAACACATCGGCATTGCGGTGAAGAATCTGGAGGAGGCTATTCCATTTTATGAAAACGTGCTGGGCCTCAAATGTTACCATGTTGAGGAAGTGGCCGATCAGAAGGTGAAAACGGCTTTTTTCCGGATAGGATCCACCAAGATCGAGCTGCTCGAACCCACGGCACCCGACAGTCCCGTAGCCAAATTCATGGAGAAGAAGGGAGAAGGCGTTCACCACCTGGCTTTTGCGGCGAAAGACGTGCAATCGGCCCTGCAGGAAGCCGGGGATAAAGGGATACAGTTGATCGACAGCCAGCCGAGGCCCGGAGCAGAAGGCCTGCAGATAGGGTTTCTCCACCCGCGTTCCACATTCGGAGTACTGACAGAATTCTGCGGAGAATCTTCCGGATCATGATCATTAACCTTTTGTAAAGAACGTACACATGAATATCCAGGATAGGATCAAGCAACTGATCGAACTGCGTGAAGAAGCAAAAAAAGGAGGAGGAGAAAAACGGATCGAGGCGCAGCATAACAAGGGCAAACATACAGCCCGCGAACGTATCGAAATGCTTCTGGACGAAGGCAGCTTCGAGGAATACGATATGTTTGTAACCCATCGTTGCCGCGATTTCGGTCTTGACAAGAAGCATTACCTTTCAGACGGAGTGATCACGGGACACGGCACCATCGACGGCAGGGTGGTGTACGTGTATGCCTTTGATTTTACAGTCTTCGGCGGATCCCTGTCGAAAACCGTTGCCGAGAAAATATGCAAGGTAATGGACCAGGCCATGAAGGTGGGGGCACCCGTGATCGGGATCAACGATTCGGGAGGAGCCAGAATACAGGAAGGAGTACTGAGCCTGGCCGGATATGCAGATATTTTCCAGCGGAATATTCTGGCTTCGGGTCTCATTCCACAGATTTCGGCCATTTTCGGTCCGTGTGCCGGGGGAGCAGTGTATTCCCCTGCCCTGACTGATTTCATTATCATGAGCGAACAGAACAGTTATATGTTCGTAACCGGACCCAAAGTAACCAAAATGGTTACTGGTGAACGGATCTCGACCGATGACCTGGGAGGGGCCAAAGTACACGGAACCAAGTCGGGTGTAAGCCATTTTATTGCGGAAGATGAGGAGGAAGGTCTGCTGATCATCAGGAAACTGCTGAGCTACCTGCCACAGAACAACCTGGAGGACCCGTTCATTACGGAATGTACCGATCCTATCGACCGGAAAGAAGACATGCTCAACGAGATTATCCCCGACAACCCCAACCAGCCGTACGATGTGAAGGAGGTGATCGAATCGATTGTTGATTATGGCGAATTCCTGGAGGTGCACCGGAATTTTGCAAGGAACATCGTGGTGGGTTTTGCCAAATTCAACGGCATGCCGGTGGGCATGGTGGCGAACCAGCCCATTTACCTCGCCGGGGTACTCGATATCGATGCTTCCCGCAAGGCAGCCCGCTTTGTGCGGTTCTGCGACGCGTTCAATATACCCCTGGTGACACTGGTGGACGTGCCGGGATTCCTTCCCGGAAGTGCCCAGGAATACGGAGGGATCATTGCCCACGGAGCCAAACTGATGTTTGCCTATGGCGAAGCCACCGTTCCCAAAATCACGGTAACACTCAGAAAATCATACGGCGGGGCCCACTGTGTCATGTCGTCGAAGCAATTGCACGGTGATCTGAACTATGCCTGGCCCACCGCCGAGATAGCTGTAATGGGTCCCCAGGGGGCCATCGAGATACTGGAAGGGAAAAAGCTGGCGGAAATGGAAGATCCTGATGAACAAAAACAGTATGTGGCAAGGAAGGAAGAAGAATACCGGGAGAAATTTGCCAATCCTTATGAAGCGGCCAGGTACGGATATATTGACGATGTGATCGAGCCCAGGAATACCCGGTTCCGGATTATCCGGGCATTGCAGACCATGGCCACCAAGAAGGAAGTGCACCCCATGAAAAAGCATTCAAACATACCGCTATAAGCCATGATGAAGCTTTTTTTCATTCATCCGGTTATGCTGAACTTTACACCGGGGGCTGTTGATACCACCGGACTGATCATATCCTTTGTTGGCTATCTGATCGTTTTTTTGTCCCTGGTTTCGCTGTACCTGGTATTCAGGTACGTGCTTCCCCTGTTTATCCATATGAACCTGAAAAGGTTGTTACGGAAAAAATACGGAAAGGAACCGCCTGAGGAAATGCCTGAGCTTAGCGGAGAGGTTAATGCGGCCATTGCGGCAGCCATTTATCTGTACCTGGAAGAAATACACGATGCCGAGCCCGATGTGCTGACCATCAGAAGGGTATCGAAACCGTATTCTCCCTGGAGTTCAAAAATTTACGGAGTAGGTCATCTCAGATAATATGCCATGAAGAATTACAAATTTACCATAAGCGGCAATACATATGAAGTTGAAATCCACAGCTTCGAAGACAATACCATCAAACTGGAAGTAAACGGCACGCCCTATACGGTGGAACTGCACCGGGAGGTGAGAAAAACCAAAACACCCATTCTGATGCGTTCGCCGGTAAAAGAACCGCCCAGAGAAAGGATCGACAAAAAGGAGGGAGGGAGTCCCACACCGGTGCTTGCCCCCCTGCCCGGGAATATTGTGGAGGTGTATGTGAAAAAGGGCGATATTGTGAAAAGAGACCAGAAACTGCTTCTGATGGAAGCCATGAAGATGGAAAATGTCATCAGGGCGGAAGTTGACGGAGTGATTGAGTCGGTTAAAGTAAAACCCGGCGATGCAGTTTTGCAGGGCGATGTGTTAATCGAAACCATTTGATACGGTATGAAAAAATTTCTTACGATACTGGTCATCCTGGTGTTTATTTCCCTTCTGCGGCTGATCCTTTTTTCTCCGGAACAGGGGTATGCCGGTGCAACAGAAAAGAGAACCGCGGCGGAACAGGTTCAGCCTGACAGAGAACCGTCGGGCCAGGCTTTCAGGGGGCTGAAACGGTTCATTGAATACACGGGCTTCTACAATGCCACACCGGGACATCTGGTGATGATTGCGGTGGGATTGTTTTTCATTTTCCTGGCTATCAAATACGATTATGAGCCCCTGTTGCTGGTCCCTATCGGTACGGGAATCCTGATCGGGAACATTCCTTTTTTCCAGGCGGAAGGTTTTAGCCTGCAGCTCGGTATCTATGAAGAGGGAAGTGTTATGAACTACCTCTATTTCGGTGTGATCAAAGGGATCTATCCTCCGCTGATCTTTCTTGGCATCGGCGCCATGACCGATTTTTCCTCGCTGATATCCAACCCGCGGCTGATGCTGCTGGGTGCGGCGGCCCAGCTGGGTATTTTCCTTACCTTTCTGGGAGCCCTGATGCTTGACTTTGCGCCGCCCGAAGCGGGGGCCATCGGGATTATCGGTGGGGCCGACGGTCCTACAGCCATCTTCATTTCCTCAAAACTGGCGAACGGGATCAATATCATTGGATATACCCCTGACGGGGATCCGGTTTATGTAAAAAACCTCATCGGGCCCATTGCCATTGCAGCTTATTCTTACATGGCCCTGGTGCCTGTGATCCAGCCTCCCATCATGCGCCTTCTGACGAACAGGCGGGAGCGGCGTATCCGCATGAAACCTCCGCGGGCCGTTTCCCGAACCGAAAAGATCCTGTTCCCGATTATCGGGCTGCTGCTCACGGCTTTTATATCGCCCGGATCCCTGCCCCTGCTGGGGATGCTCTTCTTCGGAAACCTGCTGAAGGAATCCACCGTGACCAGGCGGCTGGCCGAGACCGCCCGTACCTCGCTGATCGATATTGTGACCATTTTGCTGGGCCTGACCGTGGGGGCTTCCACCCAGGCAGATGTGTTTATTACTTCCGAATCGTTGCTGATCTTCGGACTGGGCGCCCTGTCGTTTATGATCGCCACTGCCGGAGGTATTCTCTTTGCCAAAATAATGAACCTCTTCCTTGGTGAAGGGAACAAGCTGAATCCTCTTATCGGTGCTGCCGGGGTTTCCGCGGTACCCGACAGCGCCCGGGTGGTTCAGAATATGGGACTGAAAGAGGATCCCACAAACCACCTGCTGATGCACGCCATGGCTCCGAATGTGTCGGGCGTGATCGGGTCGGCCGTGGCTGCCGGGATCCTTCTGAGCTTCCTGTTGTAGATTCGCTCAGGCTTTTTTATTTTTAACCGTATAAAACCATCCCGACATGATTGTACAGGCCGGTAATACAGGAAAAGATATCCGATCTGACTGCCTGGTGGAAATGGAACCCGCCGGTTCGGGGGGTATCCGGATAGAGTTGGTTTCCAGGGTGGAGAGAATGTACGGCGCATCAATCCGGAAACTGGTGGAGGAAGGCATGCGGTATTTCGGAATTTCCCATGCCCGTATCCGGGTGGAAGACCAGGGAGCCCTTCCCTTTGTGATCATGGCCCGCCTGGAAGCGGCTGCCCGTCAGATAGAAAAGGACATTCCTGAATTCCTGCCTCCCATGCTGAAGGAGAATGAATATCCTTCCTCTCCTGAAAGGCACCGTTTTTCCCGTCTCTATCTGCCGGGGAACACTCCAAAAATGATGCTGAACGCTGGCATCCATAAACCGCACGGCATTATTCTCGATCTGGAGGATTCGGTGGCCCCGGCCAAAAAGGCCGAAGCCCGTGTGCTGGTGAGGAACGCCCTGCGGGCCGTTAATTTTTACGGAGCCGAGCGTATGGTGCGGATCAACCAGTGGCCGGCCGGCAGGGAAGACCTGGAGTATGTGATCCCCCACCGGGTGCATACCCTTCTGGTGCCCAAATGCGAAGGTCCGGAACAGATCATGGAACTGGAAGCGGTGGTGGAAACCATCCGAAAAGAAAAAGGTGTGAAGGAACCCGTTTTCCTGATGCCCATTATCGAAAGCGCTCTGGGGGTAGAAATGGCCTACCGCATTGCCTGTTCATCGAAGCAGGTGGTGGCCCTGGCCATCGGACTCGAGGATTACACAGCTGATATCGGAACCCGGCGCAGCGACGAGGGCACGGAATCGTTCTATGCCAGGTCGCGCCTGGTAAACGCCTGTAAGGCGGCACGTATCCAGGCCATCGATTCGGTGTTCTCCGATGTGGCTGATATGGAAGGCCTGGCCCGCACCATTGAACATTCCAAACAACTGGGATTCGAGGGTATGGGATGTATCCACCCCAGGCAGATACCTGTGATCCATAGCGGATACGCACCCGGGAACGAAGAGATTGAAAAAGCCCGGAAGATTGTTCTTGCCTATGAGGAAGCCGAATCGAAAGGGCTGGGAGTGGTGTCGGTGGGGACCAAAATGATCGACCCCCCGGTGGTAAAAAGGGCCCTGCGTATCATGGACCTGGCTGTTGAAATGGGAATCGTGTCAAAAGAATGGAGGAACGAACCGCATGAAGACTGATCTGGTTAAAAACGCCGCCGGGCGACTGGTTCCCGAAACGGTGAACGGTGAACCCGTGGTTCCTTTCCAGGGAATCGGAAAGTACCGGCCGCAGAAGAACAAACATGCACCCCGTATTGCCACCTGTGCAGATTACCCTTCCGACGGGAACAAACTGGTTCCCGGCCTGAAGGAAGCGCTGGTAAAGGCCGGCATCCGGAACGGCATGACCGTTTCCACCCACCATCATTTTCGCGACGGTGATCTGGTGGCCAACCAGTTGTTCGATGCCATCCATGAACTGGGTATTAAAGATATCCGCTGGGTGCCTTCCGCATCCTTCCCCTGCCACGGATACCTGGTAAAATACCTGGAAGATGGGACCATTCACCACATTGAAGGCAGCATGAACGGACCCCTTGGGAAATTTGCCTCGGAAGGGAAGATGCGGGGGACCGGAGTGCTGCGTTCGCACGGCGGGCGCTACCAGGCCATTCAGGATGGTGAACTGAAGATTGATATTGCCGTGATCGGGGCCCCGGCTGCCGATCCTTTCGGGAATGCCAACGGTCTTTCAGGGCCCTCGGCCTGTGGATTGCTGGGTTTTGCCCTGGCCGATTCACAATATGCCGACAGGGTGATCGTGGTGACCGATAACCTGGTTCCCTTTCCTTGTATTCCCTGGCAGATACAGGGCAATTATGTTGATTATGTGGTGGAACTCGAGCACATCGGTATTCCTGAAAAGATTGTTTCGGGAACCACCCGCATTACCAAGAGCCCCGACCGCCTTTACCTGGCCGAGCTTACCGCACGGTTTTGCGATGTGGCGGGGATCATTCACGACGGTTTTTCGTTCCAGAGCGGGGCGGGGGGCACTTCCCTGGCCGTGGGGGAATACTTCCGCCGGATCATGAAAGAACGCGGCATTAAGGCCCGCTTTGCCCGTGGTGGCAGCAACAAGTACCTGGTTTCGATGCTGGAGGAAGGCCTGGTGGATTATATTCTCGACGGGCAAACATTCGACCTGGAAGGGGTGCGAAGCATGGCCGAAAACCCCCGGCATGTGTGGACCAGTCCGTTTACCAGCTACAACTTCCACGGAAAGGGCAATTTTGCAGGCATGGTGGATGTGGTGATCCTGGGGGCCACAGAAATCGATCTGGATTTCAATGCCAATGTGGTGAGCCATTCCGACGGGTACCTCCTGCACGGGATCGGTGGGTGGCAGAACTGCCTGTTCTCCAAAACGGTGATTCTTCCCGTGCCACTGTTCCGCGACAGGATCCCGGTAATCAGGGACCGGGTGACCACCCTTTGCGGACCCGGTGAAATGATCGATGTGGTGGTGACCGAAAGGGGCATTGCCATCAATCCCCTGCGGAAAGATTTGCTGGATAAGGTGAAGGGGTCGGATCTTCCCATCCGGACGATCGCCGAACTGAAAAAGGAAGCGGAAAATATTTGCGGTGTGCCGGAAACGGCTGAACACGGCGATCGGGTGATTGCCGTGGTGAAATGGGTAGACGGAACGGTGCTTGATTCGGTGTGGCAGGTCAGAACCTGAGGGAAAGCAGCTAATGAAATATTGTCCTGCGTTCAGGTGATCCTGTCGTTGTCAACCTGAACTTCCTCCTCATCATCCATATGCGACAACCTGTCGGTATCGGTGTAAAATATCCTGATCAGGGCACTGTCACGCAGAAAATCAATTTTCCCGATCTGTACCCGGGTTACATGCAAACCGGTACGTTTTCTCAGGTCATCAATCAGCGCCTGCCGGTTTTCCGGCTTGATGAGTTCGATGTTCTCATAAACAATAACTTTCCGGTTTTCCCTGGAATCAAGGATGAACCTTTCTGCAAACCAGATGACCAGCAGCACGGACAGGTTCACAAAAAGCAGTTCGGCATAGGATGTGTGCCGCGATACCAGGGCATTGATCACCGAAACACCAATGACCAGGAACAGGTAGGTCATTTCTTTGATCGGTATCTGGCTGGTGCGGAACCTGAGAATGCCGAAAATGGCAAAAAGGCCCAGGGCAATGCCGGTTGTCAGATTCCTTACATTGATCAGCGAGTAGGAGAGGAGAAACACGATGACCCCTACCAGGATAAAGGTGAAGAAATAATCTTTTCGCCTGGCCAGGGGGTAATAAAAGAACCTGACAATGGTATAGACCATCAGCAGATTGAAGGAGAACCGGAAGATCAGTTCCAGAAAACGTTCGGGGTTGATGTAGTCAATTCCGAACAATTGCAGGGCTTGCTGCAGCATAATGAGGTTGTTCATGGCGGCCAAGTTTTGATATGATCCTCAGTTTTTGTTTGTATCGGTTTGATTTTACCTGGGGGTACAGCAGTATGCATCCCAGGCAATACTTGCTCAGCCCCATGGGGCGGATATGTTCCGAAGCCAGGATGCGCCTGAAATCGGATGCCGGGGTATTGCCTTCCTGTTTGACTTCGGCTATTACCAGGCCGGGAAACCCGAACCGGTCGTCTTCATGATTAACACGGAGATTCAGATCGATTGTGATCCGCTCGGGTGCTGTGAGGTGTACCAGGGTGAACCGGCTGAAACGGGTCCATAGCTTGGGTTCCAGTGCGCTGTCTGTCAATGGAACATATTCTCTGATGAAATCCATGGCCCAGGGAGTGAGCCGGTGTTCCACACCGGCCACAGGGATGCGTATTTTTCGCGTGCGGCGGTTGTTTTTCCTCGATTTCACTTCCAGAAATACACGGTTCGTTTGCAGGTATTTTCTGAACCTCACTTTGTACCGTTTTGTCTTTCCCCGGTGATGGTTGTGATACATCCGGAAGTCGGGGGTGTCAAAATACAGGCTGTGGTATTCAAAAATCCTGTCGTTCCCGATCTCAAGAATCTGATAGAGTTTTTCTGCCGCTTCAAGTATGCCGGGCAGCCGGCTGATATGTAAAATGTATTTGGTGTCGGTCCGGTCCATAAGCCTTACCCTGTCCATGTCGCCCAGGCTGATGGCAGGAAACCGATGTATGATGGTTGGGATGTGGTAAGGATTATTCATATATTATTACTCCGGGTGATTTTCAGGGGTTCGGATCATGGGTCTGTGCAAATGTAATGAATCGCTGTGATTCCCCGTGTATTTTTTTTATGGTATGATGGAGAGCATGGCCTGCCGGGAAAAATTTGTATTTTTATGGCCGGTGGTTGCAGTGGCCCGGATCGGATCCGGATTTGATTTTCTGTAACTCCGGCAAACCAAAAGAAGCCTATGAAAAAATACAAATGTCAGGTATGCGGGTATCTTTATGATCCCGAACAGGGCGATCCCGACGGAGGCATTGCGCCGGGAACGGCATTTGAAGATATTCCCGATGACTGGACCTGTCCGGTATGCGGTGCTGCCAAAGCAGATTTTGAGGTAGTGGACATCTGATTAACCGGGGTCATCCGGCCTGTTCAGGTATCCTTTTCATTACTTCCAGCAGAAGGTCCCAGAATTTTTCCACGGTATGGATATTGATCCTTTCGTCGGGGGTATGGGCCCCTTTGATGGTTGGGCCGAATGAGATCATATCCAGGTCGGGGTATTTCTGCAGGAACAGACCGCATTCCAGCCCGGCATGTATAGCCCTTACCACTGGTTTTTCACCGAAAAGGTCGGTATAGGCCTGTGTGGTGATCCTGACAATTTCCGAGTCCGGATCGGGTTTCCATCCCGGATAACCTCCCGCCTGTTCCACCTGCCCGCCGGCCAGTTCAAAGGTGCACCGGACCTTCTGTGAAAGATCTTTCCTGGCCGAATCTACGGAACTGCGCTGGCTTGTGGTGACCAGGATGTTCCCGTTCCCGTTCTGTTTGATGGAAGCCAGGTTGGTGGATGATTCCACCAGTCCGGGTATATCCTGGCTCCAGGCATATACCCCTTGAGGGCAGGCATAGAGGGCTCTGACCAGGTTATCCTGGAATGCCCTGGTGAACATGCGCGGCGGTTTTGATACCGGTTCGGCAGTAAATTTCATGTTGGGTTCTGTAACCCGGTATTCCGACTGCACGGTCTTTTCGTACTGTTCCAGGTGTTTGATCAGGTCTTCGCGCCGTTCCCGCGGGACTACCAGCAGGGCCTGTCCTTCTCTGGGAATGGCATTACGCATGTTGCCACCATCGAAAGAGCAAAGACGAAGGTCGTACTCACCGCTTTCTTCCCAGAAAAACCGGTTCAGCAATTTTACCGAATTCCCCAGACCTTTATGTATTTCATCACCCGAATGACCTCCCTTCAACCCGTTGAGGATGATACGGAATGCCATATAATGACCGGGAACTTCTTCATACAACGGTAAAAAACGGGCCAGGGTATCGATCCCTCCGGCACAACCAATAAACAGTTCTCCTTCGTCTTCCGAATCCAGGTTGATCAGGATCTTCCCCGTGAAGAAATCCGGTTCCAGTCCGAATGCACCGGTCATTCCAGACTCCTCATCCACTGTGAACAAACATTCCAGCGGTCCGTGTTCTATGGTTTCGGATTCCAGGATAGCCAGTTGAGCAGCCATGCCGATACCGTCGTCCGCTCCCAGGGTCGTACCCTGTGCCGTTACCCATTCATGATCCACCACAGGTTGAATTGGATCTTTTTCAAAATCATGATCCACCTCACCCAGTTTTTCGCCGACCATATCCACATGACTCTGGAGTACCAGCGTTTTCCGGTTTTCATACCCTGGATGGGCAGGTTTGCGGATAAGTAAGTTTCCTGTTGGATCCTTTTCCCAGGATAAACCGTGATTTTCGGCAAACCGGATCAGGTGGGCAAGAATTTTTTCCTCTTTTTTTGAAGGTCTGGGAATCTCACATATCTTCTCAAAGTGGCTCCATACTTTCTTTGGCTTCAAACTTCCCTTCATGGATTATAACCTCCTCTTATTAGCAGATTTCTGCATAAAAATGCAAAGGTAGGAAAATTATCCATCTTTCGATGGTTAAAAATGTGTTGTACAGTATTGTGTGAGAAAATGGTTAAATATGTAAATTGGTTCCCTGAAACAAATTTCTATTCTCCATGAGAAAACGAACCATTGTTAAGATGCCGGGTGATGGCATTGGAATTATTGTACTGGAAGAAGCGATCAGGGTACTGGAGGCTGCCGGTTTCCGGGCCGATTATGTGGAAGGGGATATTGGCTGGGAATTCTGGTGCAGGGAAGGCAATCCGTTGCCCGCCAGGACCCTTGAGCTGATCGAGAAGCACAAGATCGGCCTTTTCGGAGCCATTACCTCCAAACCCAAAGATGAAGCGCTGGAAGAATTGGATCCCGCCCTGAGGAACACAGGGCTGGTCTATTCAAGCCCCATTGTGGGATTGCGACAGCATTTCAACCTGGATATCTGTGTAAGGCCCTGTCATACCTACCCGGGCAATCCGCTGAATTTTATCCGCCGCGGGCCTGCGGGAGAACCGGAAGAACCCGTGGTGGATGTGGTTATTTTCAGGCAGAATACAGAAGGATTGTACGGGGGAGTGGAGTGGAGCAATCCGCCGGAGCAGGTATACGAAGCCCTGAAAACGCATCCTAAATTCGTTAAGAATTTCGGTCATGTTCCCCGCGAGGAACTGTCGGTATCGACCCGTATTTTTTCGAAGAAAGCTACCTACAGGATCCTTGATGCAGCCTTTGCCTATGCACGGGAAAACGGGTACCGTTCGGTGACCCTGTGTGAAAAACCCAATGTGATCAGGGAGACCTCGGGCATGATGTACAAAATGGCACGCGAGATCAGGGAGAATAAGTATCCCGACATTGAGCTGTGGAATACCAACATCGATGCCCAGATGATGTGGCTTACCAAAAATCCCGAGGATTACGGGGTGATCGTGGCCGGGAATATGTTCGGTGATATTGTATCCGATGCCTTTGCCGGACTGATCGGTGGACTGGGGTTTGCCTGCAGCGCCCAGTTTTCAGCCGACGGGATAGGGGTGTTCGAACCCACTCACGGATCTGCTCCCAAGTATGCCGGGTACGAGGTATCCATTGTCAATCCGGTAGCCATGATCGAAGCTGCCTGCATGATGCTTGACTTCATCGGGGAAAAGGAGACCGCCGGTCGTATCAGAAAAGCCATTGCCGAAGTGATCCTGGAAGGGAAAGTGAGAACCTACGACATGATGAAACTGCCCGG
Source organism: Bacteroidales bacterium (assembly GCA_049975425.1). Classification (GTDB taxonomy): domain Bacteria; phylum Bacteroidota; class Bacteroidia; order Bacteroidales; family VadinHA17; genus HyVt-105. The sequence goes on from JBNGDI010000028.1 coordinate 17,577, forward strand.
TGCTCCTTCGGTTATTGAACACGGAGCCGCCACTACCCGGCAGATGACCGATGCCATTATTGAAAAACTAAATTCTGCATAACATGAAGAAAGAAATCATGGAATTATGGCCCGAGCTGGAATGGATAGAAGATGACAGCCTGAGGGAAAAAACAGCCCGTACCTGGGAAAAGGCTCTGGAAAAAAGTGTGCTGTCGGCCGATGATCTTCAGCGCATACCTTTTACCCTGCTTTGTGGTCCCGATCTGAAAGTGAGCTTCATGAACCACAAAAGGGCGGTGGTGCACATTGCCCGGGAGGCAGGTTTGAAAGTACGCGGGTTTTTCGGCGACGAATTGCCGGTAAATATGGATGTGCTGATTGCCGGAGCTATTCTTGCCGATGTGGGAAAACTGCTCGAATACGAGCTGGATGAGAATGGAAATTCTTTTCAGGGGAAGTATGGCAGGTATCTGCGCCATCCCTTCTCGGGAGTTTCCCTGGCCGAATCATGTGGTGTGCCGGCCGAAGTTTGCCATATCATTGCCGCCCATGCCCATGAAGGCGACCTGGTGAAGAGAAGCACGGAGGCTTATATTGTACACCATGCCGATTTTATGACCTTTCTTCCTTTCAAAGACCGGATGAAATAAGCCGGGCAAGGCATACGATAGCAGGCGGGAGGCGGACGGCGTGCTTTCCGCCTGTTTCTTTTTATGTTGGATATTATTTTTAATTTTACCCTTCGAAACCCTGCTTCCACCCGCATGATTACCTTCGAGCTCATCCTGGTGTTTACGGTAATCGTTTTTATCCTCGTATCTCTGTACAAGGAACTGCTGGGGGCTTCCTTTACCTTTATGGTGGCAGTGGTCACCCTTGGCTTCTTCGGTGTGCTCACCCCCAGGGAAATGCTCAGCGGCTTTGCCAATGAACAGATCGCAGTGATCATCATGTTGCTGCTGCTGGGGGATATCATACGAAAAACCCCGGTGATTGAGATCATTTTCGACAAGCTATTCCGTAAGGCCAGAAGCTACAAGGGCTTCATGCGAAGGATGATCCTGCTGGTATCGGGATTCTCCGCCCTGCTGAACAACACCCCTCTGGTGGCCGTGATGATGCCTTACATGAATACCTGGTGCAAACGCAACAATATATCGCCCAGCAAATTGCTGATGCCGCTTTCGTTTGCCGCTATTCTCGGGGGGTGCGCCACCCTGATCGGAACATCAACCAACCTTATTGTGAACGGATTGCTCATTGACCAGGAAATCATCCCCGATCTGGCCCCTCTGAGGATCTTTGATTTTGCGTGGGTGGGCGTACCCATGGTGGTCATCGGTTTTTTCTATCTCTATATTTTCGGAGAAAAACTTCTTCCATCGCGTCCCGAACTGCTGGAAGAGTTTACCGGTCAGCACCGCACATACCTGGTGGAAACGGTGGTCAGGCCCGGCTCTGCCCTGGTGGGGAAGACCATTGAAGAATCGGGGTTGCGAAACATCAGAGACCTTCACCTGGTGGAAATCGTGAGGAACGGGAAACATATGTTCGTGGTGTCGAATTCCATGGTGATCGAAGAGGAAGATATGCTTGTATTTGCGGGCGACAAGGATCTGGTGGCCGATCTGATGAAGAATAATATGGGGCTTACCCTGCCTTCGGTGGGTATGCTGAGCCGGAAAAAGCACACGGAAGTGGTGGAAATTGTGATATCGCATAACTCCAATCTCATTAACAAGAGTCTCAGGGATGTGAATTTCCGCGCCCAGTATGATGCAGCGGTCATTGCCATTCACCGGAATGAGGAAAGGATCACTTCTACCCTGCGTGATGTCAGGCTCAAGGCAGGCGACGTGCTTCTGTTGTTCGGGGGAAGTGATTTTCTGAGCCGGGCATACAATACACAGGATTTTTATTTTATTTCCACTGTGAAACAGTTTGAAAAACTGGAAGATTACAAGGTGGTGATCCTGCTGGGCGGGTTGATTACTGCCATCATTCTTTCGGCCCTGAATGTGATATCCCTGTTCATGGGTCTGTTGATCCTGCTCCTGCTTTCCCTGGCCCTGAAGATGTCCAATCCCAAAGACCTGCCCAAAGCCATCGATTATGATCTGGCACTGATCATTGTGATGTCGCTGGCCCTGGGCACGGCCATGATCAAATCGGGAGCGGCTTCACTGGTAGCCGACATGTTTATTGCGGTTTTCACTCCTCTGGGGGACGTGGGGGTGTTGCTGGGTATTTACCTGGTAACCACTGTTCTGGCGGCCCTCATTACCAACAAGGCGGCGGTGGCGCTTATTTTCCCCATATCGCTCACCATATCCGTTGAACTTGGACTGGACCCGTTCCCTTTTGTACTGGTAGTGGCCTATGCTTCCGCAGCCAACTTCATGACACCGCACGGATATCAGACCAATCTGATGGTATACGGACCCGGCGGATATACCTATCGCGATTTCTTCCGTGTGGGAGCGCCCCTGACGTTTCTTTACATGGTGGTTACGGTTACCATTCTGAGCCTGATCTATTTCTGATAAGATGATTGAGGTTGCTCCCGGAATATTTGCAGACACTGCCCTGCAGGCTGCCGTGGTAGCCGGAGAAGAGATCATGCGGGTACTGGCGGAACCCGTACTGCAGGTCAGGGAAAAAGCCGATCTGAGCCCGGTAACGGAAGCCGATATGCGTGCACACCGCGTGATCACCACAATGCTGATGGATACCGGTATTCCGGTTTTGAGCGAGGAGGGACGTGATATTCCCTATGAAGAACGCAGAAAGTGGGAATATTACTGGCTTGTGGATCCTCTTGACGGAACCCGTGAGTTTATTGACGGTACCGGTGAGTTTACTGTGAACATTGCCCTGATCGGAGGGGGGGAACCCCTTTTCGGCGTGATCTATGTCCCCGTTAGCCGGGAAATGTTTTTTACAGGACCTGACGCGAAGCTTTTTTTCCTGAGGATCCCGGAAGGATGCCTGGATGCGGGGGAGATGGAGCGTCTGGCGGCAGAGGTGAAGCCCCGGGAGCAAACGCAGGGTTGTCCATTGAGGGTGGTAGCCAGCCGCAGCCATCTGAACGAGGAAACCCGCATATTTATCGGACTGCTGAAAAAAGAGCATCCCGACCTGCAGACCGTTTCGAGAGGCAGCTCACTGAAGTTCTGTATGATGGCCCTGGGCGAAGCCGACCTGTATCCCCGCCTGGGAAAAACCATGGAATGGGATACGGCGGCAGGCCAGGCCATTGCCCGGGCGGCGGGTTGCCGGGTGTTGCATATGGCCGATCACCGGCCCCTGCGCTACAATAAGCCTTCTCTTGAAAATCCCTGGTTTGTGGTGATTCCTCCGCCGTTGTGAAAACCGGACCGCTGATTATGAACAGAATATCTGTGTGATGAATCTCTTCGCCGGTTTATTACCGGGAGCCGTTTATGCATTTATGAATAACGGCCATTAACTGCGAGGGTTTGATGGGTTTGGAGACATAATCCACACAGCCTGCCTGTATGGCTTTTTCCCGTTCACCTGCCATGGCATAAGCGGTCTGTGCCACCACAGGAATGTCGGGATACCGGTCCCGGATGATCCTTGTGGCTTCGTATCCGTTTATTCCCGGCATCTGCACATCCATCAGAACCATATCCACCTTTTGATCCTGTTCCTGCAAAAGTTCCAGTGCCGAGGCTGCATCTTCGGCCCATAGGACATCGGCCCCCGAATTTCTGAGAATTTCCCTGATGAGCTGAAAATTAGCCTGATTATCTTCCACTACCAGCAACCTGCGGTCATTCAGATCAATTTTATCGAGCCCGGCCGGTTCTTCCAAATAGGTTGTTGTGCCGGTGTCATTTCCCAGGTTCGTGGATATGGTGAAATAGAATGTAGAACCTTTACCGGGACACGAATCCAGGCCGATTTCCCCTCCCATCAGGTTGACCAGTTTCTTTGATATGGTGAGGCCCAGGCCGGTGCCTCCGTATTTTCGAGTTTTGGTATTATCCGCCTGAAGGAAACGGTTAAATATGAGTTTGTGTTTATCTTCAGGAATGCCAATCCCGGTATCTTCCACAAAGAACCTTACCTTCTCGGGGCCCGAACGGCGGTATCCCATCCGGATGGACCCATTTTCAGTGAATTTTATGGCATTGCCAACCAGGTTGTTCAGGATCTGTTTCAGCCTGAATGGGTCGGAGGTGATGAAAAACTCATCACTTTCCCCGGGTTCGAAGATCAGTTCGATGTCTTTCTTCTCCAGATTCAGAATTTCTTCATTGTAGAAGGCATATACTTCTTTGAGTAGCTGGTTGAGACGGAAGGTGCTTATTTCTATTTTGATCTGGTCGGCTTCGATCTTGGCCAGATCGATGATATCGTCAATCAGTTTCAGAAGAATGTTTCCGCTGCTTTTGATCACCGCAATGTAATCGTTTTTGTCCTCATCGGGCAGATCGGGCACCGAAAGCAATTCGGTAAAACCGATGATGGCATTCATGGGCGTACGGATCTCATGGCTCATATTGGCAAGGAAAGCCGTTTTCAGTCTGTCCGATTCTTCGGCTTTCTCCTTGGCCTGCATGAGCTTTTCCTCGATCTTTTTCTGGTCGGAAATATCACGATAAATCACACAGCTGAGTTCCTGCCCGTTTACCTCGAAAGGGCTTCCCAGCAGGGATACGTTGAGCGGCGTGCCGTCTTTCCGGTTTCGCACGGTATTCAGAAAGAACATTTCGTTCCGGCCAATAATATTCCGCAGTTCCAGGGTTTCGTTCTTTAACTCGGCGGGTGTGATCAGATCGTTGATATTTTTTCCCGTGACTTCCTCCTTGCTGTAACCGAACAGATGAGTGAACCCTTTGTTAACGTTGATAATATTTCCTGTCCTGTTACCGATTACAATCGCTTCCGGAGAATTCTCAAAGATCTGCATGAAGAACACCCTTTCCATTTTCAGTTCATCTTCGGTTCTTTTCCGGTCAATAGCCAGGCCGATCTGCCCGGAGATGAACTCCATCATGTTCAGGTCGTCGGAATTGTATGCATTTTCATCTCTGTAATGCTGCAGGCCGATGAGGCCGATGATTTCATTCTTTACCTTCAGGGGAACCCCCATCCATATTTTGGAACGGGTTCCCACCAGTTCGATCAGCCCCTCTTCTTCCAGCCGTTCCATATCTTCTTCTTTCAACAGAACGGGTCGCCCCATGTTTATTACATAGGCCGAAGCTGTTTTTCCGGCCGGAAACACTTCGAAATGATCCTGGTCATCAGCAAAATAAGGCAGGGAAAGAGAATCGGTTTCCCTGTCGTACAAAGCCACAAAAAAATTACTGGTATCGATAATACGACCCAGTTCTTCCTGTATGACTGCGATCAGTTCCTTCAGGTCCTTGCTGGAATTAACGGCAGCCGATATATTGAAAAGTACCTGTGTGATTTTTTCGGAACGGACCATGTCGGTTATGTTCTCCGCCATTCCCAGTATGTAGGCAGGTTTTCCTTTTCTGTCCGGCGCTACAGAAAAGGTTAGTTCAATTTCCATGATCTTCCCGTCTTTTCGGATGGTTTTCTGCCTGGTCTGGTGATGCGCAATGCTGCCGTTCGCCATTTTTCTGAATAACTCCTCTGCCTGTTCGCGGATTTCCGGAAGTATCAGGTCCAGGTAGTTCATATGCTGCAGTTCGGCAGCCTCATAACCCAGTGTACTGACAAATACACGGTTTACCCTGTTGATGTTTCCCTGCAGGTCGAACAGGACCATTCCCGTTCCTGCTCCCATAAATAACGATTCGAACAAATCAAAAGGATCGACATTCCGGCCGGGTATCTGTTCCTGGTTCATGTACAGTTTATTTATTCAATACCTGCTGTACGCTTGGCAGATAATGCAAATATAAAAAAAACAGAGACAAGGTCCTTGTCTCTGTTTTTTCCGGGCTGGCAATAAAATTTTATCGAACCAGGCTTACATCTCCAAAACGCGTTTCGATGTATACCCTGGATCCCCCCGGATCACCGGCACCCACTGTTCCGGAAAGAGTAATGCTTGTGTTTTCTTTTATTTTACTGATATTTCCGGTAGACGGGGTTTTGATATCGGAGAAACTGGCTTTTCCTTCGATTTCGTATGTGGCTTCCGGATCAATTCCCAGGGTGTGCTGCGTATATGAACTTTTTACGGAGATGGATTCAAATCCGGGATGTATGTAGCCCACGACACATCTTCCGTACCTGGTGTCAAGTTCCAACTTGCGCGTCAATTCATCAATTTCGAGGGTGGTATAGGAACCTGTGCCCACAAAGTTGTTCAGTTTACCTATTTTTACCTTATCGTACCCGCTTTCCGATACGATACTTGATGCGTTTTCCACCTGGATTTCCGAATGCTTGCTTTCAATCAGCAGGGCCTGGGCCAGTGCAATATCCAGCTCATAATACTTGATATTAAGAGCCAGCCAGTTAGCTTCATTGATGAAGCCCTGACCGTGGGTAAGTGTGACCAGGCTGCGCGGTTTTTCATCGCCTCTCAGGATTTTGTGTGCCTCGAGGCGCCCGAATTTTATGTCGATATTCACCAGCCCGGTCAGTTCTGTGATGAACATATCGCCGAATCGGTTGGTAAGGTTCAGTGTCAGGTCGGAAGGAATTTGCAGCAAATAATCGACGCTGAAATTCTTGTTATCCGAACCCCACGAGTCGGTAGTTATCTGGCTGAAGTTCTGGTCGAAAACCGTTTCCAGACTGATCTGACTGCCTTCAACCTCTTCTTTTATCCGGATCATTTCAATGATCCTTTCGGCTTTTTCGGGTTGCGAATGTGTGGCACTGATCGTTACTTCAACGCGGATCCTGTTCTGATCCCAGCTTCTGACATCTATTTTTCCGAATTTGTTCCCGATGTTCAGAACGGTTTCGGCCGTTGCCGGGTATTCTTTTTCAATTTTCTTCGATTTGTTCTGTGCCAGCATATCTCCGGAAAAGAATATAAGTCCGGAGACCAGGAAGGCCAGAAAGCCTGATTTATATCTGCGGTTGTCCATGATGGGTTGGTTTTGATTGTTCTTGTTCATTATTTTTCATTTCCTGTGCCTGCTTCAGTTGCAGGAGTACATAGTTCATTACTTTTATGCGCGTTTCGTAATACGAAATGATGGCGTTGACCACCCTTTCATCGCCGGGATGGGCGGAAAGTTCCTTCTGCAGGCCGGTGTAAATACTGTCCATGGAAGCCATTTCCCGACGGAAAATTTGCATTGACAGGGTGTCGGGGGCCCATTCTTCCAGTTCCCGGTATTTGTTCTGTATCTGGGATGTATAGTATAGTTCCACCTCCCGGTATTCGGGTGAAAGTTTGCCCAGGCTGATCAGGTCCTTCTCCTGCGGACGCACTACGTGTTCGAAGATCCAGAGTGATGAGAGCAGTACCAGCACCAAAATGGCAGCCACTTTCGACCATTTAAGGACGAGGGCTCTTCTTCCGGAGGACCCTGCCAGGCCCAGTTTTTGGCTGAACCTTTCCAGGTGCCCTTCGGCCGGTTCCCGGTGGTCAAAAAACGACCGGTTTTCCCTGATGATTTTTTCCAGTGGGTCCATGTCAGCCCTGTTTTATTATTTCCAGCAGTTTTTTTCTTGCTCTGGCATATTGTGACCGGGAAGTGGACGGAGAAATGTTCATGATCCCTGCAATTTCATCATGGTCGTATCCTTCCAGCAGGTAAAGCGACAGGATGATGCGGTAGCCGTCGGGCAGGGAATCGATGGCATTTCTTATGATTTCCAGTTTTTCCCGGATTTCTTCCTCTGATAGTGAACTGTTTTCCTGGCCTGACTCATCGGCCATATCAAATTTTTCTTCCACAGGTTCGAGAATCATTTTTCTCTTTTTCAGGTTATCCAGCGACCGGTTGATCACGATCTTCTTCAGCCAGGCTCCGAAGCTTACCTCCTGCCGGTAGGTCCCGATCTTTTCAAAAGCCGAGAGAAATGCTTCCTGTATCACATCTTCTGCTTCCAGGGTATCGTTCAGTATTCTGAGGCTTGTGTTGTACATCGACTTATAGTATAATTTGTATATCCTGAACTGTGCCTGCTGGTCTCCCCGTATGCATCCATTGATCAGATCCTGATGGATATTCCGGTAAGTTTCCTGTTCCGTATCCATACATTCTGTTTTAAATACGCAATTATTGTTATGATGCTGCATGAAAACCGAAAAATTTTCATGCACCATAAAGTTAATGATTTTCGGAATGTGTAATTCCTTACAGCAGATTCGTATGGATCATGCCCTGAATGATTTTTCCCTTTTCATAGTCGAGTTCCGAACCGAACAGGCTGTGGGGAATGGAATAAACCAGCAGCAGGATGATAGCGGCCATGATGGTAAGTGTGCGCCGTTCTTTTTTCCGGTTACCAAGAAAAGCTATCAGATATCCTGCAAAGGCAATCAGGGTTTTGGAGTCGGTCAGGTCCTGCCCCAGGGGGAAACCTGTCCAGAAAGAGCCAAAAGCAAATTTCTGTACTATAGGGCCGAGGATCATCCCTCCCGCCAGTAAGAACCAGAAGGTAACAAAGGTGAATGTACGGTATGCCGGTAAACGGAACAGGGCAAACAGCAGGGCTGCAGTGGAAAACAGCATGGCCAGGAACATAAGGAATACGTGGGGAACCAGAACCGCATCGGGTACCGGATCTTTGAAACGGATAGTCACGGGGCCTTCTTCCGGCAGAATGTGTGTTACACTGTCCTTTTCCAGTGCCACGTAATATTCCAGTTTCCCTGCAGCAGGCTGCACGGGCAACACACCGGCCAGTATCTCGGGATTGGTCTTCATTCTTACCATATGGTGCCTTCGCCATGGATCGTTGGTGGGATACCTGCGGAAAACCAGGGTACCCTTGATGGTGGTGTCGGGTATTTCAAGCTGCACCACGGCATCGGAAGTGGTTTCATGGGAACGGATCAGGTCCACCCTCAGGGTTTTCCCTCCGATCTCTGTTCTGATCTTTTTTTCATGGGTGGGTCCTGTGACCCGCTGGTAAACAACAGCTGAAAGTGTCAGCACCGCAGCAACCAACCATAATACCACCTTTTTCATCCTTTTACAATTGTATCAGTAAAACATGTACCTCGTCGCCTCTTTTTATTTCCACAGGTACCGTTTGTCCGGGTTTCAGCTGTGACAGGCGGAACATATAGTCGTCTATGTTCATGACAGGTTTTCCGTTCACGGCGGTAATAATGTCTCCATCCTGCATTCCTGCCAGGTCGGCCGGTCTGCCTTCAATCACATAATCAGCCCGCAGTCCGTTTTTTACCACTCCCGCGAAATCGGGCATGATCCCCAGCGATACTTCCCTGGCATGCCTGCCGGCGCTGCCCTGTTTGGGCCCCGCTTCCCGGTAGGTGAGGGCATGGGGCATGTTGTCGAGGTGAATGAGCAAATCGAAAATAAAGCCACATATTTCTCTCATTTCCTCATAGCGGAGCTTGTCGGGAGTATCAAAAGGTGTATGGTAATCGAGATGCGGGCCGGTGGAAAAGAAAAATACGGGTATGTCCTTGCTGTAAAAGGAAGCGTGATCGGAAGGACCGTATCCGGCTGCCGAAAGAGCCAGGTCGAAAGACCGGTTTTCCCTTAGCAGGCCGATCAGGGAATCTGCTTCCACCGATGATCCGATGCCCCCGATCTGCAGGTTTTGTTTTTTATTGAGCCTGCCGATCATATCGAGGTTGATCATGGCCGTGTATTTCCCGCTGATCACCGGCTCTTCTTCAAGAAAATGGCGGGAACCAAGCAAACCGTGTTCTTCCGCACCGAAGGCTACAAACAGGTAACTGCGGCTGAGGGAATCACGTATGGCCGCAAGCCGGCCTGCCAGCTCCAGGATGCCGGCCACTCCCGATGCATTGTCATCGGCCCCGTAATGCACGGCGGTGGTGTCGGGTTTACGCGAACTGCTGTTTTCACCGCCCAGGCCGAGGTGATCATAGTGAGCCCCGATCACCACGACCTCGTTTTTCAATACCGGATCGCTTCCTTCCAGATAACCTACCACATTCTGGGTAAAAGCCTTTATTTCTTCAACTCCTGAGCCGGCCTCCAGCTTTCCGGCCAGCTCAAATGAAAGGGGCTTTTGCAGGCTGTCGAGCTTCGTTTTCAGAAGGGAAAGGGTATCAGACCCGGCACGGATCATATGATTGGCCACAGCCGGAGTAATATACAGAACGGGTATACCCGCTTCGGCCTGCCGGGGATCGCCGGCAGGAAAATCTTCCTGCTGCCCGGTAATCAGCAGTACACCGCCGGCTTCCCTGTCCCGTGCCAGGATCACCTTGTCGCGGTCATCATCATAGGAAGCATACCTGCCTGCCGGATTGTCCGGCTCAGGGCTTCCCCTCAGAAGCATGACCCATTTGCCGCTGATATCCGTATTCCTGTAATCGTTCCATGGATTTGCCCCGTTTTTTATGTCAAAACCATATCCGGCAAAAACCACCGGGGCATGCAATTGGCCCTCTGATGAGAACAGGGCCGGAGTAAAATCGGTTCCCTGCACGGCAGTATAATCGTCATACCGGAAATACAGGTCGCCGGCCGGTTTTTTGTCCAGCAGGATCTCGAAGGCCTGGAATCCTTCTTCACCGGGCAGGATCAGACCGGCTTCTGCAAACTCCTGCCGGATATATTCGGCCGCTTTTTTGTCGCCCTGAGTGCCAGGATACCGGCCTTCCAGCTCATCGGAAGCCAGAAAATGTACGTGGCGTTTCAGTTCCTGAACGGTGATGGCCGGTTCCCTGTGAATGCGCCGGCAGGAAACCAGCCCGGTCAGTACCAGTACGGCCAGTAAAAAGGGTTTGTTGATATATGCAGACTTCATAATCCAAAAGCTGAGTAAGCCCCAAATATAGAAAAACTATATGTCTTCCGCATACCGGCTGCATTTTTAATTTCACAAAGAATTAAACAAAAAAAAACAGCAGAATTTATTGTACATCATCTGAATTTTTTATATTTGACCAAATAATTAAACCATAATATTAATATATATGGTTTAACTAAAAATTTAATCATGATTTCTCCGGATAATTCTGTTTCCCATACTGCCACGGAACGCAGGATACTCGATGCGGCAAAGCGGGTGTTCGGTAGAAAAGGGCTGGACGGGGCACGAATGCAGGAGATTGCCAACGAGGCCGGACTGAACAAGGCCCTGCTGCATTATTATTTCCGCAGCAAGGAAAACCTTTTCCGGGCGGTATTCCGGGAGGTGTTTCAGTCGTTTTTTCCTGCTGTGCTTGAAATGATGGGAGAAGAGAGCTGTTCTTTCGAGGAGAAGATACGCCGGTTCGTACATTCGTACATCGACCTGATCAGACAACATCCCTATCTGCCGGGGTTTATACTGCATCATATGCAGGGTCCGGGTGAGGGACCTGACATGGTGGTGGGCATGTTCCGTGCTACGGGTGTGGATCCCGGTGTGTTCTACCGTGAGGTGAAGAAAGAAGCGGAAAAGGGAAACATCCGCCCTCTCGATCCCGCGCAGTTGATATTGAATATTATCTCTCTGTGCATTTTTCCCTTTATTGGTGCTCCGGTTATATCGGCCTTTCTGTTTCCCGGAAAGGACTATGAACGTATCCTGGAAGAACGCAAGGAAACCGTCAGTGATTTCGTAATTCATGCCATAAAAAAAACATGAGAACAAAGCATTTCCTTATTATCTGTATTTTTTTTCCGGGTATTACCGGAACATTTGCCCAGGAACTTCAGGAGTGGGATCTGGATTCCTGCTGGAAAAGGGCCGTTGAGGTACATCCCCTGTCGGGTGATGCTGCCCTCATCCGGTCTTCTACTGCCCTGAAGGTCAGAAGCCTGTCATCCGCATTCCTGCCCGCTGTGGAACTCGGAGCCCAGGCCACGTACCAGTCGGATGTGGTATCCGTTGACCTTGACCTGGGGCTTCCGGGTGTGGAGTTCCCTGCTCCCACCCGCGATCAGTACAGGGTATACCTTGATCTTCACCAGCGGATCTACGACGGAGGGTCGGTACGCCTGCAAAAAGAGCTGGAACAGGCCAGGGCAGGGGCGGAAATGGGGCAGACCCGTGTAACCCTGCATCAGGTAAGGCAAATGGTCAGTGAAGTGTATTTTATGATCCTGCTTCATCAGGAACAGGAAAAGGTCCTGATGCTGTCGGATACCCTGTTGTAGGAAAGGATCAGGCTGGCCCGTTCGGCAGTGGAAAACGGAGTGCTTACCACGACTGATTTCCTGGATCTGCAGGCTGAGCAGTATTCCCTGCCACAGGAATTGGAGGAGGTCCGCTACAATTTGCTTTCGGCACGTGGGGTGTTGGCCGAACTGCTCGGAGTGGAGGAAGAAAGCATCGGTACCCTGCGGCTCATCCGGGCGGAAGTTGACCCGCAGTCTCCCGTCCGCCGTCCTGAACTGGACCTGATTGATGCCCGCCTGGAAGGACTTGAAATAACATCGTCGCTGCTGAAAACCCGCCTCACGCCGAAGCTGGTGGCATTCGGGCAGGCGGGATACGGAAGGCCCGGGTTGAATATGCTGTCGGATGAATTCGATCCTTACTTTATGGTGGGGGCCCGCCTTAGCTGGAATATCTTCGACGGCTACCTTACCCGTATGGAAAGGCAACGGGTACGCGTTGAGGCCGACAGGCTGACCCTGCAACAGGAGGCGTTTACCGAACAGGTTCAAAGAGACCTGATAAAGCAGAGGAATGAAGCGGAAAAATACCGCCAATTGCTGGACACAGACCGGGAGATTCTGGCTCTTCGTCAGGAACTGACCCGATCGGCCGCCGGCCGTCTGGAACAAGGTGTAATCACCTCGGCCGAATACCTCCTGGTATGGCATGCGGAGAAAACGGCCCGGATCAGGGAAAAAACCCACCGGGTGATGCTTGCCAGGACCATAGCCGGTATGCTCCTCACACTGGGAATGGAAAAGGAAAAACCATGAACGAATCATATATTCATACCATGAAAAAACTGTTGTATCTGGCACTGATCCTCCTGGCGGGAGGATGCCGCGATAAAGAACCCCTTCCCGAGGCCTACGGGAATTTCGAGGCTCTGGAAATACTGGTGCCGGCACAAACATCGGGTGTGCTGGTGGAGTGGAACCTGGAAGAAGGGCAAAAGCTCAAAAAAGGCCGCGTAATCGGTCTGGTGGATACACTTCCTTTGCACCTTAAAAAACGGCAGCTTCTGTCACAGGTAAAAGCAGTACTTACCCGGCTGGAAGGTGTTGATGCCGAGGTGAAAGTACTGGAAAAACAGCTGGAAATGATGGAAAAAGACCTGGAAAGGACCGAAAACCTCCTGGCCGACGGAGCGGCTACCCAGAAACAATATGATGACCTGCTGGGAAATATGGAAGTGCTGAGGCTGAAAAAAGAAGCGGTGAAAGCACAGAAAACCACCATCCTGGCCGAGCGGGAGGTTCTCAACATGCAGATCCTCCAGCTGGATGACCAGATTGCCAGGTCGGTGCTGACCTGCCCGGCTGCAGGAACCGTATTGCAAAAATATACTGAGGTAAATGAAATGGTGGTTCCGGGGAAGGCACTGTTTAAACTGGCATGTCTCGATACTCTGTACCTGCGGGCTTATCTGGGGGCTACCCGGCTCGACGATGTTCGCATAGGGCAGGAAGTCACGGTGCGGTTTGACCGTGACGAAAACTCCGATCATACTCTTCCCGGAATAATTACATGGATTTCATCCAGCGCCGAATTTACCCCAAATATCATCCAGACGAAAGAAGAGAGGGTGACGCTGGTATATGCGGTGAAAGTGGCCGTGAAGAACAACGGCATGCTGAAGGTGGGTATGCCGGGTGAGATGGTAATGTTAAAAGAATAAATAGATGGAATTTCTGGAAGTTATCCGGGTCAGCCGTTCTTTCGGACCGGTACACGCCCTGCAGGAAGTTTCTTTCACTGTAAACAAGGGAGAACTGTTCGGACTGATCGGTCCCGACGGGGCGGGAAAAACCACTCTGTTCCGTATCATTGCTTCCCTGTTCCTTCCCGGTGAAGGAATGATCAGGGTAAAAGGTTACGATGTTGTAAGGGATTATAAACAGGTGAGAAGGATCACCGGTTACATGCCCGGGCGGTTTTCCCTGTATCATGACCTGACCGTGGAGGAAAACCTTTCGTTTTATGCCACCGTATTCGGGACCACCCTGAAAGAATCGGCGGCATACATCCACCGGGTCTATTCTCCACTGAAACCTTTCCGGAAAAGGCTGGCGGGAAACCTTTCGGGCGGAATGAAGCAGAAACTCGCCCTGTCGTGTGCTCTGATCCACCGGCCGGAATTTCTGTTGCTCGACGAGCCAACTACCGGTGTGGACGCTGTTTCCCGCAAAGAATTCTGGGAGATGCTGGAAGAACTCAGGAATTTGGGGGTCACCATTCTGGTGTCCACTCCCTATATGGATGAAGCCGGCCTGTGCGACAGGGTGGCCCTGATAGACCACGGAAAGTTGCTGCAAACGGGTAGTCCTGCTGAGATCGTGCACAACTTTTCGGCGGAACTGTATGCAATACGGGGTCGGAATCTTTATGCCCTGCTGGGCAGGTTGCGCCGGAGCCCCGGGGTGAAACATGCCTTTATGTTCGGAAGGGAAATCCATCTGGTTTTTTCCCGGGTTCCCGGCCGGCCCGACCGGTGGCTCGAAAACCTGTCCGGATCACCACCGGGAACCTTTTCCATTGAACCGCTGGAGCCCGGGATGGAAGACTGTTTTGTGGAACTGATGGGGGAAAGACAGCCGGTTGACGGGAAAGAAAACATATAAACGGAACAGGATCATGGCAGCCCATAACCCGCCGGTAATCAACGTGAAGGAAATGACCAAATCATTCGGGTCGTTTTTAGCCGTTGACCGCCTGACATTCCAGGTGGAAAAAGGCGAAATATTCGGCTTCCTGGGAGCCAACGGAGCGGGAAAAACCACAGCGGTGCGTATTTTGTGCGGCCTTTCTTCTCCCACATCGGGGCAGATCACTGTGGCCGGGTATGATGTGTTGACTCAGACCGAACAGGTCAAACGGAACATAGGGTATATGTCGCAAAGGTTTTCCCTGTATGAAGATATCACCGTGTATGAAAACATCAGGCTGTTTGGCGGGATATACGGATTGAGTCGCAGGCAGATCAGGGAAAGGGCAGCAGAGCTGCTGGGCAGGCTGGGACTGGAACGCCAGCGCGATGCCCTGATCGCATCCCTGCCCCTTGGCTGGAGACAGAAGCTGGCTTTCTCCATTGCCATTATCCACCGTCCGGGTATCGTTTTTCTTGATGAGCCGACGGGCGGAGTTGACCCCATCACCCGGAGGCAGTTCTGGGATCTGATCTATGAAACCGCACAAACCGGGATCACTGTATTTGTCACTACCCACTATATGGACGAGGCAGAATACTGCGACCGGCTGTGTGTGATGGATGCGGGCCGGATCGTGGCCATGGATACCCCGTACCGGCTGAAACAGCAGTACGGGGCACAGGATATGAACGAAGTATTCATTAAAATAGCGAGGAAAGAAATATGAAAGAAAAATTCGCCCTGATACTGGATATGGATGGGGTGGTGGTGGATAACGGAGAATTTCACCGCAAAGCCTGGGAATCGTTTTGTGGCAAATACGGCCTGCTGGAAAGGTTCCGGCACGGGGCTCTTTTCGGGAAAACAAACCACGATTACCTTACCACCCTGTTTGACCGTGAAATGACCGATGCGGAGGTGAAAAAGTATGCCGAAGAAAAAGAAGCCCTCTACCGCGGGCTGTACCGTCAGCATATCCGGCCTATGCCGGGGCTGATCCCATTTCTGGAGAAGGCAGTCAGGGAGGAAATGCTTATCGCACTGGCTACTTCCGGTCCCCGGTCGAATGTGGATTTTGTGATGGACGAGCTGGGTATTCGCCACCTGTTCAGCCTGGCTGTTGATGATTCCATGGTGAACCGGGGCAAGCCCCATCCCGATGTGTTTCTGAAAGCGGCTTTCCTGCTGGAAATATCTCCTCAGCGGTGCGCAGTGATCGAGGATTCAGTGCATGGGCTCGAGGCGGCGGTGAATGCCGGAATGCTTCCCATTGCCCTGAACCACCCCGATCCCGGAGAAGTGGAGCAACTGGCTGTACTGGCCGTGCCCGATTTTACTTCCCTCGATCCCTCAGTTATCAGGAAAATGATCCTAAATCACCGGCCATGAAACGTTTTCTGGGTTTCGTTTGGAAGGAATTCCTGCATATCTTCCGCGATTACCGTACCATGCTGATTCTGTTCGGTATCCCTGTGGCCCAGATCATGCTGTTCGGATACGTCATTACCAATGAACTGAAAGATATCCGGATTGCTGTGCTCGATCATTCTAAAGATGAGATGACCCGGGAGATTACCCGGAAAATCCTTTCCTCCGGTTTTTTTATCCTCGACAGAACCCTTGATTCGGCCGGCCAGATGGAAGAGGTGTTCAGGGAAGGGAAGGTAAAGGAGGTGGTGGTGTTCCCCCCGGGTTTCGCTGAAAATATGCAGCGCCTCCAGGGAGCCGATATTCAACTGGTTGCCGACGCTTCCGATGCCAATACGGCCCAGCTCGTGGTGAACTATACCTCGGCCATTATTCATAATTACCTGCAGAAAAGGATTTCGGAAGCATCCCTGCCGGTGAAGGTAAACGCCTCAGTACGTATGTTCTATAATCCTTCACTGAAAGGAGTGTATATGTTCGTGCCCGGCATCATGGCCATGATCCTGGTGCTGGTATCAGCCCTGATGACTTCGGTATCGATTGCCCGGGAAAAAGAGTTCGGAACCATGGAAGTATTGCTGGTCAGTCCGCTCAGGCCCTCACAGATCATTCTGGGCAAGGTGACTCCTTACATGGCTCTCTCTGTAATCAATGCCGTTTCCATTATCCTTCTGGGGAATCTGGTGTTCGGGGTCCCGGTGCAGGGCAGCACGGTATTGCTTATGGGAGTCAGTATCCTGTACATCTTCCTGGCCCTGACCATCGGGATCTTTATCAGCACCCTGGCACGTACCCAGCAAATGGCCATGTTCATGTCGCTTTTTATCATGATGCTGCCAACTATCCTTCTTTCGGGTTTTATTTTCCCAATAGAAAATATGCCAAAAATCCTGCAGTGGTTCAGTGCTTTGATGCCCCCCCGCTGGTTTATCGTCATTATCAAAAGCATCATGCTTAAAGCAAACGGACTGATATATGTATGGAAAGAAGTGCTTATCCTGGCGGGGATGAGCCTCCTGTTTCTGGTGATGAGTTTTGTGCGCTTCAGGGTCAGACTGGAATAAGATAAAAAATGTTGTCTGCCGGGTGAGCGGTGTAATGATATGATTTGAAATACATAATAAATTGACCGGCCTCATGAGAACCATTCTGTTTCTTCTCCAGAAAGAATTTCTACAGATATTCAGGAACAGGCTGATGCTGCCCGTGATATTTGTGTTGCCGCTGGTACAGATGCTGATCCTGGTGCATGCTGCCACCCTGGAGATGAAAAAAATCGACCTGGTGGTGGTAGACCGAGACCTGAGTTCCTGGTCGGGCAGGCTGGCGCAGAAATTCATGGCCTCGCCTTTTTTCAGGGTTCAGGATGGAGGGAACAGCCGGGAGGATGCACAGGAACTGCTGAAGAAAGGCCAGGCCGATATGGTTATGGTGATTCCCGCTGGTTTTGAACGGAACATAATGAGGGAAGGTGAGGAGAGTGTTCAGTGGCTGGTGGATGCCATTAACGGAACGGCAGCCGGACTATCCCATGCCTATGCATCGGCCATTCTTGCCGGTTTTCACCGGGAATTGCTGCAGGAAACAGGTAACACGGCGGGAATGGATATTCACGCCGGAATCAATGTGCAGGAACGGTACTGGTATAATCCGAAACTGAATTACAAGATTTTTATGATCCCCGGCATCATGGTACTGCTGGTAACCATCATCGGCATGTTCCTTTCGGCCCTGAACCTTGTGCGTGAAAAGGAACTGGGAACCATTGAGCAGATCAACGTAACACCCATACACAAATACCAGTTCATTACCGGGAAACTCATCCCTTTCTGGGTTATTGCCCTGTTCGACCTGAGTGTGGGGCTGAGCTTCGGTTATTTTCTTTTCGATATGCCTGTTCTGGGAAGCCTGCCGGTATTGTTTGCATTTACCTCCCTCTACCTGGTAGTGATCATGGGGCTGGGCCTGTTCATTTCCACTATGGCTTCCAACCAGCAGCAGGTAATGTTTATGGGTTTCTTTTTCATTATTGTATTCATCCTGATGAGCGGCATTTTCACTTCCACGGAAACCATGCCGGAATGGGCGCAAACGCTCAATATAATCAATCCTCTGGCCTATTTTATGCGGGTGATCCGTATGATCGTCCTGAAAGGTTCCGGACTGGCCGATATTGGCCGCGAGATGATTTCTATCGGGGTCTATGCGGTGTTGGCCATGACCCTGGCCGTGTGGCGTTACCGCAAGGTTGCCTGACCCCGGCCGGCAGTGTGTCAGGGTTATTTCCCCCTTCTCTCGTACAGGCATAAAAAAGAGTTTTGCCCGGCAAAGGATTTTTTTTTACCTTTAAATACATAAGAACCAAAACCGGATGCAGGTTATGATGATCAGAACGATTGGAATAACGGCCATTATGCTGCTGATAGGGTTTAGTGTGCGTGGGCAGACTGATCCTGATATTTTTTTCCATGCGGTCAGTACCGGAAATATTGAAAAGCTGACCCAGTTACTCGAACAGGGTGCCGATCCCAACATAAAGTCTCCGGTGGGAGCCACCCCCCTGTTCCATGCGGTGTGGTCGAACCGGGTGGAATCGGCCGAACTACTGATAAAATACGGAGCCGATGTTAATAAAATATGCACTGATTACGGCCTGCCCATCGTTCATGCCGCCCGAATGGGAAACCCGGGAATGATCGTGCTTTTTCTGAACCACAATGCCGATCCCGATGCCCGTGACGGAGACGGAAAAACGGCACTGATGGTGGCCATTGATCAGGAACATACGCGGGCTGCGTGCGTTCTGATCAAAAAGGGAGCCGATGTGAATGCCCGCGGACCCAATAACCAGACACCGGCCCATTATGCTGCCATACACAATGACGTAAAGACACTTGAAAAGCTGAAAAATGCAGGAGCCGACATGAAATTGACCAACGATAAAGGGGAAACCCCCTTAAAGATTGCAGAGAGGTTTGGGCATACCGAAGCAACAGAATTTCTTAAAGAAAAAACGGATGACCGGTAAGCCGGTGTTAACAACAGCAATGTTTCTGAAAACTGCCTGGTACTGATATGGAAATTCTGGTCGAGAAGCTGAACGAAAGGATCAAGGAACTGCGGTGTATTTATCAGGTTGAAGAATTGCTTACTGATCCGGGACAGGACCTGGAACCGGTTTTCCTGCGCCTGCTTGATATTATCCCGGCCGGCTGGCAGCATACCACCATCTGCGAAGCCTGTATCACCTACGAGGAAAAAGAATATGTGCGACCCGATTTTGTCCGTACCCCATGGTTCCAGGAAGCCGACCTGGTGGTGGACAATACCATGGTAGGGAATATCCGGGTGCATTATATACAGAAGATTGATAAGACAGGCGGTATGCTCTTCCTGCCGGAAGAACAAAAACTGCTCGATGCCATAGCCGACCGCCTGAGCCATTTCCTGTTTTCCAGGCGACTGAAAAATACCCTGGAATACATGGAATCCCCCTACCGTCGGCCCGCCAAAGGCAAAAAACTGCTCAGCGACAAACCCGATGTCCACTGGAGGTGGAGGTACCGTATGGCCAGGGTCCTGGCCGGTCATATCGATATGGAACGCTTCGGCGTGAAAGCGGTGTACCTGATCGGAAGCACCAGGGAGGCAAAGGCCGGAGCCCAAAGTGATATCGATCTGCTGGTGCATGTTGACGGATCGGAACACCAGCAGGCCGAACTGAATGCCTGGATGGAAGGATGGGGCCTCTGCCTGGCGGAATTCAACTACCTGAAAACAGCCGAGCCGGTGAAAAACGGCCTGATCGACCTGCACCTGATCACCGACGAGGATATCAGGAACAATACCTCCTATGCTGTTATGATCAAACCCGGCAGCCGGAACGCACATCTCCTGAGAAAGAAAGAATAGGTTATGAAACAGGCATCGGGAGGGGAAAATCCCCTTGTATTTTTCGTAACCGATCTGCACGGCAGGATTTCCCGCTATACCTTACTGGAAGAACAGATCATGAGGGAGAAACCCGGCCTGCTGCTCTTCGGAGGTGATTTACTGCCGCACTTCCGCGGGCCGGATGATCCCGCAACGTTTGTGGGTGGTTTTCTTACATCGCTTTTTCTTCGCCTGAAATACCGACTGAAAAAGGATTATCCCCGGGTTATGATGATCCTGGGAAATGATGATCCGGCCTGTGTGGTCCCGGATATGCTGAAAGGCGAGGAAACGGGATTATGGACCTATGTGCATGGCAGGAAGGTGAATGTGGCTGGATATAGTTTTTACGGCTATTCATTTATTCCGCCTACTCCGTTTCTGTTTAAAGACTGGGAAAAATATGATGTTTCCAGGTACACCGATCCGGGATGTATTCCTCCCGATTGCGGAAAACGGTCGATAATACCCGATTACGATCCTGCCTGGGCCAATATTGCAGAAGACCTGAACACCTGGCCGGGAGATGCCAACCTCTCGCGTTCGGTCTTTCTTTTTCACAGCCCTCCGTACCGGACAGGCCTCGACCGGGCGGCGCTCGACGGGCAGACCGTGGATCATGTTCCCCTGGATGTACACATCGGGTCCATTGCCGTGTACCGCTTTATCATGAACCGCCAGCCCTTTCTTACCCTCCACGGCCATGTGCACGAATCAACCCGCCTTACGGGAACCTGGATGGAAAAACTGGGCCGTACCGTAGCCATCCAGGGAGCCGGCGATACTGAGAAGCTGGTTCTTATCCGTTTTTACCTGGAACACCCCGAACAGGCCGTCCGCCTCGAACTGTGAAAAGAAAACCGACTCAAGTAACTTCCTGAGCCCCCGGTTCCCCGCAAACCTACATTATCATAATCCCTCTGCTTCGGGCGTCGCTGATTGTCCCCGGAGTCCAGAATCCTACCTGAACTTCGCCGATATGCCTTTTCCTGAGCATGAACATACACATCCTCGACTGGCCGATCCCTCCGCCCATACTCTGGGGAAGCTGCCCTTCCAGTAACATCCGGTGAAAGGGAAGATTTTTTCTTTCCATACAGCCTCTCACGGCCAGCTGCCTCAGCAGGCTGCCGGGATCCACCCGGATACCCATGGAGGATATTTCGAAAGCCCTTTCCAGAACCGGATTCCACAGAATAATATCCCCGTTCAGCCCCAGGGTCCCTTCTTCATTCTCGGTGATCCAGTCGTCATAATCAGGTGCCCTGCCGTCGTGTACACTGCCGTCCGACAGTTCTGTGCCAATCCCGGTAATGAACAGCGCACCGTATTGCCTGGCGGCTTCGGTTTCCCGCATCCCGGGCGAAAGGTGGGGATACTGCCTTCGCAGTTCCTCAGCATGAATAAAGGTGATGTCTTCGGGCAGAATTGGTGCCGTTTCCGGGAACCGGCCGGCCACCGTTTTCTCGGTGTGCCTGATTACCCGGTAGATCTTCTCCACGGCGGCCCGAAGGGTCTTCAGGCTTCGTTCCTCCGGGGTAATGTGTTTTTCCCAGTCCCACTGGTCCACATATACCGAATGCAGTGGGCCGGTCTCCTCGTCGGGTCTGAGCGCCCGCATGTCGGTAAGTATGCCCCGGCCCGCCTCGATCTCCAGTTCCTTCAGCCGCAGCCTTTTCCACTTCGCCAGCGATTGTACCACCTCGGCTTCCTGTCCGTTGAACATTCGCAGCGAAAATCGTACAGGCCTTTCCACTCCGTTCAGGTTATCATTCAGCCCTGAATCATGGGCCACAATCAGGGGTGAGGATATGGGAATCAGGCCGAGTTCTTTTGCCAGTTCACAGGAAAAGGTGTCTTTTACCAGGCGGATGCCTTCTTCGGTTCGAATGATCTCATGTGCTTTCATCGGGTTGTTTTGTGTTTGTATGTGGACTATTGAGAAAAAAAAAGCCTTCCGTTTCGGGAAGGCTATATGGTTTTTTCTGTATTGATCCGGTATTAACCGTACAAAAGCCTTCCCTTTCCCATACAATTATTATTATTGTTGAGGTTCAGGAAAAGGCCGTTGTACAGGCAAATGCTCATAGTCATGTTTTACAGCATAAAAATAGGATGTCCATCGGACATTTGCAAGAGAATGCCTTGAAATTTCCCGTTTTTTATCCGGTTTTTTTCACCCCTGCAGGCATTGCTGTTATGAAATATCCCTGTCATGCCTTGTTCTTTTACACATCCTGCTATATTTGCCAATCAATGGATAACCGCTGAACCTATTTTCATGAAAAAACTGATCGTCTGTTCTTTCCTGGCCGTGGTGTCTACGGCCTTTTCAGTCAATGCCCAGCTTCCTGATGGGCATGAATTGTTTTCGGGTTCCTGTACCAGTATCATGGCCGGGAAAAAAGCTACCACCGACGGTTCGGTGATCACGGCTCATGCCTGCGACGGGAACTACCGTACCTGGCTGAATGTGGTTCCTGCCGCAGATTACCCTGAAGATACCGTTCATCATGTTTACTGGGGCCGGCTGCATACCGAAACGGTATGGGATACCCGGAACCTGGAGAAGAAAGGAGAGATCCCTCAGGTGCGGCACACCTATGCCTACCTGAACACAGCCTATCCCTGCATGAACGAAAAACAGGTGGCTATTGGTGAGACCACCATTTACGGCCGTAAGGAATTGCGGAATGAGAAGGGCCTGTTCCTGATTGAGAACCTGCAGGAAATTGCCCTTCAGCGTTGTTCCACAGCCCGCCAGGCGGTGGAAACCATGGGAAGACTGGCCGAAAAGTACGGCTATGGAGATTATGCCGAATGCCTTACGGTGGCCGATCCGCAGGAAGTATGGCATTTTGAGATTTCCGGCGCCGGGGAAAAGGAAATCGGGGCCCTCT
This sequence comes from Bacteroidales bacterium, assembly GCA_049975425.1. GTDB lineage: Bacteria > Bacteroidota > Bacteroidia > Bacteroidales > VadinHA17 > HyVt-105. The sequence goes on from JBNGDI010000028.1 coordinate 40,699, forward strand.
GGGCCGCAGTGCGGATTCCCGACGACCACGTGGGAGTTTCGGCCAATATTTCCAGGATCGCAGAGATCGATTTTGACGATCCGGATAATTACCAGTACAGCAAGGACCTGATGAAAAAAGCGAAAAAACTGGGATACTGGGACGGGGAGGAACCCTTTAAATTCTACCGGGTGATTTCGGGCAGGAAGCCCTTTTCCATCCGGGAATATTATGTACTCAGTACCCTGGCTCCTTCCCTGGAGCTGGATTATGAAGCCGACGAACTTCCCCTTTCGGTGAAACCCGACCGGAAGGTGTCGGTAAGGGATGTGATGAAATATTACCGTAATACCTATGAGGGTACACAGTGGGATATGACACGGAACCTGCTGGTGGAAAAGGTGACAAAGGACGATGAAGGGAACGAGGTGCGAGATACGGTGCTGAGCCCTGTGGCCAACCCGTGGATGAGCCGCGACCTTATCACCCTGCTCAATACCCTGAAGCCGGAAACGGTGGAAAGGCACAGGGCTATCGCCATGTCGTGGTGCAGCTATACCCACGTGACCCAGTGCCGCGACTGGCTTCCTGATGCCGTGGGTGCCGTGGCCTGGTTTGCTTTCGACAATCCGGCACAAAGTCCAAGAATACCCATTTTTTCTGGTACCCTCTCACTGCCCGCACCGTTTGATATCTGCGGACAGCACCGGTACCGCACCGATGCCGCCCTGTGGTCGTATCGCTTGGCCAACCGGCTGAGTACCGTGCGGTGGCAGGAAACCCGGGAAATGATCGAACAGGGTATAGCTGAATACGAGGATAAAGCCTTTTTCGAACTGCCCCGGCTGGAAGAAAAAGTGGTGCAACTGGTGGAAGAGGGCAGGGAAGAAGAAGCCAGACAGCTGGTCACCCGTTACACCCGTGATTTTGCCTTCGCCACCATGAAAAGGTGGGAAGTGATGGGACAGGATCTCTGGCACCGGTTCGGAACGGGATTCTGAGAGGATCAGGACATCCCGGCTTTTCCATGATCCTTTGCCGGGAAATGCTGTGCCTCCTTTTGTATTGCCCTTGCAGGCGCTGTATCATCAGGGGGAGGCGGGTTGTCTTCAGCCGCCTTCATTCGTCTGCCCGGCTTACTGAGTGCACATAATCCGTTTGGTAGATTCATTCCGTATTACGATATATGCCGGTTAACATACTGGTGATTTTCCAATATTTTTATATATTTAAATATAACTTTTCCGGTATGAAAAAATCGTACAGATACTTTCCGTTCCTTTTTCTTGTTCCCGCGCTGGCCCTGTTGATCATTACAGGCTTTACGCCGGGATCGGCCCGACTGAACCAGGAACTGAAAGGGCAGTTTGAGTACAAAGACTTCGAATCAGCACAAAAATGCCGGTCGTGCCACGGGGGCCTTTACGAACAATGGTCGCAGGCCATGATGTCGCAGGCTTTTACCCACCACTGGGACGAAATCGAATATTTTGACCTGGCTATTCCCCATGCGGAAAAGGATCCTTCGTTTTCTGATGCGGTGGATGGCTGCAACGGCTGTCATACGCCTATGGCATACCTGGCGGGCGACCTGCCCCCGGCCCGGCCGGAAAAAAACACCATGGCCAACGAATCGGTCTCCTGCGAGGTGTGCCATCTGATTCAGGGTGCCACGGCCGATCCGCCTTTTAATTACAGCTACATCATGGAACCGGGAAACACCAAATACAGCTCCCGGGGACAGGGAAACGATTCCCCCGCACACCGCATTGTCTCAAACGATTTTTTCCGCACCACCGAGTTTTGCGGCACCTGCCACAACGAAAAAAGCCCGTTCGGTGTGTGGGTGAAAAGCACCCAGATCGAATGGAAGGAAGGACCCTATGCTGAAGAAGGCGTCCGCTGCCAGGATTGCCATATGCCGGAAGCTCCCTTTCAAACGGCCATGATGGGAAAATCATACGACGACGCCCGGCTGCACCTGTTCCACGGAGCCCATGACCCCGGAAAGGTGAGGGGAACGGTGGAACTGAGAATCCAGCCTGATATCCGCCTGGCCGAACCGGGAGAAACAGTGGTGTTCACCGTGGCCCTGTTCAACCAGAAAACCGGGCATAAATTTCCTACCGGTTCGGTGGAAGACCGCATCCTTTGGTTGCAGGTGGAAGCGACCGATGCTTCCGGAAAAACATGGATCCTGCCCGTCGATAAGAAAGGATTCGAGGGCGAGGAATATACCATTGCCGGGGAAGAACTGGCCTACCAGGATATGGGAGTACCGCTGGGAATCGAAAATTTCGGGGGAGTGCAGCGCGACGGCATCCCTGCCGGGAACCGTATCTTCCGAATGCCCTATTTCGACCCGGAAGGCCGGATGACCATCATGCAGTGGAATACCGCTTCGCTGGGCGTGGATTACCGCATCGGTCCACGGGAGACCCGGATGGAGACCTATACTTTCCGGCTTCCCTTTGAAACAGCTCCCGGGATAATGAAGGTGAAAGCCGTGCTGAATTACCAGTTGCTGGTGAAGCCGGTGGCCGATTTGCTGAAGGTGCCGGCAGACGAATCGGAGATCAAAGTGGTGAACGAACATGTTACCAGCCTGGAAATCCTTCCCTGAGAAACCGGATGCCGGAAGAGGGAAACAGGGTGTATGACCATTATGCACTGAAAATTATTTTATTATGAAAAAGCAATATATTCCCTTTGCCTCGCTGGTAGTCTGCGTTCTTTTTTTGCTGCCGGTGAAAGATGCATCTGCCATACCGGCCTTTGCCCGGAAATACCAGATCAGTTGTCAGGTTTGCCACTCCCCGGCCAGCCCCCGCCTGAAAGCTTTCGGAGATGACTTTGCCGGAGCGGGTTTCCGGATGACCGAATACCAGGCACCCCGGTATTTTATCCCTTCGGGTGATGAGAAACTCAGCCTGATCAGGGATTTCCCCATTGCCGTCCGGCTCGACGGACACGTTTCATACAACAATGCCGGGGCCGGTTCTCCCGATTTCGGCATTCCCTTTGCCCTGAAGCTGATGTCGGGAGGAGAACTGTCGGAGAAACTCTCGTATTATTTTTATTTCTATCTGAATGAGCGGGGTGAAGTGGCCGGGGTGGAAGATGCTTTCCTGATGTTCCACGACCTGTTCGGAACGGGGGTGAACCTGTACCTGGGACAGTTCCAGGTGTCCGACCCCCTGTTTAAAAGGGAACTCCGCCTTACCCTGGAGGATTACCGGATCTACACAGTGGCCCCGGGGAATTCAACCATCGGATTGAAATACGACCGGGGGATCCTGATCGAATACGGCCTGCCTACCGGAACCGATATCGTGGCAGAGGTGGTCAACGGGAACGGTCTGGCGGGGGCGGGACCAGGGCATTTGTTCGACAGGGACAAGTACAAAAGTGTATTGCTGAGGCTGAACCAGGCGGTGGCCGATGTACTCAGTTTTGGCTTTTTCGGCTATTTCGGGAAGGAAGAGCTGCCCACCGAGGCCGTGCCCCTGATCAATACAGCGTGGATTTACGGCCCCGACATGTCGCTCGACCTGAGTGAACGCTTCATACTCAATGTGCAGTATGTCTGGAGGTCCGATTCCCGGGCCGTGACCGCCACCGGCCCGCTGGTGCTGCTGGAAGATGTCCGCACACAGGGAGGGTTTGCCGAGATTATCTATGCGCCGATGGGCGACCGAAGCAACTGGTACCTCACCGCCCTGGGAAACTGGGTGGAATCAGACCTGAACGTACTCGATTACCGCTCAGCCACCCTGCATGCCGGTTATCTGCTACGCCGGAACATCCGTCTGGTGGGGGAATATACCCGACATTTTTCCTCGCAGAAATACGGAAGGGCCAGCCTGGGCTTTGTGTCGGCATTTTAAGAAACCGGAACGGTACATACTGTACAATGCCGGATGCTGCAGCATCTTTATTCTTCATCCTTCTCAAAACCCGCTTAGTTCCATGGTGACGGTGGGGATGAGAAGCAGGAATCCCAGCACCATCAGGATCAGGATAAAGGGGGCTACCCATTTCACCCATTTTTCATAGGGTATGCGGGCTACGCCCAGCACCCCGATCAGCACCCCCGAAGTGGGTGTGATCATGTTGGTGAATCCGTCGCCGAACTGAAAGGCCATCACCGTGGCCTGCCGGGAAATGCCGATCAGGTCGGAAAACGGGGCCATGATGGGCATGGTGAGGGCCGCTTTGGCCGAGCCCGAGGGGATGATGATATTGATGACAGTCTGGATAAGGTACATCACCGATACCGAGGCCACCTTTCCGAAATTTCCCATGCCGCGCGACAGGCCGTGCAAAATGGTATCTACTACCTGCCCGTCTTCCAGGATCACGATGATACCTCCGGCCAGTCCCACGATCAGCGCTGCTGATAAAATATCCTTCACCCCGTCGAGGAAAAGGCCGGTGATATCGTTGGGCGATTTGTTCATGGCTATTCCCGAAAACAGGCCCATGGCGAAGAACAGGGTGGCGATCTCCATAATGTACCACCCGTAACCCATGACGCCCACGATGAGGAACAGGATGGTATAGCCCAGCAGGCTCAGGATGAAGAAATGCACCGATTTGCGAAGGCCCAGGAAAGCCGTTACGGCAAACAGCCCCGTGCAAAGGGGAATGACGGGGAATGTAAGCGAGGTGCCGCTGCCCGAGGCCGGATCGCCGATGGTCAGGGTGCTCAGGGGGAAGGAAACGGAAAAAGCCGCCAGTCCGGCCAGAATGACCCCGTAAGCCACCCATGCTGAAACCGGGGTGTAATACCGGATGTTCTCCACCTGGGCATTCCCTTTCTCCCTCCAGTAAGCATCGGTTTCATAAACGGGCGAACGTGAGGGCGCCTTTTTGACCTTGCGCGCGTAGCGCAGCACAAACCCGATGCCCACCACATTGATCACCACCCAGCAGAACAACCGGTATTCGATACCCGAGAAAAGGGGCAGGTCAGCCAGCCCCTGGGCGATGCCGATGGTGAAGGGGTTCAGTATGGCCCCGGCAAAGCCCAGACCGGCTGCCACAAAACACAGCGATACCCCCACAATGGAATCGTACCCCATGGAGATGGCAAGGGGAACCATGATAATCACAAAGGCGATGGTTTCCTCGCTCATGCCGAAAACCGCCCCGAATACGCTGAAAAGCAGCATAATGAGAGTGATGATGATGTTCTCCACCCCGAAGAAACGGAAAAAACGCAGGTGTTCCAGGCGGTGGGTGAATTTCAGAAAAGCAAAGATCCCTACGTCAATGGCTTTGCTGTGGTTCATGATCCAGAAAGCTCCTCCGATCATCAGGATGAACACGATGATGCCGGCCTGGCGCACGAACCCCTTGAAGATGGCGGAAAACACCTGCCAGGTCTGCGGCCGGCTTTCGGCCGGCCGGTACACCATTTCCGTGTGTTCTTCCCCGTCCACCGTCAGGGTTTGTTCCGTGTACTCCCCTCCGGGCAGTATCCAGGTAAGCACGGCGGCGGCAATGATGATATAGAAAACAATAACGTAGGTATGCGGGATCTTCTTTCCTCTGAACATAAACGAACGGTTTTGTTTCGGGAGCAAACATAGTGAAAATTTGCTTAGGGGCTGAGGAATGGAGTGGTTCAGGGGTGGCGGTGAGCCGGTGAGTGAGAGAGCCGGAGTCTCTGGTCTGGAAGAGACCCGCCGTAACACAACCCGGGATTTTTTCAGGGCAGACTGTAAAAAGTATGATACATCTAATATTTATAAAAAATATATTGATAATAATAAAAATCCATTTTGTTCATAGCAGGTTGATCACAAAACAAATAACTACGTAGATAACTACGTAGATAACTACGTCCTCAAATTCGCAAGTTTCAGATATCTTAGCATGA
>JBNGDI010000029.1:0-32464 GCA_049975425.1 Bacteroidales bacterium
TTTGAGAAGACCTTTTTTTAAAATCTACTTCAGACACACTATTTGAAACACTATCTTGATTCAGGCCATAAAGTAAATAAATATTATGAAATGACAGGTGAAAAACAGGAGCCGGGTGCGAAAAAAAAGTCACCTGAAAGGGAAATGTCATTTGGTCTGACTGGGGTTTACTTCCCTGATTATCCCAGGTAAGTCCTCAGAATCTTACTTCGGGTGGTGTGTTTCAGCCGTTTGATTGCTTTTTCCTTGATTTGTCGCACCCTTTCCCGGGTGAGGCTGAATTCTTCGCCTATTTCTTCCAGGGTATGGGGATGTTTCCCGTTCAGCCCGAAATACAGCCTGATAATGTTGGCTTCCCGGTACGTAAGGGTGGAGAGGGCCCTTTCAATTTCCTTTCTCAGCGAGTCGGTAAGCAGTTCTTTTTCCGGGCTGGGGGAATCCTTGCTCAGGATGAGGTCATACAGGTTTCCTTCTTCTTCCGGCCCGATGGGAGCATCCATGGAAACATGCCTTCCGGTATTCCGCAGGGCCTCTTTTACGTCGTTCGGGGCCATTTCCAGTACCTGGGCCAGTTCTGATACGGAAGGTTCACGTTCGAATTTCTGTTCCAGTTCGGCAAAGGTTTTGTTGATTTTGTTGATGGATCCGATTTTGTTGAGGGGAAGGCGTACGATCCGGGCCTGTTCGGCCAGAGCCTGGAGAATAGACTGCCTGATCCACCATACGGCGTAGGAGATAAACTTGAATCCGCGGGTTTCATCAAACCGCTGTGCCGCTTTGATCAGTCCCAGGTTCCCTTCATTGATCAGGTCGGGCAGGGTAAGCCCCTGGTTCTGGTACTGTTTGGATACGGAAACCACAAATCGCAGGTTGGCCCTGATCAACCGGTTGAGAGCCTGATCATCTCCTTTTTTGATCCTTCTGGCAAGCTCTACTTCTTCTTCCGCACTGATCATTTCCACCTTGCCTATTTCGTGCAGGTACTTGTCGAGTGAGGGGGTATCCCGGTTAGTAACCTGTTTGCTGATTTTTAATTGTCTCATTGGCTGGGGGCTAGGGTCGGTCATTATTTATACGAAATGACGGAAATAAAGTTGCAAAAAAAATCAACCAAAACAGCCCGGAATTATTGAAGCCGGTATGCCGGAAGGAATTTTTCTGGCAAGACCATTGGAATGGGTTCATTGTTTGTGTTTTAAAAAATAATCTGCACGAAAAATTTTGGATTATTAAGTTTAATTCATATACTTGCAGTGGATTTTCTATCCCCCCGGTTTGTAATTTCCAACATCCAGAATAAATTTTGAAGTCTCTTTCAGAATTCGATGTGTTTTAACATTTCTACTTATTTAATTATACCGTATCTATGTATGATATTCTTGAACTGAACAAGAAGCTTGTTTCAGAACTCCGCGATATTGCCAGGGAGTTGAACATTAAGCGGGTTGAGGCAATGCGTAAGCAGGATCTGATATACAAGATCCTTGACCAGCAGGCCATTGTGGCCACAGAAAAGGGAATCGGAGGAAAGTCTGCCTCCCAGCAAACACCGCCTGCACAGGAAAAACGCCGTCCCGGCCGTCCACGGAAAAGAGGCCGTCCCAGGAAAACGGAAGATCCTTCCAGGCAGCAGGCTGATCAGCCGCAGGCATCAGACAAGCAGCAACCGCAACAGCAGCAGCAACCGCAACAGCAGCAGCAACCGCAACAGCAACAGCAACAGCAACAGCAACAGCAACAACACCCGCAGCAGCAACAGCAACAACACCCGCAGCAGCAACAATCATCTGCCCGGCAGCAAGCGCCTCAGCAGCCGCAACACAGGCAGCCTGACCAGTCACAGGGCCGGAAGTCGCCGGCCGGTCGGGGCTATCAGTCAGATGAGCAAAGGAATAAGGATAAGAGGAAATCGAGGTCTGATTCCGGACAGGCTCCCGTACTGGACGATTTTGATTACGTTGCTTCGCAAACGGATGTGGAGGATGAAAAATCCGGAGGGGGGCGGCCGGAAAAAGCTGCTGCCGACACAGTGGATCCCGGAAAACAGGAAACCGATGAGAAACGCCGTCAGCCTGTTGCTGAACCCCATGGCACAGGGTATCATAAAAAAGCCCAGCATGAGAAAAAACAGAACGATTTTTATGATTTCGACGGCATTATAAGCAATTCAGGTGTTCTTGAAATCATGCCTGACGGTTATGGATTTCTGCGTTCAGCCGATTACAATTACCTGAATTCTCCAGATGATATTTATGTGTCGCAATCGCAAATCAAATTGTTCGGCCTGAAAACGGGAGATTATATCAAAGGGACCATCCGGCCTCCCAAGGAAGGCGAGAAATACTTTCCCCTGATCAAGATCGAAGAGATCAACGGCAGGGATCCTGATTTTATTCGTGACCGGGTTCCTTTCGATTACCTTACCCCTCTTTTCCCCAATCAGAAATTCAGGCTGGTGGGAAGCGGACACAACAGCCTGTCGGTGAGGGTGGTGGACATGTTTTCTCCCATTGGAAAAGGGCAGCGCGGTTTGATCGTAGCCCAGCCAAAGACAGGGAAAACGGTTCTTTTACAGGAAATTGCCAATGCCATTGCCGATAATCATCCCGAAGTGTATCTCATTGTTCTGCTTATCGATGAGCGTCCGGAAGAGGTGACCGATATGGCCAGGAACGTAAAGGCCGAAGTGATTTCTTCCACATTCGACGAGCCTGCTGAACGGCATGTACGGGTTGCCAATATCGTTCTCGAAAAAGCCAAAAGAATGGTGGAGTGCGGCCACGATGTCGTTATTCTGCTGGATTCCATTACCAGGCTTGCCCGGGCGTTCAATACCATTGCTCCTGCTTCGGGCAAGGTATTGTCGGGGGGAGTTGATTCCAACGCCCTGCATAAGCCCAAGCGCTTTTTCGGGGCAGCCCGGAACATTGAGCACGGGGGTTCCCTTACCATTCTGGCTACCGCTCTTACCGAAACAGGATCGAAGATGGATGATGTGATCTTCGAGGAATTCAAGGGAACGGGCAATATGGAATTGCAGCTCGACAGGAAACTGGCCAACAAACGGATCTGGCCTGCCGTGGATATCAATGCTTCCAGCACACGCCGCGAAGAATTGTTGCTTGACAAGAATTTTCTGAACAAGACCTGGATTCTGAGGAATTATTTAGCCGATATGAATCCCCTGGAGGCCATGGAATTTTTGCGCGACCGGATGGTGAAAACCCAGTCGAACGAAGAATTCCTGATATCCATGAACAGCGGATAATACAGAAAGGCTGTCCCCCCGGGGCAGCCTTTGCTGGTTCATCACCTGACAAAATTCATGCTTTTTCCTGTCTTTCTTTGTAGATTTGCATAAATGTTTGTTACCGGAATAACACTGTGTTGATCCGCACAGCGATTAATTTAAAAACAAAATGAATAAATGGCTAATAGCGAATTTAGCATAAATAACAGGGATGAGAAACAGGGAATTGTTCTATTTTTATCCCTCTGCTTCTGATCATTCAATGTAAAACACTATCCAAAAAACATAATCAAGAAAAATGGCAAAGAAAAAACAATTCATTACTTGTGACGGGAACATGGCTGCTTCCCATATAGCCTATATGTTCAGTGAGGTAGCGTGTATCTATCCCATAACCCCTTCATCGAATATGGCGGAATATGTGGACGAATGGGCTGCCAACGGAAGGAAGAACATGTTTGGTGAGACTGTGGAGGTAAAGGAAATGCAATCGGAAGGCGGGGCTTCCGGGGCCGTACACGGCACCCTGCAGGCAGGGGCGCTTTGTTCTACTTTCACCGCTTCCCAGGGATTGTTGCTGATGATTCCCAATATGTACAAGATTGCCGGCGAATTGCTGCCGGGTGTTTTTCATGTATCAGCCAGGAGCGTTGCCGCACATGCCCTGAGTATTTTCGGAGATCACAGTGATATTTATGCCACACGTCAAACAGGGTTTGCCATGCTGGCCAGCGGCAGTATTCAGCAGATCATGGACCTTGCTGGAGTGGCCCATCTGGCTGCCATCAAATCGAGGGTTCCTTTCCTGCATTTCTTCGACGGGTTCAGGTCTTCCCATGAGATCCAGAAAATCGAAGCCCTTCAAACCGAAGACATGGCTTCTCTGGTTGACAGGAAGGCACTGCAGGAGTTCCGTGAACGCGCCCTGAATCCCGAACATCCGGTAACGCGGGGTACGGCACAGAACCCCGATATTTACTTCCAGGCCAAGGAATCGGCCAACCGGTTTTTCGATGCCGTTCCGGATATTGTGGAAGAATACATGCAGGAAATTTCCCGACTTACCGGCAGGGAATATCATCCTTTTACCTACTATGGGGCAAAAGATGCGGAACACATTATTGTGGCCATGACCACGGTTACCGAAACGGTCAGGGAGGTGGTGGATTACCTGATGGAAAAAGGCGAAAAGGTGGGTCTGATCACCTGCCACCTGTACCGTCCTTTCTCGGCCAAATATTTTTTCAAGGTGTTGCCCGACACGGTAAAACGCATAGCCGTACTGGACCGCACAAAGGAACCCGGAGCCAACGGCGAACCCCTGTACCTCGATGTGCGGGATCTTTTCTATGAGCGTGAGAACCGTCCCCTGATCGTGGGCGGACGTTACGGACTGAGTTCGAAAGATACCACCCCGGCCCAGATCATGGCCGTTTTTGAAAACCTCAAAGCCGACAAGCCCAGGAACCGTTTCAGCATCGGTATTGTTGATGATGTGACCCATCAGTCGCTTCCCGAACCGAAGGATTTTATGCTGGTGCACAAAGGCATGGTTGAAGCCAAGTTTTACGGGCTGGGTGCCGACGGAACAGTGGGCGCCAACAAGAACTCCATCAAGATCATCGGCGATACAACCGACAAGTTCTGCCAGGGGTATTTTGCCTACGACTCCAAGAAATCAGGAGGCTTTACTGTGTCTCACCTTCGTTTCGGTGACCATCCCATCCGCAGTACATACCTGGTGAATAATCCTGATTTTGTGGCCTGTCATGTACCGGCCTATATCGGTAAGTACGACATGCTGAAAGGGCTCAAGAAAGGGGGATCATTCCTGCTGAACAGCATCTGGGATGAGGAGGAAACGAAAGAACGCCTGCCGGTTTCCATGAAACGGTACCTTGCCGAAAACAACATCCGGTTCTTCCTGATCAATGCCACCAAAATAGCCGATGAGATCGGGCTGGGCGGCCGCACCAATACCATCATGCAGGCGGCATTTTTCAAAATTGCCAACGTGATCCCCTATGAGCAGGCTGTTAAAGAAATGAAAAAGGCCATTGAAAAAACCTACGGAAGAAAAGGAGAGGAAGTGGTGAAGATGAATTTTGCAGCTGTTGACCGCGGATCACAGGTAACAGAGGTGAAAGTACCTGAAGAATGGAAAAACCTGAAAGAAGAGCAGGAGAAAAAGGTGCAGAAAAAGGATGTACCCGAATTCATTGTCAAAGTGGCCGAACCCATCAACCTGCAGAAAGGAGACGATCTGCCTGTCAGCGCTTTTCTGGGCAGGGAAGACGGGACCTTTCCCCAGGGAACCACTGCTTACGAAAAACGCGGGATTGCAGTGCATGTTCCGGAATGGATCCCTGAAAACTGTATCCAGTGTAACCAGTGTGTGGTGGTTTGCCCCCATGCCTGCATCAGGCCTTTCCTGCTTACCGATGAGGAACTGCAGAAGGCGCCCGAAGGACTGGTAACCATTGAAGGGAAAGCCCAGTTGAAAGGATATCATTACAGGCTGCAGGTAAGCCCGTATGACTGCACAGGTTGCGGTAACTGTGTGGATGTATGTCCCACCAGGGAAAAGGCGCTGAAAATGGAGCTATTCGAAAGCCAGCTGCATGAACAGGATAACTGGGATTATCTTGACAGGGAGATCGGTTATAAGGAAGATGTGGTTCCAAAGGATAAGACAGTGAAAAACAGTCAGTTTGCACAACCTCTGTTCGAATTCTCGGGGGCCTGTGCCGGTTGCGGGGAAACTCCCTATATCAAGCTGGTGACTCAGCTGTTCGGTGAGCGCATGATCATTGCCAATGCCACGGGTTGTTCGTCTATTTACGGGGGAACCGCTCCTTCCACTCCCTATACCATTCATCAGAAAACAGGATGGGGACCTGCCTGGGCCAACAGCCTTTTCGAGGATAATGCCGAATACGGATACGGTATTGCTACCGGAGTGGAAAAAATGAGAAAGAGAATTGCCCTGAAAATGCAGGAAGCCATGGAGAAAGCCCCGATTTCTTCAGAAACAAAAGAAGCCTTCGGGGAATGGCTGAAAGCAAAAGATGCGGCCGAACCCTCCAGGGCAGCTTCTGAAAAAGTGCTGGAAGCCCTGAAAAAAGAAAAGGACCCGGTAGCGAAGGAAATTCTTGAGCTGAAGCAGTACCTGGTGAAGAAATCGGTATGGATCATCGGCGGTGACGGATGGGCCTACGACATTGGATACGGAGGCCTGGACCATGTGGTGGCCAGTGGGGAGGATGTTAATATACTGGTTCTTGATACAGAAGTATATTCGAATACCGGAGGCCAGTCTTCCAAGGCCACCCCGGCCGGTGCCGTGGCCAAGTTTGCCGCTTCCGGTAAGAAGATCAGGAAAAAAGACCTGGGGATGATGGCTATGAGTTACGGATATGTATACGTTGCCCAGGTGGCCATGGGAGCAAGCCAGTCGCAGTTGTTCAAGGCTGTAAAAGAGGCCGAAGCCTATCCCGGGCCCTCCATGATCATTGCCTATGCTCCGTGTATAAACCACGGATTGAAGGCAGGGATGGAAAAAACACAGGAAGAGGAGAAACGGGCCGTGGAAGCCGGTTACTGGCATCTGTACCGCTACAACCCGCTCCTTGAGAAGGAAGGGAAAAATCCGTTCACACTCGATTCGGGCGAACCAAAATGGGAACTGTTCCAGCAGTTCCTCGAAGGGGAGGTAAGGTACAGTTCGCTGAAGAAAACCTTTCCGAAAGAAGCGGAAAAGCTGTTCAGGGCAGCGGAGGAAAATGCCCGCTGGAGGACAGAGACATACAAACGGCTTGCTTCACTGGATTACTCGAAAAGCTGAAGTTTTTCAGGGGTATAAAAAAACGCCGGATGGGTTGTCCATACGGCGTTTTTTTTATACCCTGAGGCCGGGCTATCCTGCCGGGGCAACGATTTCTTTCCTGATCCCGGAGGGGAACAGATCGGGTACCGGCTGTTTCGGCAGAATGGTCTGGTAGTGTACGTCGTACTTTCCCTTCATAATCGCCAGTAATTTCCCCTTGATCAGGCGTTTTTTCAGGGGGGTTAACCTGTCGGTGAACAGGATGCCGTCCAGGTGATCGTATTCATGCTGAATAATGCGGGCGGCAATCCCATCATAAGTCTTTTCATGGAATGTAAAATGTTCATCATAGAATGTGATTTTGATAGATGATTCCCGTTCAACATCTTCCCTGAGTTTCGGTATGCTCAGGCATCCCTCATTAAAAAGCACCGGGTTTCCTGTCCTTTCCAGAATCACGGGGTTGATAAAGGTTTGCCTGAACTCCTTCAGGGAAGGATCGTCGTCGGCAAATTCCGATCCGTCAATCACAAAAATACGCAGTGAAACCCCCACCTGCGGAGCAGCCAGGCCCACTCCATCCGATTTGTACATGGTTTCCCACATGTTTTCAACGAATTCCTGCAGTCCGGGTAAATCGGGTTGCACGGTGGCAGCCTTTTTTCTCAGGGCAGGATGTCCGTATACCACAACAGGATATAACATGATAACCTTTTATTTTAACGTTTTGTTATTCTTCATTTCCATGAATGACTGCAGGATAAGGGATGCGCTGATGCGGTCGATCCTTTCCTTTTCCTGACGGTCTTTTTTTTTCATCCCTCCTTCGATCATGGCCCGGCCCGCCATGGATGAGGTGAAACGTTCATCCATCCGTTCCACCCGGATGCGGGGGTAACGACGTTCAAGCTTCCTGACAAAGGGTTCAATAAAACGGAACGATTCGGAGGGCTGATTGTTCAATGTCATCGGTTTTCCTACCACAATCGTATCTACCGTTTCCCTTTTCAGGTAATCATCGAGAAAATCCCATATCCCCTCTGATGGAACCGTTGCCACTCCTCCCGCAATGATCTGGAGCGGATCGGTTGCCGCCACTCCTGTGCGTTTTTGCCCGTAATCGATAGCCAGGATCCTTCCCACTGCCTTCTTCGGATAATTGAAAAAACAAAGATAAATATTTATTGTGAAACGGGTCCGAAAAAAATCAAACGCAGGCATTCCGGATTCCCGGGGAAGAATGCAGTGTATTCCGGTTATGCCTACCTCACGGGATATTTCTTGAAAATATCTCCCGATTTCATCAGGATATCCACGTATTGTGCCCGTTTGTATGCAAAGGGGTCTGTAAGGTGTTTTTTCGAAAGTTTCCCTCTGAAGTCATCCGGTTTTTCATAATGCTTTTTATCCATCCACTGTTCCATTTCCTGCAGCATAACCGCAATATGACCGGGTTTGTTCCGGTAGAGGGTGCTGACTACCTGAACGGCATCGGCGCCTGCCAGGATCATCTTGATCATATCCAGCCCGGAATAAATTCCCGTGTTACTGCATATACCGGCCCTGACCTCATCATACAGAAGGCCGGTAAACCTCAGAGGCAGCCGGTTGTCGTCTTCATGGCTGAGATGGTAGGGATAGTGATGTTCTTCTTTTTCCAGATTGATATCAGGCTGGAACAACCGGTTGAAAAGTACAAAACCGTCGGCGCCGGCCTTATCCATTTCGGCCACCACTTTCAGGATGTTCGTATAAAAGGGGCTGAGTTTCACACTGACAGGGATGTTCACTGTATTTTTCACCTCCCCGATCACCCTGATCTGCTCTTCCACGATCTGATTCCCTTCGGTTTCGAAATCCCTTGGTACAGCATAAAAATTCAGTTCCAGAGCATCTACCCCCGTTTCTTCCAGTTTTTTGGCATAATCGGTCCATGTTTCCGGGTATACGCAGTTCAGACTGGCGATAACCGGTATGGAAACCGATTTTTTCATTTTTTCGAGCCGGTGGAGATGTTCTGCCGGTCCGGCATGCTTGATATCCGGAAACAGGGAGATCATTTCCGCATGGCGCTCATTGTATTCTTCCAGCTGGTCTTCCATTTCGTAGCTTTCCAGCTGGATTTGTTCTTCAAACAGCGATTTGTACACAATGGCGGCAGCGCCGGCTTTTTCGAGTTTTTTTACAATGTCGGGTTCGGTGACCAGGTTGCTGGCTCCCACGATGATGGGATTTTTCAGTTCAATACCCAGGTATTTTGTTCCCAGATTTGCCATAATTTTTTATTTTTTAGGTTAACCATTATTCCCGGTTATTTGTTCAGGCGGGGATAATAAATGTAACGAACTTCCTGCATCTTTCCAAATAGGCTGTGTTTTACAGGCTGTGCCGGATGATAGGATTTTTCAAAAGGAATGGTTATTTTCATTCCCGGTATTTCCAACGGTTTGGATGCAATAATCCATGAGCCGCCTGAAGCAATATCCCTTCCTGCGCCTGTTGGTCCCCTTTATGGCGGGTGTTTCTGTGGGAATGCTATGGCCAACGCAGATTTTACCTGCGCATCTCTGTGTGTTTGTTTTGATGTTTCTGATTGCTCTTTTATTTTCCATTTATTTCATTGAACCATACGACTCCGTTCTTTTTGGTTCCGTTCTTTTTCTTTTCCTTTTCCTGGCCGGGATATACCATGCCGGGCGGCGCAGCAGCCTGCTGGAGGAAAGAATGAATGAGGGATATGGAACATATCTGGCAAAAGTGATGGGAAGTCCGGTAAAAAAGGAAAGAAGCTACCGGATTTTGCTTATGGTGAGGGCGGTTGACCGGTATGGGAAGCCGGTGGGTAACCGGCAAAAGGTGTATGCTACCCTGGCTGTTGATACGGTTGTGACCACCCTGGCTTATGGCGACCTGATCCTTTGCCGGGGATGGCTGAGTCAGGTGGATCCTCCCATGAATCCGGGTGAATTTGATTACAGGAAATTTCTTTTCCGGCAGGGAATTACAGGGCAAATATACCTTGATAAAGATAGCTGGAGAAAGACCGGTATTCAGGGTGGGAGTAAATGGTCCGTATTTTTTCACTCATTTCGCAACGATTTGATAGAAAAGCTGAGAGCCGGCAGGATGGGCGAACGTGAGTTTCAGGTATTGGCGGCATTGTCGCTCGGATACCGTGATGAGATGGACCCTGGTCTCAGGCAGGGATATGCCGGTGCCGGAGCCATGCATTTCCTGGCCATTTCAGGACTTCATGTGGGGATTCTGTATCTTTTTCTGTACGCCTTGCTGGGTTTTCTTGTACGCATACCTGGAGGACACCTTATCAGAACCGTTCTGGTAATGCTGGCGCTGATCTTTTATGCATTGCTGAGCGGCCTGTCGCCTTCCGTTTGCCGGGCCGTGACCATGTTTGGTTTCTTTGCAGCCGGAGGAGCGTTGCAGAGGCATGTAAACACGTACAACGTCCTGGCGGCATCGGCCATGTTTATGTTGCTGATCAATCCATTCCTGCTGGCGGATGTGGGATTCCAGCTCTCGTACCTTGCTGTTGCCGGAATCGTGTATTTTCAGCCCCGCATTTTCCGGTTGCTGATTCCGCCCGGCCGCATTATTTCCTGGTTGTGGAAACTGGTCAGTGTGAGCCTGGCCGCCCAGCTTGTTACCTTTCCCCTTACCATGTATTATTTTCATATTTTCCCGGTTTGTTTTCCTTTATCCAATGTGCTGGTGTTGCCCCTCATAACGCTTTTGCTGGGATTGTGCCTGGTGTTTTTCGTGGCCGGATCGGTTTTTCCCTGGCTTGGAGGAGTTGCGGCCTGGCTTGCAGGGAAAGTTGCCTGGTGTATGAACGAATCGGTGCAGTGGCTGGGTTCTTTGCCGTGGGCAACGATTTCGGATATCTACCTGAGCGTTTTTCATGTTATCCTGCTGTATGGGATGCTGGCAACCCTGGTTCCTGCCGCGAAAGGGAAAGGGAAAGCCTTCAGGTGGGCATTTCTGACAATGGTTTTGATCTTTGCGGCCGACCGGTCCAGGCTGGCTGCCGTAATGGACAGACAGCACGAGCTCACGGTCTATCGTATCCCCGGCGGCAGTATGATAGGAATAACCCGGGGGAGAACCTGTGTGGCCCGGATCAGACCGGTGACGGAAAACGGATGGTATGATTATCACACACAGAACCACCGGATCAGTATGGGAATAAAAGACCTGGTAAGATGGGAGAAAGCCGCAACCTGTGAAGATTATGGTATTATTCAAACCGCCATGGCCGCGTACGTGCAGGGAAAGGGAATAAAAATCGGGATACTGGAGGAAAATTTTCCCGTTACCTGCCGGTGTGACCGGAGACTGAACCTTGATGTGTTGATATTAACCGGGAATGTGAGGATTGCCCCCGGCATACTGGAACAATGTTTCGATCCAGGGCTGGTTGTACTGGACGGATCGCTGGGATACTACAGAACCCGCGAGTGGGTGAATTATCTGAAAGAGAAAAAAATACCCTTTCATGCTGTTTACGTGGACGGAGCCTTTCAATGTTCCTTGTAAATTGATACATTTGTTTACAGGCAGTTGCCAATTATTTGCATAAATCGGAGGATTATGATTTACTTTGTGTCCGCAAAATAAATAAGGAGATGAAAATCATTGTGGCAGGAGCGGGAGAGGTAGGGTCACACCTGGCCAAAATGCTCAGCCAGGAGAAACATGATCTGGTGTTGATCGACCCGAATGAATCGTTGCTTCAGGCGATTGATAACCGGCTGGATCTGATGACCGTGCATGGTTCGGCTACCTCCATTTCCACGCTGGAAGAAGCCAATGTCAGGAAGACCGACCTGTTTATTTCGGTTGCCCACCTGGAAGATACCAATATTACGGCCTGTATATTGGGTAAAAAACTGGGCGCCAAACGAACCATTGCGCGCATAGACAACCAGGAGTATCTTCTTGCAAACAACAAGGAGTTTTTCCGCAGTCTGGGAGTGGACCATCTGATATATCCCGAAAAAATTGCTGCCCGGGAAATTGTGGGTTTGCTGAGCCAGACGGGAACGAGTGAATTTTTTGATTTTTCGGGTGGAAAGTTGTCTCTTTTCGCCCTGAAGCTGGATGAGAACGCTCCGGTAGTGAATAAAACCCTGATGGAAGCGACCGAGAACCGGAATGAATTGGATTACAGGGCGGTGGCCATAACCCGGAACGGAGATACCATCATCCCGCGGGGGAATGATGTTTTCGAGGTGGGAGATGTGGTATATGTCATTACCAACCGGAAAGGGGTGAACAGCCTGCTGAAGTATTCGGGGAAAGAGAATTTCGAGATACACAACCTGATGATCATCGGAGGGAGCCGCATCGGCCTGCGTACTGCCAAGGACCTGGAGAATGAGATCAATGTGAAGCTGATAGAAATCGACCAGGAGAAGAGTGTGACACTGGCCGGATTTCTGGACAATACCCTGGTAATCCAGGGAGACGGAAGGAATATCAATCTGCTGATGGATGAAGGGCTGAGAAATATGGATGCATTTGTGGCCGTGACAGGGAATTCGGAAGCAAATATCCTTGCCTGCATGCTGGCCAAGAGAATGGGAGTACGCAAGACCATTGCCGAAATAGAGAATCTGGATTATATAGAAATGGCCGAACGCATGGGGATTGATGCGGTGATCAACAAGAAACTGATCACTGCCAGCCGCATTTCACGGTTTACAATGAGTGCCGAGGTAACATCGATGAAGTGCCTGACGGGAACCGATGCCGAGGTGATGGAATTTGTGGTAAAACCCGGGGCCCGTGCCACACGGGTTTCCCTGAAAGAACTGGAATTTCCCCGTGATTCCATCATTGGGGGGGTTGTCAGGGGAGAACGGGCGTTCATTGCCAAGGGGGATACTCAAATTGAACCCAACGATCATGTAGTGGTGTTTGCCCTGCCGAGCGCCGTCGGAAAAATCGATAACTTCTTCAATTGATATATGATCAATTACCGGATCATTGTCCACATTCTGGGGATTCTTTTGCTGGTCGAGGGTTTTTTTATGCTCCTTTCGGCACTGGTTGGAGCTTTTTATCATGACGGAGGAGAACTTTCCCTGGTGGTGTCGGCCGGAATGGTAACGGCCACCGGAGCCATCGCCTGGATTTCAACCCGGCGTTCGAGCAGGGACCTGGGGAAAAGGGAAGGGTATTTTATTGTAACCCTGGGATGGGTTCTGTTCTCCCTGTTTGGAACCCTGCCCTTTATCCTTTCCGGTTTCATTCCAAATTTTACCGATGCTTTCTTCGAAACCATTTCGGGTTTTACTACTACCGGTGCTTCCATTCTGACGGATATCGAATCCATGCCTCATGGTTTGCTGTTCTGGCGCAGCCTCACCCAGTGGCTGGGAGGGATGGGAATCATTGTGTTAACTCTGGCCATTCTTCCTGTGCTGGGGGTGGGGGGCATGCAGCTTTTTATTGCCGAAGTGCCGGGAGTAACCTACGACAAGCTGCATCCCCGCATCCGGGAAACGGCCAAACGCCTGTGGACCATTTATATTATCTTCACCTTATCAGAAGCGGTCTTGCTTACGATCGGGGGAATGGATCTTTTCGATGCGGTTTGCCATTCCTTTACCACCATGGCTACCGGGGGGTATTCCACCAAGCAGGCAAGCATCGCTCACTGGAACAGTCCCTTTATTCATTATGTGATCACCCTTTTTATGTTCCTTGCGGGTACCAATTTTATGATGTCGTATTTTGCCCTGCATCTCCGTTTCGGGAAAATATTCCGGAACGAGGAATTCCGGTTTTACCTGGGTTCTGTTTTGTTTTTTGCCCTGGTCATAGCCATTGGATTATGGATGACCATGGAATGTACTCCTGAAAAATGTATCAGGGATGCCCTCTTTCAGGTGGTATCCATCATTACCACCACGGGGTATGTTACGGCCGATTACCTTACCTGGTTGCCATTCCTCACCGTTCTGATCTTTATTATGATGTTTTTCGGGGGGTCTGCCGGTTCTACCGGAGGAGGTGTAAAAATTGTCAGGATCCTGTTGCTGGTGAAAAACAGTATCCTGGAACTGAAACGGCTGATCCATCCCAATGCTGTGATACCTGTGAGATATAACGGGAAACCGGTTTCCGCCCAGGTGATCTCCAATGTGCTGGCCTTTACTTTCTTTTACCTGATCCTTACCATCAGCAGTGTGGCGGTGATGTCGGCCATGGGGTATGACATGGATTCATCTTTCGGTGCTGTGGCGGCCTCGCTTGGGAATATCGGACCGGGCCTGGGGGCTGTGGGTCCTTTTGAAACCTACGCACACATACCCGATGCGGGGAAATGGTTCCTTTCTTTTCTTATGCTGGTTGGAAGGCTTGAGCTTTTTACTGTGATCATCATTCTTTCTCCCGCTTTTTACCGGAAGTGACCGGCAGAGCATTTGCCGGCAGGCTTTTCTCAGTACACGCTTTTTTTTTCCAGAAAAACTGATGTTATCTTTATGTGCCCAATGTGTGGGTGTAAAAAGCATAGTCAGGATCCCGAAAATGAAAAGAATTATTCCCTGGGGATGGTTTATACTGATGGCGGTATTACAGCAGGGTTTTTCCGCGCGTGCCGGAAACCCGGCCGAAACGATCCGTTTCGAATACTTAACCATTAAGGAAGGTCTCTCCCAGAATATGGTCGACTGCATATTGAAGGACAGCCGGGGGTTCATGTGGTTCGGCACATGGAACGGCCTGAACCGCTATGACGGGTATTCCTTTACTGTTTTCAAACACGATGACGCCGATTACGCTACCCTGTCCGATAATTTTATACTCGATATGACCGAGGGTCCTTACGGGAATATCTGGATCGGTACGGAAAACGGGTTAAATGTATATCTCTGCAGACAGGACAGGTTTCTGACATACAGCACAGAGTCTTCAGGTTATTCTGTCAGTGCGCCGCGTATACAAACGGTTATGGCCGATAGGGACGGATATGTGTGGGTGGGAACTGACATGGGACTGGACCGTGTTCATCCGGAGGGTGAAAGCGGGAAGATATCAGGTGTGGAAAGTTTTTTTTCCGACAGCGCCCTGACATCATTTCCTTTGTCGGTGCATGAAATTTATCAGGACCCGCAGGGTAGAATATGGATTGGAACTTCAGACGGCGTGTATATTTATGATACGGAAAATGATAGTTTCCTGCCGAAAGAAAACAATCTGATCCCGGAGGTGGTGTCCCGGCTGACGAGCGCCCGTGCTTTCCTGATGGATTCGCTGGGCACCATGTGGATCGGAACACAGTTCGGGGTTTTTCGCTATGATTTCAAAAATAATAATATCATAAGGTATTTTCACAGGTCCTCTGACCCGGGCAGCCTTGTCCACAATGTGGCCATGAGCATTACCTGTGACGGAGAGGGGAATATTCTGGTGGGTACCCTGGGCGGTTTGAGTATTTACGATGAAACGAACGATTCGTTCAGGAATTATACTACCACCCCCGATTCACATTTCGGGCTGAACAATGAATTTGTCAATTGCCTGTTGTATACGGAAGACGGGAATGTATGGATCGGTACCGAGCGGGGTGGAATTAACCGGTACAACATTTACCGCAGAAATTTTGACTTTTTTGAATGGAACCCCTGGGACGAAAACAGCCTGAGCCATAACACCGTAAATTCAGTTTGTGAAGATGATAAATACCTGTGGATCGGAACAGCCGGTGGCGGACTGAACAGGTATGAAAAAACCACAGGTAACTTCAGGCATTACATGTATACGCCCGGAGACAGTGACGGGCTTACCTCCGATTTTATTTCGGTGCTTCACCGGGATCGGGAAGGGAACCTGTGGGTGGGTTCGTGGGGCGGTGGGCTGCACCTGCTTACCCCAGGGAACATGGAAGAAGGGAAATTTATCAGATACCTACGCCAGCCATCCATTCCCGGGCAACCCATCAGCAATTACATTTCATCCATTGTGGAAGATTCCCGGGGGAACCTGTGGATAGGGACCATAGAAGGCCTGATGAAATATGATGCAGAGAATGAGGAGTTTATTAGCGTACGGTTGTTCGATGATATCAGAAACATGGAATCAGTAGGCTGCCTGCAATTCGATGCGGATGGCAATCTCTGGGTAGGGACCCGCTATGCACTGTACCGTATCACCGGAGAAAGCCTGCAGGTGGTTCATGAAAAAGCCATTTATGCCGACCGGTTTGTCAGTGATCCGGACAATCCCGCGAGTATCAGCGGGAATTATGTGATTTCCCTTTTGTCGGGGAGTAATGGTGATCTGTGGATAGGTACCTACGGGCAGGGTCTGAATTTGCTGCGAAGGGAAGACCTGAAAAAGGAGAGCTGGGTGTTTTCACATTTTTCTGAAGAGTCCGGCCTGTGCAATGACGTGGTATATGCTATTCAGGAAGACAGAAAAGGAAGGCTGTGGATGAGTACCGATAACGGTTTGTCGGAATTTGATCCTGAGAAAAAGACCTTCCGGAATTTCTATGTGGAAGACGGTCTGTTGAGTGATCAGTTTTACTGGTCGGCCGGCGCTACAGGTAAATCGGGAGAGCTCTATTTCGGGAGCATGCAGGGGTTGATCAGTTTTTATCCCGACAGTATCCGGGAGATGCCCCGGTTATTTCCTACCACCATTACCGGATTCAGGGTGTTTAATACCCCTGTGGAGGTGGGAGAAAAATATGAAAGACGGGTCCTGCTTCCTCAATCCATTCTTACCTCCGATCATCTGGTTTTGCCACGCCGGATCAAGGAATTTTCCTTTCAGTTTTCAGCACTCAATTATGTACAGTCGGAAAGGATTACCTATCGCTACCGGATGGTAGGATTCGACAACCGGTGGAGAGATGCTACCGGCAGCCGGCAGGCAACCTATACCAACCTTTCGGGTGGTGATTATACCTTTTACGTGCAGGCAGTGATGGACGGTCAGCAGGTGGGTGAACCCGCGATGATGGCTGTTACCATTATTCCACCCGTATGGCAAAGGACATGGTTCAAAATCCTGGCAGTTTTTGCGTTGCTGGGGTTCGTGTTGCTGTTCATCCGCTACAGAACCTATTCACTGAACAGGCAGAAAAAAAAGCTGGAGGCTTTGGTAAAGGAAAGAACGGCCGAGGTGGAGGGGCAGAAAGTAGAACTGGAATCACAGGCTGCCGATCTCAGGGAATCCTATCGGCAACTTGAGAAACGGCAGGAATTGATCGAGGGGCAGAAACGGCAGCTGGAGGATCAGAACAGCCAGATCAGTGAGCAGCGGGATAAGCTCATCGAACTGAATGAAAAAGTTAAGCAGATCCAGCAGGAACAACTGAACTTTTTTACACAGGTATCTCACGAATTCCGCTCTCCCCTGAATCTGATCATCTCGCCCATTGAACAGATGATGAAAGAAACCCGGCTGGATGAAGGGATCAAAAATAACCTCCAGATCATCTATCAAAATACACAGAGGTTGTTAAGACTGATCAATCAGTTGCTCGAGATCAGGAAAGTAGAAACGGGGGAGATCGAAATGAAAGTGACCCGTGGCGACCTGGTTTCATTTATTGAAAATATTTCCCGCTCATTCTCCAATCAGGCATCAATGAAGGGAATCAGGTTTGAGTATCATCCGGGTGAGCGCATTGAAATGTACTTCGACCGTGAAATTGTGGAAAATATTGTATATAATCTTCTTTCGAATGCCATTAAATATACTCCGCAAAAGGGAATGGTGAAGGTTGCAACAGGTGTGGGCAATGGCGACAAAAGGGCTGAGGCCGGCGTTAATGTAATGGAAGAACCCGTGGAATACAGCCGGGGAACCGGTTCCTATGCATGGATAATGGTTAGTGATACCGGACCCGGTATACCCCCTGAAATGGTAAAAGATGTGTTCAGAAAATTTCACCGGTTGCCCCAAGAGGGGAAACGGGATGTGCGGGGAAGTGGCATCGGGTTATATCTGGCCAGAGAGATGACCCGGGCTCACCGGGGACAAATATATGTCAGGTCAGAACCTGGCACAGGTACTACGTTTACAGTATTCCTGCCCACGGAAAGGGAACAGTATCATGCCGGCGAGATCATTGATGAACCCCCCGAAGAAATAACGGATGATGAGAGCCAGGGTATGCCTTACAATGAAACGATGGAAGTAAATGCCAGAGGATCCCGGATTGACGAAGCAGAACAATGGGGGAAACCGGTCCTGCTGTTTGTGGATGATGACTGCGAATTGTGCCGGTACATACAGAATACCCTGACCCGTTCGTTTCATGTGATCACCGCATTTGACGGAACTGAAGGCTGGGAAAAAGCCCAGAAACATTCACCTGACCTGATTATCTCGGATGTTATGATGCCGGGTATGGACGGACTGGAACTGTGTGCCCGGTTGAAAAACGATCTGAACACCTCGCATATTCCCGTGATCCTCCTTTCGGCAAGGGCTGAAACCGAAAGCCATTTCGAAGGGTACGGTACCGGAGCAGACGATTATGTGGCCAAGCCTTTTCATCTCGACCTGCTGGAGGTGAAGGCAAAGAGCCTGATGGAAAACCGGAAAAAGCTCCGCCGTTTGTTCCTGCAGAATCTGACTCCGGTGCCGGGAGAACTGACGACTACCCGCCCCGACGAGGAATTTCTTCAAAATGTTCTGAAAGCTATTGAAGAAAATATGGCAGATCCCTCATTCAATGTACAGAAGCTGGCCAGGGTGCTCTGCATCAGCCGCAGCCTTCTGCACAAAAAACTGATTGCCTACACCGATGTGAAAGCCAGTGATTTTATTATCAGTATGCGATTGAAGAAAGCTGCCCGGCTCCTGAAAGAAAACAAAATGAATATTTCTGAAATCGCCTATGCAACCGGTTACAGCGATCCGAAATATTTCAGCCGTTCCTTCAAGAAATTTTTCGGAATTTCTCCCAAAGAATATGGAGGTATGTCGGCCTGACCGTTTCAGTGGGTGAAGGTATGTTATATAGCATAAATTTCTGTTCGTAGACAAATTTCCACCTTTATTCCACAAATTTCCACCTCCTCCTTCTCTGCATTCATGTAAATTTAATGTCGATTTAACATTTATTCTACTGAATGTACAGGTGGAAATATACTAATAATTTGATTAATAACAGGATAGCCGGTAAATGGTCTGTCGGCCGGATGCATGAACAGATGCTTACCGGCCCTATTTTTATTATAATATATTATGGTATCACATGATGTGAATAAACAAATGTTGAACCCTAAACCAAACCTGATGCTTATGAAAACATAACCCGGTGAAATTTTTTATTGGTTTGTACGCCGGTCAGTTTGTCGGGTACAACCAGGCTAAGTAAGTAAACGATTTTTTTCCTACAGGAGTAACTAACATGTAAAATGATCCCAATTAAACCTAAACCATGAAAAATCAAAAAAATCAGGAAAATTCCGGGAAGAACACGGCGGTTTTCAATAGCTTCCGGCTATTAAGGCATGCCTTGCTTCTTCTGTTGTTCTGCTGGGGACAGATGGCTTCGGGCCTTCTTTATGCCCAGCAGCACTCCGTGACCGGAAAGGTCGTGGATGAATCGGGGGCTTCCCTTATCGGAGTGAGCGTGGTGGTAAAAGGCACCATTACGGGAACTCAAACCGATGTGGACGGGAATTATACCCTGAACAATGTCAATCCGAATGACACACTGGTGTTCTCGTTCGTGGGGATGAGGTCACAAACGGTACCTGTTCAGGGCCGCCAGCGGATCGATATCGTTCTGCAGACCGAAACCATTGGTCTGGACGAAATTGTGGTGGTGGCCTACGGTGAGCAGACCAAGCGAACCCTGACAGGTGCCGTGAGCAGTGTTACAACGGAAGACATTGTTCGCACCCCGTCAACGGCTTCAAGTGAAGCTCTGGTTGGTAAAATCCAGGGAGTAACAGCCCGCCGGCGTGATGCACGGCCGGGGAATGCCACCAACCTGGAAATCCGTAACCTGGGTGATCCCCTTTATGTGGTAGACGGGATTCCCTACGGAGGCCCTACCTGGCAGAACTGGTTCGGTTTCACGGAAGGATCGGGGAAAGATATTTTCAATGAATTGGCTATTGAGGATATTGAGAGTATTACCATTCTGAAAGATGCTTCTGCATCCATATACGGTTTGCGGGCGGCCAACGGGGTGGTACTGATCACGACCAAAAGCGGAAAGTACAATGAAAAAACCCGCATCAATGTAAATGGCTACTACGGCTGGCAAAATTTTACCCGTTTCCCGCAGCCGGCCAATGCAGCCCAGTTTGTGGAAGGGAAAATGCAGGCTGCGGTGGTGCGTGGCCAGGATCCTTCCCTGCTGTACACTCCGGAAGAATTTGAGAAGTGGAAAGCCGGTACGGAACGGGGATACAAAAGCTATGACTACTTTGATCTGACCATGCGCCCCAATGTGCCGCAGTCGTATATAAACGTGAACGCCTCAGGCGGGTCGCAGAGGACCAGTTATTATTTCTCGCTTACAGATATACACCAGGACGCCATCATCAAGGATTATTCCTATGACCGTACCAATGTGCAGCTGAATCTGGAGTCGGGCCTGACGAAAGGCCTGACGGTAGGCGGGAAAATGACCGCCGGGCTGACCAAGATCCGTAACGTGGGGGTTCCCGGACTGGACGACTACTGGAACCCGTTCTACTCGGTGCTGAACAACTGGCCAACCGAACCACCGTATGCCAATGATAATCCCAATTATGTGTATCAGTCGCATAACGTGAACGTGAACCCGGCTACCTATACCCGGGATATTACCGGTTGGGTTGACAATGATTTTCATACCATGAACATTAATGTGTTCGCAGAATATGATTTCGATTTCGGGCTGACTGCCCGGGTTGCCGGCGCTTACAACTTCAGGAATGAGGATTTCGACGGCTTTGAATATACTTACGATGCCTATCGTTACGATGAAGCTACCGATACCTATTACACCCAGCCTGGCTGGGGAAACCAGAACCCCTGGAGGGAATACCACAAACGGAATGTGGTGCAGCGTTTTGCCCAGGCCCAGTTGAATTATGTTAAAACCTTCGGCGATCATAATATTGTCGCTACCGTGGCCTATGAGCGTTCCGATTATGACAACCATTACCTGGCGATTCATACGGTGCCTTCTACAAACTATGTGGAAAGGATGGATTTTTCCGAACAGGATTACCTGGGTGATTCCTGGCGCACGGAAGCCAGGGCCGGTTATATTGGTCGCGTGAACTACAACTTCCGGCAGAAATATATGCTGGAACTTCTGGGCCGTTATGACGGCTCATACCTGTATCCGCCCGATACCCGCTGGGGTTTCTTCCCGGGTATTTCAGCAGGATGGCTCATTTCTGAAGAAGATTTCTTTCAGAATGCGCTGGGGAATGTGTTCAACAGCATGAAGATCAGGGCTTCCTACGGGGAGACAGGAAGCGAAACAGGTGTAGGAGCATTTGACTACCTGCCCGGATACAACTTCTTCAGTGGAGATGCCTTGCTTGACGGCGACCTGGTTATTGGCCTGGAACCCAAAGGGCTTCCCATCACCAACCTGTCATGGACCCACAACAAGACCATCAACCTGGGGCTCGACATTGCCTTGCTTGAAAACAAGCTTTCGGGTACTGTCGACGTATTCGAGCGTCGCCGTACCGGTCTGCCTGCTGCCCGTTACGACGTGTTACTGCCCAGTGAAGTGGGTTATTCACTTCCCGATGAGAACCTGAATGCCGACGCTCACCGGGGTGTGGAAGGGATTCTTACCTGGAGAGACCGCAAGGGTGATTTCAGCTACAGCTTCAGTGCCCATGCCACGCTGTCGAGACAACGTATTCTCTACACATACAAGCCTCGTTTTGGCAACTCCTGGGATGAATACCGTAACTCAGTGGAAGACCGCTGGGCATCCGTTAACTGGGGTTACCATGTGATCGGCCGTTTCCAGTCGGAAGAGGAGATTGAGAATTATGAGATCAACAACGACGGGCGTGGGAACAGCACCATGCTGCCCGGCGATTTTAAATACCAGGATACCAATGAGGACGGTGTGATCAATTATATGGATGAAGTGCCCATTGGGTATGCACAGGGTGCCAACCCTTACCTGGCAACAGGTATCAACGGATACATTACCTGGAAAAACTTCTCCCTGGCCTTTGACTTTGCCGGTGGGCACCTGCAATCATTCCGGCGCGAATGGGAGCTCATGGTTCCCTTCCAGAGCAACGGAAACGCACCGCATTATATGCTGGATGATTACTGGAGAAAAGCCGATGTGTATGACCCCGAGAGCGAGTGGATATCCGGCGAATGGCCGGCCGTACGTACCGACCGCGGCCATGCCAATTTCTGGAAAAACGACTGGTGGGTGACCAATGTAAACTATCTGCGATTGAAGAACCTGGAGCTGGGATATAATATTCCTGAATCGGTTTTAACCAGGATCGGAATTTCCAGGCTCAGGGTCTATGTCAACGGAACCAACCTGTTCTCATTCGATAACCTGAAGCAGTTCGAGATCGATCCCGAAGTGGCATCTTCGAACGGTTTGGTTTATCCACAGCAGAGACTGGTCAATGTTGGTTTTAATCTAACTTTTTAAATGACTGAGATGATGAAAAAAATAATAAACGGTTTATTGATCGGCCTGTTTGTTTTTCTTTCCACCGGCTGTGAAAAAGACTGGCTGGACAGGAAACCCAAGGATCTCGTCCTCGAAGAACAGGTCTGGAACGATCCCGATATGATCCTCAGTCTGTTGGCCAATTATTACAACAGACTGGAAGTGGACATGAGTGTTGACGACAACTGGCGGCGTATGGCTATTTACGACGATGCCATGTGGTCAGGCCAGATGAATAACGAAGGTTATTACAATGATATGGCTTCCTATGGTGGCAGCGAATGGCGCCTGTGGAACTATGGCCTTATCAGGGACATCAACCTGGCTCTGGAAAGCCTGGAAGAATATGGAACGGAGCTTGATGAAAACACAAAACTGGCTTTCAATGCCGAGTTTCGGTTTATTCGGGCCATGAATTATTTTGAGCTGGTTAAAAGAATGGGAGGCGTTCCCCTGGTGACGGAGCAGCTGATTTATGATTTCAGCGGTGATCCCAGCTATCTGCGCCAGCCCAGAGCCAAGGAACATGAAGTCTATGATTTCATTGCCGACGAACTGGATGAAATCATGGATGTGATCGGCAACGAAGGCAGCCAGACCCGTGCCAACAGATATACCTGCCTGGCGCTGAAAAGCCGCGCCATGCTGTATGCCGGTTCCCTGGCCAAGTACAACAATGAGATGCCCGTTCCCATCGAGACCGACGGTGGCGAAGTGGGGATCCCTGCTTCGATGGCCGATGCCTATTACACGGCGTCCCTGGAAGCTTCCAGGGAACTCATTAACGAAAGCCCTTATGAACTGTATGAAGTCAACCCGCACCTGGGCGAGAACTTTTATGAAGTAACCTACAACGAAGCAGCCAATCCGGAGGTGATCTTTGCCAAAGATTTTTCCACAGCCGTTGACAAGAGGCACTGGTTTGCCTATGACAACATTGCCCGTGGGATCCGTGAAGATAACCTGGCTTCGTCTACCGTTACTCCGGTGCTGAACCTGGTGGAGGCTTTCCAGTACCTGGATAATTCTTCAGGAGAGCTGGTGACACATCTTCCTGACGAAAGTGATTATATTTATTATGACAACCTGGAAGATATATTTGCCAATAAGGACTGGAGGCTATACGGCACCGTGATTTATCCGGGCACCTCCTTTAAAGGACTCCCGGTAGAAATTCAGGCCGGTGTGAAGGAATGGGATCCGGTGGCCGGTGAATACAATACCTATGAAGGTTCTGACCTGGCTACCAGGTACATCGACGGAGGTTTGCTGACCGGAAACTCAGGGCCTCACCGCTCCATGCAGGAAGTGAGCAATACAGGCTTTTATCTGAGGAAATTCATTGACTCGGATCCGGGATCCAGCACCCGCGGTATCCGCAGCGATAACTGGTGGGTATGGTTCAGGCTGGGTGAGATCTACCTGAATGCTGCCGAGGCCGCTCTGGAAGTTAGCACCGAGGCCGAAGCCCTGGGTTATGTGAACAGGCTGCGTGAAAGGGCCGGTTTCCCGCCCAACAGCCTTACCTCTCTTACACTGGATGATCTGATTAACGAACGCAGAGTAGAACTGGCTTTTGAAGACCACCGGGTATGGGACCTCAAGCGCTGGAGGATTGCCCATGAAGTGTGGGACGGAGATCCTTCGAACCCAAATGCCATGTTGTACGCCCTGTATCCTTACCGGGTGATCCATCCAACAGACCCGACCAAAGACGGGAAATACGTATTTGAGAAAATGGTGGCCCCGCGCTTCCGCAGCCCGAGGTTCTTCCAGATGCAGAACTATTACAGTTCCATTGATCAGAGCGTGATTGATAACAACCCGTTGATCATTCAAAACCCATTCCATTAATCTACGATTATGAAAAGAACAGCTATATCATTCTTTTTCCTGGCGCTGATCCTGATCATCGCCGGATGCGAAAAAGATAACTACGACGAACCTACCTCATTTCTGAAAGGGAACCTGGTGTACAATGGGAATCCCATCGGGGTGAGGTCGAATGCACTGCAACTCGAACTGTGGCAACCGGGGTATGAGCTGTATTCAAAAATACCCGTGTACATTGCACAGGACGGATCTTATTCCGCCCGTTTGTTCGACGGCGATTACAAGCTGGTACGATTGGCCGGAGGACCTTATGAATCCAATTCCGATTCCATTGATGTGACAGTAAGCGGAACCACTACCCTGGATGTGCCCGTGGTTCCCTTCTTTGTCATTACCGGCGAATCGTTCAGCTACAGCGGCGGAGTGGTTTCTTCCTCCTGTAACGTGTCGCAGGTGAGCACGCAGAGTGTGAATGTTGATAATGTGACCCTTTTTGTGGGAACAAACAAACTCCTGGATCACAGATATTTTGAACAACGTCATATTCTGAGTTCACCCGATATTTCACAGCCTTTGAACCACAGCATTACCCTTGATGCCGACATGGCCGACAGGGATTATGTGTTTGTCAGGTTGGGCGTGAAAACACAGGGTGTAAATGAGTACCTGTATACCCAGGTGCAAAAGCTCGATCTGTAATTGACAACAGTTTTTTGTAATTTTTTCGGAAAGCACACCGGTAACCGGTGTGCTTTCTGAAAAATTATAAAAAGGGCAGTTCGTCAATCGGGGAAAACGAAAACTTCTGATCCGGTGGTGCCGGCTGATGAACGTAGGATGATCCCTGCCGGTTGGTATCCGGATAAGCCGGATACCTGTCCTGGTGAATGTGAAATCTCTAAATATTGAAAAGATGAAATGTAAAAAACTGACCATTTTGTTTGCAGGCCTGGTCATGGTTGCTATGACCCGGACCTATGGCCAGCAGAGAAATTTCCGGCAGAGGGTTTCCCGCGAGTCGTATACCCCCGGAAAAGCCCTGATCATCGTCAATGCCGATCTGGGAGAAGAGACGATCAGCCGTCATATTTACGGCCATTTTTCCGAACACCTGGGACGGTGTATTTACGGTGGTTACTGGGTGGGAGAAAATTCCAGTATTCCCAATACCCGCGGAATAAGAAATGATATTGTTGAGGCCCTCAAGGCTACGAAAATTCCCAATCTGCGTTGGCCCGGCGGTTGTTTTGCCGACGAATACCACTGGATGGACGGCATCGGTCCGCGCGACCAGCGTCCGAAAATGATCAACACCCACTGGGGTGGTGTGACTGAGGACAACAGTTTCGGTACCCACGAATTCCTTGATTTATGCGAACAGCTCGAAACGGAACCCATTATTGTGGGCAATGTGGGAAGCGGTACCGTGGAGGAAATGTCGAAGTGGGTGGAATATGTGAATTTTGACGGGATCAGCCCTATGGCCGACCTGCGCCGTCAGAACGGACGGGAAGAACCCTGGGGAGTGCGGTTCTGGGGAATCGGAAACGAAACCTGGGGATGCGGGGGAAACATGACTCCCGAATATTATGCCCAGCTTTACCGGAATTATGCCACCTATACCCGGAATTACGGGGAATACCGGCTGAACCGGATCATCAGCGGCGCTAACACCACCGATTACCACTGGACCGAGGTGATGATGCGTGATATCGGAACCCGGAATGTATGGG
Organism: Bacteroidales bacterium; assembly: GCA_049975425.1. Taxonomy (GTDB): domain Bacteria; phylum Bacteroidota; class Bacteroidia; order Bacteroidales; family VadinHA17; genus HyVt-105. The sequence continues at coordinate 26,304 of JBNGDI010000029.1, forward strand.
GGCTTTCCCTGCACCATTATACCACAAACTGGAGCAACAAAGGGTCGGCCACCGAGTTCGGGGAAGACCTGTATTTCGATGTGTTGAGGCGCTGCCTGGAAATTGAAGACGTACTGGATCGTCATATCACCATCATGGACCAGTACGACCCCAACAAACGGGTAGCCCTGGTCGTGGACGAGTGGGGTACCTGGTATGATGTGGAACCCGGCACCAATCCCGGTTTCCTCTATCAGCAGAACACCATCCGTGATGCCCTGGTGGCAGGATTGTCGCTCAATTATTTCAACGAACGGGCCGACCGCATCCGGATGGCCAACATCGCCCAGACCGTGAACGTGCTGCAGGCACTGATCCTGACCGATGAGGCAAAAATGATCCTTACCCCGACCTATCACGTATTCGAGATGTACAAGGTACATCATGACGCAACCCTGTTGCCGCTGAGCCTGAAAACGGCTGATTACCGTTTTGAAAACAGGTCGCTGCCGGCGGTCAGCGCTTCGGCATCGAAAGATGCAGAAGGGGCGATACACATTTCCCTGGTTAATATTGATCCTGCGAACGCCATTGAAACCGAGATCGATATCCGCGGATACCAGACATCATCGGTTACAGGAAGGGTGCTGACAGCCCCCGAAATGAATGCACACAATACATTTGATGATCCCGAAAGGGTTAAACCCGCCGTATTCAATGATTTTCAGATGGAGGACAATGTGGTAACTGCCAATCTGCCGCCCAAATCGGTAGTGGTGCTGGAACTGAAATAATGTGTTATCAGGCTTATTGCAATGACGGAGGGAGCTTTTGGTTAACTCCGGAAGCTCCTTTTTTAAAATTTCTTTGAAATAATGGATTTTATTACAATGCTCCAACGCAGGCTTTATACGATCATCGCCCTGGTGTTATTACCGGGCGCCTTTGTTACCCTGGCTCAGAATACCGAACTGGGCACCCACGATCCGGTTATGATCAAACACGACGGGGTGTACTACCTGTTTGCCACCGGACGGGGTATTCAGGTGGCGTCAAGCACCGATATGGTAAAGTGGACACGTATGGAGCCGGTGTTCGAGGACGACCCTTCCTGGGTGAATGACACCCTGGTGCCCGGGCACAGACGGAATGATTTCTGGGCGCCTGATATTGCCTTTCATAACGGAAGATATTATCTGTATTATTCTGTTTCATCCTTTGGCAGGAATACATCGGCTATCGGGGTGGCATCAAACAAAACCCTGGATCCGGCCGATCCTGATTTCGAGTGGGTGGACCACGGATGCCTGGTAAATTCCATAGCCGGGAAACACGACTGGAATGCCATTGATCCTAATCTGGTTTTCGACGATGAAGGGGTGCCCTGGCTGAATTTCGGTTCCTGGTGGGGAGGGATCAAGATGGTCAGGCTGAACCCCGACCTCATCAGCATTGCACAACCCGAACGCTGGCTTACCCTGGCTGCCAGGGAACGTTCGTTCAGGCCCGAAGACAGGAAAAATGACAGTCCGGGTATCGAGGCACCGTTCATCTTCAAAAAGAACGGATATTATTACCTGTTCGTTTCCTATGATCATTGCTGCCGGGGAGTGAGAAGCGATTACAACATTGTGGTGGGAAGGTCCGAAAAGGTTACGGGCCCGTACCTCGACCGGAATGGAGTGGATATGCGATACGGAGGCCATACCCGGGTGCTGAAGGGAAATGAGAACTGGCCCGGAGTGGGGCATAATTCCGCCTATACATTCGACGGCAAAGATTACCTGATATTCCACGGATATGACGCCAAAGACAGGGGTCGTTCCAAACTTCTGATACGCGAAATCAAATGGGATGAAGAAGGCTGGCCGGTTGTAGAACTTTGAATGAACTGACCCAATAAGATCGTATGATGAAAAATTATCTTGTAAAAGTATGCTTCGTTATCGTTCTGCTTGCACTGGATACCACCCTGATGGCAGAAGCACAGGAAAGCAGGCGCAGAGGGCCCGGACCCGAAAGGGAATCGGGGGGATTCCCCGCTCATGACCCTGTGATGATTAAACAGGACAGCGTGTATTACCTGTTTACCACCGGGAACGGCATATCGGTGGCTTCCAGTACCGATATGGAAAACTGGACCCGTCTGGCTCCCGTGTTCAGCAGCAAACCCGGATGGATCACCGGTGAGGTCGTACCGGGTTTTCGGGGAAACCACCTGTGGGCTCCTGATATTGCCTGTGTGGACGGAACCTATTACCTGTATTATTCGGCTTCAGCCTTTGCAAAAAACACCTCGGCAATCGGCGTAGCTACCAACAAAACCCTGCATCCCTCAGATCCCGACTTCAAGTGGGTTGATCATGGAATGGTGGTGCAGTCGGTTCCCAACCGGGATTTCTGGAATGCTATTGATCCCAACCTCATTATGGCCGGAAGGAACGAGGGTTGGCTTGCTTTCGGTTCATTCTGGGGAGGATTGAAGCTGGTTAAACTGGCTCCTGACCTGTTATCGCTGGCTCAGCCGGAAGAATGGTACACCATTGCCCGTCAGCCCAGGTCATTTGCCCTGGACGATACCGACCCGGGAGACGGTGCCATAGAGGCTCCCTTTATTTACCGGTACAAACAGTATTATTATCTTTTTGTTTCAGTAGATTACTGCTGCAGGGGCCTCGAAAGCACCTATAAAATTCTGGTGGGACGTTCCGGAAATGTAGAAGGGCCCTATGTGGACAAGGACGGGATATTGCTGAACCACGGGGGAGGATCGCTGGTGGCCGGTGGAAATGAAGACTGGGCAGCCGTGGGGCACTGTTCCGCCTATACATTCAACGGGAAAAGCTATCTGGTATTTCATGGTTATGACAGGAAGGATGATGGTCGTTCAAAACTGATAATCAGAGAGATGAAATGGGATGACAACGACTGGCCTTTCATCGATCTGTAATATTCCCAACCAATCAAAAACCATTTAAAACAAGAAAAATGAAACATCTGAAAATGACATGTGCAGGATTGTTCCTGCTTCTTGCGAGTGTTACGCTCAATGCCCAGGGGTGGAATATTCTCCGTCCCGTTGAGTGGCAGAAATACGACGACGGAAAGGCCAGGATCGTAATAAATGCCGATCTGGGTAAAGAAACGATCAGCCGGCACATCTACGGACATTTTTCCGAACATCTGGGCCGTTGTATTTATGGGGGCTACTGGGTTGGAGAAAATTCCGACATTCCCAATACCCGGGGAATAAGAAATGATATCGTTGAGGCCCTCAAGGCTACGAAAATTCCCAATCTGCGGTGGCCCGGCGGCTGTTTTGCCGACGAATACCACTGGATGGACGGCATCGGTCCGCGTGACCAGCGCCCGAAAATGATCAACACCCACTGGGGCGGTGTAACAGAAGACAACAGCTTCGGGACCCATGAATTTCTGGATCTCTGTGAACAGCTTGAAACCGAACCCGTTATCTGCGGGAATGTGGGAAGCGGTACCGTGGAGGAAATGTCGAAGTGGGTGGAATATGTGAATTTTGACGGGATCAGCCCTATGGCCGACCTGCGCCGTCAGAACGGACGGGAAGAACCCTGGGGAGTGCGGTTCTGGGGAATCGGGAACGAAACCTGGGGTTGTGGCGGACGCATGACCCCCGAGCATTATGCCGACCTTTACCGGAATTATGCCACCTATACCAGGAATTACGGTGATAACCGGCTGATGCGGATCTGCAGCGGGGCCAATGCCACTGACTATCACTGGACTGAAGTGATGATGCGCGATGTGGGTCCGCGGATGATGTGGGGACTCTCCCTGCACTATTATACCCGCAGCAGCATTAACCGCAGGGCATCGGCTACCCGGTTCGGAGAAGACGAATACTTCGATATCCTGGAACGCTGTCTGGCTATTGAAACAGCTATCGACCGGCATATCGATGTAATGGACCGGTATGACCCTGAAAAACGCGTTGCCCTGGTAGTGGATGAGTGGGGTGCTTGGTACGCTGTGGAACCCGGAACCAATCCCGGCTTTCTGTATCAGCAGAACAGCCTGAGAGATGCCATCCTGGCCGGCCTGTCGCTGAACTATTTCAACGCTAAAGCCGACCGCGTGAAGATGGCCAATATTGCCCAGACGGTGAACGTGCTGCAGGCCCTGATCCTTACCGACGAGGCCAAAATGCTCCTGACGCCTACTTATCATGTATTCGAGATGTATAAGGTACATCAGGACGCGACCTTGCTGCCCCTGGATCTGAAAACGGCCGATTATGCCTTTGGAGGGAACAGCATCCCCGCAATCAGTGCATCCGCGTCGAAAGATGGGAACGGAGCCATTCATATCTCGCTGGTCAATACCGATCCCAATAAAAACATCAGCGTGGAGATCGAGTTGCGCGGAGCCGATACAAAATCCGTTTCGGGCAGGGTGCTGACTGCTTCGGCTTTCAATGCACACAATACCTTTGACAATCCTGAGGCGGTAAAACCTGCAGAATTCAACGGGGCACGCCTCCGCAGGAATGTGCTGACGGTGGATATGCCTTCAAAATCAGTGGTGGTTCTTGAGGTTAAATAAAAGGGTTATTAGGTTAAACGTGGGTCAGGCCTGTGATGCAGGACCCACGTTTGTTTTTCCTTACTGAGAGTTCCGGGTATATCGGAAGATGAAAAACCCCGGCCTTTTTATTGTTTGCTCCGTGGTATCTGCCAGGCTGTTATTCCACCAGAATACCAATACCTTCCCTGACGATGACCGGTTCATCCCCGGTGCAGTCAACGACAGTGCTGGGTTCATTGCTGCCGTATCCTCCGTCGATGACCAGATCCACCTGTTTCCGGTATTTTTCATAAATAAGTTCTGGATCGGTGGTATATTCAATGATTTGGTCATCGTCGTGAATGGAAGTGTTAAGTATGGGATGCCCCAGTTCCCTTACTATTTCCAGGGGAATGGGATTGTCGGGGATCCGGATGCCCACCGTTTTTTTGTTGCCCTGGAAGATCTTGGGCACCTGATGATTGGCAGTCAGAATAAAGGTGAACGGACCGGGCAGGTTTTTCTTCATGAGCCGGAATACGTTGTTTGACAGGGGCACTGTGAATTGAGCCACCTGGCTCATATCATAACAGATCAGGGAAAGATCTGGATTCCTGGGATCCACTCCCTTCAGCCTGGCCAGCCTCTCCACTGCTCTGGGTTTGAACATGTCACAACCCATTCCGTACACGGTGTCGGTGGGGTAAATCACGATCCCACCCTCCCTGAGCACATCGGCCGTCCGCCTGATGTGTTTCTGGCTGGGATTATCTCTGTAAAGCTTCAGCAGCAAGCGACTGTTGTTTTATCCGTTAACTTTTTTATAATCGGCCAGGAATTTTTCCAGACCGGCATCGGTCAGCGGGTGCTTCAGCAATCCCAAAATGGGTTGCAGCGGAGAGGTGATGACGTCGGCCCCGATTTCCATACACTGGATAATATGCCGGGTATGCCTGATGGAAGCGGCAAGCACTTCCGTTTCGTAACCGTAATAATTGAACATATCCACTATTTGCTTTACCAGGCCGATTCCGTCTTCGGATATATCATCCAGCCTTCCGATAAAGGGAGATACATAGGAAGCGCCTGCCTTTGCTGCCAGCAGGGCCTGGCCAGGAGTGAATACCAGCGTGCAGTTGACCCTGATCCCCTTTTCTGTTAGATATTTGATGGCTTTTACCCCTTCTTTGATGATGGGGATCTTGACCACAATCCGGGAATGAAGTGCTGCCAGGGTTTCTCCTTCCTTCACCATTCCTTCGAAATCGGTGGAAATCACCTCGGCACTGACATCTCCGTCAACAATGTCACAGATCTTTTTATAATGTTCCTGAATATTCTTTTCCCCTTTGATACCTTCCCGGGCCATCAGGCTGGGATTGGTTGTTACACCGTCAAGAATCCCAAGGGCCTGGGCTTCCCTGATATCATCCAGGTTGGCAGTGTCAATGAAAAATTTCATGATTTCTTCGGTTTATAGTATCTGTTAAACGCAGCGAATTTATCAAAATCTGGTTAAATCAGGAAATGAATTGTACGGGGTTCATTCGACCAACGGATTTCACTTCGCCGCAGAGCGGCTCCAGGATTGTAGTTCATGACCCCGATGCGCTGTACGATCGGGGTTCATTCGACCAACG
>JBNGDI010000029.1:32564-44672 GCA_049975425.1 Bacteroidales bacterium
TTCACTTTGCCGCAGAGCGGCTCCGGGATTGTAGTTCATGACCCCGATGCGCTGTACGATCGGGGTTCATTCGACCAACGGATTTCACTTCGCCGCAGAGCGGCTCCGGGATTGTAGTTCATGACCCCGATGCGCTGTGCGATCGGGGTTCATTCGACCAACGGATTTCACTTCGCCGCAGAGCGGCTCGTGAAATCCGGGTCTCATGAAAAAGGGGTAAGCTACTTGCATCGCACCGCTACAACCACCTACCCTTGCTTCCTTCCGGACCTGGGGGGATTCAGCAGGAGCTGGTCGTACAAGACTTACCCCGTGCAAACTTACGAACTTTTATGCCTCCATACAAATGAATTTAGCGGGTACTGAATTCAATAGTTATAAAAAACTGATATATTTGCCGCTGTATAAACAAAATTATGCTTAGCCATGGAAAATAACGAATCATCCATTCTGACGCAATCCCTCATATACGGGCTGTATTTCGGGTTGGTGATGGTTGCTCTGAGCCTCGTTATGTGGATGTTCAACATTATGCCCACCAGGTTTTCCATTAATATCATCCTGTTCATAGTGAATGTGGTGATATATTTCGGTTTGCTTTTCTGGTTCACCAGAATGTACAGGGACGAATCGCTGGGCGGTTACATTTCCTATGGGAAAGCTTTCTTGTTTGCCTTGCTGGTGGCTTTTTTCGGAAGTGTTGTCAGTGCGGTATACAACTACGTTTTCAATGCCTTTATCGATCCCGGATATATGGAAAGGATTATGCAGGTTACCATGGAAAGCACGGAAAATTTCATGAGGGAAAGAGGTCTGAGTCAGGACCAGATCGATATGGCTATGGCCAGGTTTGAAAACCAGGAAATTCCGGGTCCCGGAAAGACAGCGTTGCAGTCTGTTCTGGGAGGAGTTATTTACGGGTTAATCGTATCGCTCATTACTTCTGCCTTTGCCAAAAAACAGGAAGAGGTGGTGGTATATTGACCTGGCCGGTAACTGATCATCAGTACAGAAGATAGTAAAATGGATATTTCCGTCGTTATTCCCTTGTATAATGAAGAAGAATCGCTGAACGAACTCGTGTCGTGGATTGAAAGGGTGATGGCCGATCACGGATTCCGCTACGAAATCATTCTGGTAGATGACGGCAGTGATGACAGCTCATGGAATGTCATTTCCCGGATGGCTTCTGCAAAAAAACATGTGAAAGGGATCAGGTTCAGACGGAATTACGGCAAATCGGCTGCCCTCTTCAGCGGTTTCCGGGAGGCGTCAGGCAAAGTGGTCATTACCATGGATGCCGACCTGCAGGATAGCCCTGATGAAATACCCGAACTGTACCGGATGATCAGAGAAGAAAGTTATCATATGGTTTCCGGCTGGAAAAAGAAACGGCATGATCCGATTACCAAGACCATCCCCAGCCGGTTTTACAATTGGGTTGCCCGGAAGGTTACCGGAATCAGGCTGCATGATTTTAATTGCGGACTGAAAGCCTATCGGGGGGATGTTGTGAAAAACATTGAAGTGTACGGCGAAATGCACCGCTATATTCCGGTGCTTGTGAAACAATCGGGTTTTTCCAGAATCGGCGAGAAAAAGGTTCAACACAACAGAAGAAAATACGGCGTAACCAAGTTTGGTATGGAGAGATTCATAAACGGAGCACTTGATCTGTTATCCATCAGCTTTATGACACGTTTCGGGAAACGTCCCATGCACCTTTTCGGCTCACTGGGAACTCTGTTATTCCTTCTGGGTTTTGTTGCGGCCGTTTACCTGGGAGCCAGGAAATTATATAATCTTTCCCATGGAATACCTTCCATTCTGGTGACCGATAGTCCGTATTTTTATATTGCCCTTACCTGTATGATCCTGGGCTCGCTCTTTTTTATTGCAGGGTTTCTCGGAGAATTGATCTCGCGCAATTCTCCCATCAGGAATTTTTATGCCATTGACGAAAAAATAAATCTCTGAATTTTGAAAACAGTTGCCCTGGGGCCGGCATATCCGATGAGGGGAGGGGTGGCCAGTTTCAATGAATCCTTTTCCTGCATGCTCATTGAACACCGGTGGGAGGTTCTGAATATATCCTATTCCTCCCGTTTTCCCCGATTCCTGTTTCCTATGAAGATTCCCCTGGAACCCGGTATCAGGCCCATGAAACTGGAAATTGAGCCCCTCATCCATGCGGGGAACCCCCTTACCTGGTTTCGCGTGGTAAACCGCATCGGTATATTCAGCCCCTCCGTGATCATTGTGCACTACTGGTCGCCGTGGCTGGCTCCCTGCCTGGGTTTTATTCTGGGCCGCCTGCAGCGGAAAACAAAGGGAAGTATCAGGATGGTGGCCGTACTGCACCAGGTGAAAAAGGAACGGTCGCCGGTGAAAAACCTTTTGAACCGGTACTTCCTGAAAAAATGCCATGGCTTCCTGATCATGTCGAGAACCATTCTGAAGGAACTGGAAGAAAGCAGTATCAACCGCCCCACACGGTTTGTTCCTCATCCCGTTTACCGTGTTTTTGGAGAAAAAGTGGACAAGAAAGAGGCCCGTGCATTTCTGAAGCTGGACCCTGATGAACCCCTCATTCTGTTTTTTGGTATTGTACGCCCTTACAAAGGATTGGATATCCTGTTAAAAGCCCTGGCTGATGAAGAAGTCAGGAAACTATCCCTTCGCCTGATTGTGGCGGGTGAATTTTTTGAAGGGAAGGAAGGATATGAGAAAATGATCAGGTCACTGAAGCTGGAAAATAATGTGATCCTGACGGATGAATTCATTCCGACCAGTGAGGTGAAATATTATTTTTGCGCAGCCGACCTGATTATCCAGCCATACCTCGAGGCTTCGCAGAGCGGTATTACCCAGATCGCCTATCAGTTTGAGCGTCCTATGCTGGTGACCGATGTAGGGGGGCTGAAAGAAACGGTTCCCCATGAAAAAGTGGGATATGTATCACCGGTCGATCCCGTTGCCATTGCCCGGTACATTGTTGATTTTTACGCTAACCACCGCGAGGAAGAGTTCGTTAAAAATCTTGCGGCGGAAAAGAAAAGGTTCGATTGGGAAAATATGTATACCGGGTTGATTGGCCTTCTGGAAGAAATGGGCTGATTTCCGGCTTCTGACAAAGTGTTCATACCCAGGAATTCCACAGACCGGGCAGTTCCCTTTCTGCCCGGCGGTAGTCCTCGGGTATGCCCATGTCGAGGAAATAGGCGTCACTGATAAATCCGTACAGAGGCTGCTGCCGGGACATGGGCACGAGAAAATCCCGTTCAAAGGAAAAACACCCGGGCAGGTTCAGGCCGGTGAGCCAGCTTCTGTTGACCAGATAAATCCCTCCGTTGATCAGCCCGGCTTCATGGCTGCCTTTTTCTGAAAATCCGGTTATCCGGCCGTTTTCAACCTCAACAGTCCCGTATCGCGATGTATCTGTATTCCTTTTGCAGCAGATAGTAAGCAGCGAACTGTTCCTGAAATGAAATTCTTCAAGTTCTCCGCTATCTATCAGAAAAAGGGTATCCCCGTTCACAATAAGAACATCTGCCCCTCTGCAGTGTTTCATGGCGTTCAGAATGCCCCCGCCCGTTCCCAGCGGCTCCTTTTCCACCGCGTATTTCAGGCTCAGCCCCCGGTATTCCGATCTGAAATACCTGCTGATCATTTCATGCCGGTAGCCCACTGAGAGGACCACATGGTGAAAATTCCGGTTTCTCAAAAACATCAACAGGTATTCCAGGAATGGGCGGTTTCCCACGGGGGCCATTACTTTGGGGCGGTCGCTGACCACTTCACGGAGCCTGGTTCCCATCCCCCCTGCCAGTATGATGGCTTCCCCTGACTTCATTTTCCGAAGAGTTCGGTTTCCACCTGCTGGCAGATGATGTGGCCAATCAGGATCTGGGCTTCCTGAATGCGGGGGGTATCGTCGGAAGGAACAGGCAGCAGAAGATCCACCCGGCCTTTTATCAGGCCTCCTGACGAACCTGTCAGTGCAATGGTGCGGATGTCCAGTTCTCTGGCCACTTCAATGGCCCTGAGTATATTGGCAGAGTTCCCTGAGGTGGAAATAGCTACCAGTGTATCCCCTTTTTTCCCGTGAGCTTTCATATACCGGGCAAACGCTTCCTCCCAGGAATAATCGTTTGCCACGGCCGTAAGAAAGGAAGTGTTTACATGAAGGGCTTCCGCAGGCAGCGGATCCCGGTCAAAGTAAAACCGTCCGGACAGTTCGGCGGCCAGATGCTGGGCATCGGCAGCGCTCCCTCCGTTTCCGCAAAAGAAGGCCCTGCCTCCTTCCCGGAAGGTCTTTATCAGTGTGGCCGATGCCTGTTCAATCTTTTTCAGGAGATCCGTGTCTGAAAGCATTTGCTCCTTGACCCGGATCGATGCTCTGATCATCCGTTCAACCATATTATTTGCGTATTAAATGGTCCAGGTATTCAATCCGTGTACCGTGAATTCATAACGTTGCACTTCTCCTCCGTATTTTTTCAACGTGTCAATCACTTTGAAGCGGCTGTTGTTGGGGCAATAGAAAAACATGAACCCTCCGCCCCCGGCGCCCGAAATCTTGCCTCCCGAAGCACCGGCCTTCAGGGCTTCTGAATAAATTTCTTCCAGCCTCTCCGTGGTGATCCCTGAAGCCATGTTCTTTTTGTGCTGCCAGCCGAAATTCAGCAGATCGCCTATGCGGTCAAGATTCCCTTTCAAAAGGGCTTCTTTCATCATGATAGCCTGTTCCTTGATGCGGTGCATGGCCTCGATGGAATCCTTCCGGTTGTTCTTTACATTTTCGCGCTGTTCCTCGATAATGCGATCGGAAGTGCGGCTGACCTCGGTGTTGAACAAAACCAGGTTGTAGGCCAGTTCGCTGAGTGTCTCTCTTCTGATTCTCAGTGGATTGACAATCACCTTGTCGTCGTGGTAGAATTCCATGAAATTGACCCCTCCGAATGTGGCAGCGTACTGGTCCTGTTTGCCTCCCGGCATGTTCAGGTCAATCCGTTCAATCTGGTATGCCAGGTGGGCCAGATCGTATTCTCCCAGGGGAAGATTGAGCCATTCTGTGAAGGCTCCCAAAATGGCGATGACCAGAGTGGAAGAAGACCCCAGGCCGCTTCCCGGTGGGGCATCCACATGTGTAACCAGCTCAAATGCCAGAGGACCGGTTGAAAAGTCGTGTACCACCCTGTTATAAATACCCTTGATCAGATCCAGCTTCCCGTCCAGGGCCAGGGTTTTTTCCGCCGGCAGTTCTATCCGGGTTTGCTTGTCGAGCGAATGGAGAATGATCTTTCTGTCGTCCCGGGGCAGGATGGTGGCATAGGCATACATGTTCAGGGTGGCATTGAGGATGGCTCCCCCATATCGGTCGGAATAGGGGGATACATCCGAGCCGCCTCCGGCCAGGCCTATACGCAGGGGTGCCTTGCTGCGGATGAGCATGGTTTTTATGAATTTGATTTGTTAGCTACTTTTTCCGTTGTGTTTACCATTCGTTCCCAGCTGAATGTTTTCTTGATTTCCGCCACATGATCGCTCATTTCCTGAAAACGGCTCCTGTCAAAGAAATCAAGAATGGCAGCGGTTATGGCTTCCGGTGCCTGTTCGGTAATGTATCCCGCCCGGCCGTGGGGGACCATTTCTGCCAGCCCCCCGGTGCGGGTAACCACCATGGGCCGGTCGAAATGATAAGCTATCTGGGTCACCCCGCTCTGTGTGGCGGTTTTGTATGGCTGAACCACCAGGTCGGCAGCACAGAAATAATACCTGACTTTTTCATTGGGAATGAATTCGGTATGCAAAACCACATCCTCCTGCATCTGGTTCTTTTCAATTATTTCCCTGTACGGACCGGGATCGGTATAGAATTCCCCTGCTACCAGCAGTTTTAGAGGGTGCTTTCCTTTCCGCACGGAGGCAAAAGCCCGGAGTAACAGGTCCAGTCCCTTGTAATCACGGATAAACCCGAAGAATAACAGGTAGCGGTACGAGGGGTCCAGTTCCAGTTCCTGCAGGGCTTCATTGCGGGTGACCGGCTGGCCGAAATGATCGTACAGGGGGTGGGGGCAGAAGGCACGGGGACTGCTGGTATTGAAACGGTCCAGATCGGCCAGCACCGATTCCGACATTCCAATGAATCCGTCAACCGAACCTGTGAAATATCTTATTAACGGCAGGTCATAGAAATGCCTTTCGTGGGGGATCACATTGTCGAGAATGGAAATGACCCGGGTGTGCCTGTTCCTGCGAATGATACGCGCCAGGGTCCCCAGACAGGGAGCCATGAAAGGGGTCCAGAATTTTATGATCACTATGTCGGGCCTTTCTTTCCGGATATGCCTGCCCACCTTCAGCCAGTTCAAGGGTTGTACAGAGTTTACGGTCACAAGAATATTCAGATCCCCGGGGGGAGGCCCTTCTGCATACTGTGTTTTGCCGGGAAAAAGAAACCCGGGATACTGCATGGAAAAGGTATGGATCACCGTTTCATACCCGTGCTGCATGAAAGCACGGGCCAGCCGTTCATTGTATGCTGCCAGTCCCCCTCGCAGGGGATAGGCGGTTCCGATAATGGTTACTTTTCCTTTTTGCATGTTCCGGGACCAATCAGCGGATAAAAGTAATCATTTTTGTGCGGAACCACGATGTGCGGGCAACCTGTCTTTATATTCCCGGGGTGATTCGTTCCATGGTTCGCGGCTCCTGCAATTTTTTCAGTACCACCCTGTCGATAGGAAAGGTCAGGTCTTCCGGCCGGAGCGATCCGATGGCAGCCCACCGGAACGACTGGCTTCCGTTTACATCTTCCGGGAAATCAAACGGCCTGTTTGAAATCCTGAAATGAACGGGGTGTTTGAAACCGGCCAGGTAATAGACGCTGATCAACTGATACCCCTTGAAGAACATGGTTTCCTGGAAAAAGTCAGTGGTATAGAAGTGGTCCTTTACTTCCAGTTCCTGGCCAAGCTCTTCCAGGGCTTCCCGTTTCAGGCAGTCGATGGTTCCTTCGCCGTACTGCAATCCCCCGCCCGGGAATTTGGTCATCCTCATATCCATCTGGTATTCATCGGTCAGGAGTATCTCTTTCTTCCGGTTGATGATCAGGGCATATACCCTGACAATAACAAAGCAGGGAATTTCAGGCATCACAAATGCTTTTTGAGGTATTTCACGATTTCTTCCCGGTTATCGGGGTGAAACCAGGTAATATCCGGATTTTTTCTGAACCAGGTGAGCTGTTTTCTGGCGTACTGCCGGGTATGGTCCTTGATCTTTTCGATGGCTTCTTCCCGACCTGTTTTCCCTGAAAAATGATCGAACAGTTCCCGGTATCCCACCGTATTCAGGGCGTTCAGATGGCGGAAGGGATACAGTGCCCGAGCTTCTTCCACCAGCCCGTCGGCTACCATCTGGTCTACCCGGCGGTTGATCTTTTCGTACAGTTCCTTTCTGGGCAGGGTTAGCCCGATGAGTACTATCCGGAAGTCTCTCACCTTGGGTTTCCGTGTCAGAAAAGCGGAATAAGGTTTACCGGTCATAATGCTTATTTCAAGCCCTTTGAGCACCCTTTTCGGATTATTCAGATCAACCGTCCGGTAATAGTCCGGGTCGCGTTCAAACAGCATTTCCCTGAGCTTTTCCATTCCTTCCCTTTTCCAGATATTGACCAGATGGTTTCTGGTTTCCTGATCAACCCTGGGGAGGTCATCAATGCCATAACAAACTGCATTTACATAGAGCCCCGAACCTCCGGCCATCACCAGAACGGATTTTTCCCGGAACAGTTGCTGCATCAGTTCCAGGGCTTCATGTTCAAACATGCTGGCATTGTAATAGTCGTGGATACTCAGGTGATCAATGAAGTAGTGGGTTACACCGCTCTTTTCCCCGGGCCGGGGCTTTGCCGTACCAATCGACATTTCACGATACATCTGCCTTGAGTCTGCAGAGATCACGGCTGTTTGCCATTCACGGGCCAGACCGGCCGCCACACGGGTTTTCCCCGAGGCGGTAGGGCCGGTAATGACAATGAGGGTGTTCTGCATCGTGAAAAGGATAAGGTGCCCGGCAAAATTAAGGGAAAACGGGGAATTTGCCCGCACCTCAGTATCTATAATCGTTCGAGATCGTCCGGATCGAACAGCAGGTCTTCATCGTCGATATCATCGTCGATATCGCTTTCATTAAAGTTCTGAACCTCTCCGGGAAGCACATCCATAACGATCTGTTGGGGCGGGGTTCCCTTTTCTCTGATGACAAAAAGGGGAGCAAGCGAATCACCATCCGGTTCTGTATCAATCAGTTCGATAAACAGGGCCCGGTCGGAAAAAAAATCGAACAGGTACTGCAATTTGTCTCCTTTACCGGAAACATAGTTTGAGATGATGGCTTCCTGCATGGTCAGCGTATGCATCTTTTCCTCACCATACATATCCAGCAGGGTGATCTCTTTCAGTCGGTTCCACTCATTATCGCAAAGGAAAAATGAAGCAAGCTGGGAGGGATCGTATCTGAGAGCTTTCTGAATACCTGCATGAAAGGTCAGAAAACTGTTCCCGGCGCCGATCTCCATGTCCCTGACAAAATCATCGGCTTCGGTGGATATCAGTCGGAAAGTATAAATCATCCGGATACCAGTGAATAATAAATCAATTTAAAAAAAATATTCTGATAGAAAAAATGATTATTCCGCGAACTGCAGGAATTTCAGTGTATCAATCCCGTCTGCGTAATCCCATGGCCCGGGCTGTTGGGTTGAACCGAAAGCCTGCCAGCCGGGAAGGTTCCCCACCCGGCACTGGATTTCGTTGCGAATGCCATTCAGGTATTCTTCCGCTTCATGCGGGTGGCTGTAAGTGTGGTAATGCAAAACCGCGGCAGGGGATGCGGGTGCCGGGTCTTCCCTGAGCAGAAAGAATCCTGCATCGGTGTGGGGTATCCGTTCCATCAGGAAAATAGCCCGTTGATACCGGTAATTGTTGGCAAATTTCTCATGCAGGGCCAGGTTTCCGTATTTTTCAGAAAAAGCAAGGAGCAGCGGGGCGAAGTCATAACCTTCGGGAACGAACAGAAGGGATACATTGCGGCAGCCCAGCCCGAAATACATAAAAACATCATCGGCCAGCAGGCCGAGCTCGCCATGGGTTTCTTTTCCTGTAAGGAGGGCCGCCGAACTTCTGTTTTTTCTGATAATGTGCGGATACTTTCCGAAATAGTACTCGAAATACCTGGATGTGTTGTTGCTTCCGGTGGCGATCACGGCATCCATGTTTTCCAGGCGTTCCCTGGTAAGGTGTATACGGTCTTCCCATCCGGGATGGATGGCTGTCAGCAGGTCTCTTACAGCCCCGGGCAGTACCCGGTCTTTCAGGGATAGATGTCCCAGCAGGCGGTGACCGCTGAGAAGCACACACAGCATGTCGTGGAAACCCACCAGGGGAATGTTGCCGGGCATAATCACTCCAACGTTCCGGGGATGTTTGGGTTCATCGGGCAGGCGGTACGGGTCGGTCCATGCCCGCAGGCTGCCCTCATCCAGCATACGGGCCAGGGCCCCCAGCGCAGAACGGATAAACGGTTCCGTGAACCAGGGATTTTCTTCCGCTGCCCTGACCATGGCTTTTGTAAGAATATCAAACAGTGTGCGGTCCTTTTTTACGGGTTTTTTGCTGGCTGCCTGACGGAAGACCCGTCCCAGCCTTGCCAGTGATGTGATTCTTTCACGAAGGGTGAGCATGAGGGATGTTTCTTTCTGCGAAGATAGTAAAACAGGAAAACGCATGAAACTGATAAGGCGTGTGTAACAGAATATTTAACTTGCCGGGGGAAATTTACCGGAAATCATTAAATTTATAGATCCTTTACACTAAAAACAGAGGGTTCCCGGTATGGAAATCGGTCTGCTGGAAGAAATCCTGATTATTTTTTTGCTGTCCACCCTGGTGATATTGCTTTTCCAGAGAATCAAGATCCCCGCTTTGCTTGGATTTCTCATTACCGGAATCCTCATCGGGCCGCATGGCCTGGGTGTTGTTGAAGAAATGCATGATATTGAAATACTGGCGGAGATCGGGGTGGTGCTGCTTCTGTTTACCATCGGTATCGAATTCTCTTTCAGGTCGCTTATCAAAGGCGCCCGGACCGTGTTGCTGGGAGGCAGCCTGCAGGTGTTTCTTACGGCCCTGCTGACCTATTTAATAATGAGGGTGCTTGGCCTTCCGGCTGGGAAATCGGTTTTTATGGGCTTTCTGGTAGCTCTGAGCAGTACGGCGGTGGTGCTGAAAATGATCCAGTCGCGCGGCGAGGTCAATACCCTCTACGGTTCGGCTTCAGTAGGGATCCTGATATTCCAGGACCTCATCATCGTTCCCATGATCCTTTTCACTCCCTTCCTGGCCGGTAATTCGGCCGGCCTGGCTTTCTCCCTGGTTGTAATGCTGCTCAAGGGGCTGGGACTGGTTGGGATGACCTACGTAAGCGCCAAATATCTTGTTCCGAAGGTGCTGCACCATGTTGCCCGGACCGGCAACCGGGAATTGTTCCTGATTATGGTGCTGCTGATCGGACTGGCCATTGCCTGGCTGTCATCGGCGCTGGGTCTATCCCTCGCGCTGGGTGCCTTTCTGGCGGGTCTGGCCATTTCCGAATCTGATTATCATCATCAGGCCTTCGGGAATATTGTTCCGTTCCGCGACATCTTTACCAGTTTCTTTTTCGTATCTATCGGTATGATGCTTGATGCGGGCTTCGTATTTGATAATCCGTTGCTGGTGCTGGGTATTGTTACCGGGGTGTTGCTTGTGAAAACTTTCATTGCAGGTATGGTGGCATTTCTGGTGGGGTTTCCTTTTCGAACCACGGTGATGGTGGGGCTTGCCCTGAGCCAGGTGGGCGAATTTTCCTTTATTCTTTCCGGTATCGGCCGGGAGAACGGTTTGATAAGCGGCGATCATTACCAGTTATTTCTTTCGGTAACCATTGTTACGATGGCATTGACTCCCTTTATTCTGATGTGGGCTCCGGCCATCAGCAACCTGGTTATGAAACTGCCCCTGCCCGAAAAGCTGGTCAATGGTTTACGTCCTGTGCCGAAACCTGATACGCACGAAATGAAAGATCATCTGTTGATCATTGGTATGGGAATGAACGGGATCAATGTGGCCAGAGCGGCAAAAACAGCTGGTATACGGTATGCCCTTCTTGACGTGGATGCCGACAGGGTACGGAAGGCACAGAAAAACGGAGAGCCTGCATTTTACGGCGATGCTTCCATTCCTTCCGTCCTGCGCTCAGCCGGGGGCCACCTCGCTTCGGTGGTGGTGGTGGTCATTTCTGATCCGGCGAATACCTACCGGATCACTCAGGTTGTGAAAAATCTGAATCCGAAGGCTTATATTATTGTGCGCACCAGGTATGTGGAAGATGTGGAAGACCTGTATAAGCTGGGGGCGGATGAAGTGATCCCGGAGGAGTTCGAGACTTCGGTGGAAATATTTGCCAGGGTGCTGGGCCGGTATCTGATTCCCCGAGATGAGATCGAGAAACTCGTGGCCGAAGTCCGGGCCGACGGGTATGAAATGTTCCGTTCGATGACCCCGGCCGGAAGCAGGGTGAGCGACCTGGAACTGCACATACCGGAGATCGAGATCACGGGTTTCAGGGTGGAGAAAGATACGCAGGTAACCGGGAAAACCATCAGGGAGATACAGTTACGCAGCCAGTACGGTGTTACCCTGCTGGCCATCCGCAGGGACGGGCAAACCATCCCCAACCCCGATGCATCGGAAGAGATCTGTGAGGGGGATATCCTGTACCTGATGGGCGACCACAAAGCCATTGGCTGTGTTACCCATTTGTTCATGAAAGGGGAAGATGCTTGCGATTAGGTCAGGTATTTTCTTTTCCTGCCATATTACCTGATAAATAGAGTTTATGCCAGGAATAGTTCTGTATTGAAAACACTATGTTAGGAGATAATCCGTTTAATTGTTGTAAACAGGATAGTATATAAAATATAACTACGTAGATAACTACGTAGGTAGCTACGTAGCTTGAGTTCAAGAATTTAGTGCAGCATTTAGTAAGTTGCACTATGAA
>JBNGDI010000030.1:0-3371 GCA_049975425.1 Bacteroidales bacterium
GTGCAACTTACTAAATGTTGCACTAAATTCTTGAACTCAAGGGACGTAGACAACTACGTAGTTTGCTACGTAGTATGCTACGTAGGTAACTACGTAGTACATCGTTCATCCCCGTCAAATGGAATTTTACGGGATGCCTGAATGTCAGAATATTGGAATACGGATGTCGGAAGGCTATATTTCTAACCGGCGAAATAAAAATCTTGTTTGGAAGCCTTTCTCTGCCGATGCCGGTGACCGGGTCACAGGCTGAAAGAAATCCAGTATTTACCGTGCGTTTTTCAGCTGCTTTTCGGCCTGGTGCCAGTCATCTTCGGCTGTTCCGTAAATGCCTTTCGCCACTCTGTCGTGATAAATCTCTTCGGCTTTTCTTCTGATCTCTTCCTCAGTGGGAGCCGGTTTGCGCGCGACAGCCCTGGGCTGTTGGCCGGTTTTTTTTGCTGTTGGTGATTTTTTTGCTTCTCGGCCGGTTGTTTTGGAGACTCTTTTTGTTGCCATGGTCGGGGTGTATTGGTATGTACCTATAAATTTATGATAATAATGGATAAAACGAATATATTTACAGGAAAAAATTATCAGAAGATTGATCCAAAAAAACTTGAAGACCTGACAGAAAGAAGCCTGTTTTATCTGGCAATTTCATAACCACCCCAAAATCATAGACTGTGAAAAATTTAGTTGCTTTCATTCTTTTTCTGGCCGGGCTAATGCTTCCTGCCGAAGCACAGGATGTCACACAGCTTCCTCCGCCACGGAAAACCGGAGGTATGCCTTTGATGGAAGTACTTGCCAAACGGCGTACTGTACGCAGTTTTGAAGGAAGAGACCTGTCGCTGCAACAGATATCCGACCTGCTCTGGGCGGCATTCGGGATCAACCGCCCTGACGGGAAACGTACGGCACCCAGCGCCAGGAATTTTCAGGAAAACGACCTGTATCTGCTGATGAAAAGTGGAGTGTTCCTTTACCTGCCGGAAACCCACAGCCTGGAAAAACTGATGGATGAAGATATCCGCCATCTTGGCGGAACACAGGATTTTGTGAAGGATGCCCCCGTTACCGTGGTGCTGATTGCCGACCTGGACCGGATGGGAGGAGCCGGTACGGGAACGGATCTTCAAACAGCCTATATAGATGCAGGGTACATATCACAGAATATTTACCTGTTCTGTACATCGGCCGGACTGTCCACCGGCGCCCGCGGATTGATCGACCGGGAGGCGCTGGGTGAAGCCCTGCAGCTGAAAAACAGCCAGGCGATAATCATAGCCCATTGTGTGGGATACGAGAAATGAGGAGCGTTGAGGGTTTTGGGTTGCGGGTTCAATGAGGCGATTTTCAGGTGGGCTATGTGAAGCGGATGGATTAGCGGACATTGAACCCGGATGATGGCTTTTCCCATATCGGGGTTGTAGGTATAAATTTACAATACGAAAAGGAAGCCAAGGCGATGAAAAGGTATTTGTTTCTTCTGGCCGCAGGCTGGGGATTGGTTACTCATGTCCTGGCACAGACGAATGGGCCGATCAGGGTGGATGAGGATATCTTTCTGATCCCTTTGGGGGATTCGGTGTATATTCACGAAACCTGGCATGAGACGCCGCAAACCGGGCGGTTTCCTTCGAACGGGATGATTGTGATCCGCAACGGGGAAGCAGTGATGATCGATACACCGATGGATAATGACAAAACCGAACGCCTGACAAAGTATGTTGACGAAAACCTGGGGGCCCGGGTAACCCTGTTCATTGCCGGGCATTTCCATGACGACAACATCGGGGGACTGGATTACCTGCACCGCATCGGGGTCCGGTCACTGGCCCTGGATCTGACGGTAAAAAAATGCCGGGAGCTGGGACTTCCTGTTCCTGTCCGGTCGTTCAGTGATTCGCTGCTAGTGCCTTTCAACGGGGAGCTGTTGATGTGCCGTTTTTTCGGTCCCGGCCATTCCTTTGACAACATCACGGTATGGTTCCCGCAAAGAAAAATTCTTTTCGGAGGCTGCCTTATACGTTCGGCCGATGCAAAGGGACTGGGCAACCTCTCCGATGCTGTGGTGGAGGAATGGGATACTACCCTTGGAAAGATCCTGAAAACCTATCCGGATGTGCGGATTGTGGTTCCCGGTCATGGGGCATGCGGGGGGAAAGAATTACTCACCCACACGGTGGACCTGGTAAGGAGGCACAGGAACAGAAACCGTGAATAAAGCGATGAGGTTTAATCTAAGTTGTTTTTACTACTTTACTATTACTTCCGCCTATGTTTAGAAGAATGTTCATTCTGTTGATGGGGGTGTTTGTTGTAATGACGGTATCCCGGGCACAGAACCTGCCCGGAAGCCCGGAAGACAACCTGCCGTCCTACATCCGGCGTATCACCAATTTTGGTGAACGGGCCGATTTTTCACACGATGGAAAGAAAGTGCTGTTTGTGGAGAAAACCTACGGAGATGTGTATGAAATCGATCTGGCTACCGGAGAACTGTATCTGATCACCGGGCATTTCTACCACGGAGGGTTTACCCGGGCCCTGTACCTGGCCAACGGTGATGTGTTGCTTTCCGGTTGCACCCGTTTTGATGCCGAACATCCCCATCTGAACCGGCAGGTAAAAGCCGAGCTGTGGGTGCTGGACAAAAGTTACCGGAAACCTCCGGTGCGTCTCGGTACCAAATGTTCCGAAGGACCCGCCGTATCGCGAACCGACATGAAGATTGCCTGGACCGTGGCCCATAACCAGTACCCCGATGAGATGGACAAAGGGCAATACGTGTTTTACCTGGCTGATATCGTATACCGGCAAGGGGTTCCCGAACTGGCCAACCGGCAGTTGATTTATGACAATACAGGCACACCGTACCGGGATATCGAAGTGCAGAATTTTATTCCCCCGCAGGAAAAAAAAATCACCTTTTCGGCTTACGGCTACCGGGGCACCGAGGTCATGGTGCTGGATCCGGAAACGGGGGAGGTGGACAATGTGTCGAATGCCGACGGGCAGTACGACGAGCCGGAAGGCATTTTCCCTGACGGGGAACACACCCTGGTGGAATGCGACCGGGAAACGGGGGCGGTGGATATCTACAAACTGGCCCTGGACGGGAGCGGTGAGCTAAAGAGGATTACTTTCTTCAGCGATTACAAAGGGTATAAGAGCTCCAATCCGGTGGTGAGCGACGACGGGAGATATATGGCTTTTCAGATGGCCCGCTCGGATGACCTGGCCGGGGTGGGGTACGGTATTTTTATAATGGACCTGGAAGAAGCGGAGAAGAAGGGATACCGATAAGGGATTCTTCCGTTCGGGCAACCGTGGGAGCTATTCGTACTTCGCTTTGCTTCGTACTCATGGACCGTTTTTTGGGGCTA
>JBNGDI010000030.1:3471-38233 GCA_049975425.1 Bacteroidales bacterium
TAAAAAGGAACCGCTCCTTGCGGAGCGGTGTTCCTCGGTGGTTGTCCCGCCAGGGGGAGCTATTCGTACTTCGCTTTGCTTCGTACTCATGGACCGTTTTTTGGGGCTAATCCACCTTCGGAACCCGTTGCCTTCGGCAGGCGGCTTTTTCTTCCTCCGGTCATACCGCTCGCAGGCGGCGTTATTCCCGTCGGAATAAAAAGGAACCGCTCCTTGCGGAGCGGTGTTCCTCGGTGGTTGTCCCGCCAGGGCTCGAACCTGGACTCTTCGGAACCAAAATCCGACGTGTTGCCAGTTACACCACGGGACAATGTGGGTAGGGACCTGCAAAATTAAAAAAAAAACGGCAATCGCAAATGATTTGTCCTCTGGCTGATAAGTTTTTGCATCCCGGAAAGCGGAGGAAAGGTCCCGGGGTCCGGACTGCCCAGGAACGGATACATCATCCGGGACCTTTCTTCCGGTGAGGTTATTCGCTCAGGATCAGCTCTTCTTTTCCCATGATCCAGTATTTCCCCGGCATTTCCCACCTGCGCATGCCCCGGTCATTGTCTACATAATAATCCAGCATGTCGTCCAGTCCCTCTTCCATATACAGGACGGTTCCTTCCGGGACCATAAGCCGGATGTCGAGTTCCTGTGCCCGGAATTTTTCTCCCGCTCCTGGAGTGAAATAGGGATCCATTACCAGCCATTTCCCCTTCAGTGTCCAGTGGTACTGGATCATATCAGCATGGTCGGCTGCCTGTTCACGGGTGTAGCCCCGGGCTTCCTGGATGAATTCGATCACGGTTTTTCCGTTGACAGAGGGCAGAATATCCAGTTCAGGACGGATAAAGAGGGCGCGGTCGTCTACCACAAAGGCTACGTCGTCATCATCGTCGAAAATCCAGATTTCGTTATCGGCAATGCCCATGTCTGCCCTGGAACGCATGTGAAGAAAAAGTGTATCACCGGGCTGAACATCCAGTACCACGTTTCGCACAATGCGGTTGTCTGTGCGAAAATGACGTGCCTCAACAGCGCCCAGGCTTACGAGGGTGATGGTGCTGATCAGCCACAGGATGAAGGTGGTGAGTCCCAGCACACGGTCGCGGGTGCGGATACGGAACATCAGCTTGATGCCACCGTAGATAAGGGCAACCAGGGGTATCCCCACGGTCAGGGCCAGGCAGGCCTGGATCACGGGCAGGTTGACCGGATCAAAGAAAATTCCCAGGAAATGATTCAGGGAAAAAGAAGGGAAGTCCCAGTTCTGCACGGGAAACCAGGAAAATTGATGGAACATGAGGGCTACGAGGGCCACCAGGGTAACTACCCCAACCACCAGGAAGGAGAATCCAATGAGGATCAAAAAGGCTTTGAACAGGGCCACGATCACCTGACCCAGACCGTGCATAAACTGGTTTACTCCGTTGGTAGTTTGCCGGTAAGCCCGGCTGCGGGGTATGTTTTTCACCCCTTCTTTAACCCTGTCATATTCTTTCCTTACGGTGCGCTCGATGGTTGTGACCGTTACAGCCTCCCCGCGCATTTCCAGTTTCTGGGCGGTAGTACGGGCTTTTGGAATGACGATCCAGAGAATGATATAGATCAGCAGGCCAAAGCCGTGCAGAATGAGCAGGAGAAGAAATGCCAGCCGAAGCCATACGGGGTCGATCCCGAAATAAGCTCCCAGCCCACCGCATACTCCGCCCAGGACCGAATTGTCGGGGTCGCGGTACAGGCGATGCGGGCCAGCGTATACCCTTGTTTCTGGTCCGGTTTCGCTTTCAGGTTCTGTGGCTTCAAAAATGTCTTCCGGTTCTCCCATAATGCGGATCACTTCCAGGATATCATCCAGGCTGATGACCTGCTTTTGTTCGTTTATTCCGGATTGCAGCAATTCGGCAATCCGAGTTTCAATATCGTCAATGATCTCTTTTCCTTCTGCCTGTCCGGCAAAATGGGTATTGATCTCTGTGAGGTATTCCCGAAGGCGTGCGTAGGCATCTTCATCGATGTGGAAGATCACCCCGCTGATATTTATTTTGATGGTAGGTCTCATAACAAAATAGTTTTTTGGGGAGTTATTTCTTCCGGATGAATTGAACGGCTTCCACCAGCTCGTTCCAGGCGGTGTCGAGTTCGTTCAGGAATTCCCGTCCCTTATCGGTCAGTTCATAGTATTTCCGGGGTGGTCCCTGGGTTGATTCTTCCCAGCGGTAACTGAGCAGGCCGGCATTTTTCTGCCGGGTCAGCAGGGGATATAAAGTGCCTTCCACCACAATCATCCGGGCTTCTTTCAGTTCCCGGATGATATCGGAAGCATACCCGCTGTTCCTGGACAGGATGGAAAGGATGCAGTATTCCAGCACTCCTTTCTTCATCTGGGCTTTGGCGTTTTCTACGTTCATGGCAGCACGATTAAAGTGGATGATTATTTGGTTTTTCTGAAATTGTTCCTTACTTCATTGAATTCTTCGCGTACGGTTTTGCCGAGGTTTTCAATGGTGACCGGTTCCCCGCGCATTTCCATTTTCTGTGCCCGGGTGCGTGCTTCGGGTACCACGATCCACAGGATAATGTATACCAGCAATCCGCTTCCTCCGGCAAAGGTGAAGATGATGAAAAGTATGCGGAACAGCAGGGGATTGATATTGAAATAGGCCCCCAATCCGCCGCACACCCCTCCCAGGATGCGGTCGTCGGGGTTTCGGTATATACGTTTATAACCGGACGAACGATACTGCCGGGCCTCTGTTTGGGAGGAGGTTTCTTCTCCTGATTTCCCGATCTCGTAGGGATCACCCAG
The DNA here is from genome assembly GCA_049975425.1 of Bacteroidales bacterium. Lineage (GTDB taxonomy): Bacteria > Bacteroidota > Bacteroidia > Bacteroidales > VadinHA17 > HyVt-105. Next base: position 6,266 of record JBNGDI010000030.1, read on the forward strand.
AGTATTCATCAGTTCCCGCACATCATTCAGGGTGACCACCCGGTTTTTGTCGCTGTCTTTTTCCTGCAGCAATTCGGCCATACGGCGTTCAATATCGTCCAACACTTCCTTTCGTTCTCCTGGATCGGAAAAGTGGACTTCAATCCGTGTAAGATAGGCTTTCAGTTCTTCATAGGCATCCTCGTCGATGTGGAAGACCTGTCCGCCCAGATTAATGGTGAGTGTCCGTTTCATGATGTATCCTTTTTATGTTGTGTGAAAATTTCATTTGATTCAGTTGTCAGCCAGCGTTAAACGTGATTGTTTGAAAAAGAAGATGTTTCTCCGTAAGACCAACCTTTTTCCGGTTTCCATAATGAGGACCGGCGTGACCAGGTGGGAGGGGCCTTTCAGCGTAAAAATCATTACAAACGTGACGTACCCCTCAAACAAGGAGATAAGTGCCGCCCGGTATATGTGATGAGAAGGAATTCCGGCTGGTTCCTTTTTCACTATCCGGGATCCGGGGGAAGATATTTCACCGGCAAAAAGAGAAGCAGCAGGCGTATGGACCTTTGCATCAGCCTGAACATTCATTGTATCGTGGTCAACCGACCAGGAGACCATGGGAAACAGATCCAGGTTCTGGCCGGCCAGGGGAACCAGGCAGAAAAGATAACAGCCTGCCATCAGTGGAACCAGCTTTTTCCATTTGATGGTGCGGGAACCTGTATTTATATTTTTATAGTACATGGTCATACAATGAATACTACAATGCAAAGATATAATAAAATATTAGTACCATGCAATACATAGTACTGAAAATTTATAAAAATATTTATATTAAAGTAATAACAAATTGATAATGAGTTTAATAAAATTTTCATAATCTGTAGGGTTTGTTATATTTTTGGGAGGGTCCATGCGTTATATTATGGAATGGAAAGGAATATTGAGAAAAATGCAGGGGGAATGGCTGTGTGACGGAAGCGGCTGTTTATTGCCTGTAAAATACAGACTTCCGGTGGGAGAGTGGCTGCTGGATGTGGACGAGTGGCCGGGTCGTGAAATCGAGCTGAGGTATTTCGGAGAGATTTATTGTATCCGTTGCGGGCGGAAGACCAAAACCAGCTTTGCCCAGGGGTATTGTTATCCCTGCTTTCTGAGCGCTCCCGAGACCGATGCCTGTGTTTTGAAGCCCGAGCTTTGCCGGGCCCATGAAGGTGTTTCCCGGGACATGGAGTGGTCAAAGGAACACTGTTTGATTGATCATTTTGTATACCTGGCCCTGACCAGCGGGGTAAAGGTAGGGGTAACCCGGCATACACAGATACCCGGTCGCTGGATTGACCAGGGAGCCTGGAAGGCCATCAGGCTGGCCCGCACACCTGACCGGCACACTGCCGGGCTGATCGAGGTGGAGCTGAAACGGTATTTTTCCGACAAGACCAACTGGCGGGATATGCTCAGGGATGTCCGTGACAAGACGGTGGATCTGGTCAGGGAAAAGGACCGGGCGGCTCAATACCTTATACCCCGTTATGAATCGTTTCTTGTGGAAGATGATCGCATTGAGGAAATCCTTTATCCGGTCAACAGGTATCCTGAAAAGGTGAAAAGCCTGAATCTGGATAAAACGCCCCTTTACAGGGGGGTACTGGAAGGTATCCGGGGGCAGTACCTGATCTTTGCCGACGGTACGGTATTCAATGTCAGAAAGCACGGAGGGTACCTGGTATCCCTTTCCCTTGAGGAATAATTGTGTCAGGTATTCCGGTTTTCATATCAACGAAACGGTATATGGAAATACAGAGGAAAAAATTTCTTTACAGCATGACCATTCCTGGCCTGTTTGTTCTGCTGATCTGGGTGATCCACCTGTTGAACACGACCCTGGAACTTGATCTGGTATGGCTGGGTATATTTCCCCGCCGGGCAGAAGGATTGCCGGGTATTCTGACTTCCCCTCTGATACATGGCGACTGGAGCCATTTGATTAACAACAGCATACCCATACTGGTGCTGGGGGCCGGTATTTTTTATTTTTATTCTGATCTGGCCGGGAAGGTACTGGTAATGACCTATTTGTTCACAGGGATCTGGGTGTGGGCTGCGGGTCGTTCTGCCTGGCACATCGGTGCATCGGGCTTGATATACGGCATGGCTTCGTTTCTGTTCTTCAGCGGGATCATTCGCCGGTATGTTCCCCTGATGGCAATATCTCTGCTGGTGATCTTCCTGTACGGCGGGATGGTATGGGGGATTTTTCCGCTGGAAAGCGGAATATCATGGGAATCGCATTTACTGGGTGCGGTGGCCGGATGGATCCTGGCCATTTATTTCAGGAAGGAAGGTCCTCAAAGGCCGGTGTACGAATGGGAACTGGAAGAAGAAGAGGAAGAGTTTGATGAAGCATACTGGGACCAGGTGCTGGACGAGCAACTGGAAAAAAAGAAGAAAAAAAGAAAAAGAAATTTCTGGAAGGAATTTTTCGGCGATCCGTTTGAACCGAAAAAAGCCAAATAGAAATTTCCGCCTGGCTCTATGAAAAAACGCCGGAAGGCAATACCGGCGTTTGAATTTGCTCCCCAGGCTGGACTCGAACCAGCGACCCTCTGATTAACAGTCAGATGCTCTAACCAACTGAGCTACTGAGGAATTTTGTGCGTGGCAAAAATAATAGGTTTGCCCAAATAAAGCAATAGTTTTTCCAAAAATTCCTGTTATGTGCCCCCTTTGCCTGCTTTGCTGAGAATGCAGAAGACCGCCATTTTATTTAAGAATGGTGCCTATCCCCTTCAGAAAGGAGTTTCCGTTGAATAAACCTATATTTGTATTTTTCAGTTGTTTTTTCAAGTTGCAAGGTGGGGGGAAACAGTAAAGAGCAGAACTTATGAAAAAGATTATTGGTATTGGTAATGCCCTGGTTGATATTTTAATCAGGCTGGAAGATGAATCTTTGCTTGAAGAATTCGGCATTCCCAAAGCGAGCATGCAGCTGGTTGACCGTGAATTATCGGCCAGGATACTCAAAGCGGCCAGGGGGATGGATATAACCATGGCTTCCGGCGGATCGGCAGCCAACACCATTCACGGACTGGCCAGGCTCGGGGTGGAAACCGGGTATATTGGTTGTACGGGTCGCGACACCTATGGTGAATTTTTCAGAAAAGATATGGGGATACACGGTATTCGCACCGTTCTTCTGGAAGGAAGTCAGGAAACCGGCCGTGCCGTAGTGCTGGTTACTCCCGATTCGGAACGGACCTTTGCCACTTTTCTGGGGTCGGCGGTGGATTTGAAAGCTGCTGACATCAGGCCAGAATATTTTGATGGGTACGATCTGTTATATCTGGAAGGGTACCTGGTGCAGAATTATGCTCTGGTGGAAGAGGTGGTGAATGTTGGTCGCGCAAAGGGATTGAAGGTCTGCATTGATCTGGCCAGTTACAATGTGGTGGAAGCCAACAGGGAGTTTTTAGTGGATTTAATAAACAGCGGGGTGGATATGGTTTTTTCCAACGAGGAAGAAGCCATGGCACTGACCGGAGGAGCAGCTTCCGAAACCGCCGATTGGCTGGCGGCCCGTTGTGAGCTGGCGGTTATTAAAATGGGGCCGCATGGGTCGGTGATTCGTGCAGGGAAGGAGAACATCCGGATCGGAATTACCGAAGCCCGGGTGATCGATACCACCGGAGCTGGTGACCTGTATGCTTCCGGTTTTTTGTATGGCCTGGTACAGGGTCTGCCTTTAACCCGTTGTGGTACCATCGGGGCCATGCTGGCTTCGAAAATCATTGAACAGGTGGGGACAAAAATGGAGGAAGAGCACTGGGAAGATGTCAGACAAAAGATCCGTTTACTGGCCTGAAAAAGAAAAAGGCGGGGAATTCCCGCCTCTTTCCGGAATCAGAAAAACAACATCCCTGTTCAGGGGTTGAGCTCTATATCGTGCAGGGTGGTTTCCCCGCTGACGACTTCCACGTCTTTATCTACCTTATTTACACCCACAAAGGCATCTTCCTCGAACAGTGCCACCACCAGGTCATAGGTTCCGGAGGCCAGATAGCTCAAAACAAATTCGCCGGTAATTTCTGCCTTACAGCTGGTTACAGCGCCCGGAAATCTTGATTCTCCTTCTTCCGGGTCGCCGGCTTCTTCTTCGGTATAGGTATCGCTTTCATAAGCATAAACCACAACCGATCCGTTTTCAGGCATGTTCAGTATTTTACCTTCGATAGCGCCGGCCTGGTTATTCACCGTAATGCGAATGGTGGGTTTGAGGAGGTACAATCCTGACATACCTGCCTTTACTACAGACTTACGTGCATCAAAATCTGCCGTTATATCGACACTTCCGTTGGCGGGCACCGTAAATTGTCCCACCGCTTTGTAGCCGGTTTGTTCTCCGCTGGGGACAAACAGGGGGATGGAATCGTTTTCATATTTTAAAAAGCAGCCCGGATTATTAACAGGTCCCATTCCCCACTGGGTGGCATCCAGGTGGAAGCGCAAGCCGGTATAATGTCCGGCAGGCACTTCAAAATTTCCCATCAGGGCGGTTTCTCCTCCGGTGAGTTCGAGCAGGTTGAAAATCACCGGTCCGTTGAAGTCTTCCAGGAATTGCCAGCTTTCTCCTTCCACCTGGTAGCTGATTCCTGTAAAGGTGATATATACCCCTTCCAGGCCTTCCATGTCAATGGGGGCATCAGTGAGGTAAAGCCAGAGATTTCCCTGTTCTATTTCGTCTTTTTTACAGCCTGAAAAGATGACGAGAGTCATCAGGACGAATAGCAATATGTGAGTCAAATAATTCTTTTTCATAATGGTTCTCCTTTCCTTTCTTTTTTTTGTTCCGGTTTACATCAGATAGACGATAAAATGAACTGCAGGGTTGGAATGGTGGTCTGATTTCTTCAGATTTTCAGAAGCGGTAACTGAAACCCAGTTGAAACCGGAAAGAAGCCCGGTTGGTTCGGAGAAGATATCCCGGTATGATGTCGTTTCCTCTGAATACATTGGGAATTCCATAATGGATCCTGATCCCGGGGTTCAACTCAACTTTTTGGGACAGGTTGAAGGGGTGTTCGTAACCCAGAATGATTCCGCAATCAAAATTACGGTAAACGGAATGCAGGTCGGTGGCCGGGTAGCGCTCCACTTCTTCACGGGCTTCATAGAGAAAACTTCCGTACAGTCCCATGAGCAGACTACCCCTTCCGGGAAGAACGGTATTTGTGCCCGGCTGGTGTTTCAACAATAAGGTTTGCAGCGTGAAATATTGCAGGTGTATGCTTTTTTTCAGATAGTGTCCGTGAATATATCGCCTGTACGATTGTCCTCCCTGATCAAGCCATTCCGATTCCACCCTCAGTCCCCACCGGGGATGGATGTCTCTGCTCAAAGTGACCTGAAAAGACACACCGACTTCCGGGAGGGAGGTGGTCAGGTTGTCAGAAGCAAATCCTCCGTAGGTAGTTTCATTCAGCAACCAGTGGTTATTGATGTGGGTAGATATCCCTGCTTTCCAGGGTTGGTGTTTTTCAGTGTCTTCACGGGGATCGGGAGTTTCAGCAGTGCGGGACATTTCTGCAGGCAGAATATCGGAAACCGGAAGGCAGGTGAACCGGGTAGTGAGAGGGGCGGGTACTGAGGATGATACAGCAGGAACTTCTGCCAGTTGATGGATAGTGGATTCATTCCTTTCAGAAGCAGTTGATTCCGGTGACAGATCGACAGGAGCCGTGGAAATCTGCCGTATGGTGGCTTTTTGCAGGGCCTGTTCGGAGGCTTCCGTTCCGGATGTTTCTATGTTTCTTTCAGGCACTTTCATAACCTGTTGATAATCAGGCAAAGTTTTGATTACTGATTGCTCTGCCGTTTGCCTGGTCTGTTTTTTTCCTGGTAAAAAAAGGAACATTCCAATCAGCAGGGCCAGGGAAGCAGCCAACAGGTAATAGATGGGAAGGATTCTTTTTTTTGGTTCCGATTCCAGGGCGGGTTCCAGTTTTCCCCATACTTCTTCAATATCCAGCCGGTTTTCGATCCGGGTCCATACCTCATCCAGGTCCAACCGGAATTCAATGGATTTCCAGGCATCATCGGGAGGCAGGGCCCTGAAATGCCGCATTTTTTCTCTCCAGAAATCGGTGATGGGTATTTTTCTTTTCATTTCAGTTCAGCAGAAATCCATTTTTTCAGCAGGGTTTTCGCCCGGTTAAGCTGCGATTTTGATGTTCCGACTGAAATATTCAGTTTTTCAGATATTTCCTGGTGGTTATAGCCTTCCAGTGTGTGCAGGTTAAAAATGATTCTGGCTCCTTCGGGCAAGCGGCTGACACATTCCAGCAAATGGCTTGTCTGCAGCTGCGAAATAATGTCTTCCTCCACATATCCTTTTTCTGTTTGGGTTTCCTCACCCGGAATGAAGTGGATTCTTTTTTTTGTTTTGAAATGGTCGATGGCCGTATTGGTAATCACCCTTCTGATCCAGCCTTCCAGCGATCCTTTTCCTTCAAACTGGTGAAGGTTCCGGAATATCTTGATAAAAACGTCCTGCAGGATATCCTTTGCCTGATTCCTGTTACCGGCATATTGAAGGCAGATGCCATACATTGCAGGAGCGTATTGGTCATATAACATACGCTGGAATTCACGCTTGTTTTCCAGACACCCCTGAACAAGCTCTTCCGTTGTGTACTTTCTGATTCCCAATGTAAATTTCAATCGATCAATAAGCCTTGCATTGCCTTTTCCAGTCTGAGAATGATCAGATGGTAGATTTGTTCATTTTCTACTCCTGAAATCATTATGCATTTGTTTTCCTCAGTTCCCGAGATATCGGCAGATTCCAGCATTGCCGTATAAATCAGTTGAAACAGGATTTCCGTATTGAGGTGTATCCGGATTTCATTGTGCTGGTCTTTTACGAATGAGATCTGGTTGTTTTCTGCAGAGGGTTCCGGGTTCACTTCAATTTTTTCGGGGAGATCCAGGGTAAACACCAACGGAATATCCCCTTTTTGTGGGTTGGGGCTGTGGTAGATCCCGTGCAGTTCCAGGCTGAAGGGTTGTTTTTCGGCATCCAGTTCCAGGGTGATGTTGATATGGTCATAAATCCCCTGTGGGATGTCGAAAACCACCGGAGGTTCGGAAGAAACCGTGGCCAGATCGGCCAGTACGGGGGACTCAAAATCGGAATCAAAAAAAACATTGGGACCCGTTTCCCGGTATCCTTCAAAGGAAATCTGGCTGATGTTCATTTTTCCTTCATGGAACTCCAGGTAATTCTGGCTCTTTTTTCCTGATGTGCTTCCCATTCCATCCATGGAGAAGGAGAATACCACCTTCACCGGTCTGGTCCATTCTTCCTTGGTGCAGGAATGAAACAATATGCCGGGAATCAATAATAGCAGGGGCAAAAGTATTCTCATAGAATTAACCTTTTTACACGTATTAGACGAAAAAACCGGCAAAAAGGTTGGGACCCCGGTGCAAAATCAGAACAAACCGTGCAGTTCGGCGTTAATTTTATCGATAATTGCCCTGAGATGTTCCGGATTACTGGGGAAGTCGTAATCATCGGCCGGGATCACCAGCATTTTCCCCAGGTTGTACGACTCGGCCCACGCTTCGTATCTTTCGTTCAGCCTTTTCAGGTAATCCAGGCGGATATTGTTTTCGTATTTTCTTCCCCGTTTCTGGATCTGGTTCACCAGGGTGGGTACCGATGCCCTGAGGTATAGAATCAGATCGGGGGGCTGGATAAGGGAGCTCATAAGGTTGAACAGGGTGAAATAATTCTCGAAATCGCGGGTTGACATGAGACCCATGGAATGAAGGTTTGGGGCAAAGATGTAGGCATCTTCATAGATGGTCCGGTCCTGGATCACCGATTTCCCGCTTTTTCTGATCTCAACGATCTGGCTGAACCGGCTGTTGAGAAAATATATCTGCAGGTTGAACGACCATCGTTGCATGTCTTCGTAGAAATCATTCAGGTACGGATTGTCATCCACATCCTCATAATGGGCTTCCCATCCATAGTGTTTTGAAAGCAAACCGGCCAGGGTGGTTTTCCCCGAGCCGATGTTTCCTGCAATGGCGATGTGCATATTCAGAAAGTTTTTATTTTCAGGCAATCTGCAAAAAACACCCGGTTGACGGGGTTCTGTTTCCGGCAGACAATAAATATAAATGATTTATCTTAATTGGCATGAACCGTTCCGGTTCTTTTTTTGATGAGGGGGAATGCTGAAATCACTTACCGGTATCCAACCGGACCGGCCGGTTCTCCCTTTTCCGCGGTCAGGGAAGAGGAGTATCAGGCCAGGTTCCGGTGAATATCCAGCAGTTCTTCCACATATTTTCTGGAGTTGGAAAGCCGGGGGACTTTGTTTTGTCCGCCCAGTTTGCCCCGTTTATTAAACCATTCATAGAACACCCCTTGTTTTACTGAGTGTACCAGGGGTGGGTCAAGTGTAATGTTTTTGTATCGTTTTGCCTCGTAATCGGAGTTAAGCGACATGAGGGCATGGTCGAGCAATTCGGAGAAATAGGCAAGGTTTTCAGGCTCCTTTTCAAATTCGATGACCCATTCGTGCGCTCCTTTGGTATCATTGGTCATATAAATGGGGCAGGCCGAGTATTCCTTTATCATGGCCGCGGCTTTTTCACAGGCGATATGCAGCGCTTTTTCTGCATTATCGATCATGAGTTCTTCACCGAAGGCATTGATAAAATGTTTAGTACGACCTGAAATTATTATTTTATGCGGGAACAGGGAAGTGAATACCACAGTGTCGCCGATTACATATCGCCACAGGCCTGAATTGGTGGAGATCACCATGGCGTAATTCCGGCCGGTTTCGACCTCTCCGATGTGTTTTGCAGGAGGATTATCATCCGACAGGTTTTCCATGGGAATGAATTCATAAAATATTCCATAATCGAGCATCAGCAACATGGAATTGTCGTTCAGGTCGTCCTGTATGCCAAAGAATCCTTCGGAAGCGTTGTATGTTTCCATATATTTCATATTCGGGGAAGGGATCAGCATTTCAAATTGTTTCCTGTAAGGTAGGAAACTTACGCCGCCGTGTGTAAAAAGTTCCAGGTTGGGCCAAATTTCGAGCATATTCTTTTTGCCGCTTTTTTCGAGCATATATTTCAGAAGAACGAGTGTCCAGGAGGGCACTCCCGCCAGGTTGGTAACATTTTCATGGAGGGTAGCGTGGTAAATTTTTTCAAGTTTTTCGTCCCATTCTTCAAGCAGGGCGATGTCATCACTGGGTGTTTTGATAAAGCTGACCCAGAAAGGGAGGTTCTGGATCAGGATGGCGGAAAGGTCGCCGTAGAATGACTGGTTGCTGAAATTATTAATCCGGCGGCTTCCTCCCAGGGCAAGGGCTTTCCCCTGCATTATGGAAGTTTCGGGATAATTTTGTGTATGAATCGCAATAATGTCCTTTCCTCCCCGGAAATGGCATTCTTCCAGCGCTTCCTTGCTTACGGGAATATATTTGCTTTTATCGTTGGTAGTTCCCGACGACCGGGCAAACCATTTTATTTCACCTGGCCAGAGCAAATTTTCCTCTCCCTGCCGCAGACGGTCAACAATGGGTTTGATGTCCTCGTAAAATTGTAACGGGACCCTCTCACGGTAATCCCTGATGGTTTTGATCGATTCGTACCCGTAGGTTTTACCCCACTCTGTATTTTTTGCCCTTGCCAGGAGCCTGTGTAATATTTCCTGCTGAACATCAAAGGGGTATTTACGGAAAAGTTCGATCTGGTAATGCCTTTTGATGTTAAACCAGGATATAATGGAGTTTATCAGAGGCATAATACAACTTTTCTGCTCTTGGTTAGCCTTCCTGGCAAAGGTATGGAATATTTGATAATTCAGTTCCTGCCGGCAGCGATCTATTCCGACAATTTTGCCGCGGCTTCTGTCAGTTGCTCTTCGGGGCGGGCAAAACACAGGCGGAGCAAAAACTGGTTGTAATGGTCATGGTGAAAAACGGAAAGGGGCAGGACCAGAATGCCTTTTTTTTCGAGTAAATTTTCTGCGAATTCGGTATCCTTCTGCTTGGATATCTCTTCAAAATCAAGAAGTATAAAGAAAGTTCCCGACGGTTTGATGATTTTGAAACCGGTTTTTTTTAGGTGTTCGATAAAAACATTGCGTTTGTTTTCATAGAACTGTGACACAGCAGCCGGGGAAAATTCTCCGATCAGATAATCGTTCAGGGCGTACTGGAAGGGAACTGTGGCAGAATGAATCTGAAACTGTTGCTTTCTCCTGAATTTTTCCATGAGTGCAGAAGGGCCGGCACAATAACCGATTTTCCAACCTGACACATGGAAACTTTTTCCGAAGGAAGATACGATCAGGCTGTTTTCAGCCAGGTAAGGGAACCGTGCCACGCTCTGGTGTTCAAAGCCTTCGTAAATAAGATGTTCAAAAACCTCATCGCTGATAACCCGGATACGTGTTCCCTGTATGATTTTTTGCAGCCTTTCCATATCGAAAGAAGAAAGAATGGTTCCGGTGGGATTATGAGGAGTGTTGATGATAATCAGCCGGGTGCGGCTGTTGATCATTTTTTGTACTTCTTCCCAGTCGATACGGAAATGGTTCTTTTTCAATGTAATGTAGGCAGGTCTTCCTCCGTTTGAAAGGATGGCGGGAACATATATTTCATGAGCTGGTTCAAACACAATTACTTCATCGCCTTCTTCCACCAGGGCGGATATGGCGGTATGCATTCCCTGGGTTCCGCCGGCCGTAATGGTAACTTCCGTTTCCGGATCATATAAGTGGGAATACATTTGATTGAGCCGGGAGGCAATGGATTGCCTGAGGGGAAGGATCCCTTCACAGGGGACCCGCAGATTACTTTTGGTTTGTGTATGTTCCACGGCCTGCCTTACCAGGGCGGCAGGGGGCTCAAAAACCGGATACTCCCTGGCCAGATCGATAACATGGGATCCGTTGGCCCGGGCATACAAGCGGTCAACAAAAGCAGCGCCTTTTTCAGCAGGATCAGCAATGTTCATGCAGCAGGTATCCTGAAATAACGGGTAAAATTTACAACGAAGATTGTTTGGAAGCAGTATTTTTTGACGAACCGGTATTTTTCAGGGATTAATGGAAGAGTTCATGCATTATTTGAGCAGAACGCACCTCCCCCATGCCTTCAATATGTAAGCGGTAATAAGTCAGCAACTTTTCCAGCATGTATTTCCGGAAATGACCGTTCCGGCCAGGATCGAACGGCTTGTGCAGGGAGGACAGCAGCAGATCGTTCAGCAGGCGGCTTTCGTCAGGTTGTAAATGATGGGGATGAGCTGGAGGGGACTCTGTAAAAGAACCTTCTCTCAGGTCGAAGTAGGTCCTGGTCTGGGAATAATTGTTATTTGGGAAGAAACCCAGGAAGCGGGTATATTGCACCAGGAATATCAGGTGGAACCACAGAAACTTTTCCCTGATCAGGTCGAAATAATGAATGCTGTTCTGCAGAAATTCGAACAGGGGAGGGTTGGGTTCTTCTTCCCGCAGGGTACGGTATAGAATTTCTCCAAGAAATAATGCCACGGCACTTTTTCTGATGTCGTAAGGAATGGACTGGAATATAATCAGGGGTTTCAGTTCCTTCAGGTGCTGTATTTCACGTGAAGTTTTATGGTATGCCTCCATTTCAATCATGAACAGGGGTTGCAGCAGACCGGGGGTTAAGGATGTTTTCTTTCCGTGGGGATTTCTTATCAGGAATGATTGCCTTCCGTGCAACTCGGTATATATTTGAGCGATAAGACGTGAGTCGCTGTATTTGATATGGTGCAGGACAATGCCTTTTGTTTTGACCAGCATGGTTTTTTCTGAAACGGTATTCAAAGTAAATATCTGACAGGAGAATCTGCAATTCTTTTTGTCTTTCTGAGGGGAAAAATACTGTGGATAAAAATTTTTACTTTTACAGAAAACGAATATTTATGGACATCCGACAAGACGAGGAACTGATTAAGAGGATAAAGAAACTTGCCAAGCAAAACCAGGAACTGGAAGAAGTGATCAAGAAGCTTCAGAAGGAGAATGAGAAACTGAGGCGGCAGAATGAAAAACACAAAGCTTTGCTTGAATCCCTTTCTACAGATGAGATTGCCAGAGGTCTGAGAAGCCTTGAAAAAACCCGCTCCCTGAAGTTTGAAATGGCCACGGTGCTGTTTGCAAGCATTCAGGGATTCCGCAGGATTGCCGGTGCACAGGATTCGGAAGCCATGATGGATGAACTGGACGAGATTTTTTTCCATTTCGATCATATTGTATCCAAATATAACATTGAGAAGATAAAGACCATTGGAGATGCCTACATGTGTGCCGGAGGCATTCCGCAGAAGAATATTACCAACCCCATAGATGTGGTGATGGCTGCCCTGGAGATGCAGCACTATTTACAAAAGCACCGGGAAAGGCGATCCAGTAAGGGGAAGAATTACTGGCAGCTGCAGCTGGGGGTTCATACAGGCCCGGTTACCGCTCAGGCCATGGGCAAAACGAAAATCAGTTATGACATCAAAGGAGATACCGTTAATACTGCCACGCGGCTCCAGTCGGCCGGTGCACCCGGTGAGGTACTGATTTCGGTATTCACTTATGAGCTGGTCAAGGAGTTCTTTCAGTGTGAATATTACGGAAAAATGCCGGTAAAATACAAGGGGGATCTGGATATGTTCACTGTCAAGGGACTGCGGCCGGAATTTTCTGAAAACGAAGACGGGTTCACACCCAATAAGCAGTTTTATATCAAATTCGGATTGATCCAGTTTACCGATATACAGGAAGTGATCCTGGATAAGCTGGAGAAGGAACTTCCTGCCTATCTCTATTACCATAATGTGAAACATACGGTGGATGTGGTGACGGAAGTGGAACTGATCGGATGGGCGGAAGGCTGTTCGGATGAAGAGATCCTGTTGCTGAAAACCGCCGCCCTGTTTCATGATGCGGGACATACCGTTCAGTACGACAATCATGAGTATTACGGAACGGTCATGGCACGGGAAATGCTGCCTGTTTACCATTATACACCCGAACAGATTGACAGGATATGTGAGATTATTATGGCTACCCAGTTACCTCCCAAACCGAAAAATCTGCTGGAGAAGATCATCTGTGATTCCGATCTGGACTATCTCGGACGCAGTGATTTTATTCCGGTTTCCAACACCCTGTATAAAGAATTGAAGGAACAGAACAAGATTGGCAGCCTGAACGACTGGAACAAACTGCAGATCAAATTCATTTCGGGGCATCAGTATTTTACAAAAACAGCCAGGAGTCTGCGCGAGGTGAACAAGCAAAAGCAGATTGAAAGGATCAGGCAGCTGATCGATGATGATCAGTGAATGAACAGGAGCTTGGTCACATGAGTTTGTGATCCGTCCTCATTCGTCAGGAATACCATGTATACACCAGTACTGACTCTTTCACCCCGGAGGTTCTTTCCGTTCCAGACAGCCTGCCCTCCCACCGAGCGTGTTTCATACACGAGTTCTCCGGTAATATCGGTTATCTTAACCCAGGTATCTTCCACCAGTCCCGTAATGGTGACCGGTCCGGTGAAATCTTCCCTTACCGGGTTGGGGAATACGTACACATTTGAGAAATACCCGGCCGGTCCGGTGGCATCGCCCCGGTATGAAACCAGGCCTTTTGACGTGGCAAAAAACACTTCCCCGCTCTGGTCGTCAATCCCGATGCTGAGAATATGGTTGGAGAGAAGCGGACTGTTTTCGGTTGTGAAATGAACAATCTCCCTGGTTCCATCGGGTGAAACCAGGTAAGCTCCGCTTTGCAGTGTGCCCAGCCATTTTCTGTTCCCTCCATCCACTGCAATGGAAGTGATGGTTTCATTGCCCAGCAGGTAATCTGCCAGGCCGGGTGTTTCACCGGGGATTTTGATACGGCTGGCATAGAAATGATCGCCTGAAAAGACCTGTTCCGGATTATAATATACTACAGGCCCCATGGATGAACCAACCCAGATGTTCCCGTCACGGTCTTCTGCCATGGAAAACACATCGCCGGTGATGGTATTTCCTGTTTCGTCCTGCAGGCTGAATTTGCGGGTCAGATCATCGTCTGTATTTTCCGGGGTATTCATGTCGTTGAATGCGAACAGGCCGTATCCCCTGGGTAAGAGGACCCATTTGTGTCCCTCCCTGGTTACCAGGATATCTCCCAGCGTAGGGGCGTCGATGGAGTAATCCAGCCCCTTCCACCCGTTGGGGGTAAGTACAGAAACAGGCCGGCTGACACCTGAATTCGTTACCCATAGATTTCTTTCCCGATCGATAGCCAGTCCACCGATTCTGATGTATTTTTCGCCGGGGATAACGCTCAGCAGGGTACTGTTTTCATCGTTGTATACATTCAGCAACTGGTTTCCACGATACTCCAGAACGCCGTAGCCCCAGGAGGCTGCCCAGAAATGACCGGGGTCGGTGGGATCGATCAGAATTCTTATTATATCCCGGACAGAATAATTGATCATGCTTTTCCACTTTTCTTCATGGAAAGCATATACGGCCCCGTTGAGAAACACATTGTTCCAGGCGGCATCCAGGCCGCCTCCCGATACATATACTTTCCCGGAACGGGCTGCCACATGCCAGGCGTCAGATGTCAGGGGACCGTTGGGTATAAATTGCTGTGAAGTACCATCGGGCTGGAGTTGAATCATTCCCTGTCCGCTGTCTGCAATCCAGAGCGAAAGGTCTTCTCCGGGAACAGCATCGTCGGGATGGATGGTTCCTGTACCATAGTCATCGACCGTGGTTGACAGCTGTCCTGCCTCATCAAAAAACCGGATTCCGTCTGAAGCAACCAGTAGAAACTGCCCGTTGGCGGTCCGTGCCTGTCTGACATTCATTCCGCTGGCCAGGATCTCCCAGGAGCCTTCCCTTTCAGTGTATACGATGTCTTCCAGACCGTTTTCCCTGACAGTCAACAGGGTGGTGTTCAGGGAAAGAACAAAAGAATAAGTTGCTTCGGGTTCGGGCAAGCCGGGAAGGGTTTCCCAAACGGCATAATTGACCAGATTGGGATCGTCTTTTGGGGCCCGAAAAACACCTGTTTTGGTGGCTGCATACAGGTATGTTCCGTCAGTGGCCATCTGGAAGACTTCCATTGGGGATCCCATAGGACCTATATAATAGGTGTCTTTCATTTCCCGTTTTTCGGGATTCATCACAATGATTCCGAAGCCCGTTGAAAGATACAGGTAGGGTGAAACATACAGGGCGTGGTGGATCTGTTTGTTTCCCGTGAAACCGGTATACCGTTTTATATCGGCCAGATTTTGGATTTCGCCGTTGACGATCATGTCAATATTCCCGTTTTCATAACCCACAAACAGGATGTTTTTTTCGGGGATGTATTCGAAACAACTTATATCCATATCGTTCAATCCGTGTATCCGGGAAAGTTTTTCCACAGAATGAAAGGTATGATGGTAACTGAACAGGGCTTCTTTTGTGGCGGCCCAGGTGCGGTTTGGGGTCAGTGCTATTCGAAAGGGGGCATTGTAGGGGAGATGGTCACGCCACTGACCGGGTGCGATCTGTCCCGGCAGCGACGTGCAGGTGCCCCAGAGGAAGGCTGTGTAAACACAGGTTTTTAAAAAAATTTTCAATGACTGGGTTTATTCTTTTGATAGAACTGTCATCAGGCGGGTTTTAGTATCCCGCTCAGGCAGATGTTTTTCACGATGTTAGAAATTCCTGTAATTTTCTGAACGCTTCTCCCCGGTGGCTGATCCTGTTTTTTTCCTCCAGGTTCATTTCGGCAAAAGACCTGCTCCTGCCTTCGGGCATGAATATGGGGTCGTAGCCGAATCCCCCTTCTCCCCGGGGTTTGTCGAGGATCGTTCCTTTTATCTGTCCTTCGAAAAAGTATTCTTTTCCATCCATGATCAGGGCAATGACTGTACGGAAACGCGCCTCGCGACGGGGAATTCCTTCCATCAGGCGAAGCACTTTTTTCATATTGGCCCGATAGGATGATTCCTGGTTGGGGAAAGGTCCTTCTTCCGCTGCAAACCGGGCGGAAAAAACCCCGGGAGCACCTCCCAGGGCTATGATTTCCAGTCCCGTATCATCGGCAAAACAATTCAGCCCCGTTCTTTTATGAACATACCGGGCTTTGGCCAGGGCATTTTCTTCCAGGGTGGGGTAAGGTTCGGGTATCTCCCCGTTAATTCCTGTTTCGCGAAGACCGGCCACTTCATAGCCGGATCCCAGCATGTGTTTTATTTCCCGAAGTTTATGCTCATTGTTGGTAGCAAAAACCAGTTTTATCCCCATATTTTCACAAAGTATATCAGCCCGAAGATGGGCGTGGTCCCCTGCAGGGGACCACGGTTTATCTACCGGGCATCTATCCAGACTTTTGATGTTCCAATTCTCCCGGGATCCGGATCTGCATCCCTGTTGGCCCGGGCGAAGTTGGGAATAGCTGTGAGAGGACTGCCGTCGGCCCAGGTACCATGAAGGGTTATTACCCCGTGCAGCAGGTCGGGATTCCAGCGTGCTGTCCATCCGTTTTCTCCCACCGGCTGTTCGATATCGGGCTGGTCGGCTTCTTCCACATTATAGATCAGCGGGCCGTACCGGAAGGCTACCTGCCCGCGTGTAGCTTCGATTTTATCGATGGGGGTGATTTTTTGTATTTCAAGGGGCAGTTCGAATGCTATTTCATCTCCCGGTTTCCACATTCTTCGTATCTCCGTATAGCCACGCACGGGATCGGCTTCAAAGGCTTTCCCGTTTACGGTAAGTGAAAGGAGGCCCTTCACTTCGGGTTCGGGCTGGTAGAGTTCACTGGTTGTGCGGTTGGGATTTCTGACAAATACCGAGAATTCCTTGCTTTCCCGGGGATTGACGGTGATACTGACTTTCCCATTCCATGGATAATCTGTTTTCTGAATCATTTCGACATCCGTGCCGGCTACTTCCTCTACCAGCACAGTAGAACCATTAAAAAGATTGACATAAATACCGTCTTCTCCCGTCATATAGGTCCAGGTGGGAATCATGAGCAGGGTTCTGGGAATGTTTCCCACACAACACGGGCAAACATGCCAGGGATAGCGGGCTGTGTTCGTAATCAGGGGGTTGGTATAAGTATAATTTTTCCCTTCCAGGTCAATTGATCCCAGCAGGGCATTGTACATTGTCTCCTCATACAGATCGGCATATTTGGCATCATGATAGGCCAGGTTCATTTTGTACTGGAAAAAGATCAGTCCGCAGCTCGAACATGATTCGCAATATGCCCGATGAGGGAGGGAATAATTCGGACCGAAGCCTTCAGATGTTTCTCCACTTCCAATGCCTCCAGTTACATAGTATTTTTTATTGACAATGTTGTCCCACAGCGACATGACAGCACTCTGGTACTCGATATCTCCTGTTTCCGCAGCCACATCGGCCATGCCAGAATAGCTGTATACGGCTCTTACGGCATGTCCTACCGCTTCGTATTGCTGTTGCACGGGCAAATGACTTTGACTGTATTCGTTTCCGCCTCCGCGGCAATCGAGCAGGAATTTGGCCAGTTCAATGTAGCTGTCGCCTTTTCCGTTGCCTTCCATGTCATTTACAAAACGGCCGAATCGTACCAGGGCCTGTTCCATTTCCTGATGTTCGTCCCACCATTCCTTTTTATCCGGACCGATATTATTTACCCAGCAATCGGCCAGTTTTTTGGCCGCATCGTATAGCCGGGTATCGGTACCGTTGGTCAGTGTGTAATGATTGATGGCCGACTCGATAAAATAACCGGCCACATATCCTTCGTGGGCGGTGCGGTTAGCTTCTTCCCAGCGGTTTTTCCAGCGGGATGTGTCGCGGAGAGTGTAAGCGGTATGCAGGTATCCGTCGGGTTCCTGGGCAGCCAGGATAATGGGGATCCATTCTTCCAGTTTCTTTTTCATTAGTTCCTGGGCCTGAATGATATCAGGATCACCCTGTGGGTTGACCATCAGGGCCAGACACATGGATTCGACGGTTTGATGTACCCAGGCATTGGAGAATACATATCCTTTGTGGCTGCCATGGGGTTCTCCTCGCAGGGCTTTGGCGGCTTCAATGAAATTGTCCAGTCCACCCTGTCCGGTTTCCAGGTCGGTTTTTTCAATCTGTGAGATGCAATGAGGGATCCAGTTGACGATAATGGCCTTGATGCGGTCGTTCCAAAGGGGATTATCCATTGAGTATTTTTTTGTGTAGACCACGTCGAGTCTTTCTTTGGGCGGAGGGTTCACAGCTTTTACAAGAAGTTCGGAGAATCCCTTCTGGCGGTTTTCTCTGGCAGTGAGGCGCAGGATATATTCACCCGGCTCAGAAAATGTAGCGGTAGTGACCGGGTCGCGGCGGTTTTCGAATAGTATTTTCCCCGGACCGGACACCTTACTCCAGGTAAACTTATCCACCGGGGTAACCGATTTTACATTGCCCGAAAGATATGTTTTCCCGCCGGTAATGACACTGCGGTCAACACCGGCTGAAACAATCGGGGCGCAGGGGGGTGAATCTTTCGTTTTATAAACGATCCATTCCAGCACATTGGTGGGGAAAGAATATGCGGAATCTGTTTCCACCCGAAGCATGGTTGTTTCCACTTCATCAAAAGTGATGTTGTTGAATGTTTTATTTTCGACGGTTATTTCCGATATATTCTTTACAGGAACAAATTCCTCCCCGTTCCAGTATTTTACGGAATATTCCTCCGGGAGGGGAAATATACTGTCATAATCGAAAAGAAACAGAGAAATTTCATCAGTGGTAACAGGCTGGTTCCAGGCATACTGTATCCATTGCGCCGACGGTGGTCTCCGCCTGCGGAAGCGCCTCATGCGCTGATCTACTTCCATGGGTGTAAGCCCGTCGTTCAGCCAGTTCATGTCTCTTCCGTACCGGAAGCTGGTGGAAGGATCTGCGATAACGGCCAGGTTGATTCTTTCCTCGCCTGTTTCCCTTTGTGCACAGGAGGAGGCAAGAATAAGAGAAATAAGAAACAAAGTGGTTTTGTAATATTTCATCATGATGGGTTTGGATGGATAAACAGAAATTTAGGTCATCTTATTGCTTAAGCATAGCCGGGCCTGAACTATCAGAAGAAAGAAGGTTTGCCGGTTGCATAGGAGTGAAAGGTCCCGGAAGGGTAAATGCCTGATTGGTGGAATATTCCGGGAAAATAGTATAAAAAATGGCAATACCGGTAAGCATTTTTACCCTCCCATTGCTGAGAAGCCTCCGGAAATAAACAGTTCAGGCCTGGGGTTAATGCACATAACAGGTATTTTGGCATTGTTGGCAATGATCTTCTGTTCTTCTGCTCCGAGCATGTAATCTGCCAGCCCGATATCACGGGTGGTCATCACCAGGATCAGATCGGCATGCATATCATGGGCAAACTGGATGGTCTCGGCATAGAATTTTTTCTTTCCCGGGGCGGTGTGAATTTCGTATTCGATGTTTTTGGAATCAAGGTATTTCTTTGTAAAGGTCAGGTTCGACATAACCCGGGTGCGGAATACCTTATCTTTGATGTCCTGCTTGAAAATGTAGAACTTGCATTTATAATACTGTGCAAGATAATTCACCCAGATATTTTTTTCTTTTGTTTCCTTCCTGAAATCAACAGGGAATACCACTTTTTCGAATTTATTGGTAGTGGGAGGTTCCTGCACAATAACAAAAGGTACTTTGGAACTGACGATCACTTTTAGTGCCCATGAACCGGTCAGTTTTTGCATTCCCCTGATTCCGTGAGTTCCCATAATGACCAGATTTGCATCCACTTCATTGGCCACTTCTCCTATGGTGGTGAAAATGCTGCCCGGCCGGACCATTATATTTGGTTTAATGTAATGGTGCTCAAAAGTATCATCGGCAATTTTGTGACACTTTTTTTCGGCCTCCGGTATTTCTTTTTCGTCTTTTACGATATGCAGGAGGGTGATTTCATTCTTCATAATTTTTGCCACCTTCACAGCATGTTCCAGGGCATAACCCCCAACTACGGTGAAGTCTGTCGGCACCAGGATGGTCTTCTTCTTTTCCATATAGATTCAGATTAAGGAAAAATAAAATGATTAGAACCTAATAATTGTTTTATTTTTGATACAAAAGAACGAATTTTCCAATTTATGAATTTTCTCCCTAATACGCATCAACTGAAACGTTTTTTTTTCATACTGGCCGTCGGGTGTATGTTTTTTGAAGTTTTTGGATGTTATACAGGGATTCCTTCCGCGGTTATTTCATATGATGCGTTTTTTGTCCAGCTGATCAGGCCGTTTTATGCTACGCGCCTGGCTTACATATTGTATACCATTCTGGGTTTATTGCTGTTGTTGGCTTTTTTCAGGGGATGGTCCTACCGGTTTGCCCGGGAGCGCTTCAGACTGGAAAAGATTATCAATGAACGGACAGAGGAAATGATCAGGGAAAAGGACAAAACGGAAGAACTTTTATCTAATGTGCTGCCAAAGGATACGGCCCATGAACTTAAAATGACCGGCAAGGCTACGAAGAAGAAATACAATATGGTGACGGTTTTGTTCAGTGATATTCAGGGATTTACCCGGATAGCTGAACAGATGAATCCTGAAGTGCTGATTGATGAGCTTGACCGTATATTTTTCCATTTTGATTCGGTTATGGAAAAATACAATATTGAAAAGATCAAGACAATTGGAGATGCTTACATGTGTGCAGGAGGCATTCCCGAGAAGAATTGCACCAACCCGGTGGATGTGGTAATGGCTGCAATGGAGATGCAGAGATACATAACCGAACTGCAGGAGAAGTCTGAAAAACTGGGTAAAAAATTCTGGGATATCCGGATCGGTATTCATACGGGATCGGTTATTGCCGGCGTTGTGGGTCAGAAAAAACTTTCTTATGATATTTGGGGAGATACGGTCAATACGGCCAGCAGGATGGAATCGAGCGGAGAACCCGGGAAAGTGAATATCTCCGGCTCAACCTATGCTTTTGTCAAAGATTTTTTCATCTGTGAATACAGGGGGAAAATGCCGGTAAAATACAAGGGGGAAATCGACATGTATTTTGTGAAGGGAATCCGTCCGGAGCTGGCGCGTGAAGCCGACGGTGGCCCCAATGAAAATTTTCTGATTCAGTTGCAGATACTGAGATTGAACGACCTGGAAAATGAAATTGTCAGGAGGTTCGAAACGGCAACAGGAATCAAGCTGTATTTTCATACATTGAAACATACCCTGCAGGTGTATACCCAGGCTGAGTTACTTGGAAGGGCATACGGTATTGCCCCGAAGGATATGCTGATATTGCGTACGGCTGCCCTGATTCATGATATCGGGATGCTCGAGGATTATTTCCGTTATCCGGAAGCGGGATGTGAAATGGCCCGGGATATCTTGTCCCGATATAAATATGATCCTGCCCAGATAGAAAGAATATGCGGGCTGATCATGTCGTTGCATAATAACAAACCGCCCGGGGAACTGCTGGAACAGATCCTGCATGATGCAGAATATGATTATGTGGGACGGGTCGATTTCATCCCCCTTTGTCTGGAATTGTACAAAGAGGAGCTTGGATACGGTAAGGCAGGTTCTTTTGAGGAGTGGAAACAACAACAAATCGAATTTCTGAACACTCACAGGTTCTACACGGATATTGCAGAACGATTAAGGGAAGTGAAAAAGGATAAACAACGGGCTTCTCTTAGTGAGCTGAAATGGCAGGAATGACAGCTGCCTTATGACATTCTTTTTTTCTTGATGGATCATCAGGAAAAATTTACCTTCGCAATGGATTTTTAAAATATCACATAAAATGGAAATCTCCGACTGGAAAAAATTGCCCTTTGGTTACAAAAAAACAAACTACAATGTACGTTGCTATTATCGGAACGGGGAATGGGGAGCCCTGGAATTATCCTCTTCAGAATATGTTCCGATTCACATTGCTGCTACAAGCCTGCATTACGGGCAGGAAGCATTTGAAGGAATGAAGGCTTACATGGGCAAAGATGGAAAAATCAGGGTGTTCAGGTGGCAGGACAATGCAGCGAGGCTGAAGAGTTCATCTGAAGGAATACGTATGGCAGTTGTGCCGGAATCGCTATTTCGGGATGCGGTATTCACTGCCATTCGCATGAACCGGGAATTTATCCCACCACATGGGTCAGGGGCATCTCTGTATATTCGCCCCCTGTTGATTGGTACAGGCCCTGAAGTGGGAGTAAAACCTTCAGGAGAATACCTGTTTATGGTTTTTGTTACACCGGTAGGTCCTTATTTCAAAGAGGGAATGAAACCGGTAGAGATGATGATTTGCCGGGATTGTGACCGTGCCGCTCCTCTGGGAACGGGGAACATAAAAGTGGGTGGTAACTATGCCGCCAGTCTCCGAGCCATTGAGGCAGCCCATCAGGCCGGATATTCCAATGTTGTTTTTTTGGATGCCAGAGAAAAAAAATATATTGATGAATGCGGCCCTGCCAATTTTTTCGGGATCAGGGAGAATACCTATATAACCCCTGATTCACCTTCCATACTTCCCTCCATTACAAATAAAAGCCTGATCAGGATAGCTGAAGATATGGGTCTGAAAACGGAAAGAAGGAAAGTTCCGGTGGAAGAGCTTGAACTTTTTGAGGAAGCCGGAGCCTGCGGAACAGCTGCTGTTATTTCTCCCATCAAAAAGATTGCAGATCCGGTTATGAACAGGGAATATGTGATCGGAGACGGGAATCCCGGCAAAATAACCC
Organism: Bacteroidales bacterium; assembly: GCA_049975425.1. GTDB lineage: Bacteria > Bacteroidota > Bacteroidia > Bacteroidales > VadinHA17 > HyVt-105. The sequence goes on from JBNGDI010000030.1 coordinate 29,073, forward strand.
TCCGGTTGTATGAAAAACTGACGGGAATTCAAACGGGTGATGAACCAGATCCTTACGGATGGATTGAATTTGTTGAATGAAAGATTTCCCGGGCTTCCGGTATGCCAGGATAAAGTTTTGACAGGCAGGGAAGATTATTTCCTATATTTGTCGGGGTAATCACAGCAAATGAAAGCAAACGATTCAACCATTACAAGAAGAAGGCTGAGAAGCTCTTCCCTTACGGCCATTATCAGTATATCGCTTGTATTGCTACTAATCGGTTTGATCGGGCTTCTATTGCTTAATTCCAGTAAGCTGGCAGGTTATGTAAAAGAAAACATCAGCCTTTCCCTGATCCTTAGAGAAAGTGCAAGAGAAGTGGATATCATCAGGCTTCAGAAAAATTTGGATGCTTCGGGATATGTAAAATCAACCGAATATGTTTCTCAGGAAAGAGCAGCCAGAGAGTTACAGCAAGAGCTGGGGGAGGATTTTGTCGATTTTCTGGGTTACAATCCGCTGCCAGCCTCCATCGATGTGTACCTGCATGCCCCTTATGCTAACCCAGACAGTATTGCCTGGATTGAAAGAGAACTGGCAGAAGATGAACTGGTACAGGAGGTATTTTACCAGAAATCACTCATACATCTGGTACATGAAAATGTTCGGAAGATCAGTCTGATCCTGTTGCTTTTCAGTACGATGCTTTTTCTTATTGCTCTTACCCTGATCAACAATACCATCAGGATATCGATCTATGCCAAGCGTTTTCTGATCAATACCATGCAACTGGTGGGGGCGCAGCGATCATTTATCAGAAGGCCTTTTCTGGCCAGAAGCGCTATTCAGGGGCTGGTGGCGGGATTACTTGCCTGTGGCTTACTTTCTGGAGGGATTTACATGGTACATCAGGAGTTCAGTGAAATGCTGGCTTTTACCGACTACTATATGATCCTGATTCTATTTGCAGGTATTCTATTCCTGGGGGTGGTAATTAACTGGATTTCCACTTATTTTGCAGTCAATAAGTATTTAAACATGAAGACCGATAAACTGTATTATTAATAATTTATTCAGATATGGCCAGAAAGCAACCAGAAAAAACCAGAAATGCTGACTTTGCCTTTAGAAAGGAGAACTATATTTTACTGGCGGCCGGTTTTGGTATTATTATTATCGGTTTCCTGCTGATGATGGGAGGAAAGTCAAATGATCCGAATGTGTTCAGCGAGGAAATATTCAGTTTCAGGCGCATTACACTGGCCCCCCTTGTTGTATTGTTGGGATTTGTTATTGAACTGGTAGCCATTATGTATAAACATAAACCTCCTGAGGAAAAATAAAGGGATTGCGGATAGCGCCTCTGTTTTATTGCCTGTTATTCATTTATACAAATTATGGAGTGGTATGAAGCCCTGATTCTGGGTATTGTACAGGGTTTGACAGAATTTTTGCCTGTGAGCAGCAGCGGGCACCTGGAGCTTGGGAATGCTTTGTTCAGGACAAAGCTGGAGCAGAACCTTACCTTCACTATCGTGGTTCATGGCGCTACCGTACTGAGTACCCTTGTGGTGTTCCGGAAGGATATTTATCAACTGGTCAATGGTTTTTTCAGGTTTAGATGGAATGCTGAAACAAAATATGTGGTCTATATTCTGTTGTCTATGATCCCGATAGGTATTACGGGCCTGTTGTTCTGGCGGCAGGTTGAAAGACTGTTCAGCGGAAATACTATATTCGTGGGTTTCATGCTGTGGATTACCGCTTTGTTGTTGTTACTTTCCGTGAAGATCCATCCGAAACCTGGTAAAATGAATACCTGGCGTGCCCTTCTTATGGGTATTGCCCAGGCAATTGCGGTGATACCGGGAATTTCTCGTTCAGGAGCTACCATATCAACAGGCCTAATAGCCGGGGTTTCGCGTGAAGAGGTTACACGTTTTTCTTTTTTAATGGTGTTGCCCCCGGTAATAGGAATCAATGCGGTGGATATTTTTACAAAACTCAGAGGGGTATCTGCTCAGGAAAGTCTTTCAATACTCGGGATCGGTTTTTTGGGAGCTTTCCTGGCAGGACTCATGGCCTGTGCATGGATGATCCGGCTGGTGAAAAAGGGGAGGCTGATCTATTTTTCTGTGTATTGTTTTGCCATGGGGACATTGGTTGTTATTTTGTCACTTTTATGAAAGATGCAGGCAGAACATTGGATTTTGTAAACGGCGAATTCCTGTTGTTTGACAAACCTTATGGATGGACTTCTTTTAATCTGGTTGGTAAGGTAAGAAACCTTATTTCCCGGCAGCTGGGGATTAAAAAGCTGAAGGTGGGGCATGCCGGAACACTTGACCCTCTGGCTACGGGGCTTATGATTGTGTGCACGGGAAAATTCACAAAAAGAATACAGGAATTCCAGCGATTGGACAAAAGATATATTGCGACCCTTGAACTGGGCAAAACCACGCCTTCTTTTGATCTTGAAACGGAATTTGACGGGGAATATGACTATTCATTTGTTACCAGAGAGGAGATTGAAAAACTGCTGGAACAATTTTGCGGAGAACAGGAACAGATCCCGCCGGTGTATTCTGCCAAATATGTAAACGGAGAAAGAGCCTATGAATATGCACGGAAAGGGAAAAAGGTGGAAATGAAACCATCGGTCATCCGGATTTATCATGTGAAACTGCTGGAATATCATCTTCCCTTGGTAACTCTTGATATTCTGTGCAGCAAGGGCACTTATATCAGGTCATTGGTGAGAGATATCGGGGAAAGTCTGGGTACGGGGGCTTACCTTAAAGAACTTGTCAGAACCGCCATTGGTCCGTATGAACTGAAGAATGCCATGAGCATAGATTTATTTAAAAAAGTGTTGCAAAACATATAACTAATAGGCTAATTTTGCGTATAAAGGACCACTTATATATCAGGGAGATAAAAGTATGAAATTATCACAGTATAAGTATCATTTGCCTGAGGAGCTGATTGCCAAATATCCTGCTAAAAACAGGGACGAATCCCGTTTGATGGTGTTACACAGGGATACTGGGAAAATTGAGCATCGGATATTCAAAGAAATTATTGATTATTTCGAGGAGAAAGATGTTATGGTATTTAATAATACCAAGGTTTTTCCTGCGCGTTTATTCGGGAACAAAGAAAAAACCGGTGCCGAAATAGAGGTTTTCCTGTTACGGGAATTGAACCGCGAACAGCGTTTGTGGGATGTACTGGTGGATCCTGCCCGGAAGATACGAATCGGAAATAAATTATATTTCGGTGAGAATGATGTTCTGGTTGCGGAAGTGATAGACAATACCACCAGCAGGGGAAGAACCCTTCGGTTTCTGTACGATGGGCCCTACGAGGAATTTAAAAAAACCCTTTACTCACTGGGTGAAACACCTTTACCCAAATTTATCCGCAGGGAAGTGGAACCTGCCGACCAGGAAAGATACCAGACCGTATACGCCAAACATGAAGGTGCAGTAGCTGCTCCTACCGCCGGTATGCATTTCAGCAGGGAGCTTTTAAAAAGGCTGGAAATCAAGGGAATAGAATTTGCCTTTATTACACTGCATGTGGGTCTGGGAAATTTTCGTACGGTGGATGTGGAAGACCTGACCAAACATAAAATGGATTCGGAACGTATCCTGATCAGTGAGGAAGCAGCACAAATAGTGAATCGCGCCAAGGAAAGGCAAAATAATGTCTGTGCCGTGGGAACAACTGTTCTTCGTACACTGGAAAGTTCCGTATCTACCACAGGTATGCTGAAACCCTATGATGGATGGACCAACAAGTTCATATTTCCACCTTATGAATTCAGTGTTCCCAACCGGATGGTTTCCAATTTTCATCTCCCGCTTTCAACCCTGCTGATGATGGTGTCGGCCTTTGCCGGATATGAATTTCTTTTTGAAGCTTATGAACTGGCCATTAAAAAGAAATACCGGTTCGGAACATATGGCGATGCCATGTTGATATTGTAATGAATCTGATCTTTACTCCGCTTATTTAAATGCTGTATTTAATTATTTTAGCAGGAATCCTTCGGAAGATTCGTTACGTTCAGCAGTGAGCGGAATAATGGGCCGGATCTACCAGTTCACGGTATTTGTATACAATTTGTTTGAAATCTTCCCAGGTTTCCCTTTTCAGGTTCGGATTTCTTAACAGTGCAGCGGGATGGTATACCGGCATTACCAGGCGGTTGTTCCAGGTAATCCACTGACCCCTGACCCGGGTAATCCTTGCTTCCGAATCGATTAATCCGTGCAGGGCCGTTGATCCCAGCAGCACAAGAATCGGCGGATCAATCAGTTCGATTTGCTTCAGCAGATAGGGCAAACAGGCAGCCCGTTCCGAGGGGGTCGGCACCCTGTTTTGCGGGGGGCGGCATTTTACAATGTTCCCGATAAACACATGATCTTTCCGGTTGAATCCACAGGCAGCCAGGATTTTATCCAATAATTGCCCTGATCTGCCTACAAAAGGCAATCCTTGCCTGTCTTCATCGGCCCCGGGGCCTTCCCCGATCAACATAATCCTGGCCTTCGGATTTCCCATGCCTAACACCGGGTTCTTCCGGCTGGCGTGGAGTGGACAACGGGTACAGTGCAGCACTTCCTGCCGTAAACGTTCAAGTTCTTCTTCCATCATTCATGGGTATAGGCTGTAAAAGTAAAAAATTTATGGAGCATCAAAAAAATGGCTGGATTGGTCAAATAATCGATTCATTCTGTCAATTATCTGAACTTTTGAGGAATTTTGTCGTAAAAACAATATATTCAGGCGACTGAATCCCTGTGCAGAGAGGCATAATAAAATCGGTGGCGGAAATAGTTGGTATGTCAATGTATGTAGTTATGTACAAATTATTATATTGAAAAATTTTAAATTTTTGAGAATAGCTTAGTAAACTGTTGATTACAAGAGAAATAATAAATTGATGGGGAAGCCATGACCATGCAACCAAAAGGATTCATTGCTTGTCCTTCGAATTACAGACAGGGTGATGGCTGGAGGCTGATATTAGTATAAAGGGAAAATCCCGGCCCCTGAAGGCGGGGGAATATTTTTACCTTCAGGGAAGGTATGGCTCGATGTAAAAAGATATTCTTCTTTTTTCTTGTACTGATTTTGTCGGTAAGTAATGGCTATTCCCAGTGGCTGAGCGGATATTCACACCGGAAGAAGATTGTGATCGACCATACCCGGGTAGCAGGAGATCTGACCAATTTCCCTGTTCTTGTAAATATCACCGATGGGGAACTCGCCACCGAAGCCAACGGAGGATTTGTAACCAGCAATCAGGGATATGACATCCAATTCTCCCAGGATCATGTCAGTACCCTGGATCATCAGATTGATCTGTATGATGGTGTTTCAGGTCAACTGGTTGTATGGATACGAATTCCTTCTCTGAGCTCGACTACCGATACCGAATTCTACCTTTATTATGGGAATTCCTCCATTACCTCACCTACTTCCATTACCAGTACCTGGGATTCCAATTACAGGGCAATATGGCATTTTTCAGGAAGCGATTTCGATGATGCAACCAGCAACGGGAATAATGCAACCAATTACGGAACTACCGAAATTCCCTCCTTAATAGGCACAGCCCGTAATTTTGATGGTTCCACGGCTTATTTATCTGCTCCACATGATGAGTCGCTCGACATGCATATTGGTAACCGAGTGACCGTGCAGGCCTGGGTGAGAAAAAGCAGTGACCAGAGTGGATGGATTGCTATTTGCCAGAAATCGGATGAATCGTACAATCTGCATTTTTCTAACGGGAATAATCCTGCTTTTACCATTTACGATGCCGGCTTCAGAACAGCTTATGCTTCAACAAATCTTTCGAATAATACCTGGTATCATGTAGCAGGGACTTTTGATGGGGGGATTGTTCGCATCTATATTAATGGGGCAGAGGAAGGCAGCACTACTGCAAGTAAAATTGAATTAACCAGTTATGATGTAGGAATCGGAGAGAATCTGGAAGAAACCGGAAGGTTCTTCCATGGATTAATGGACGAGCTCAGGATTTCCAGCACAGCCCGTTCTGCCGACTGGCTGCTGACCGAATACAGGAACCAATCCAATCCCTCCTCTTTTTACCGGATAGAAGAAAGCAATAATGATCCCTGCGATGCCACGGAACTTCCGGTAGGTTCCTCCTGTGATTTCAGTTACTTTTCCAATAAATATGCCGATGATTCGGGAATTCCGGATCCCGGGTGCAACTGGACGGCAGGCGATCAGGATGTCTGGTTTCATCTTAACGCCCCTTCATCGGGACAATTGAATATTGATGCGGAAGCAGGAACCCTGACCAACGGTTCCATGGCCGTTTACCGGGGGAATTGTGCTTCTCCTACTCTCATTACCTGCGATGATGATTATCACGGAGCTGGGTTAATGCCCTACCTGGAATTATCGGGTCTGACGCCGGGAGAAGATCTCTGGATCAGGTTCTGGGGGAATTCGGGGACTTCAGGTACCTTCGGCCTCTGTGCATATAATCCATGTCCGGAAATTTTTTCGGTTACAGGGGGAGGCAGTTTTTGCCCGGATGCGGTGAATGGGATGGTTACCCTCGACGGCTCCCAGTCAGGATCGAATTTTGAGTACCGTCTGTACAAAAACGGCGTCGCATACGGAACCATGCTAACCGGAACGGGAGGGCCCCTGAACTGGAACGGATTACCGGAGGGAGCCTACCGGGTAAGAGCTCTTAATACCAGTACCGGATGCCGGCAATGGATGGACGGAACTGCCGAAGTCAGCCTGGAGGTCCAGCCTCTGGTTACCCTGGGTTACGCCTACCGGAAAACCCTGACCTTAGATGGTTCCCAAATTGCCGGTAATCTCAGCGATTTTCCAATACTGGTAAAACTGGAAAGTGACGCTGACCTGAAGGCACATGTGGAGAATGTCAACGGATACGATATTGTGTTTTCCGACCCAGACGGGAATCAATTGTTCCACGACCTGGAAAGCTATAATGCAGGAACCGGAACCCTCATTGCCTGGGTGCGGATTCCTGCACTTCAGGCCTCTACGGATTACTCATTTTATATGTACTATGGGAATCCGCAGGTGAACATTGACCAGTCATCTGTTTTGGCCTGGAATCCCTATTACCTTGGAGTATGGCACCTTCACAATGATTTTGCCGATGCAACCGCCCACAATCTGGACGGCACCAATTCTGGTTCAACCGATGTTTCCGGAATGATTGCCGATGGACAGGAGTTTGCAGGGAACGAGGTTATTTCTGTTGATAAGAATGATTTATTGGAACCGGAGGAAAACATTACTGTTTCGCTCTGGATGAGACGTTCGGGAGATCAGAATACTTACGCAAAACTTGTTTGGTACGGAAATCCTGAGGGAACACCATTTGGGCCGTATGGTTTTCAATTTGATGGTAATAATGAAACAAAAGCTGTTTTTCATATAGCTGTCCCTTCAGGACCTGTTTGGGCTGCATCCAATAATAATGAAATTCTTGATAATACAAATTATCTTCTGACGGGAACTTATGATGGTTCGGAAGCACGTTTGTATATTAATGACTATTTACGGCGGGCAACATCTTCCGGCGGTATTATATCTGATTATGATTCACTGGGGCTTGCTCTCGGAGCAAGTATTACTGAGGTTCAGGGGTACACAGGAATTTTGGATGAAATACGCATACAATCTGCTGCCAGGCCACTGGAATGGATCCAGACAGAATACAGCAATCAAAGTAATCCTTCTGCCTTTCTTTCTGCAGGTTCTGAGGAATCCCATTCGGAATATGTTTTTGAAGTGTGTGAGTTTACCCAGCAGGTTTATTCGGTTACCGATCATCCTGATTTCTCGTATTCCTGGACGGTAAACGGGGGAACCATTTCCTCAGGTCAGAATACAAACAGCATTGTGGTCGACTGGGGAGAAACCGGTACCGGCGGAATTTCTATTACGGTTACGAATACCATTTCCGGTTGTTCTGCAAGTTCTCCGGCCTATTCGGTAAATATCCATCCGAAACCCGTACCGGTTATTACAGGGAATACGGATGTTTGCCCGGATGCTGCCAATGAAGTGTATTCCATACCCGATGTAGCCGGTCATTCCTACCTGTGGCAGGTTACCGGCGGGGTGATCGACGGTCCGGATAATACGCATGAAGTGACGGTAGACTGGGGTGCCGGTCCATCAGGTTCTGTGAGCGTGACGGAGACCATCAATGCGACGGGTTGTGATACAACAGTGGTGGTTGATGTAAGCATTGCCGATGATGAGGATCCTACGATCACCTGTCCGGCCGATATCACGCAGACGGCCGATGCCGGATCATGCGATGCAGCCATCACGGTACCGGCCCCGGCCACATCCGACAACTGCGGGGTAGCTACGGTAACCAACGACTACACCGGCACGGCCGATGCCAGTGGCACCTATCCGGTAGGCACCACGGTAGTAACATGGACAGTGACCGACATCCACGGGAACAGCAGCGCCTGCACCCAGAACGTCACAGTCACCGATGATGAGGATCCCACTTTTACTGTACCCCCCAATGATACAATCTGCAGGAATCCTGATTGTACCTATAATGTTGACCCTTCAGTTACCGGGGATGTAACAGACGAATGGGATAACTGTGCAACCGGAATCGAAGCTTATATTCAAGATGATGATTACTCGAATTTTGGTGATTGTGATAATGCCGGGTATATTGTTCGTACCTGGAGACTGGATGATGGAAATGGGAATATTTTGGATAAGCAGCAGATTATTTGGGTGGAACCCACACCTAATTTAAGTTTATCGCCTTCAGAAGAAATAATTTGTGACCTGGGTACTACGAATATTGAGATTGTATCTGTAACAAATCCTATTTATCCTGTTCGTTTCGATTATATTGTAGATGTTGATGATCCTGACAGTTTGATTGTTACCAGTTCTGGAAGTGGAACAGAATTACTGACAGGAGATTTTATTAATGAAACATTTGACAACCTGAGTTTCCAGACACAGCTGGCAGTTATCACTGTCACTCCATATACTGTTACAGAAACTGGTGAAACTCGCTGTTATGGGAATCAGGAGACGATAGATGTCTGGATCAATCCCGAGCCACAGATAGAAGTGGTGGTAGAAGACACATTGTGTTT
>JBNGDI010000031.1:0-35980 GCA_049975425.1 Bacteroidales bacterium
ACATTTTCCCCCGCCTTGTTTTTCTCATAAAACCCTCAGAGGCCTGTTCTGGTGAGGAAGTGATGGAGTGATGGAGAGGGGGAGTAGAAAAATATATGAATTATTTTCCAATAACTCCCATAGGGACGGCAGTATAATACTTTGTTTCTAATGAAACGTTTACCCTCCCCTCAGGCCGGTTTTGTTCACCGCCCCATGGCGAACGACCTGCTTTTTTCAGGATATTAGGGCATAGGCCTAACAGATTTCCCCGGCAGCCCGGCCGCTTGATGAATTGCGGGAGGAGAATGCCGTTGCCAGGTAAACAGTTGAGGCGGGAGCTTGCAGATGCCACCCATGAGCCGGTTTTGTACCTTTTCAAAAACAAAACCGGGAACAGGCATGTGCAAGCCGGAAGGGAAGGCCGGATCCCTCAGCAGAGACCCACCGGGAAGGAAAGACACATTTTGCATTTGGCCACAACGGTCGGCGGTATGATTAGTAGCCGGTAACCACGAGTCCTCGGGGTTATGGCGTGCTTTTTGCCAACTTCTCATACTTCCTTCACGTTTCTCATATATATGTGTGGTTTTTCTTTTGTGTTCTAGTGCGAGGGCCCTCGGGCCAGTAAACCACTTATGTTTTTTGTCAGGTTGTCTTCAGCGAGGGCACTGCAAAAAGACTGACAAGCCTATTGAATATACCGCATATAATAACACGTGCATTTTTTCTAACATAATTATTTTCAAGATTTTGTTGCATATTATCTTCTCTTTGCATATCTTTGTATTAATCCACTTTAATGTGGAGGTGGAGGGTTGTAAGGCCCTTGCCCCGGAAACGGGGTTTTTTTATGGCAATTTTTTTGCTCCATAACCCAGAATTTTCTTTTTATATCTAAAGAATTTTTTGTCTTCCAGTATTTTAATAATACTGTCACCAAATGTTTCCTTACCATCATCATTATCAAGTACATTTTTATAAAACCATCTTCTTGCTGGGTGTGCAATTAAGTCTGCAATTTGTAGGCCTGATACATTCGCAGACTTGGGTTTTATTTTTAATTCTTTAGAAGTGAAATGAGATTTTAAATCGTCACCGCTCAAGTTGTGTGTACCTCCTGACATAATCCTTCTGAATGAATCTTTTAACCTCATGTCTTCTTTACCACCTCTAGACTCATACATAATGTCACCTTTTTTACCAATAATATCCAAATACAATCTAAATCTTTCAACCAAGATTTCTTGACAATAATGATAGGGATCATATTTCCATGTGGCATATCGTTCGTTATGCTCCTTTTTATCGATCAAAACTGAGAATACTGTATATTCCCAAGAATTCAATTTATTTAGAATTTCTTTATTAAAACCAGAGGAGACTTTTGGATCTTTCAATACAGTAAAAGGAGGTTTTTTTCCTGAGAATTTCCTTTCTGTGAAATATAACCGGATCATCAGGGTGTGATTGGAAGTACTTTTTCTTAATTAGTTCTAGTTCAGGGTATAATACTTTGGCAACATAATCTAACTCAAATGCAACACCTGTTAGGCAAAGAAATCTATGCTCTTCATGTTCGGAACTTCTAAGATCAGGATTCCCTACTTCATCAACGTATAGTCTGTATTTCATTGGTCATGCATGTGCTATAACGGTCGCGTTTATGAAACGTTGTGGATTGCGGGCTTCGTACCTATCCACCGACACAAGCGCCAATGCGGGGCAGAACGCTTGATTTAGCCACGTAACCCCTAATGCTTTATATACGATGTTGGGTGTTCGTGCTTTATTTTTCAACTATTTCCTTCCTATAAAATATCTTTTTGTTAGGTATGTCATATATTTCGATAATAGTACCATCATCATTGAAACCATTAATTGTAGCAAATTTGCTTAATGCTGGATAAACTCTCATTATACTGAATAATACAGACAACTTCCCTTTATAAGGAAATTCAGAAATAATATATCTCTGCACAGGTAAATTTTTTGATTTATAAATATTTGAAGCCTTAGCCTTATTAATATCTTTTGATTCTATTATACAACCTGCCTCTGAACGCAATTTTGATTTTTCAACTTTTTTGGGGTTATCGAAATATTTACCATACCCCTTATAAGTCTCAATTTTAAAATCATTTAATAATGAATAATATATCTTATCCATTACAATGCCACTCTGTCGATAATCTCCTACAATTGTATCATAAATCACAAATTCTCCACCTTGCTCGACAATTTCAATTTTCAACCTTTTAAAACCACCGTAGTATGCATATACTACAACGCAAATAATCAAAATGCAAACAATTGCAATAAGTAATATTTTCATAATTTTCATTTATTAATTGATTTTATTGGTAAGCAAAGATTTACATTATAAAAACCTAATTCATAATGTTCTGAATGCAGATACATTTCTAAATGAGGTCTATCAGTAGGTATGTAATTACTATTTAATAGCCATTCCTTAAATATATAATCCCATGCAGAGGAGATGTCATTTTTGTATCCTTCAAAATAAAATACCGCATATAGCCCGCCTTTTAAACTTTTGGAATTACATGGTATACTTTTCGGTATATCATTATTAACAGCGATACAAGCATCATACTTGCATTTATTGGCAGGTGTATAATCAGGGTCATCGTAACCAATACCGACAAACTGTGTAATTATAAAATTATAATCTAAAGCTATTCTGTATAAATCATCAAATGTTTTAGAAATTGATTCGGGGCAATATCCTGTGGTAATTTTCTTATAAAGGACAAATGTATCAGGAATTTTCTCAATGCCTTTGTATTCTATGTTGGGAGCATTATAATCATTTCTCATAACACGCTCTTCTATTACAACAGAAGGCGATTTAATTTCTAAAGGTGATAGTCCATGGAAATATTTAAAATCTCTTGAAAAATTTGCTATCGAATTATAACCTAACGAGTATGTTAACTCTTTAATTGTGATTGCCTTGTCAATTTTAAGCAATCGATATGCTTTAATCATTTTCAAGCGTTTGATGAAATCATTAAGTGTCTCACCGGTGATATTTTTAAAAATCCGATGAAAATGATATTTTGAAAACATCGCAATATCGGCAAGTTCATCTAATCTTAACTTGGTATCAATATTGACCTCAATGTAGTCGATTACTTTACTAATCCTGTCTATATATAAATTATTTATCAAAGTTTTTTCTGCGAATTTAGGTCTGTTTTTTCAATGACAGTTTCCAAATGTTGCGATTTTTTTAGTATAACACCCATCGTTCCCGCGGTATGTAACCGGGCGGTTGGTCTGGTATAGTTTTTCTTTTAAAGGTCAAGTTAAGAAAAAAACAATGCGATGTACACCTGCCGGTTAGCCTGACACATACCGCGTGTTGCGGACTGTTGCCCGGAGTCTGACAGATGAAGGATTTCGGGAACTGCCAGGTGGAGGTGAATCTCTTCGTCCTGTCACCGTGCGTCTCCCGGCCAGGGTGGCGTGGTTCGGTGGTGGGAGTGGCCGCCGGTTTCCTGTCCGGTGTTCCTGCGGTTGGTTCATCCGGTCAGGATATATTATGGGGTACCCCGGATAAATTTCTGCAGAATGAGGGGTTGTCGATAAATAGATTACATCATTCATCCCTTCCCTTCAGGCCGGTTTCGTTCGCCGCCCTGTGGCGAACGACCTGCTTTTTTCAGGGATGAAAAAAGCAGGCAATAAAATTCTACGGCTGCTGATGCGTTTATGGTATTTGATGAACCTGCAAATTTGAGTACATAGTCCTCTGCGCAGTTTACAATTCACTTTCCATTATTTTCCTGTTTGCTTTCTTAAAAATAAACCATTTAACCGGCCCCTTTTCTCCTCCCGCTACCGCTTAATTTGGAAATATCATGAATATTTAACATTTTAGTGATCACTTAATATTTATTAAGTAATTACTAAAATATGACAGAAGCCGAGGTCATTGAAATATTCAAGGCATTGTCCGTCACCTCCCGGGTGCGGATCATCAGGCTCATCCGTGAGCGCCAACTCTGCGTCAATGCCCTGGCCATCAGGCTGGGCATCAGCCCGTCGGCTGTTTCGCAGCATCTGAAAATCCTGAAAAAATGCCGTCTGGTGTATGCGGAACGTTACGGATCGATCATGCATTACAGGGTAAACAATCAGGTCATGCACAACTTTTCCGTTGCCGTTGAAGATCTGTTGACCGGAAATCAGAAACCATGGAAACCATTATTGAAGTCAGAAACCTGAAAAAATCCTACAACGGGCTGGTTGCCGTAAACCGGATCCACTTCACGGTACACCGCGGAGAGATATTCGGTTTTCTCGGCCCGAACGGAGCCGGTAAAACCACCACCATCAATATGCTGACCGGACTGGCCCGGATCACGGAGGGTCAAATATTCCTCCAGGGAAAAGACGTCACCCGCGATATCCAGTCCGTACAGAAAATGATCGGGGTGGTTCCCGATGAGAACAACCTGTACGAAGAACTGAGCGGGTTTGACAACCTCTGTTTTTGCGGTGCCCTGTACGGAATGAAAAAGGCAGACCGCGAAAGGGCTGCCGGAGAACTGCTGAACCTGTTCGACCTGAAAGAAGCCGGACGGAGAAAATTTTCAGAGTATTCCAAAGGGATGAAACGGAAGCTCACCCTGGCCGCCGCCCTGATGCACCGACCCGTGATCCTGTTCCTTGACGAACCGACCACCGGCATTGATGTGGCCAGAGTGCGGCAAATCCGGAGCCTGATCAGGGAGCTGAACGGGAAGGGAACCACCATTTTCCTTACAACCCATTATATTGAAGAAGCCGAGCGCCTGTGCCACCGGGTGGCTTTTATTGACCGGGGAAAGATCATCACCACCGATACGGTTGAAAATTTACTGGATGCAAACCGGGATGCCCATCTGGTAGATATCCGCTTCAAGCCCGTATCGAATGATATTTCGCAACTGCCGGAAAAGCTGCACAGGCGGTTTCCGGATATTTCCTTCGCACTGAAAGATTCCGGAACGATCCGGGTCACCAGCCGCCAGGTACCGGATATTGCGCCCCTGATCCATTCTCTGGCATCGGAAGGATTTTTCGTGCTGGAAGCCAGAATGATCAAGCCCACCCTGGAGGAAGCTTTCGTAAAAGCCACGGGAATTGAAGTGGACCTGATGAACAAATAGAAAACAGACAGAGATGAAACCTTCCATCGCCTTCCGGAACATCCTGTACAAGGACATGAAAAATTACTACCTGAAGCCCCCGAATATCAGCTGGGGGTTGATCTTCCCCTTTGCCTGGATGGGGATGCTGCTGATCAAATCGGGCTCGGCTTTCAGCATTTCGGAAGTATTTCCGGGAATTGTGGCCCTGTCTATCCTGTTCGGGACCACTTCCATGCTTTCGGTCACCATTACTTTTGAGAGAAAGTCCCGCTCCTTCGAACGCCTGCTGCTGGCCCCGCTTAAAACCGAATGGCTGATCCTGGGAAAAATTACCGGAGCCATCCTGTTCGGCATATTCAACAGCATCGTCCCGGTGCTTCTCTGTGCGGGCATTCTGAAAGCCCCTGTCAACAACTGGTTTCTACTTGCAGCCGGTGTGATCCTGCTTTCCGTCATCTCCACCCTGCTGGGGCTTTTTATATCCGTGGCCGCCACAGAAGTATTTGAAGCACAAACCTATTCGAATTTTTTTCGTTTTCCCATGATCTTCCTTTGCGGGCTTTTCATTCCCGTCACGGCCCTTCCCCAGCTTTTGAGGCCTCTTTCCTATATACTGCCGGTAACTTACGGCGTGGATGTTTTGCATTATTCCATTTCGGAGAGCAATTTCCTTCCGCCTCTCATCGACCTGGCCATACTGGCCGTTTTCAGCATGGGGCTGTTTTATTTCAGTATATGCAATATCCGGAGAAAATGGATCAAATAGCAGCGAAGCAGGTTTCCACCGGCCGGAAGGAAGAAATTGTCTGATCAAATCCTTTGGGCTGCGCAAAAAGCCGGCAGCCATACCTCTGTATGCAAACAGAATCGCCGGACATACCCCTGTGCCCGGCGACCGGCGGCCTCCTCCCTGTACCATAACCCCCAAAACTTCAGAGAGGAGACCCAAAAAGATCATGGAATTTTATCAGGTTATGGGTTATTTTTTTTCAGCCACACGGTAAAGATGCTGCCTTTGTCGGGTTCGCTTTCCACCCGGATCTCCCCGCCGTAAAGTTCCACGAATTTTTTTGTGATCGACAGGCCCAGTCCGCTGCCGCTGATATGGCGCGTTTTCCCGTTCCTGATCCGCACGAATTCATTGAACAGCTTTTCCGTATCTTCCTTTTGCATTCCGATACCCGTATCTTCCACCATGATCCGGATGTGGTCATCTTCCTCCTTCAGGGTAAAAAACACTTCCCCCCTGTCTTTGTTGTATTTCACGGCATTGGAAAGCAGGTTGTTGAAAATGATCTCGATCTCTCCGGCATCGGCCTCCATGTACAGGTTTTCCGGAGCATCAAAATGAACCGACACCTTTTTCTGCCGGGCCAGCGGCTCAATGGTATCGAGGGATGTTCTGGCAATCTCGTGCAGGTCTACCTTTCTGACCTGCCGGGGCCGGTCGCCCGACTCATACCGGGTCAGGTCAAGCAGGTCTTTGATCAGCATCCGCATGCCGCGCAGCCGCTCGATGGACCGTTCGATCATGGTGCGGTAATCGTCTATGTTATCGCCCGCCTGCTTATCGAGCATGATATTAAGGTATCCTTCCACGGCATTGATGGGGGATTTCAGTTCGTGCGACAGCACCGACAGAAACTGGAAACGCTCCTCCTTTCCTCCGGCCTCCATCTTTTTCGTCATGCGTTTCAGGTAGAGGTGCTTGGTAATATTCTCCACCGAGCTTTTCAGTTCCTGGGGAGTAAAAGGTTTGGGAACAAAATTATAGGCGCCGTTGCTGGTGGCTTTCACAGCCAGATCGAGCGATGCATAGGAAGTGATCATCATCACCAGGGCATCGTATTTCTTCTGCCTCATCACTTCGAGCACCTCCACCCCGTCAATTCCCGGCAGCTTGTTGTCGAGCAGTACGATATCCACCGGTTCGCGCTCCATGATCTCCAGCGCCTTTTCGCCGGTTTCCGCTTCGAGAACACGAAAATCGAAGTCTTCCTCCATGAAGGGGAATCCAACGGTATAGTTTCGCAGGATCCGGTCAATTCCCGACCGGATACCCGGTTCATCGTCCACTACCAGAACACGTAAAGTTTCCATGGCCTTGTGTTTTTGGGTTCATCATTCTTTAAGGATCCGGGCAGGATCACCCGCCTGCCGGTTTCAACAGGCGGGTGATCTCCCGGTGCAACTGGTCTTCTCTCAGCCCCTTTTCCAGGTAGAGGTCGGCTTTGATCCATTGTTTCTCCTCCTCCGTATCCAGGCCGAAGATCATGCCGGTTTCGGAAGTAACGGCCGTGGCAATCACCACGGGTACCTCCGGATAACGCTGCTTGATCTTCCGGCTCAGGATGAACCCGCTGTCCATGTTCTCCATCATAAGGTCCACAATGGCCAGGTCGGGTTTCACCTTCTCCAGTTTTTCTTCACCCTCTTTCTGACTTTCGGCTGTTTCTACCCGGAAACCCATCTTCTTCAGCATGGTTTCCAGTTGCAACAGGTAATCCATATCGTCGTCCACCACCAGGATGGTTTGTTCTTTTGTTGACATGGTTTTTGTTTTATTATTTGTTCGTTCAATCATTTTCCTGATCCATCAAATCTTTTCGCCTGGGCAGGGTGATGGTAAACGTGGTGCCCGTGGGGCCTTTTGCAGGATCGCTGTTCGATTCCACATCGATCTTTCCCCGGTGCATTTTCACAATCCCGTACACCAGCGGCAATCCGAGTCCGGTTCCCTTACCCGGCGCCTTGGTTGTAAAAAACGGCGTGAAGATTTTTTCCATATTTTCGGGGGATATTCCAGTTCCCGTGTCCTTTATCCGGAGAATGACCCATTCGGGGTCTCCGCTCAGTTCAATCTTCAGCATCCCTCCCCCGGGCATGGCCTCAATGGCGTTTTTCCCGAGGTTGGTCAGCACCTGCATCATCTGGTCCTGATCGATCATGACCGCAGGATCATCAAGGTCAGCATCCACAACCACCTTCACATTTTCCGGACGCACAATGGAATCGAGGGAATGCTGCACGAAATCGATCATATTCGTCTTCGACAGGTGTACCTGGTTCTTGCGGGCGAAATTGAGTAATCCGCCCACGATCTTCTTGCACCGGTCGGTTTGTTCCACAATCAGTTGCAGATCCTTGTAAAGAGGTGCATCCGGAGGGGTTTCTTCTTTCAGGATATTGGCATACATGGTGATCACCCCCAGCGGGTTGTTCAGCTCGTGGGCAATCCCGGCCGAGAGCTGGCCCATGCTGGCCAGTTTTTCCGACTGTTTCAGTGCCTGGCGGGTTTTTGCCAGCCGCCCGTTGGTTTCGTTCAGTTCCTCAATGGAACGGTGCAGCTTCATGATGGTGTAGGGCAGGCACATATCGATCTCGGCCAGTCCCTTGGCAATGGCCACCGCATGTTCATAGCAGGTATCATACCCACATGCCCCGCAATTCAGGTGATCAGAAGGTTTCAGTTTCCCCATGGACCGCAGCACCCCGTTCACCTTTTCCTGGTCAGCAACCAGTTTTTTCCGCTCGCGGGGTTCAAAATGCTGGGAATAGTCCAGCGACCCGTATTGTTCCACCTCCTGTTCCCATTCTTTTGGATCCATCGAATCCAGGCGTTCCTTCACATATTTTGAGATACAGGTACGCCGGGCATACCGTTTCCCCGGGTTGGTCATGCCGGGTCCCATAATGCATCCTTCGCAGCACAGGAGTTCCAGGTGCTGGGTACCCAGGGTACCCGATTCGAATTCGGCCACCGCATCCCGGAAATTGTTCTTTCCTTCGGCCACCACAAAATCGCCGTCGGCTATATCGTCGTTTCGGTTCACATTCTGCAACAATCCCCGGCTCACAGGAAAGATAGCCCCTTTCCCCGCCCGGGGCGGATCAAAATCAGAGGCCAGTTTTTCATGGGGGATGATGCGGTTCTCAAGGAACATTTCGCGAAGTTCACGAAAAGTAAGCGCCGCATCCACTTCCTCTGACTCGGTTTTTTTTGCCACACAGGGTCCGATAAAAACCACTTTGATCCCGCTCCCGTATTTTTTTCTCACCACCCGGGCCATGGCCACCATGGGGCTGGCAATCGGTGCCAGGGAATCGATCAGCCGGTGTTTGTACAGTTCCATGTAATTCACCAGGGCCGGGCAGTCGGAAGTAATGTATCCCTTGTTTTTCCTGCTGTTCAGCAGCTTCCGGTATTCCCGGCTTACCATATCGGCTCCGAAGGCCACTTCCACCACGGACCGGAATCCCAGTTCCCGTATCATCCCCACCAGCACGCGGTAATTGCTGATATCGGTAAATTCGGCCGGAAAACTGGGAGCCACCATGGCCACCACGGGACAACCCGACTGGAGGAGGGCATACACATCCTGTTTGCTGTCGAGAAAAGTTTTGGCACCCTGGCTGCACACTTTCACGCAGTTTCCGCAACCGATGCAACGTTCGCTGATCACCTCGGCCTGGCCGTGCCGTATGCGGATGGCCTTCACCGGGCATTCCCGCACGCAGGTGTAGCACATTTTGCACCGGTCTTTGACCGTATACACCAACCGTTTTTCTTTCAGAGCACTCATGGGGGTTCCGGATCGTTTATCTTATTTCAAAACACATCTTTCCTGATAGGATGTATGTAACAGGGCATGGCTGCGTTCACCCAGGGGTTTCCCCAGGAACCGGCTGTAGAGGTCTGCCACATCGGGGTTTCTGTGGGACACCTTGATCGGTTCGCTGTCGTCAATTTCATAGAGGGCATTTGCCCTGGCCCGGATGGCACCGGTATCGGCACCGATATGCTGTCCGCCTCCGTTGATGCATCCGCCGGGGCATGCCATGATCTCGATGAAATGGATATCATCCCGTCCGTTCCGTATCTCATCCAGCAGTTCCCGGGCATTACCCAGCCCGCTCACCACCGCCACGCCCAGATCCAGTCCGTTGACAGATACCCGGGTTTCCTTTCTTCCTTTAAATCCTCTCACCACCGGTATGCGGAACCGGGCAAGTTCTTCGCCGGTGAGCCTGTAATAGGCCGTACGGATGGCTGCTTCCGCCACCCCGCCGGAAGCCCCGAAAATTTTTCCTGCTGTGCTTCTCGCACCCAGGGGGGAATCGGTCATTTCTGGTTCCAGCCGTTGCATATCCACGCCGTACATACGAATAAATCCAGCCAGTTCACGGGTGGTGATCACGGCATCCACGTCGGGCAGCCCCTGCTGCATCATTTCTTCCCGCTGCCCCTCGAACTTTTTAGCCGTGCAGGGCATAATGCTCACCGAGTAAATATTTTCAGGTGCTGTGCCGGTTTGTTCGGCCCAGTAACTTTTGATCACGGCTCCCATCATCTGCTGGGGAGATTTGCAGGTGGATATCCGGGGCAGAAAATCGGGGTAGAATTGCTCGGCAAACTTGATCCAGGCCGGGCAACAACTGGTAATGAGCGGCAGGTTTTCTCCTTTTTTCACCCGTTCGATCAGCTCAGCCGATTCTTCCATAATGGTGAGGTCGGCCGACATGCTGGTATCGAACACATAATCGAATCCGATTTTTCTGAGGGCTGCATTGAGGATCCCGTTCACATCTTTTCCGGGGTCCATGCCGATCTCTTCGGCCAGAGAAACCGAGATGGCGGGGGCATACTGAACCACCACGGTTTTTTGCGGGTCGTCCAGGGCCTGCCTGATCTCCCCGAAGTGGTTCTTTTCCGAGAGGGCGCCGGTGGGGCAAACCAGGATACACTGGCCACAGTTTACGCAACTGCTGGTATTCAGTCCCATGTTATAGGCCGTTCCGATCACGGTGTTGCTGCCCCGGTTAATAAAATCGATGGCCGATACGCCCATCACTTCCTCACACATCCGTACACAACGGCCGCACAGGATGCATTTTGCCGGGTCGCGCACAATGCCGGCGCCGGAACGGTCCAGGTAAAGTTCTTTCTTTGGTCCCCGGATCTTTCGTTCCCGCACACCCAGATCGGACGACAATTTCTGCAGCTCGCAGTTACCGTTCCGCACACAGTACAGGCAATCGTCGGGATGGTTGGCCAGCAGCAATTCCAGAATGGTTTTGCGGGCTTCCACTACCTTCGGCGAGTGGGTCAGCACCTTCATCCCTTCCTCCACGGGATAAGAACAGGAAGTAATGAGCCGCCCGCTGCCTTCCAGCTCCACCAGGCACATGCGGCAGGCTCCGCTTGGGAACCGGTCTTTCATGTGGCACAGGGTAGGTACATGGATCCCGCTCCTTTTCAGAACATCCAGGATGTATTCCCCTTCGCGGGCTTCTACGGGTTGATGGTTCACGTATATGGTCATGGCTACTGTCTGTTTCTGTTATGATGATACTACCTCTATGGCATTAAATTTACAGGTCTGCTGGCATGATCCGCAGCCGATGCATTTCTCCTCCACAATGAAATGGGGGCTTTTCCTGGATCCGATGATCGCACCTGTGGGACATTTTTTGACACAGGCCGTACAGCCGGTACACAGATCTACATTGATGCGGAAAGTACGCAGGCCGGTACAGACCCCTGCGGGGCAAACCCGGTCGAAAATATGTGCTTCGTATTCCTCCCTGAACCATTTCAGGGTGCTCAGCACCGGATTGGGGGCCGATTTGCCCAGCCCGCACAGCGAAGTTTCTTTGATCACCCTTCCCAGTTTTTCGAGCTGCAGCACACCCTTGAAACGTTCCAGGGCATCGGCGCTACCGTTTGCCGGTTTTTCTGTTATGCTTTTCAGTATTTCGAGCATTCTGCGGGTTCCTTCCCGGCAGGGGATGCATTTCCCGCAGCTTTCACGCTGAATGAAGTCCATGAAAAACAGGGCCACATCCACCATGCAGGTGTCTTCATCCATTACCACCAGCCCTCCGGAACCCATCATAGCTCCGACCTCCAGCAGGGAATCATAATCCACCTGGATACCGAGGTTTTGTTCAGTGATACAACCACCCGACGGACCGCCGATCTGCACCGCCTTGAATTTTTTCCCGTTCCGTATGCCTCCGCCGATGGTGTAGATAATATCGCGGATGGGGGTTCCCATGGGAATTTCCACCAGGCCGGTCCTGGCGATTTTTCCGGAAAGGGCGAAAACTTTGGTGCCTTTGCTTTTTTCCGTTCCCATGGCAGCGAACCACCCGGCTCCTTTCTCGAAAATACCGGGCACATTGGCCAGGGTTTCCACGTTGTTGATCACGGTAGGTTTTCCGAACAGGCCGCTGGCAGTAGGGAACGGAGGCCGCGGGCGGGGCATGCCCCGTTTTCCTTCGATGCTGTGCATCAGGGCGGTTTCCTCTCCGCATACGAAAGCGCCGGCTCCCATTTTCAGGATGATGTCGAACGACACGCCTGTACCCAGAATATTTTCACCCAGCAGGCCGTACTCCCTTGCCCTGGTAAGGGCTGTTTTCAGCCTTTCGATAGCCAGCGGGTATTCAGCCCGGATGTATACATAAGCTTTTGTAGCACCCATGGCATATCCGGCAATGGCCATCCCCTCGATCAGCCGGTGCGGGTCTCCTTCCACCACGGCCCGGTCCATGAATGCCCCGGGATCCCCCTCATCGGCATTGCAGATCAGGTACTTCTGGCCGGCCTGTTCCCGGGCAGCCAGTTTCCATTTCATGGCGGTGGGGAAGCCCCCTCCGCCCCGGCCACGCAAACCGGCCTTTTCCACTTCAGCGATCACCTCCGCCGGCGTCATTTGCCTGAGTGTTCTGGCCAGGCCGGCGTATCCGCCTGAAGCAATGTATTCCTCGATGCTTACCGGGCTGATCACACCGCAGTTCTTCAGCACCACTCTTTTCTGGGGAGCAAAGAAAGGATGCTCATCGAGGTAGCCAACTCCTTCCCATGCCTTCGCGCCGGTGGTGCGGTACTGGCCAAGCACTCCGCTTTCGGGCAGTTCCAGGGCAAACACCCGGTTCAACAGGTCCGGTACCCGATCGGCGGTCACCTGTTCGAACGACACCCGGTTGAATCCCGGGATCAACACATCCACAATGGGTTCGGAGGAACACAGCCCGATACAACCCACACTCACCACGGAAGCTTTCAGCCCGTTCCGGTCCAGGTATTCTTTGACAGCATCCCTGGTTTTCCCTGCACCGGCACCCAGGCCGCAGGTCCCTGCCCCCACAAAAATGACAGGGTGTTCCGGTTTTTCGTACCGCAAACCGGACAGAACCGCGGCAACCGTTTGTTCTTTCTTCTTATTACCTGAAAGAAGCGACGAAATCAGGAGTTCACGAATCTTCATTTTTCTCTGGCTGCTCATGACTGCACCTCCCTGTTTTTGAGCTGTTCAATGATCTGGTGGATGGATGCCGCAGTAACCCGTGCATGGAATTCCCCGTTGATACTGATCACGGGAGCCAGTCCGCAGGCTCCGATACAGGCCACCACTTCCAGGCTGAACAGCCCGTCGCGGGTGGTCTGGCCGGCTTTGATCTTCAGGGTTTTCTCCAGCTCTTCCAGCACGGTTGCCGATCCCAGCACGTGGCAGGCTGTTCCGCGGCAAACCTGGATATGGTATTTGCCTTTGGGCTCGAAGCGGAACTGGTTGTAAAAGGTAGCCACACCGAATATTTTGCTGGCAGGCAGGGAAAGATATTCCCCCACCTCTTTCACGGCCTCGGGGGAAAGGTATCCCTGCCGTTCCTGGATTTCCTGCAGGATCGGGATCAGGTTCGACCTTCCGCTTTCCGGGTATTCCCTGAGTATTTCCTTGATGTCCATTCCTTTTTCTGTTAATCAATTAACACTATATCAGAAAAAATTTTCAGTTTCCCAGTATCCGTTTGATTTCCTGAAGCACTCGTTCGGGATCGATGGGTTTGCGCAGGAATCCGTTTACCGGGAACCAGATGTTCCGGCCGTCTTCCGAGCGGTAATCGATGCCGGCTTCACCGCTATTGATATTCTTCACCAGGATCACCTGCAATTCCTTATAGGATGGGTCCTGACGGTACTGACGGGCCATTTCCTGCACACTGGTGCGGGTGGTTGTCAGCACATCGATACTGGTCTGCATCAGGAAAGGGATTTTTTTCAATCCGGGATCATTGAGGATGGCCTGGGCCAGTTCAAAACCTTCATAATGTGTGGTCATCATCACATCCAGAATAGCCAGATCGGGCTTTTCATTCCGTGCCATTTCCAGGCCTTCTTCCTTGTTTGTGGCCGCGATCATGTCGTAACCGTTTTTTTTCAGGATGGTTTCCATCACCGTGAGTACATCGGGATCATCGTCCACTACCAGAATTTTCTTTTTTGCGTTCATGGCTTTTGTTTTTTTGGGGTTACCGTTTTCCTGCCGGGGCAGGTTTTTTATTCATGCGTATTGATGTTTGAACATGAGCAAAAGTAAAACCGCTGAACTCAAGCGAAAAGGGAGTTTAGTAGGGTTTTTGGGCCGTAACAACAGGAAGGTCCCGGAAAGAAAAACCAGTACTTTCAGGAAGGGTATTTTCCTGAAAGTATAACCAGGGGAAGGTCATCAGATCACAACCAGCTTATTCTTAATGGCATACGAAAGGAGCGACAGGGTATTCTTACAACCGGTTTTTGAAAGAAGATTGGATTTGTGCCCCACGACGGTTCGCTCGCTCACACACAACACATCGGCAATTTCCTTGTTGCTGAGTCCTTCGCAGAGAAGCTGAAGGATTTCTTTTTCGCGGCGGGTCAGGTGCAGGTCGGGTTCGTCTTTACGGGGTTCACGCGACAGCTGTCGGGTAAAAAAGCGGAACAATTCCTCGGAATAATAATTGCCTCCTCCGTGAACGGTTTCAATGGCCTTTTTCAGGGTTTCCCTGCTCACGTTCTTGATCAGGAAGCCCATTACCCCGGCGTCCATCATGCTCTGGATATATTCATCGTCGTTGAACATTGTCAGGGCTATGATTTTCCTGTCCGGGTCTTCCTCCATGGCCCGGGCGGTGGCTTCTATTCCGTTCATCACCGGCATCTCGATATCCATGAGAATGACATCGGCTTCGGTATGTTCGATCTTCTCAAGAAATTCCTTCCCGTTCCCGGCTTCGCCCACCACGGTCATCCCGCCCAGTTTGCCGATCACCATCTTCAGGCCGTTCCTGAAAATTTCATGATCGTCTACAATAAACACCCTGATATCCTGGCTCATGTATTTTATTTTATACTGTTTAACATTTATTGACCCGGCATAGCGGGGAACATAATCTACAGAGAAATTTCAATGTCAAAAGTACTTCCTTTACCCGGTTCGCTATGGATACGACAGGTTCCGTTGATCGATTTGACCCGGCTGACAATATTTTTCAGCCCCATCCCGGCCCGGGATTCGTCCATCAGATTATCAGGATCAAAGCCCCGCCCGTTGTCGCGGTAAACGAGTTTTACCACATTGTCTTTTTTTTCCAGGGAAATATCGGCCCGATCCGCCCCCGAATGACGGATGGTGTTGTTGATGAGCTCTGATATGACCCTGAACAGAATGAGCTGGATATTTTTTTCCAGGGGTTCGAACATGTTTTTGGTTTCCAGTCCCACCTCGATTTGCTGTGTCAGGTTCACTTTTTTACAGAAAGCTTCCAGGGCGGTAACCAGTCCGTAATCATGGATAATCCGGGGGACCAGATTATTGGATATATCCCGGGTGTTCGAAATGGCTTCATCCACCAGTTCCGATGTGTACTTCACATAATTTTCCCTGTCTTCTTTTCCCATGGATGGATTTCCCAGTTCGTTCACATACAATTTGATGGTGGAAAGCAGAGGGCCGAGGCCGTCGTGCACATCCCGAGAAAACCTTTCCCTTTCTTTTTCCTCGGCCTGTATCACGGCGCCCAGGATCTTGCGCTCCAGTTCTTTCCGTTCGGACACATTCCGGGCAGCCGACAGGATGTAGCGGTTTCCGCCCATATCGATCAACCTGCTTTTCATTTCAACAGGGAAAATTTTCCCATCGCGGGCGATATGTTCCGATTCGTAGGTAAGCTTCCCTTCCCGCATGATCTTTTCCCGGTTTTTCTTCACCTGGTCCCTGAACCGGTCGGTTTTGATTTCTTCCATTCGCATTTTCAGCAATTCCTCCTTTTCATAGCCCAGGTTCTCACAGGCCGACCGGTTCACTTCCACAAATTTCCCTTCCATATCGGTTACAAAAATATCGTCGGTGGTACTGTTAAACAGAAAACTGAAACGGCTTTCCGTTTCTTTCAGGGCTGTCCGGGCAGAAGACAGTTTCCGGTCGCGGGCTTCCATCTCCCGGAAAAAATCCCTCACTTTTTCCGTAGTGAAATAATAAACAAACACAGAAAAAAGGAAAACAATGATCAGGCCCACCAGTCCCGATGAAACAAAAATATGCCGGATCAATCCACGGAATTCTGTCTGAGGGATGACCACAGCAGCCACATACAGTTCAAAAGGCTCGAAATATTCCCATGCCAGCATCATAGACTTTGTTGAACCTTCCGGGCGAAAAACCAGGCTCCTTTTTCCGCTCTCAAGCATGGATTTTACATGCGTGAAATGCTCCCAATTTTCTCCTTCCTGCTCCGGATGCATTACCAGCGTTCCTTCCCGGTCGAAAACGAAAGGATATCCTGTTTCACCGATTTGCAGGCTGTAGATGATTTCCCTGAGCCGGGTAAGATCCTTTTCCTGATCACCCACATACAGAATCCCTTTGATTTCCCCATTCAGGTACAACGGTTCATAGGCGGTAATGTACCAGTCGTTTACCACAAAAGCCCTTCCGTAATAGGTTTCGCCCTGTTCAATGGCCCGGATCACAGGTGAATTGTTCGGGATATAGGTTCCGGTAGCCCGGTGCCCCACCTCATCCGGAACGTTGGTTGAAATGCGTACATATCCGCTGTCAGATTTCTGGAACACTGTAACGGTACCCCCGAACATATTTTTCAGCGAATCTACCAGCGTGTAGCTTTCGTGCAGAATGGCACTACCCCATTTCCATTCCTTCAGTCTTACGGAATGAGTGTTCCTTGTGATCTGGTGGGTAACCTCCATTTGTATTTCCGAAGAAAGCTCTGTCAGGGGCATGGAATGGAACACCGCATGGGCCACGTCCAGGTTGGTTTTTACACGATCAAGCTTCAGACTTCTTTCCCTTTCGAACATACTGATCAGTGTATTTACCTCCAGCCTCAGGTTTTGCTCCAGTTGTTCCAGCATGGTGATACGGGAGATCCGGATATGATACAGGGTTGACAGCAGAATGGACAGGACAATGCCGAAGAATATCGGAATAAAAAGAGCCAGTCTGACAGAAAGTTTCTTCCTCCGGTTTCCCATACAAGAAAATTTCAGTAAAAATAGAAAATCATTCCGTCATGTCATACGGAAAAAGCACAGGAGACGGGAAGAAAGGCTTTCCATCCCCGGTAAAGGTCATACCGCCCGATTTCTCCGTTTATGTTAAACAACATGTTTTGTGTTGAATTATGTTACCTATGTGCGGGAATAAATCCCGTGTATACCTTGTCAAATACAAATAGGTTATTCCGAATGCCTGAAATACAGAAACCCACAGGGAATAAAATTGCAGATAATCCGAAAAACAACAGACATATATTTTGTAACAGTCAGGATCACGCCTATCTTTGCGTTTTCTTTTTCAAACATTACTGAAGAAACATGATCACCAGACCGAAGGGAATTTTTTTATTCATTGTATGTGGCCTGATGACATTCATGACCGTTATGGCCCAGGAAACAAACGACACATTGAGGAAAAATGCCATTAACGTGTTTATTGACTGTTTTCGCTGTGACATGAATTATATCAGGGAAGAAATTCCTTATGTCAATTACGTCCGTGATGTGAAGGAAGCCGATGTATACATTCTGGAAACCCGACAGAGCACAGGGTCGGGAGGATCGGCCTACAATTACATATTTAGCGGCAGGGGGAAATATACCGGCATGAATGATACCCTGGTGTATTCAAGCCGCCCTGACGATTCTTCCGACCATACCCGCCGCCGGCGAACGGAAACAATGAAAATGGGCCTGATGCGGTATGTAGCCCGGACCCCCCTGGCAAGTCGGATCCAGATCAGTCATTCCGATGATCTGGAAGAGGAAGAAGTAACCGACAAATGGAATTTCTGGGTTTTTGAACTGGAAACCAATCCCCGTTTCGAATGGGAGGAATTATCCCAGGAGGTCAGACTTAGAAATTCCATCAGCGCCAACAAGGTAACTCCTGAGTGGAAAATTGAATTCGATTTCGACCATGATCTCAGCGTCAACAAATACACATATGATGATACAACCTTTGTCAGGGATAAAAGCTCCGCCCGGTTCGACAACCTGGTGGTAAAGAGCATCAACGACCACTGGTCGGCCGGTTTACGCATGGATATATCCCGGTCTACTTTCAGTAACTACCTGTTGAATTACAATATTGATCCTTCCCTTGAGTACAATATTTATCCCTATTCCGAAGCCACTCACCGGCAACTCCGCATTCTTTACGGTTTCGGCCACACATATTCTCATTACATTGATACCACAATTTACAATCTGATCAGTGAAAGCCGGCTGAGGCAGGAACTAAGAATAGCCTATAAGGTGCAGGACCAGTGGGGTTCGGTCAATGTATCCATGGAAGCATCCAATTACATGCATGATCTTTCCAAGAACCGGATCGAACTGGGGGCCCGCATACATATCCGAATTACCAAAGGACTCTCATTCAGCCTGTTCGGAGGCGTTGCACGCATACGCGACCAGCTCTCCCTGGCCAAAGGGGAGCTTTCAGAAGCCGACATCCTGCTCCGCCTCCAGGAGCTGGCCACCGGGTACCGCATTGACGGAGGTCTGGGAATCACCTACACCTTTGGTTCCATATACAACAATGTGGTAAATCCCCGGTTCGGCAGCCGGTATTTTTAAGATGGTTGTACTGAAACCATGTTTCACGCCGAATACCTTTTAAAAAAAAATTGTAAATTAAGCACCTGTACAGGCTTGCCGGTAATTTCAGGCCAGCAATAAGATACAATGCCTGCAGGAAACTGGAAACATATCGTCAGGACGGCGCTGCCGGTGGCGGCTTTTCTTTTCGTTCCCGCTCAGCTCCATGCACAGGCTGCCGGGAAGCCCTATGTGATCAATTTCGGCAAAAGCACTTACGGCGGAGAGAACCAGAACTGGTCGGTGGATATTGACCGGGAAGGAATAGTTTATGTAGGAAACAATGCCGGCATGCTGGAGTTCGACGGGGCCAACTGGTATCTTCACCGGATCCGGGAAAACATGGTTATCCGATCGGTAGCCGTGGGAGAAGATAACAGAATTTATACCGGATCATATGAAGAATTCGGATACTGGACAAGGAATCAAAAGGGCCTGCTGAGCTACCGCTCGCTGAGCGATTCACTGGATCCCGCACTGCTTTACAATGATGAGATATGGAGGATTATCCCTGTGAACGGACTGGTGTATTTTCAATCATTCTCAAAAATATACGTATACAACGGAAAAGATATCCGTATTCTGTGGCCGCCTTCCTCCCTGGTCCTTTTGCAACGTGCCGGTGACCGGTTGTTTGTTCATGTCAATGCTTACGGATTGTACGAAGTGTTCCCCGACAGCATGTCCTATGTTCCCGGAAGCGATTTTCTGGCCCATGATGAAATCAAAATGGTTGTGCCTGCCGGCAGAGATGAACTGCTGGTAGGAGCGGCAGAAAACGGACTTTTCAGGGTAACAGGAAAGGTATGGAGAAAATGGAATATCCCTGCAGCAGAGATCATCAGGAACGCAGAGATCAACGGAGGCCTCAGCCTGGATAACCGCTTCTTTATCGGGACCATTGTGGACGGGTTATTTATTCTGGACCGCGAGGGGAACATCCTGCATCACCTTCACACGGAAAACCAGCTCCAGAACAATACTATCCTGGCTCTCCGGGCAGACAGGGATCAGAACCTCTGGGTATGCCTGGACAGAGGCGTGGACCTGGTGCAGATGAACAGCATAATCGACCTTTACCCTGACCGCACGGGCAGGCTGGGGTCGGTGTATGCGGCTGCCCTGCACAACCATGTGCTCTGGATAGGAACCAACCACGGTCTGTTCCGGTCTGATTTTATCACCGGGCGCGGATTCACCGACCCGGTTATGATCCCCGGATCGAACGGGCAGGTGTGGGACCTGGGACTGTTTGACGGAGAACTTATTATGGGACATACCCGGGGAACCTTCCGGGTTTATTCCAACAACCGTATAGAACAGATTTCAGACATTAACGGGGGATTTGACCTGAAAAAAATCTCCCGCGGAGACCGGGAATACCTGCTGCAAACCACTTACAGCCATCCGGCAGTATACACAAAAAAAGACGGGAACTGGTCGTTTTCACACCGTGTGGAAGGCATTCTTGAACCCCTGCCCCGTTTTGAGATAGATCATCTGGGATACATCTGGGCGGTACATAACCAGCGGGGGGTGTTCCGTATCCGGTTAAATGACAGTCTCACCCGGCCTGAATCGGTAAAATTCTACGACCGGAAAAACGGGCTGTCGGCCGACTGGAAAGTACACGTGGGAAAAATAAACAACCGGGTCATTTTCCTGACCGGTCATGATATCCAGACATACGATGATTTACATGATACCATAGTGGCGCATGAGGGGCTGAACAGCCGGCTGGCCGATTACAGCCATTCCCGCCAGGTAATCCGGGCCGGTGAAAACCGGTACTGGTTCATGAGAGATCAGCATGCGGCTCTTTTTCATATCAATGAAAGGGAATGCCGGAAAATATTTGAGTACCGACCGGGGCTTCGGGATATGTACTTTGTATCCGGGTATTCAGGTATAGAAATTGCAGCCGATAGTCTTTTCCTGTTTTGTTTTGACAACGGATTCGCCCTGATGCATGAATCATCCATTTCAAAGGTGCCTCCTCCTCCGGAACCAGCCCTGAGGCGGGTTTACGCAAGCTCAGACAAAGGAAAGGGTCTTTTGCTCGACCTGCCAGGAGAAAATAAATCCGTGGTCCTGCCCCACACCAGACGGAACCTTTCTTTCCGCTTCTCATCAACACAAGCCACCCTGTTTCCCCAGTACCGGACCCGTTTGCTTGGCCTGCAGGAAGAATGGAGCGCATGGGGAAATGCCTCGTCGGCCACCTATACACGGCTGCAGAGCGGACATTATGCATTCCAGGTCCAGGCCCGGGGCATCAGCGGAGAGGAAAGCAACCTGATTGAATTCACCTTTATCATACGCCCCCCCTGGTACCGCTCCAACCTTGCCTTCCTCCTCTACGGAGTTCTCCTGGTAACCGGTATCATTGCCCTCAGGCTTTTGTTTCTGCACAGGCTCAGGCAGCATGCCCTGGAGCTGGAAAGGACCGACAGGGAAAAAAGAGAACAGGAAAAAATACTTGCAGAACAGCGTTATATGAAACTGAAAAATGAGAGCCTTGAAAAAGAGATCCATTTCAAGAACATGCAGCTGACCAATTATACCTATAACATCATTAACCGAAATAAAACCCTGATCCGCATCAAGGAGGAAATTCTGAAAATGCAGAAAGAAAAGGGAGAAGGACACTCCCATGCCACCTATGGCAGGATCCTGAAACTGGTGGAAAAAAACCTTTCTTCCGAAGACGACTGGAAAATATTCGAATCACATTTCGATGAAGCCCATCAGGATTTCTTCAAGCGTCTGATCGAAGCATATCCTGAGCTCACTCCCAGCGATCTGAGACTCTGTGCATACCTTCGCCTGAATCTATCTTCAAAGGAAATTGCACCTCTGCTGAATATTACGGTACGCGGGGTGGAAATACGACGTTACAGGCTCAGAAAACGACTGAAACTACCCAAGGAGGAAAATCTGGTAGAGTTCATTATCCGGTTCTGAGAAACCGGACCGAGACTGCATTTCACCCTATCTCCCTTATTTACTTACTCTTATGATTCATATGTCGCGGGAATGATGTAGTAATGATGTAGTCACCGGTTCAGTCAAACCAGCCGGATGTAGAATAATTGTGATAGTATTAATTTTCAATAAGATACAATTATATCGTAATTTAGTTTTTTTAAACCGGAGCCTTTATGAAACCAGGAAACCGAATATCCCTGACGCTGATATTTTCCCTTTCGATCCTGTTGTTCACCGCATGCCAACGGGGAGAAGGCCGGGGTAGTGAAACCGGTTTGGACACCTTTACAGAAGATCTGAAACAAAGAACATTCCGGTTCTTCTGGGAACAGGCCGATTCCACCACCTTTCAGATACCCGACCGTTATCCCACCCGTACCTTCACCAGCATTGCCGCCACAGGTTTCGGCCTGGCATCCTACCTGGTGGGCATAGAGAACGGATACATCACCCGCCAGGAAGGATCAGAAAGGGTATCAGGCACTCTGGAATGGCTGTGGAATGCTCCTCAGGGCGAGAATGCCTCAGGAACCAGCGGTTACCGTGGTTTTTTCTATCATTTTCTGAAATACGGCTCAGGAACCCGCTACCGTCGGGTGGAACTGTCAACCATCGACACGGGGTTACTCATGGCCGGGATACTGGCCTGCCAGTCGTATTTTAACGGCAACAACCCCACCGAGCAGGCCATCAGAAAACTGGCCGATTCACTGTTCCGCCGGGTGGAATGGGACTGGGCTATGAACGGACAAAACCACATGTCCATGGGATGGCATCCTGAAACGGGTTTCATTGAAGCCAGATGGACCGGTTACAACGAGGCCATGATCCTGCTGATCATGGCCCTGGGTTCACCGACCCATCCCGTGCACAATTCAGTATGGAAACACTGGTGCGAGGGATACGAATGGAAAGAATTTTACGGCCGCGAGCATGTAAATTTCTCTCCCCTTTTTGGCCATCAATATTCGCATATGTTCATCGACTTCAGAGGGATACATGATCAATACATGCGTGTGAAAGGCATCGATTATTTTGAAAACGCCCGCCGGGCAACGCTTTCCAACAGGGATTACTGCATTGACAATCCAAATAACTTCAGTGGATACGGAGAAAATATCTGGGGGCTGACCGCCTGTGACGGACCTGCTCATCAAACCCTGGTTACTGAAAACAGTGATACCGTGCAATTCTGGGACTACAGGGCCCGGGGAGCCAGCGCCCTGGGAATCATCGACGACGGGACCATTGCCCCCACCGCTGCCGGAGGCTCCATTCCCTATGCTCCCGATCTTTGCTTGAATACATTGTACCATATAAAACAGCAGTTCGGTGAACAGATCTATGGAGAATATGGGTTCCGGGATGCATTCAATCTCACTTTTCCGGTGCAGAATGAAAACAATCCGGGTTGGTTTGACGTTGATTACCTGGGCATTGACCAGGGACCCATTCTTATACAACTGGAAAACCACCATACCGGCCTGATATGGCAACTCATGAAGCAAAACAGATATATAATAAACGGATTGAAAAAAGCCGGATTTTCAGGTGGTTGGCTTGACAATCAGGACAATATTTTGTAAATTATTGAAAAATAATTGTTTTATGCAAAAACCTTCCTTTCGCAACAAAATCCTTCTACCGGGTTTGGCCCTGTTGCTATTACTTATAACTACAGGTTATGTCACCGGCCAGCGTGTGGTTACGGGAAAAATCACCGGGTCAGATACGGGAGAAGGACTTCCCAATGCCACGGTAGTGGTAAAGGGAACAACCCGTGG
Source organism: Bacteroidales bacterium (assembly GCA_049975425.1). Classification (GTDB taxonomy): domain Bacteria; phylum Bacteroidota; class Bacteroidia; order Bacteroidales; family VadinHA17; genus HyVt-105. Next base: position 23,856 of record JBNGDI010000031.1, read on the forward strand.
ATCCATTTCCGATCTGGATGGCAACTACCGCATTGAACTGCAGGAAGGCGACGAGATACTGGTTTTTACCTACCTGGGGTATGAAGAACAGCAGGTGGAGGTAGGCGGCCGCAGCCAGATCAACGTGGAACTCCAACTTTCCAGCACCGCACTGGATGAGGTGGTGGTGGTGGGATACGGCTCACAGAAAAGCAGGGACCTGACCGCGCCCATTTCCACCGTTAAGGGAAATGAACTCTCCAAACAGGTGGCTGCCGGAGCCATGAATGCCATGCAGGGAAAGGTGGCCGGTGTACAGATCATCAACAGCGGAATTCCCGGCAGGGGCCCTTCGGTGAAAGTACGTGGCGTGGGATCCATTGGCGATTATGCCAATCCCCTATATGTAGTTGACGGCGTATTTGTGGATAATATAGATTTTCTGAGTGCAAACGATATTGAAGACCTTACGGTTCTGAAAGATGCATCGGCAGCAGCCATATACGGAGTGCGTGCCGCCAACGGAGTGATCCTGGTCACTACCAAAAAAGGCATTACAGAAAAACCCAGCATCAGCTATGAAGGGTACTGGGGAATGCAGGTTCCTGTGAATATTCTGGACATGGCCACCCGTGAACAGTACGTTACCCTGATGAACGAAGCCAATATCAACACCCCTGACTATGTCCCGAGAGATCCTTCAGATTATCCTGCCAGTACCGACTGGTACGAAGAACTGGTGCGCTATGCCCACATGACCAACCATACCCTGGATATTTCCGGATCGGGCGAATCAACCAGTTACTCGCTGGGAGGAAGTTTCCTTTTCCAGGACGGAATTATGGACGCAAAGAACAATTACCAGCGGTTCAATATCCGGGGCCGGCTGGATCAAACCGTAAACGAGTACATCAAAATCGGGATCAATACCATCTATTCCCGGCATGATAAATATGTGCCGAACGAAGGGGCGTTTTTCAGTGCATACGTGAACCCACCCGTTTACCCGGTATATGACGAAGACAATACGGAAGCCTATCCGGTACTTTTCGCTTCACCCCAGACCTACGGCTTCGGGAATCAGTACGGCAATCCGGTGGCCGCCGCATATTATGTAGACAATTATGAAAAAGGCGACAAGCTGGTTTTCAGCGCCTACGCAGAAATCAGCCTCATTGAGGATCACCTGACTTTCCGCTCCTCATTCAATCAGGACCAGGGCCATTACACGCTGCGGAATTATACCCCGGCCTTTTATGTGGGGGGATCACAGGGGGTAAGAAAATCCAACCTCACAAAAACATTCGGAAGTTCCTCCAAACAAATTATCGATAACCTGCTCACCTATAACAACCGTTCCGGAATTCACTCCTATTCCATTATGATGGGACAGTCCACCCGCATCGAGAAGTGGGAAAATATGTCGGGGTATGCCCTGGACGTGCCGGGATTGGACGATCAGTCAAAATACCTGGTTAACGGTTCGTTCAACGACCGGAATGCCTGGGACGATGCAGCCCGTTACCATGGCCTTTCCTTCTTTTCGAGAGGAACATATAATTTCGACGGCAGGTTCCTGGCTACCCTTACCTTCCGGGCCGATGCCAGCTCCAAATACCAGAAAAAATGGGGATTTTTCCCATCCATCGGTCTGGGATGGATCCTTACCAGGGAAGATTTCATGCAGAACCAGGACTGGTTTAACTTCCTGAAAGCCCGGGTTAGCTGGGGTATGCTGGGGAATGACAATGTTCCCGCCAATTCAACCGTCATCCTGGGCCAGACAGGAGCCGGCAGCTCCGCCGTTTTCGGCGACCGCCTGGTTGACGGGATCGGAGCCCAGACAGTATTGCAGAATTACCTGCGCTGGGAAGTGGTGAACGAATTTGACGTGGGTTTCGATTTTAATTCGAAAAACGATAAACTGTCCGGAGAAATAGACTTTTACCACAGGGTCACCAACAACGTTGTGTTCTACGCCCCCATTGCCACAGGCGGAGGGGTGGCCGAACTACTTGGCAATAACGGGAAGGTGCTGAACATGGGTGTGGAACTCGGCCTTCGCTGGAACGGAAAATTCAGCGACCGTTTTGGCTACAACATCGGGTTGAATGCTACCACGGTGAGTAACAGGGTTCTGGAACTGGAGGGCCGTGATTACATCCCCAGCGGCCTGATCAGGGGGAATTACACTACCCGCACGGAAGTGGGTCATCCCATCGGTTCATTCTACGGATTTGAAGTGGAATCGGTATATGAAAGCGAGAGCCAGGCCCTTCAGGATCCGGTAAGCCAGACCATCAAGGGTGCGGGCTTCTTTAAATACAAGGATCAGAACGGAGACGAAGTAATCGACAGCAAGGATAAGGTTTTCCTGGGTAGCGCTATCCCCTGGCTCATAACCGGCCTGGATTTTGGAATGAACTACAACAAACTGGATATCAGCGTATCCCTGTTCGGACAGTTCGGGAACAAGATACTGAATGCCAAACGAATGAACCGGGATGTCTTTACCGACGGGAACTATGATCAGGATTTCTACGAGAACCGGTGGACTCCCGACAGTAAATCAACTGATTATCCGTCTGCCGAAGCCTATAATTATTCATATATACAACAGGCCAACGACTTTTTCGTGGAAGACGGGTCCTTTATCCGTATCCAGAATGTGCAAATCGGGTATACCGCCGAACCGGCCGGCTTCATCCCCCGGTTGCGGATCTACCTGTCGGCACAACGCCCCTATACCTTCTTTACCTATAAGGGCTTCACGCCGGAAATTGGCGGATCACCCATCAGCAGCGGGATAGACAACTCGGTGTATCCCCTGCAGGCGATATACACCATTGGGCTGAACATGAACTTTTAAACAGGATGACCATGAAAAAATACAGAATCATACCTTTCCTGCTTGCTTTCCTTCTGCTGGTACAATGTGAGGATTTTCTGGATATTCGTCCCGAAGCCTCCCTGCCCGGAGTTGGCATGGATTACACCAAATCGGAAAACATTTTCCTTTCCGTCAGTGCCGCTTACGCCAAACTCAGAAGCTGGGGGGCACATGTATTTCCCTACATAGGAGCTTTTGAGATTGCCTCTGACAATGCCGACAAGGGAAGCACCCCCGAAGACAATCCCACCATGCTGGAGCTGGATCAGTTTACCTTCGATTCCGGCAACAGTTTGTTGAACGACCTGTGGAACTCTTACTACGACATTGTTAGCGGAGCCAACTACTCCATACATCAGATGCCCTTGTTTGTGGAGGCGCTGCTGGCCAGCGAGGACCGTGAGTATGCCCTGCAATGTCAGGGTGAAGGAAAAACCATCAGGGCTTATGCCTATTTCAACCTTACACGGCTTTTCGGCAGGGTCCCCCTGGTAGATACCACCCTCACTTCAGAACAACTGGCATCCATTCCGCAATCGTCTGCGGAAGCATTGTATGATTTTATTGAAAATGATCTGGAGGAAGCCATCGAAGTGCTTCCCGAAAGCTACAGCAGTGAGTGGGCAGGAAGAATTACCCGCTACACCGCCATGGCCATCAAGGCCAAAGTACACCTGTACCAGGAAGAATGGGATTCCGTAGCCTCGCTCACCGACCGCATCATTGCCTCGGGCCGGTACGGCCTGCTCGAGGATTTCAGGGAAGTATTCAGCATCGACGGGGAAAACAGCCGGGAATCGCTTTTTGAGATTCAGAGCTCCACCCTGGGTAAGAGCACAGGCCCCATGACATACATAGAATATGCTTATGTACAGGGCCCCAGGGGGAATTCTCCCAGCAACATGCAGGGATGGGGGTTCTGCACCCCGAGCCAGGACCTGATCGATTTCTTCGATGCACGCGGAGAAGTTATACGACCGGCCACCACCCTGCTTTACCGGGGCACTGTAACCCCCGAAGGCGACAGCATCAAGGTGGCCTGCAGCAATCCGGTATACAACGGGAAGGTGTACACCCCATCCTATTACAATAACTGGAACTTCAACGGCTACGGGTTTGACCACAACGTAAGGATCCTGCGCTATTCAGATATATTGCTTATGTTTGCAGAAGCCCTGGTCAGGGGCGCAACGGTACCCGTCACCTGCGGACTGGACGCCGATGCCGCTGTAAACCTGGTAAGGGAACGGGCAGGCCTGGTGCCTCTGTCAGGGGTTACTCTCCAGCAGGTATACGACGAGCGCCGGGCCGAACTGGCGCTGGAAGAAGACCGGTACTTTGACCTGGTCAGAACCGGTCAGGCTGCAGCCGCCCTGGGAAGCAAGGGCTTTACCCCCGGAAAGCACGAGGTGTACCCCATTCCGGCCGCCCAGATGCAGCTGAATCCAAACCTTACTCAGAATAACGGATACAATTAATAAGAATCCTTTTAATGTTTAACCAAACACCTGAAGTTATGAAAAGATTAATCATGTTAGGAACATCCCTGATGAGCATTCTGCTCATTTCAGGACTGATGTTGTCATCCTGCTCAAAAGATGACGATGATGACAACGGAGACGGAAAAGTAGATCCCAGCACCATTGCTGCCGACAATCTGGTGGCATATTTCCCCTTTGACGGGGACGCCACCGAAGAAATCTCCTCACTGACACCTACGATGAGCCCGAATGTCACCTATGTGACCGGCCGTCGCGGGCAGGCATACCAGGGAGCCAATGAGGCCCACCTGCTGTATAATCTGCCAGCAAACAGCCCGATGAAATCGCTTACATCGTTCGCTGTCGCCATGTGGTTCAGATCACCCCTGGTAACAGGCGATCCCGAACCCACCATTTTCGAGATCGGAAAATCGGATGACCTTTTCTGGGGTAACCTCAAGCTGGCACTGAACCGGCTGGATGCAACGGCCGATTCCCTGCAGATAAAGGCATTCTTTCTGAAAACCGGCGTGGAATGGTCGGGGCAGCATGTGAGCTACTCCGATCCAGCCTTCCAGGTCAATATGTGGATGCACCTGGTGATCCAGTACGATGAGGTAACATCGAAGTATACTATTTACAAAGACGGGGTTAAGATCGAAACCAACGAGGGAGTGGAAGACAGAAAAGACGGACCCGACGGGAATCCTCTGGGACCGCTGGCTTTCGCCAATGCCGATGTGATCAATATCGGAGCCTGGCGGCCCAAATCGGAAGGTACAGCCGAGGATGCCTGGATGGGCTGGTTCCTTGGAAACCTTGACGAGCTGCGTGTATACGACAGAGCGCTTACTGCCGACGAGATCAAGGATCTCTACGATGCAGAGGTTTCCCAGATGGACTTTTAACAGAACACCGCCGGCACGAATGAACATATCCGGTTGAATGACCAGGGTGACGAACCGGATGTTTCCGGTTCGTCACCTTTTTTTTACCTTTATCATGAATGATATGAAAAGTCTGTCCCTGATCTTCGTCTGCATTTTTGCCCTGTGTTCCTGCGGCAAGGATGAGGAACCCGACCAGAACATCGGAGAAATATTCATTGATTCGGTCTTCATCAATAACGTATATGTACCCAATCAGGAATCCATCAGCCAGGTGGATTACCTGGATGTAGAGGTCAGGGTCATATTTCGATCACGGGTGGATACATCACAGGTGAATAAAAAGAAAATATTCTTCACCGGAGGACCGGACACTTTATATACTTACCGGTTTGAGAAAAATGCCTCCACCCTCATAATCTATCCCGGCACCCCTCTTTCTCCTTACTCCACCTACCGCCTGGTATTTGACGTGGGAGAAAACCTGGGGGGAACACTGAAAACCCCTCACTACTATACATTTCATACCCGCCTCGACACCACACCCAAATTCCCGGCCATCAGCAACGATTCCCTCCTTACCCTGGTGCAGTACCGCACTTTTCAGTATTTCTGGGATTATGCCCATCCCGTGTCGGGGCTGGCCAGAGAAAGGCTGGGTTCGGGCGATGTGGTAACTTCGGGTGGCAGCGGTTTCGGACTAATGGCTATCCTGGCAGGCATCGAAAGAGGATTCATTACCCGTGAGCAGGGGCTGGAACGGTTCTCCCGCATTGTCAACTTCCTCATCGATCCGGAAACCGACACCTTCCATGGAGCTTTCCCACACTGGATGAACGGATCCACCGGCAAGGTCTTTCCTTTCAGTACCAAAGACAACGGGGGCGACCTGGTAGAAACGGCTTTTCTGATGCAGGGGCTGCTTACCGTAAGGGAATATTTCAGGAACGGGACCTCCCCGGAGCAGGCCCTGTGCGATTCCATTACCAGGCTATGGGAAAACGTAGAGTGGTCGTGGTACAGGAAAAACAATGAAAACGTCCTTTACTGGCACTGGTCGCCCAATTATGGCTGGGACATGAACATGACCATATCGGGCTGGAACGAGGCCCTCATCGTCTATGTTCTGGCCGCCTCATCCCCCACCTACCCCGTTCCCGAAGAGGTATACCACAACGGCTGGGCCAGGAACGGAGCCTATCCCATGGTCAACGGAAAAACGTTTTACGATATCACACTGCCCCTGGGAGAAGACCGGGGAGGCCCGCTGTTCTTTGCCCATTATTCCTTTCTGGGGCTCGATCCCCGCGACCTGAGCGATACCTGGGCTCATTACTGGACACAGAACGTGGCCCACACAAGGATCAATTTCGAATACTGCAAGGCCAACCCGAAAAATTACATGGGCTACGGCCCCGATTGCTGGGGACTCACAGCCAGTGATATTCCCGGTGGTTACAGCGCCAGTTCCCCGAACAACGACCTGGGCGTGATCGCCCCCACGGCCGCTCTTTCCTCCTTTCCATATACACCGGAAGAAAGCATGGATGCCCTGCATTTTTTCTATTATATTCTGGGCGATAAACTATGGGGCACCTATGGATTCCATGACGCCTTCAGCCTCTCTTCCCGCTGGTTTGCCGATTCGTATATCGCCATTGACCAGGGTCCCATTGCGGTGATGATAGAAAATTACCGGACCGGCCTGCTATGGGACCTGTTTATGGCAGCGCCGGAAATCAGGCAGGGATTGAAAAACCTGGGATTCTCCTACCCGGGAATACTCGACTAGAACAACAGCATAATACGCATACAACCAGCATCAAAATCATGAAAAACTGTTGGCTGATCACCGGGGCCTCCTTCTGGGCGGCAGCCTCGTGCACAGGTCACCGCGAAGCCGGACTTCAGGAACCGGAGCCGGTGCAGAATTCGCAACCACGCAATATTATCTTTATCCTGAGCGACGATCACCGGTATGATTTCATGGGATTTACAGGAAAAGTCCCCTGGCTCGAAACCCCCAGCATGGACCGCCTGGCCCTTAACGGGGCACACCTGCGCAATGCCTTTGTCACCACCTCATTGAGCTCACCCAGCCGGGCGTCCATTCTCACCGGCCTTTACTCCCACTCCCACAAGGTGGTCGACAATCAGGCACCCCTCCCCGGCAATCTGATCTTCTTCCCCCAGTACCTGCAACAGGCAGGATATGAAACCGCTTTTTTCGGCAAATGGCACATGGGAAACACCGACGACCGGCCGCAACCCGGCTTCGACCACTGGGAAAGCTTTCGGGGTCAGGGAGTGTATTACAATCCCACACTCAACATCAACGGGAAAAGAATCAGTTACGGCGACAGCACCTACATCACCGACCTGCTGACGGATCATGCCATTCAATGGCTTGAAGGCAGAAAGGGAGACAGGCCTTTTTTCCTTTATCTTTCACACAAAGCCGTGCATTCCGGATTTATACCGGCAAGGCGCCACAGGGGTATGTATGCCGGGAAAGAGATCATCTATCCCCCGTCATACCATATTCCGGAATACGAAATAACCACTCCCCCAACCATCGATCCTGAAACAGGCAAAGCCGCAGAAGGAAAGGATTTTTACGGAAATAAACGCCTGCCCGACTGGCTGAAACACCAGAGGGAAAGCTGGCACGGAGTGGATTATATGTACCATGGAGCAACCGGCTTTGAGCAATTTTTTGCCGACTATTGCGAAACTCTCATGGGAGTGGATGAAAGCATCGGAAGGGTTATAGCCTACCTCGAAGAAAACGACCTGCTCCATTCTACCCTCATCGTGTACATGGGCGATAACGGTTTTTCGTTCGGCGAACACGGGCTTATCGACAAACGGCAGTTTTATGAGGAATCGGCCAGGGTGCCCCTGCTGGCCCATTGCCCTGATCTGATAGAAAAAAATACGGCGGTGAATCAGCTGGTTCAGAATATCGATATCGCCCCCACCCTGCTGGAAGCAGCCGGACTCAATCCACCGGAATACATGCAGGGGGCTTCCTTCCTGCCCCTGCTGGAGGGGAAAGAAACGGCATGGAGGGACAAAATCTTCTACGAATACTACTGGGAATTTCATTTCCCGCAAACGCCCACCATGCATGGTGTGAGATCGGAAAGGTACAAATACATCAGGTACCATGGCATCTGGGATACCAATGAATTCTATGACCTGGCCGAAGATCCCTTTGAAACCAACAACCTGATCGACAGTCAGGAACACCAGGATATCATCAGGGAATTTCTGGATGACCTGTACACCTGGCTTGAAGAAACCGAAGGCATGCAAATCCCCCTCAAACGCACCATGGGGAAACACATCGATCACCGGAATACCGGAACTTATTGACGGCTTACATTGTAAAACCGGTTCCCCGGCCTGTTAGTTTGGCTTGAATTTATTATATTTACAGTTACCCAGACCCATGACGGGAAAGGAAAAATCAGACCTCGCTGATCGTCAACCATTTTTCATCATAAGCTTCTTACCATGAAAACCTATTCTTTATTAACACTGGCTCTGATGGGGGTGTTTGTTTCCTGCCGTCAGGAAACCGGTTCTGATACCGACATGAAACATAAAGTAGACTCCCTGCTTTCAGTAATGACCCTGGAAGAAAAAGCCGGGCAGCTCACCCTGTTCACCTCGGGATGGGATGTAACCGGACCCGTCATGCGCGAGGAGTACCGGCAGGATATTGCCACGGGCCGTTGCGGAAACCTGCTGAATGCTCACGGTGTTTCCTATAACCGGGAACTTCAGAAACTGGCTGTTGAGGAAAGCCGGCTGGGAATACCCCTTTTGTTCGGATACGATGTGATCCACGGATTCAAAACCATATTTCCCATCCCCCTGGCCGAAGCCTGCAGCTGGGATACCGCCCTGGTGAGAAAGACCGCCGCCTTATCGGCCCGGGAAGCTGCAGCAGCAGGCCTGAACTGGACCTTCAATCCCATGGTCGACCTGTGCCGCGACCCCAGGTGGGGAAGGATTGCCGAAGGGTCGGGAGAAGATCCGTTCCTGGGAAGCCTGATATCGGCAGCAAAAGTGAAAGGGTATCAGGGTTCCGGTCTGAGTGATCCTTTCACCCTGGCCGCCTGTGTAAAGCATTTTGCCGCTTACGGTGCTCCGGAAGGCGGACGCGATTACAATACCGTGGATATGTCGGAACGGGTCCTCCGGGAAATGTACCTGCCTCCCTACAAAGCAGCCGTTGATGCCGGCGTGGCCAGCCTGATGACCTCTTTCAATGAACTGGACGGTATTCCGGCCACAGGGAACCGGTTTCTGCTGACTGATATCCTGCGGGAAGAATGGGGATTCGAAGGAATGGTGGTAACCGATTATACTTCCATTAATGAAATGATCCCCCACGGATATGCCAGAGACGTGAAACATGCCGGAGAACTGGCCCTTTCGGCCGGAGTGGACATGGATATGGTGGGAGCCGTGTTTTACAATCACCTGGAGCAATCACTCGAAGAAGGAAAGATCACGGAAGAAATGATCAACCGTTCGGTACGAAGGGTACTTGAAATGAAATACAAGCTCGGGTTATTCGATGATCCATACCTGTATCTGGATGAAGAAAGGGAAGCCGGCACCCTGTTTGCACCGGAGCTGATGGAACATGCCCTGGAATCGGCAAGGAAATCCATCGTCCTGCTTGAGAACAAACCTTTCAATGGCAAACCGGTACTTCCCCTGTCAGAAAATCTCAACAGGATCGCCCTGATCGGCCCGCTGGCACACAGCCGGATCGATATGATGGGAACCTGGCATGCATCAGGCGATACTACCAAAGTCGTCACCCTGAAGGAAGGCCTGGAAAACCGGTTCCCCAACACTCAGATCCTCCGGGTGAGGGGATGTTCTGTAAACGGATCCGACCGGAGCGGTTTCGGGGATGCCCTTTCGGCGGCCTTGCGAAGCGATGTGGTGGTGGTGACTGTCGGTGAAAGTTACATGCAGAGCGGAGAAGCCGCCAGCCGGGCCGAGCCGGTGATTCCCGGGGTCCAGGAAGAGCTTGTCAACATGCTTCTGAACACCGGGAAACCGGTTGTGGTGGTAGTGATGGCCGGCAGGCCGCTGATCCTGAACGGACTGGCCGACAGGGCCCCGGCCCTGGTTTATGCCTGGCACCTGGGAACCCGTGCCGGCGATGCCATAGCCGACGTTCTTTCCGGGGAATACAATCCTTCCGGGAAACTGGTGGTCAGCTTCCCCTGGTCCACCGGCCAGATCCCGGTGTATTACAACCACAAGAACACCGGAAGGCCCATGCATCCCTTCCAGAAATACACCAGCAAATACCTCGATATTCCGAACAACCCGAGATATCCATTCGGATACGGGCTGAGCTATACCTCCTTTGAATACAGCGGGCTTCAGCTCAGCGACACTCTGATGACCACGGAAGGATCGCTCCAGGTATCGGTGCAGGTTAAAAATACCGGGGAATATGCCGGGGAAGAAACCGTACAGCTATATGTCCGCGACCTGGTTGGCAGTGTCACCCGGCCGGTGAAAGAACTGAAAGGATTCAAAAAAGTATGGCTGCAACCCGGTGAAGAAACCACGGTAACCTTCACCCTCACAACAGACGATCTGAGATTTTATACGGCCGATATGGAGTTTGCCGCAGAAGCGGGGAAATTCAAAGTATTTGCAGGGGGGAGCAGTGTGGATGTACTGGAAGCAGGTTTTACCCTGAAATGATCGTTCTGTTCTTCTGAATCCTGACTTAGGGGGAAACCGGCTGTTTTAAGCCGCCACCGGAAGAAAGGCAGGCCTCCTGTATCCTGGAATCTGTATCAGGCCCGGTAAAAAAATCAGGGTTTTTAACCTGTTTTTTCCGAAAAATTCAAATTATTCATTACATTTACATTGTCTACGTAGGTAGCTACGTAGACAACTACGTAGCTGGCTACGTAGTATAAAAAAAAGATCATGGAAAAGATTGAAAAACAACAGACCCGGAAGTTGACCAAGGTGGCCGGCGGCAGCAGTTATGCCGTTGTGATTCCGCGTGAATTTGTTGAAAAGCTCGGCTGGAAGGCACGTCAGAAGCTGGATATCAAGCTGTACGGCGACCGCATCATCATCAGAGACTGGGAGCCCGGCAATAAATAATCGGGGAAACGGAAATCAACCCATGGATCAGCGGGAAAATACTTTTTCCGGCATGATTTCGTTGATCTTATGGTGAATTAACAGAAAGGAGGAAGGATATGCAACTGCGCATCTTAAAAACATGGTTGGTGCTGTGTTCAGGGTGCTGGCTGGCTCTGCCGGGAAGCAGTGCGGGGCAGGGCACCATGCCTCAGGTACTGGATACAGCCTTTCTGCAGGAACAGTGGAACTATCTGCAGGAAAGAACACGTATCTATAACGATTACCGGGCTATACGCGAAGACATGTTCCAGAAGGTAAAAAGGAATACCATGGATTCGCTGAACTTTCAGAAAGGAAAGGTCAGGGATCTGACCGGCCGGCTTATGTCAACGAGGGAAGAAGGCGACTCGCTGATGGCTCTGCTGGAACAAGCCAGGGAGGAACGTGACGATGCCATCCGGAACAGGGACCGTTTATCCCTGCTGGGCATCGGAATGCACAAAACATTGTACAATACCATTCTATGGTCGATCATTGCCGGACTGGCATTCCTGGTCATTTTACTGTTCACCATGTTCCGCGCCACCCGCCATTCCACGGTCCGTACCCGGAAAGACCTGGAGGAATTGAAGGAAGAATATGAAAATTACAGAAAGCAGTCGCGCGAGCGGTATGAAAAACTGGTGGTAAGCCATCACCATGAAATAAAGAAGCTGAAAGAAGGAAGAGGTATATAAAAAGAAA
>JBNGDI010000032.1:0-33720 GCA_049975425.1 Bacteroidales bacterium
ATGTTTGATTATCTGGAAAAAAATCCAGAACTCATCTACTACATCAGAGGAAGAAGCGGATAAATTTTATCCAGACATTAGAATTATTGTAGACATTCTCCGGAAGCCAGCAGTTGGGTATTTACCCTCCTTCAGACCCTCAGCACACCCCGGAAACCCCTGGCCGCATAGTAAGATTCCGCCCCGTTGTGGTACACAAAAACATGATCGTACCGGCGATCGCAAAAAAGCGCCCCGCCCCGCGTTCTGATCTCAGAAGGGGTTTTGATCCAGCTCGATGATTTCGTATCGAACTTTCCGTGCTTCTGCAACTCCCGGTACTGGTCTTCCGTCAGCAGCCCGATGCCCATGGCAGCAGCCATATCCAGGGCGTTATTTTCCGGTCTGCTGGCTTTTCTCGATTCCATCGCTGCCCGGTCGTAACAGAGGCTTCGGCGACCGGCAGGGCTTTCCGCCGAACAATCGATGAAAAGGTATTCGCCTGTCTGCTCATCAAAACCCACCACATCCGGCTCTCCGCCGGTCCGTTCCATCTCCCGGAGCGACCAGAGTTTATCAGGGACAGCTTCCAACCGGGCCTGTACCTCATTCCAGTTAAGTCCTTCATGGCGGTTTCTGTTCTTCCCGAAACGGGCTTTTAAGGTTCCGAGCAATGACTCCTGCTGCTCAGGGGACAATGCCTTTCTGTTTTTCATGGGAAACACCGTTTGTTTATTTATTGAGAAAACAATCCGGAGAAGAAAAGGTTTGATCACCGGTTTGCACCTGCTGCCGGCAGAATGCCGCATGCGATAATGGATTTGAAAAACAGCCGGTTAATAAACAGCGGCCATGAATTTTTCCAGCTTTTCCACATCCAGACAGCCGGCGGTCCTCACCCCGCTGCAAACGTCCACAGCATAAGGTTCCACTGCTTCAACGGCCTGCCTCACATTTTCAGGTTTCAGGCCTCCGGCCAGAAAAACCGGACAATCAGCCTTTTCCCTGATCCTGCGGCTCAGTTTCCAGTTATGCACCCGGCCGGTGCCTCCCAGCTCCCTGACCGGCAGATGGGGGTTGCCGCTATCCAGCAGGATGGCATCGACCGACCCGGATACCCGGATGGCTTCTTCCACCGATTGCTCGTCGATTACATGGATGACCTGCACTATTTTTACGGAGGGCAGGGCTTCTTTCAGCTGCCGGTAGGTCCCTTCTGTGAGAGCATCCACCATTTGAACGGCATTTGTGTATGTTCTGTGGTGGTGGGCAAGGATCTCCCTTACCGAGGTATGGCTGGTCAGCAGGAAGGTTCCGACCGGCGGGGGCGTGGCCGCCGCAATTTGCCTGATGAGCTCGTCCGGGATGGGCCCGGGGCCGCTGGGCATAGCGGCAACCAGTCCGATGGCATCCGCCCCCAGGCGAACGGCCGTTTCGGCTTCCTGTATGCTCTGAATACAACATATTTTAATTCGCGGTCGCATTGGCATTATGCTAAGGTTGGGAGTGTTCATAATCATGCAAACTGATCCACAAATAATCATTCACAGTGAACCAATGCGGAAAAATTATTAAGCATAAAAAAAATAAAAAACATTCAATACTTCAAAGGGCGCCAGGTTTTTCATCATTCATAATCCTCTGAAACGGTTGTTTCCTTCACTTGAAAACCATACCACTGTTTCACTTCAAAAGTATACCACTTACATGCAAGGTTAATACTGTTTTTTCATTATTAAAAGAACGTATTTTTTCTCTGTTGTGGGAAGTGTTTCCCACAACAGAGAAAGATGGAACTGGCGATTTTCTTTTTCTGTTGTTCCTGAGTTGATCAACTGTTCATCCATTTTTTTGTTTCTTTTGCAGGATAAGACATTCCGTTCATATTGACAATGTGAGCTTTATGTGTTAATCTATCCACCATGGCAGCGGTCAGAACAGGGTCCCCAAAAATTTCGCTTCACCGATCGAAAGACAGATTCCTGGTAATGATTGTTGATTTTCTTCCTGCCCTCAGCGAGAGATGGCTGAACAGCACTATCCGCAAATACACCAAAGCAAAAACGGTCATTCCTGACGACCAGGCTGCTTTAAAAGCTGTATATCTGGCTATTGCAATTGCTGAGAAGAAGTGGACCTTCCCTGTAAGAGACCGGGGCTCCGTTATTAATCAATTAATCATTAAATCTGGTGACAGATGTGGCGTTCTTTAAACCCGGCTGCTACTCGTTTACACAAAAATCTTCACAGGACCACATCAAACAATAAAGAAAAAACCCCATGACGCGTACCAGGAATCCATCTGCCAAATGGCAGTTTAAAATAAACAAATGTTTAACTTAGAAAATATAAACTTTGGTACAGGAAATGGGGAGTATTATATATGTACCAACATCAGACTTGAAAGTAATATTCCCTTCTCCACCTGTATCATATGTCAGAGTTGTACCGTTCGCACGCCTGAATACAGCCAGTAATCTGTCCTGACTATCATAGGCAAATGTTTCTTCAATATACACCCCATTAGGTTTCAACCCTTTTCGCTTTGTCATATTACCAAAGGTAGTATTAAAATCATAATCCCGGTCCTGAATATGTATAGTTCCTTTCACGGTTTCAATTTTATCCGGGTATCCATACTGATCGAATGAAAGGGTTGTATTTACACCATTCCCCAGATCATAATCACTATATAGATTTATGATTCCCTTCCGGTACGGATGAACAGGCAATTTAAAAAACATTTCATTATAAATCAATCCTTTTACCGTTACCCGCATAGAGGCATTTTCTCAGACCCTGACAGGGGTTCCCCGCCGGCGGGATGGTTATGTTTTTATTTGCCAGTTCTTTATCCGTTTACAATCGTTTACACACAAATAAAAAACGAATACAACCGGTTATTTACCGATTCAGGGGATTGACCGTATATATATTTGACTTCAGAAAGTACCCCGGCCGGGAAAATCAAATGTACAGTCAACTATGTATTAACGAAAAAACGAATGCCATGAACCAGTTAAAGAACAGAGTCCAGTTGATCGGCAACCTCGGCGCCGATCCCGATGTACGCCAGCTCGAGAACGGAACCACCCTGGCCAAATTCAGCCTGGCCACCTCGGAAACCTACAAGAACGCCTCCGGCCAGAAAGTGACCAACACCCAGTGGCACAACCTGGTGGCCTTTGGCCCCACCGCTACCTACGCAGGAAAGTACCTGAAAAAAGGCCAGAAAGTGGCGGTGGACGGCAAGCTCTCCCACCGGTCGTACGAAGACAAAGAGGGAACCAAAAAATACATCACCGAAGTGGTGGTAAACGAGATCCAGAACCTGGGGCCGTTCAGCGAGGCATGAACGGGAATCCCCGGGAGGGATGCAGGAGGACAGGGCCCGGGATTCCCCGGGCCCTGTTTGTTGTTTGCCCGGCGGCGGTTCTGTTCGTGCCGGCCTGGTCCGGACCAATATTTCCAGAGATAAGCACCGGAACACTGGCGCCTCCCCCTTTACTCACCCCTCCCGCCGAACCAGGGCAAAGAAATCGTTCTCCAGGGGAAGGTACCCTTCCTCATAGCAGAAATAGTACACGGCACCGGCCCGTGTGGTGTACGTGTGGGTGTGGTACTGGAAACTGAACCCCGCATTGACCAGCTTGTCGCGGTGCACGGTGGTCTTCCCGGAAGGGTTGCACTGGGCCAGGATGCGCCGGTTCTTCCGCAAAATATGGTTGATATTCCTCACCAGGTTGCTGGTGTCGCGGTTTCGCTCATTGTGGTATGCATTCCGGCAGTAATCGGAACAGAACTTTTTATCCACCCGCCCCGAAATGGGTTCCCCGCATTCCAGGCATCTTCTTTTGGTTTTCTGTGGTCCTGACGGTTCCATTACAATCAGGCTAAGGATTCAACCGTTTCGAATATAATCAATTTTACTCATGAATCCTAACCATTCCGGTTATAGCTTCTAAACTTATGCTCCAGGTCCTCCCTCAGGTTGTAGCCGGCCAGCAGAACAGCCTCCCTGGCCAGGGACCGCATGGGAAAAACCACCGGGAAGGAAAAAGCATGTTTTTCGAATACCAGCGAAAGTTCCGTGCATCCGCTGATAACGACACCGGCCCCCGCTTCCATCAGCCCCTCTCCCACCCGCCTGATTTCCTTCACATGCCGACGGATATACCCCGCCTTGATCCCCTGCGGGCCATAGATCGCCTGCATAAGCTTTTCCCGATCGTTCCTGTCAGGCACCAGCACCTGCAGACCCTGCTCCTGCAAAACCCGCTGGTAAATTTCCGTGGCGTATGTACCCAGGGTAGCCAGCAAACCCACCTGCCCTGTACCGGGCCAGGTATTCTGTATCTCATCGGCGCAGATCCGGATCATGTCAAGGATCCGCACTTTCAGGAACGGTCTGATTCTATCGAGAAAAAAATGCGCTGTGTTGCATGGGATCAGCAGCAGGTCGGCCCCCATCTGTTCCAGCCCCCTTGCGCTTTCCAGCATGGCCGGCACGGGATCGGGGCCTTCCCCCATGATAAAAGCCGAGCGGTCGGGGATACCGGGGCGGTTATCGATCAGCACGCGGATATGGTCCTGGTCGCGGCGGGCCAGGGTGTGGGAAATAATATGCCCGAAGAGGGCATGGGTGGCCTCCGGCCCCATCCCCCCGAGTATCCCGATTGTTTTTTTATCAGCCGGAGCATTCATTTTTTTCACGTAAGCATGCTGTTGATGCGGTCGAGCAGCCGGCCGATGTTCTCGCGGGTTTCATCGTCAAAATGGGTGAATTTGATATGATCTTCCTGCACCCTTTGTTTGAACCCGGCGGCCAGGATCGATTTGGAGAGCCCGTTGTTTTCGATATATTCCGAATTCTTTTCAGGGATCCCCTCCCGTTTGTTCAGCACATATTTTTTGAAATCGATGGTGGAAAACAGGTCTTCCATGCTCAGAAAAGAATCCAGCTTGCATATCTTCCGGCGGGCTTTTTCATCGCTGTTCCCGAAAAGGTTCTTTTTCATTTCCTGATACATCCGGTTCCCCTCCTCATCGTCGTCGAGGATCACAATAAAATCCATGCCCCAGCCCATCAGCAGGTTAACAAGCATGCCCACATTGGTCACATGGGTGGAGGGCAGGATGAACACATCCTGCTTTTTCCCGGCCAGCTGGAAAAAGGTGGTGAGGTAATAATAGCTGCTCACATCTTCCAGGATGATGTTGTTCTTGGGCTGGATGAATTTCTGTTCGGTGATGCGCGACCCCATCAGGGTGTAGATGGGCGAGAGGGTATCGGAAGAAGCCTCCTGAAGCGAGCGGGCATTGAACACCACCGTTTCGCTCCGTTCGTCCTCCACATCACGGCGCTGTACTGCCAACAGCCGGTACAGCTTGTTGATATCGATCAGGTGGGGCGAATGGGTGGTGTAGATGATCTGGATCCGGTCTTTCACGGCTTCAAATACTTTCAGCACATCCTCCTGTGCCCGCGCATGAAGGCTCAGGCCCGGCTCGTCGATCAGCAGCACCCGGTGCCCGGTGTCCTGCCTGATAGCCGTGGCACGAAGCTCGAGGTAAAACGAAAGGAACCAGCGGACTCCCCGGCTGCGTTGTTTGGGGTACAGGCGTTCGTAATCGTCCTTGATCCAGAATTCCAGGTAGGGTTTCCCCACCTTTTCCGGATGGGAAGCATCGTAATGTTCCAGTTCGAAATGGATCCTGATCTTGTTCTTTTTCCCCAGGCTCTGCCTCCAGTAATCCTGGAAATCGACGGTGGTTTCGCGGTTCAGGTTTTCGATTTTCTGCTTCAGGATCCGGGGATTGGCCTGCCGGAAGAATCCGGGGGTCAGGCCCGAAACGATCAGAAAATTCCGGGCAGCTTTAAATCCTTCCGCCTCGCTTTTTTCTTTAATGATTTCAGCCAGGTCAATGCGGTTGGGCAGCAGGCTGCTGAAATCCTCGAAAAGCTCGAACGAGGGGATCAGCTGGAACAGTTCGTGCCCCAGTTCTGCCCGGGAATACAACCGGTGGTATTCCGAAAACCATTCTTCTGTTTCCTTCACCGCCTGACGCACTCCTTTCCCTCCGAGCACCAGGGAAGCCACCATCTTCTTCCTTTCGTACTCCTCCTTCCTGTCCTGAAGCTGTTTGTTCGCCTGGAGGTACAATTCCTGTGTCACATCCAGCTTCAGCTGGGCCGCCCGCTGTTCCCTCTCATTGGGTGCATACTCCATGCGCTGCTGGATTTCGATCAGCTCACGGAAAATTTTTCCCCGGTTTTCTTCAGCATGCCCCACCCGGCGGCGTGTATCGTGCACCGCCACCGACACTTCGGTGAGGGGGATCAGGGCATCGAGCTTTTCCGACAGCTTTTTCAACGCCACCGCTTTTTCAGCTGCTTTTTTCTCCAGGGCAGCGATCTGCTCTTTCATTTTTTCCAGTTCGGCTCCCAGCTTCTCCTTTTCTGCACCCGTTGCACGTTTTCTCCATCGTTTCTCCCGGTCGGAATAATCGGTTTTCAGCAGGTCAAGCTTTCTGAGCAGTTTCTCACGGTCCTGGTTCAGCTTTTTTAACTGGTCGCGGGTTTTCTCCGTTTCATTCAGGATTTTCCTGATCCGGGCCTCGAGTTTTTCTTCTTTCAGCCGATAAGATGCCACCAGCCTGTCGTATATTTTTTCTACCTCTTTTCCTCCTGCCATCACCTGCGACGATTTATCCTCGTTCCACACCCGCGTCAAAACCAGCTCCTTCTCCCGGGCAAACGCCTGCATCAGCCCTTCCGGGACCCTTTTCATATTCAGCACCGCCCTGATCATTTCTGCGGGAATATCGAACGAGCAGCTCACTTCGGGCAGGGACAGGTCGCTCCGGAGGATATCATCATTGATCTCTCCTTCGTAAAAGCTTTTCAGGGCTTCCAGCAGGGAGGTTTTTCCCGATTCGTTCTGTCCGATAATACCCGTAATGTGGTCGGGCGACAGTTCACACCAGCCGGAATCGATCACCGACCTGTAATTCCTTACACGAAAAGCCTTCAGTTTCATACCTTCACCAAGGTTAATGGTTTACCAGTTCATTCAATCCTGATCCCCATGACCAGAATATCGTCCACCTGTTCATTATCTCCTTTCCATTCCAGCAACTCATGAATGAGCAGCCACTTCTGCCGTTCCATATCTTCTTTATGAATGGAAAGCAGGAACTTCTGGAAAGGGCCGTATTTGTACTTTTTATCCTCCGGCCCTCCGAACTGGTCGGGAAAGCCGTCGGTGAAAATATACAGGCAGTCGCCCTCCTGTACCGGAATAACATGGGTTTGAAATGACCGTTCCTCCACGGCATTGACCCCGATGGGCATTCTGTCGCCCCGGATTACCTGCATCTTATCATCCCTGATAAGATAGAGTGCATTAAAGGCCCCTGAAAATTCCATCAGGCTATTTTCCGGGTCGAGCATGATCAGGGCAATATCCATTCCGTCCTTGGGTTCTTTCGAATCGCCTTTCTGATGAAGGGCTTTCATCACTTTTTCTCTCAGCTGGTTCAGGATTCTTCCGGTTTTAAGGGGCATTTTCTGGCTGACAATCTCGTTCAGAAAAGAAATGCCCATAATGCTCATGAAAGCTCCGGGGACCCCATGACCCGTGCAGTCGGCAGCCGCAAGATAGGTCTTTTTCCCCAGGCGGGTAGCCCAGTAAAAATCGCCGCTGACAATATCCTTTGGCTGAAAAAAAATAAAATACGGCGGAAGAATATTGGCCAGATAATCACGGGTAGGCAAAACAGCCGTCTGAATCAGGCTGGCATACCTGATGCTGTCAGTCAGTTCCTTGTCCTGTTGCCGAATTTTATCTTCCCGGTCCAAAACAATTCCATGTTAAGTGCCTGAAAAAATACTAATTATTCGTTTAAAATGAAACAGATTGCCGGAATATGCCTTCCTGCCTGATTTTTTTCAATCAAATTTTTCAAAAAATAAAGGCAAAAGATTGTTCATTTTTAAAAAATAGATATACTTGCAGCAATTAAGCAGTGGTTTCATCATGGAAAAAAGGCGGCTCGTCGTAAGTTACAAGAACCTGAAAGAAGAGCTCAAAGAACAGCTGAGTCATCAGTATCCTTATGGATACGGGGGGCACCTGATCAAGGTGAACAAAAGCGACCATGAATATTTTTACGCCGTTCCTTTTGAAACCGAAGATACCAAGTACCTGGTGAAGATCGATGTGAAAATCGACCTGAACCATGATGAAAACGAAGAGGAGGATACCTTCACCGACGACACCATTTTACCGGAAGCTCCGGAAGACCTGGACGGGGAAGACGATTACGACGACGATTACGACAACGATATACCTGAAGCGGACGAAGAAGACAGTGATGATGAAGATGAGGAAGATGATTGAACCGGCATGCATCCGGATTTTCCCTGCCTGTTTCAGGCCATTTCATAATGCTGGTTGAGCCATCCCCTGCTTCTCAGGAAATTTTCCCAGTCTGCATGCTGGTCATAGCTCAGAACCCTTGGAAATTTATGCTGTCCGCCTTCCTTTCCCTTCATTTTCATCCATTCGTAAAAAGCCTGATGCGGTAGCTGGTGAACAAACACTTCGCTGAGTGCATGCCCCCGCTCCACGGCATAGTCGTCATTCAGTCTTTTCAGATTCCCGTCCAGCCATTCCTTCACCTGTTCTGCCGGGCGGGGTTCATCCATGGCAATATACCATTTGTGGCAGAACCGGTTCCGGTAAGGCATACCCACCACCGTGAATTCATTGATATGGCAGCCCGTCTGCCGGGAAAGCTCCTCTACCGCATCGCTCATGTTATCAACCGAAAGGTGTTCGCCACAGAGGCTCAGAAAATGCTTGATACGGCCGGTAATGGTAATGGAAAAATCACGGGCGGAGATGATCCTTACCGTATCGCCTATGATATACCGCCAGGCTCCCGCACAGGTGGAGATCAGAATGGCATATTCTTTCCCGTCTTCCACTTCCCGCAGGGACAATACTTCGGGATTGGGCTTCAGATTTCCATCGGGATAGAAATTCCTGTCGTTGAACGGAATGAACTCGAAGAAGATTCCGTTATCCACCACCAGTTTCATGGGCGCATTCAGTTCCGACTGGGTTGCCAGGAACCCCTCCGAGGCCAGGTAGGTTTCCAGATACACCACTTCCTTCCCGAACAGCTTTTCCAGCCGGGAACGGTAGGGTTTCAACGACACCCCGCCATGAAGGAAAATGCGGAGGTTGGGCCATATATCATGAATGGTGCTGACCCCGTAAAAGTCGATGATCTTTTCCATAAGGATCTGCAGCCAGGCAGGCACACCGGAAATGATACCGATATCCCAGCCGGCGGCCTCACGGGTGATCCGGTCCAGCTTCCGGCTCCAGTCAGTTTCCCTGCCTATGGACCTTCCGGGCTTGTAATACCCGTGAAACCAGATGGGCAGCGTGCGGGTGAGTATGCCGCTGAGATCGCCCGTCAGATGGTTTTTTTCCCGGTTCAGGGTCATGCTTCCTCCCAGCATCAGCACCCGTTTTTCAAAAAAGCCGGAGGGAAGGTCCATCTGGGTAAGGGCAAAGGAATGCCGCAATCCCACACGGCGCACTGCCCTGATCATATGGCCCGTTACCGGGATCTTCTTGCTGGAAGCCTGCGATGTGCCCGATGTAAGGGCAAAGTATTTCACCCTGCCCGGCCAGGTCACGTCCTCCTCGTCGTTCAGTGTGCGGGTCCACCATTCGCGGTACATGGAATCATAATCGTATACCGGAACATGTTCGCTGAAAGCCCTGATCATATCAGGGGAAGCAAGGATTTTCACGAAATGGTATTTTTTCCCGAATGAAGTGTGTCTGGCCCTTTCCAGCAATTTCTTCAATACCCTCTCCTGGTCGTGAAAGCTGAATCGTTTTCTCCGGGCAAAGAGGGTCATTCTTCTCTCGACCACTTCCTTGATAATAGGACCCAGTAACGGCATGTTTTTTTAATTTATTGGCTTCAGGTTTACTGCCCGTTCAGGTAACGAAGATAAAAAAAAATTGCCCGGCGGATCAGCCTTTGTTAAAAACTTCGGGATTTACCGTATTCCGGGGTTTCCCCCCCCTGAAGAACACCAGCAGGTTTTCTGCCGCGGCCTGTGATATTTCTTCCCGGGTTTCC
This sequence comes from Bacteroidales bacterium, assembly GCA_049975425.1. Taxonomy (GTDB): domain Bacteria; phylum Bacteroidota; class Bacteroidia; order Bacteroidales; family VadinHA17; genus HyVt-105. Next base: position 10,150 of record JBNGDI010000032.1, read on the forward strand.
ACGGTGGCCGTACCGATATGCGGCACCAGCACCACCTGTTCCATTTTCAGCAGCGCCCCGGGTATATGCGGTTCATTTTCAAACACATCCAGAGCAGCCCCGGCCACTTTCCCGTTTTCCAGGTTCCGTATCAGTTCTTTTTCATCCACCACAGGTCCGCGGCTGGTATTGACAAGGAAAACACCGGGTTTCATACGGTCAAATGCTTCCCGGTTGATCAGGTGGTGGGTTTCCTTTGTCAGCGGGGTGTGCAGGCTGATCACATCGGCTGTTTGCAGAAGACCGGGCAACGGCATCCAGGAAGCTTCAAGTTCCCGTTCTAACTTTTCATCCAGCCGGTGGCGGTTGTGATAAACAATATCCATTCCAAGGGCCCGCGCCCTCACGGCCGTAGCTTTGCCTATCCTTCCCATCCCGATAATCCCCAGCACCTTGCCATTCAATCCACGCCCCAGGTTTTCCATCACACCCCACTTCAGCCCTTTTCCCATATGCAATTTACAGTGGCATTCGGCCACCCGCCTCATCAGGGAAATCATCAGGCCGATGGTCAGCTCGGCTGTGGGTATGGTTACAGGATCCGGCGTATTGGTAACGACAATCCCTTTTCTGGTGGCCAGTTCCACATTGATATTATCGACCCCGGCTCCGTAGTTACTGATAATCCGCAATGAATCTGATTTTTCCAGGAGCTCATCCGGAAACGGGATACCGAATACGGTAATGGCGGCTTCGGTTTCTTCCACCAGAGTATGCAGTTCCTCCGCAGTAAACCGCTCGTTTTCCGGATAGATCAATTCGGCCAGTTCATCCAGCATCCGCAGGCCTTCGCGTGGAATACGGTATGTAACCAGAACTTTTGGTTTATTCATAACACGGCATTTTACACATTTATACAGAATGCATATTGTTACAATCTACATGAGCTGTATAAGATAATACAAAAAAGGTAAAATCAGGAGGCTCATCAATGTGGTAAGCATCACATTGTCCATGGCCAGGTATTCATCGGACCCGTACCGCTTCACCACCACCACAAAGGTGGCCATGCAGGGCATGGCCGATTGCATCACCAGAACCGAGAGGGCTGTGGGGTCGAGCCATGGAGCGGCTCCGCCGGTAAGGGGTTTAAAAAGAATCAGCAGGATGAGGGGTATCACAAGCATTTTGGATACGGCCAGCAACCAGGCCGACCGGCGGGAAAAAATCCTGGGTCGGGAATGAGAGGCCAGCAATGCCCCGATAAAGATCATTGACAGGAACAGAGTGGTACGGCCCAGCCCGCCCAGGGAGGCATCCAGCAGAGACGGCAGGGGTACGTTCAGCGACATCAGGAGAAAACCTGCCACCAGAGCCACTGAATTGGGATTCAGAAGCCGCACCAGACGTGAAGGCAGGCGGTTTGCCGAATGGCGGCTGAGGAACCACACTCCGAAGGTCCACAGCACAGAATTGGTGGCCAGGTGGTATATGCTGGCATACAACAATCCTTCTCCGCCGGGAAACAATTCGTTCATCAGGGGATATCCGATAAAAACCACATTCCCCAGCATGGTCTGCAGGGCATGCACCCGTGCCTGTGATCCGGGCATATGCAGCAGGCGGGCCATTCCAAACCCTGCCGAAAAAAGGATAAAAAGCGAAACGTATGAACTGACAAGCATCAGGAAACTTCCCCGCAGGATTTCCGCACTCATTTCAAGCTTCATGATACCGGTAAGTATCAGCAGTGGCAACGTGACATCCATTACCAGCCTGGCCAGCCCGTCCCTGATGCCCTCATCGATGATCTTCAGTCGGAATACGGCATAGCCTGTTGCCATCAGAACCAAAAGGATCACAATAGGCTGAAGTAATTCTGTAAAAACCATGGGGCCAAAATTAATGATCTTTCCTTTCCGGAAACAATACCCTTTGAAAAAGATGAATGTTTCACAATAGCTGCCGGAAAAACCTGCATGATTTCATTCCTTTGTTATAAAAATCAGCGCGACAAACCCTATCTTTGCCATGAAATGAAATGGAAAATCAGGATCCGCAGATTTTTTGACCACCGGCTGTATGGTGTCATGGGCACCGTGGTGTTTCACCTGCTCATGATCTTTATTTTTATGCTCATACAGGTGTCGGCCACCTACCGGGAAAAACAGGATATGATCATTGTCGATTTCACTGACGAACCAACGGAGGAGGAAGAATCCATTCCAGAACATGAGGACAGGTTATCCCAGACCCTGAGTGAGGAGGAAAGATTCTGGCACAACATTGCGGTGAACCAGGCCAGGGCAGCCAGGGAAGAATTCGACCTGGACGAATTCATCAGAGAGGTGCAGCGGGAACTGAGGGAAGAAGGTGTGACCAGGGAAGAGAACTGGGACAACGGAGAACTGGTTAACCAGGAAGAAGCGGTATGGCAGGAAGCCATGCTCCAGCAGCAAAAATCCACGGAAGAAGAAAGCGAACGGAACAGGCTGGCCGAGCTGGCCGACCGGTACACCGGTCCCACCAATATATCCTATTACCTGCCCGGCAGGGACGGCATCCATCTCCCCCTTCCCATCTACAAATGCATTCGTAGCGGAACCGTTGTGGTAAGTATTGAAGTGGATCGGGAAGGGCGGGTAGCAGAAACCAGTATTGACCGCGACCTGACCCCGGAGGCTAATACCTGCCTGGAGGAAGCTGCCCTGGAGGCCGCCCGTAAATCGCGTTTCAGCATCAGCGCCTCAGCCCCCGCCCGTCAGCAGGGCAGCATTACCTACCGGTTCCAGGAACAGGAAATGAGGTAAGGGTAACCGTCAAACTCCTCTTCTCATCCGAATAATCCCCTGCTTTCCTCCCATGAATAGGGCCTGATAATTTCAGGAACGTTCCTGTCGGCATCCCTGCGGTTGATCAGCCCAGAAATGGTGTGGGCCTTCATCCCGGCCTCGGGAAAAGGCTGCAGTAGTTCATGCAGTTCCTTCACAGACAGCGATGTATCAAGCCACCTATTCTCGGCATCTTCGGGCAGGATAACGGGCATACGGTGTTTCGGGTGATGGATCCTTTCCATCATGGGATTGGCCCGCGTGGTTATGATGGAAAAAGTGTGGTTTTCTTCTCCCGTCACAGGATGAATCCAGGTGTCGGATATACCCGCCAGGGCGAATGGCCTGTGATCCCTCAGGTAGATATACCACGGTATCTTCCTCCCGTTTCGGTCCTGCCATTCGTAGAAACCCCTCACGGGTACCAGGCAGCGCTTTTTTTTCACGGGTTCGCGAAAAGCCGGTTTTTCGGTAACGGTTTCCGCCCTTGCATTGAAAGTAGCGGTACGCAAACGGGCGGCGGCTTGCGCATCCCGCACCCAGAAGGGGATTAGCCCCCACCGGTACAGGTGAATATGTTCCGGGTCGTACATGGGGATCACCGGCAGTTCGGGCAGGGTGAAGGCATTCTGGTAATAAGCCGGTTCATAACGCCGGGGTTCGGCAAAGAAAGCTCCAAACCTCCTTTCCATTTCCTCGCGGACTATGTTTATGTTAATGGTGAAACACATTCAGGGCAGTGAAGGAAGTGGTTCTGCCAGCGCCGGGTCGATCTTCAGAAACAAATCCACCTCGGGCCATTTTGTTATGGAATACAGTATCCGGTGCATCTCCTGCCTCACCATCAGGGGGAAATCGGCTCCTTTCCAGGCGCTGCCGTTCATCAGCACCACCCAGGTAAGGCCGTCGGCCCGCCGTTCGGCAATGGCCGAGCTACCGGCAAACGAACCGGTACGGTACCAGTTTCCGCGATAATCCATTCCCCGCCATCCCATTGGACCCCATATTCCGGATCCCCCGGTCATTTTCCAGACCGATTCGCGGCTGAGAATATCAGGCCGGCTATCCATGCCGTCGATGCTCAGAATGAATTTTACCAGATCGACAGAGGTGGCAATCCACCCTCCCGCCCCTCCCAGCGTTCGAACATCGTTGCCTCCGTTCGACCGAGGCACCAGCTCACCCGAGCCGTCAAGTGAAGGGATCATCTCCGCATTCCCGGTTTCATAGTAGCTCACTTCCCTGAGCCTGGCTTCTTCCCTTGTGTTTCCTGCAATATAGAAATCACGGATCCCCATAGGTTCCATCAGCTCCTGCCGCACATATTTTTCATACTCCATGCCCGATACCTGCTCCACCACTTCACCCAGGATGGCATATCCCAGGTTGGAATAACTCGACCATGAACCCGGTGTAAAATGAAGGCGTTTCCCCAGGGCAAAGGCAATGATAGTTTCGATGGAAGGAGGCTGGGGCGATCCCATTTCCTCTGCAATCACACCGGGAATGAACATGTGGTCGCCCCAGCGGGTGGTCCATCCCCCCGAATGGTCGAGCAGGTGTCGCACGGTAATCTGCAGGGCTCTTTGATCGGCGATATCCGGATACAGGGTGGTATCGAGAATACCTTCCGGACCGAAAACACGGCTGTCGAGGCTGAGCTTCCCCTCATCAATGAGGTGAAAAACGGCGGCGGCTGTAATGAGTTTTGATACGCTGGCTATTCTGAACAGGTGACAGGGTTCCACAGGCAATTCAGTATCCACATCTGCTAATCCCACTCCCCCGGCATATACCAGCTTCCCGTTCCGGGCAACAGCCACCGACGCACCCGGGATCTCCCACCGGCGGATAAAACGTTCCATCCGTCTTTCCATCTCACCGAAGTACCCCGGTACGTTATCCGCGTTGGTCAGGAAGTTGCGCGCAGGGTATTCCCTCAGGTCGCGCGTCCACTCCGGACGGTCTGACAGTCCGGTAAATATATTCTTCAGGATCAGCAGGAGGACAACCCCGATCTGCACAATCCTTTTCAAGTGGTTTTTATTACGCCGGGAAAGCTTCATCATCCATATTGCCGGTGCAAAAATACATAATTTTCCAGCGGATAAATAACCCTGGAGGCAGGAGATATTCACCTGCCGGCAGTATTTATCCACATACCCGTTTTATGTCATTCTTTCCACAGGCGGTGAACCAGCTTTTCACCGAAAGGTTTCAGATTTTCGGGAAGCAGCTGAAGGAAGGTGTAGAAATCGGGCTGGGTTTTTGCTTCCGATGTAAGATCTTCCGGATCGGACGGTGGGGGCGGCAGGGTCGCCTCCCCCACATAGGAAACCATCTGCCAGGCTTCAGGATTTTCCTGAAATATCGGCAGCACCTCCAGGGCGATCAGGTCATACAGGATTTTGTTCCCCCGGATCTTCCACGAGGCAATGCGCCGGATCTCTTCCCTGATCCAGTTTCCTGAAACCTGATTCTGGTAAAGATCGACCTTCTGGTATGCTTCTCTCACCATATCGTTTTTCCTGTCGGTAAATAACTCGTATTTACCTTCCAGCTCGGGATGGGGAGGATCGGTTTCCCACTTCCCGGCAAGCCAGTCCATGAAATAAAAGGAAGCGGTATGCGACAGGATCTCAGTCAGCCAGTTAATGATCCGGGGATCGACATAGATGTGCATTAATTCATGAGCAAAATCATAAGCCGCTTTCCCGAAGGTGTCCTTCCCCGAAGTGATCCCCATTCTGTACTGGTCGGGTTCCAGGGGTTTATAGATACGGTGCATGTAATACGGGTCGTGGATCACCGTAATCGGCTTGAACCCAAGAGGGGGCCCGGCCGGTATCAGTTTTTCCATTTCACCGGCAATTGCATCCAGCACATACTGGACTCTCCGGTTGGACTCTTCTTTTTCATACATCCTGCAATGAATTTCCCATGCCATGCTGTTCGTGTTTTAGTTTGGGTTTCCGTCCCCTAAAATACAAAATTTTCCTGCACCATACCTGGTCAGGGAAACAGAATTACCCAAAACCGGCCTATGCCGTGGAAAAGAAAAAACCGAAGACCCTGAAAATAAGGGAGGTTATAAAACAAGGATGGGAGACATCTGACTGCCTCCCATCCTCACCTTTTACAGCCCATAGGCTGCAGAAGGCGCCAAGTTACAGTTATTACGGCTTTGGCTTTCCGTCGCAGGCCTTTCAGCCTGTTCCTTCCGGCCTCTGAGCTTTGGACTTTCGGTGTTGCCGAAGCCACACCTTATATCCTCCGCCCTGGCTCTTTAAAGGCCCTGCCAACACCTGTTTCTCGCGAAACCGACACTGACAGGTTTGGATCGGCGGTTTTCTCCTTTTAGAGAGAAAACCCCGGTATCCGCCTTTCGGGGCTCCGCCCGGTTCGGGATGTCTGGCGACATCCTTTCTCCGACCGGGAGCTTTCACGAATTATTCCGAAGAACGATCCGATCCGCACTCTCAAACCCCTCGAGCCTGCCCTTTATCTCTCACTTGGTAGGTCAAATATATTCTAAAGATCATTCCATACCAAATTTTTCAGCCTGGATATGTACACAACAAATAAACAAAGGTTATGAACAATTGTTAATAACTATCGGTAAAGTTATTTGTATGTATTTCAGGTTATTACAACAATTTCTCCCATAAAATCGAGGGTTTTCCTCCCCCTGCCCGCCCTGCAAAGTTGCATTTCTCTGCAATATTGTTTTAAATTAGCACCGTTTTCATCAGGTCGTTATGTTTTACCAGGTAATGCGCTCATGAATCACTCCCAGCAACCTGTTAATCAGTAACCAATCGCATATCGCCGAAAGAACATCCCTTTTTTCCACCCTATGATAAAGAAAATACTGATTGCCAACCGGGGCGAAATTGCCGTACGCATTATCCGTTCATGCCGGGAAATGAATCTGCAGACAGTGGCCGTTTTTTCTGAAGCCGACCGCAATGCCATGCATGTACGGTACGCCGATGAAGCATACCCCATTGGCCCCTCCCCTTCCCATGACAGTTATCTTAACATGAGGAAGATCATCAATGTGGCCAGGGCGGCTGGTGCCGATGCCATACATCCCGGATACGGGTTTCTGTCAGAAAATGCAGAATTCGCCAGAAAGGTCAACCGCGCCGGACTGCGGTTTATCGGCCCTTCCCCCCGTGCCATTCATACCATGGGCGATAAGATCACAGCCCGGAGAACCATGCAGGAAGCCGGCGTACCGGTTGTCCCCGGAATAAACGAAAACCTGACCGACCGGGAAATGGCCGGGCGGGTCATGAGGGAAATAGGCCTTCCTGTTATGATAAAGGCTTCGGCCGGCGGAGGAGGAAAGGGTATGCGACTGGTCAGCCGGGAAAAAGACCTGATACCCGCCCTGAAAGGAGCCCGCTCGGAAGCTATTACCGCTTTTGGTGATGACTCGGTGTATGTGGAGAAATACATCGAATCACCCCACCACATCGAATTTCAGATCCTGGCCGATGCATACGGGAATACGGTCCACCTGATGGAAAGAGAATGCTCCATCCAGCGAAGGCACCAGAAAGTGGTGGAAGAAACCCCTTCTCCCCTGATGACACCCGAACTGAGAAAAACCATGGGGAAAACCGCCGTGAAGGCCGCCCGTGCGGTAGGCTATGAAGGGGCCGGTACGGTAGAGTTCCTGGTTGACGACAACCTGAACTATTATTTCCTGGAAATGAACACCCGGCTTCAGGTGGAACACCCCATCACGGAAAGGGTCACGGGAATCGACCTGGTGAAGGAACAGATCAGGATCGCGGACGGGGAAAAGCTGGGATATACCCAGCACCGGATCCGGCTGGACGGGCATGCCATCGAGTGCAGGATTTATGCCGAAGACCCCGACAACCGGTTTATGCCCAGCCCCGGCAAAGTCAAAAAGATCACTGAACCCAACGGACTGGGAGTGCGGACGGACGGATACGTTTACGAGGGGTATGAAATCCCCATTTTTTACGACCCCCTGATCTCAAAGCTGATCACATGGGGCAATACGCGCGAGGAAGCTATCAGAAGAATGAAACGCTCCTTACAGGAATACTACATAATGGGGGTGAATACCACGATCAGTTTCCTGGAAAAGATCATGGAAACACCCGATTTCGTAAACGGAACCTACAACACCCATTTTATCGAGAAAAACATGAACTTCCTCCGGATCCCCTGCATGGATACTTCGAATGACGATCGGTTTGATCACATGGCAGTGATCACGGCAGTCCTGGAATACCTGAAAGACCTGGAAAAACCGGTAAACGGGTCCGATACGGAGAAAAAAGAAACAAGCCGCTGGAAACAGTTCGGACGCCAGCGGGGTATCCTGCGCTTCTAAATATTCTTCATTATGAACATCGATCTCAAAATGGACGGCAGGGATTTCCGGGTGGAAATCCTGAAAAAAGACGGGAACCTGATACGCCTGCTGATCAATGACCAGCCAGTGGAAGTGGACGTGGTGCAGGTGGAAAGAGGAATCTACTCCTTCCTCTACCGTGGAAAATCTTATATCATGGAAGTGGCCTCCGGTCCCCGCAGGAAACATTATACCGTAAGCCACCGCTGCCTGAACATGGAACTGGAAATCAGGGATGCGGAGACCAAATACCTGGAAAGCCGCATGAAAAAAAGCAGCGGACCGGCCGACAACATCATTTCATCCCCCATGCCCGGGAAGGTGGTGCATATTCCCGTAAAACCGGGGGATGAAGTAAAAGAAGGCGATACGCTCATTGTTATTTCGGCCATGAAAATGGAAAGCGAATACAAAGCCGGAAAAGACGCAGTGATCAGGAAGATTTTTGTGAAAGAAGGCGACACCATTGAAGGCAGGCAAAAACTGATTGAACTGGAATCATAATACCTTCCTGTACAGGAAGGTAAACAAACGATGAAAGCCATGAATAAAAATACCACAGAAGAAAAATACCGGTTGCTGGAAGAAAAAAACAGGCTGGCTGAAGAAGGAGGTGGAAAAGAAAGGGTGGAAAAACAGCATGAAGCCGGGAAAAAAACAGCCAGAGAACGGATTACCGACCTGCTCGACCCTGGCACCTTCGTGGAAGTTGACAAGCTGGTAACCCACCGCTGCAGCGATTTCAGCATGGACCGGAAAAAGATACCCGGCGACGGGGTGGTGGCCGGATACGGCCGGATCGAAGGCAGGCTGGTTTTCCTGTATGCCCAGGATTTTACCGTTTTCGGAGGTACGCTGAGCCGGGCCAATGCCGACAAGATCATAAAAATACAGGACATGGCCCTGAAAATGGGAGCTCCGGTAATCGGGCTGAACGATTCGGGCGGAGCCAGGATCCAGGAGGGAGTGCAGAGCCTCGGAGGATACGCCGATATTTTCTACCGCAATGTCATGTGCTCGGGAGTGGTGCCCCAGATATCGGCTATTCTCGGTCCCTGCGCCGGAGGAGCGGTGTATTCCCCCGCACTCACCGATTTTATTATCATGACAGAGAAAACAAGCTATATGTTTGTAACAGGGCCGGAAGTGATCAAAGCTGTAACACATGAAACGGTCACCAAGGAGGAACTCGGAGGAGCCGCCACTCACCACGGTAAAAGCGGAGTAGCCCACTTCACCAGCGAAACCGACGAACATGCCATGATGCTGATCAGGGAACTGATCAGCTTCCTGCCTTCCAACAACATGGACGACCCTCCGGAAAAACCCGTAACCGACGACATTCACCGGAAAGAAGAAAAACTGGACGCCCTCATCCCCGGCGATCCCAACAAACCCTATGATATCAAAGAACTGATCCACGCCGTGGTAGACAACCGGCATTTTCTGGAGGTACAGCCACAGTATGCCCCGAATATCGTGATCGGTTTCGGCCGGCTGAACGGAAAGACAGTGGGAATCACCGCTAACCAGCCGGCATACCAGGCCGGTGTACTCGATATCGATGCATCGATCAAAGCCGCCCGGTTCGTGCGTTTTTGCGATTCCTTCCATATTCCCCTGGTCACTTTTGTGGATGTGCCGGGCTTCCTTCCGGGAACCATCCAGGAGTTCGGTGGTGTGATCAAACACGGAGCCAAATTACTGTATGCCTTTTCGGAAGCCACCGTTCCCAAAATCACCCTGATAACCCGAAAGGCATACGGAGGAGCCTACTGCGTCATGGCCAGCAAACACATCGGAGGCGATGTGAATCTGGCATACCCCACCGCCGAAATTGCAGTAATGGGCTCGGAAGGAGCTGTCAGGATCCTTTTCAAAAACATTACGCGTGAATCGGAACTGAAAAAATCAAAAGAGGAATACGAAACAAACTTTTACAATCCGTACAAAGCAGCAGAACTGGGATATATCGACGAGATCATCCTCCCGCGGGAAACCCGTTTCAGGCTGATCCAGGCACTGGAAATGACCACCAGCAAAAACAAAACCAATCCGCCCAGAAAGCACGGGAATATCCCCCTCTGAGCCGGTGCCGACGTATCAAATTTATCATTCAATACAGGAATGGAGCAGAACACGCCTGACCTGCCGGCGGTTGTTCAGCAATGCGAAAAATTTATCCAGGCGTTCGGTCATCTGCACCGCATCCTCCGGGCTGATATGCCCGCATTGCTCCACCAGCCGGTACAGTTCCTCTTTCCGGTCAAGGTAATGGCCGATTACCTGCCACAGGACTTCCTTTTCGCCGCACAGGCCCTTGTACATCAGGTCACCTGCTTCCATTTCCTGACTGGTAACCTCCCGGTAAGGAGCATCAATCAGCCCCGACCAGTCAAAATCATACCCCACAGGGATCAACGGATAACCCGGCCCCCGGGATACCAGCTTCACATTGTGCAATACCTCCACAGCCCAGTCGTTATTCATAATAAGGTATTCAAACAGAGCCAACAGGGTGTAATGCTGATGGGAAAGCCTTAAGGGATGGATCCCCGCAAAATCAACCGGCTCCCCGCCCAGCCTGGCAGCCATGTCCCGTGTCCGCTCCAGAATAAATCCATTGTTCTCGGTATACAACTCTCCGCTCTGCCGGTCGAAATACCTGATCCTGGCCAGACGTACCCGGTAGCTGCAGGGGGTCAGGGCATTGTACCAGCGATAAATCAGATATTCTTTGATAACAAGCGATTCGAAAAGTTCCTGATGTGTCCGGCAATGGGTGACCAGCTTCAGCCGGTCCTGCCCCCTGAAGAGCGTACCCTCCACCTCATCCTCTTCCATCCTGAGCATCAAAGGGGGGAAGTCACAATTTTCGGGCCTTTTCCTGAAATTTCCCCGTGTTTCCAGCATTACCGGAAAACTGTCGCAGTCACCTGAAAACGTGGTATACTCCAGCAGGCCGGGATGGCGCTCCCCCTCCTCACCCCGGTCGTTCAGCAATTTCTGTAAATCGGCCCGGACATTCAATTCAATCATTTCATCGGATGCAAACAGGGGCTTTGATTCGCCCGGAAACCGTTCTCCGAAAATTTCCTGCGCGTGTACAGGAAAAACCATGATGAACAGGAAAACCGCAAAAAGCATCCTTCGATTAACAGCCATTCTACCGGTTTCATTACTTTTCATACGACACGTGCAGCAAATTAAATCATTTTTTGCTGCATCAGGAAACAATTTGCCGATTTCCCCGTTCTTCAACAGGACATGAAAACATGAAATTCACGCATTTGAAGACATTTCTTATATTCACCCTGGGCATCCTGTCCGTGGCTGCGGTCGCGAACGCCCAGTCCACAAAAGGGGGAAATAACATGAAAAAGAAACCGGAACAGACCCGGTCCAAAACAAACGAAGACTGGAAAAAACTGCTGACCCCTCTGCAATACCACGTTACCCGGGAAAAAGGAACAGAACCTCCTTTTACCGGGATGTACGACAGGCATTTTGAAAAAGGCAGGTACTTATGTGTGGCCTGCGGGAACCTGCTGTTCACTTCCGCAACAAAATACCAGTCGGGTTGCGGCTGGCCGGCATTCAACGACGTGGCGGATAAAAACCTCATTCGTCTGCGCGAAGACCGCAGCCACGGCATGATCCGCACCGAAGTGGTCTGTGCAGCATGTGATGCCCATCTGGGGCATGTTTTCCATGACGGTCCCCCGCCAACCGGCCTGAGATACTGCATCAATTCGGCAGCGCTGGATTTCATTCCCCGGGAAAGGAAAATAGAGTGAACTCATGAAAAAAAGGATCCTGAGCCGAGGATCCTTCTTTCTGCAGAAAGCAGGGTTAATTCTTCACCTTGATGGTACAGCCAATAGCACGGGTTTCGGTTTTTTCGATCTCCCGGCCGGCCAGCAGTGCATCAATGGCATTGGCCAGATACGGTTCCTTCACCTGCGAAGCATCCCTGTAATTATCGTCAACGGCTCCAACGTATTTCACCACCAGGTCACTTTCCTCCCGCACCAGCAGGTACACATGCGGGGTACGTGTAGCCCCGTAAACGGGGAATACCTCCTGCTTCTCGTCGAACAGGTAAGGAAAGGGAAAGCTTTTTTCCCGGGCACGAATAATCATATCCTCATAGCTGTCCTTCGGCGACACCTCCGGATCATTGGGATTGATGGCTATCACCGGAAATCCCTTTTCCCTGTATTTCCTGTCGATTTCGATGATCCTGTCTTCCCAGGCAATGGCATAGGGGCAGGAATTGCAGGTAAAGATCACGGCAAAACCTTTTGCATCGGGATAATCGCTGAGGCTCACCATTTTGCCGTCTACATTCTTCAGGCGAAAATCGATGGCTTTGTCTCCAGCCTGATATCCCTGACCATACATTATCTGTCCTGCAAACAGGGCTGCAAGTATGAACACATTCATTTTCATGGCTGATCGAGTTTTAATTTGACAATGGTTTCCAGTTCCTGATAGGTAAAGCTTTTTTCAAAAAAATCCCGTTCTTCCTTCCGGTAAATCAGTGTGGCGGGAATGGCTCCCGACCAACCGGGACTTACTTCCCGTATCCAGCTGTCGGCATCGGGATCATCCAGCACCACCACCCTGGGTATCAGACGATGTTCCCGGATAAAGGGAATCACCCGTGCTTCAATGTGTGTGGGAAAATCGAGGCTAACCAGCAGAATGCTGAGTTTCCTGTCGCGGTATTTCCTGGCAATTTCATTGATGGCCGGCATTTCTTCCACGCAGGGTGTGCACCATGTAGCCCAGAAATTGATCAGATAGGTGGTATCATCGGTCTGCTCAAGAAAAGGCCTGATCCCGGAAAAGTCATACACCGGTATATTCGGTTCCTGAGCTTTGCCCGGCCAGGCAAATACCGCAAGAAACAACAGTACCGCGCCTGTTCTGCAGAATATTCCCGGCTTTTTTCCGGAATCACACATTTTTTTCGGTTTTGAGTGAAACGGTTATACTCTGTTTTAACACCTTCCGGAAAAAATGGTTCATTCCCGCCACGGAATTTTCAAAAATATTTGGCGGTACGTACTCAAATTTCCGGATCCTGCAAGAGTGAATTTCTCTATTGTCCGGGAATGAAAAGTACCTCATGATACAGGCAATATGTCAGGTATTGTTTTTACCGCAAAACCATAGCACGTAATGTGCATATTTACCCCGAATGAGAGTTCTTCAGGATGCAGAAACGGCTTGTTGTGAGTTTACCGGAAACAGGGCAGGGAACCGGAACTGATCAGGAATGAAACACCAGCATGGGTATGTTGGTGTGGAAGAATAATTTTTTGGTCAGGCTGGGGTACAGTATCTGGGTGATTATATTGCGCTTGTGCGTGGTAACGGCAATCACATCGATGGAATACGATCGAATTACTTCGTCAAGGCCGGCAATCACATCCTCGTTCTCCACAATAAGGCATTCCACTTCCAGTTCAGGATAGGCGTCGCAGAAATACGCCTGCAGCTCTTTCATCCCGTTTTTTTCTTCTTCGTTCACCGGCTGCTTGCCAATATGCACACAATACACCTTCAGGTTAAACGGGGCGATCAGGCCAGAAAGCTTCCGGATGGCTCCGAAGTCCGATTCATCAAAATCAGTGGCAAAAGCAATGCGCTGCATTTCATCCAGCTTTTCCATGCCGGAATTCTCAGGCACCACCAGCACGGGAACACCGGCCCCGCGTATGATCTTCAGTACTGAGCTGTCTCCCTCCCTCCTTTTCTCCAGCGACCTGGTTCCCATCACGATCACATCGGGCTGGTAGGATTCTTCCATATAGGTCACCGCATCGGCAGGCAATCCCCTCAGCAGGGAAAAATTGATGCTAACTCCGGAAAGCTTTTTCTCCGCCACATAATGCCTGAGCTGTTTAGTCAGATTCTCCAGTCTTTCCTTTGCCTTATCCATGGCTTCCTCCATGTATTCCGCCATGGTCCCGTGAAAGGAATAGGTATCGTCGAAAGGCAGGGAAGTCAGCTCCGGAATGATGTAGGCATGCAGCAGCTCGATTTCGGCGTTCAGGCGTTTTGCCAGACCGATGGCCACATAACAGGCATTTTCAGAATATGAGGTAAAATCCACGGGTACCAGAATTTTCCGGTACTTCTTCAGGTTCCCTACTACCTGAATGCCCTCCGCTCCCAGTTCTTCCATCAATGTATGAATGATAGCCAGTGCCCTTTCCAACAGCCCTTCCGGAACATTCACAGAAATCCGGTTGTTTTCCGTTTCCACCATCTGGAATGCCACGTCCTGCTCTTCCAGGGCTTCCTTGATATCGCGGGCCCTTTTGTTTTCGGCCGTTAATAAACGGATCATTTCCTTTTCTTTCATGGGAGTATTCGGGTTTCGTTTCAAAAATTACAAAATTTTTCAGAATAAAAATAATACATTATCCGGTTGATTCTGACAGGAAAAATAAGAAAAAGAACTGTCAAATTGTCGGATTCGTTCTAATTCTGCCTCAGAAATAAAATGGCAATATGTTTGTATTAGTAAACCGGAGGTTACTGTATGATGAAAGAATCCACACATCACCCGATTTCGCTGCCTTTTTTTCCTCTGGGAATCCTGTTGCTTCCGGGAGAAAAAGCGCCACTGCGCATTTTTGAGCCGCGATACAAGCAGCTTATCTCCGAATGTCAGGAACAGTCCTTTACTTTCGGTGTTCCTTATATCAGGCACCGGAAGATCACTGATATGGGATCGGAAGTAAAACTGAAGGAAGTGCTGCGGGTATTTGAAAGCGGGGAAATGATTGTGGTGATCGAAGGGATATCACTCTTCCGGGTACTCGACTACCGGAAGGAAATACCGGGCAAGCTCTATGGCGGCGGGGAAGTGGAGATACTATCTCCCGACAGGGTGGTGCACGACCCGGCAATCCTTACCCTGGCCGAAGAACTCGGTCTGATGCAGGATACCGGGGCACAGGAGAAGCAGGAGATCGGTCTTCTGGAGCTGGCCGGCAGGCTTAACCTGAATGCACCTGACAAGCTGCACCTGATCACGCCCGGAGAACCTGCCCGTAAAGAAAAGTTCATTACAGGTTTGCTCCTGCTGGAGAAAACCATCAGGAAACAAAAGAAAACCATCGGCGAAAACGTACAGTTGAATTAATACAGGGGGCCCAGCATCCGGGCAAGGGATTCCATGATCTTTTTTCTCCTGGGGCGGTTTTTCCAGGTTCTGTAATTCACTTCCACACTGTTCTTCATGTCTTCTTCGAACGTTCGTTCCAGGCGGGAAGTAATTTTCCGGCTGTAGATCAGGGCATTCACTTCGAAATCGATATCAAAACTGCGCATATCCATATTGGCAGATCCCACGGTGCTGAACGTTCCGTCTACCATCAGCAGTTTGGCATGTATAAAACCCTTTTTGTACAGAAACACCCTAATTCCGGCTTCCAGAAGTTCAGTAACATAGGAAACCGAATTCCAGTAACTCACGGTTGAATCGGAATAATAGGGCAGAATAATTCTCACATCCACCCCCCTGAGGGCGGCTGTCACCAGGGCAGTCAGAATGCTTTCGTTCGGGGAAAAATACGGGGTGGTAATGTAGATGTTTTTCCGTGCATTGGTAATGGCCACAAAGAAAGCCTGCATGATATTGGCCCAGTCGGAATCTGGTCCGCTGGCCGTTATCTGAACGGGATTGGTTTCCTCCACCAGGTAATCGGGAAAGTACTTTTTACGATGGGTAATGATTTCCCCACTGACAAAATACCAGTCGGTTATGAATACGGTTTGCAGGGATAGCACCGCCTCGCCTTCCAGCCTCAGGTGTGTGTCTCTCCAGAAGGGAAAGCGCCTGGTCCCTTTCAGGTATTTATCGGCAATATTGAGCCCCCCCACAAATCCAACTTTCCCGTCAATAACCAGGATTTTCCGGTGATTCCTGAAATTAACCTTTGATGTAAAATAGGGAAACCTAACAGGCATGAAAGGCAGAATTTCAGCCCCCGCCTCCCGTAATGTAAGGATGTATCTCCGGGTCAGATGCCAGCTTCCTACATCGTCGTAAATGATCCGGACCTTCACTCCTTCCCTGGCTTTTCTGACCAGGATCCGACGCACCTGGTTTCCAATTTCATCATCGGCAATCTTGAAAATATCCAGGTGTATATGATGCTCTGCTTTCTCCAGGGCGCTGAGCATGGCTTCGAAAGTAGCCAGTCCGTCATTCAGGATATCTACCCGGTTATGCTGTGTAAGAAGGGCTTTGGAATTTTTCAGCAGCAGCTTGATAATATTCAGACTCCCGGCCAGGGTGCTGTTTTTGTGGAAGGTACGGTTACTCAGATCAAGCAACTGATCCTCGCTAAGGGCCCTGATCCTGGCCAGGTCGATCAGTCCCTTCCGGGAAAAAATTTTACGCTTCCTGTAATTCTGTCCGAATACCAGATACCATACAATGCCGAGGATAGGAACCAGCAGAATAAGCAACACCCAGGCCAGGGTTTTGTGCGGGTCCCTTTTTTCCATAACAATGGCAAAGACTGTTGAAAACACAGTGATGGCATACACCATCAGGAAAATGTACTGAAGGATGTCGTTCAACCCAATGGACGAAAATATCCCGGAATTCATTCTCTGATCTTTCAGATACTGTTCGAAAATAAGAAATAATTAAGAATCTGGCACGATCAGCCGGAAAGTAAAAAAGCTGCCCTGTCCGGGCAGCTTTTCTTATGGCACTATCTGTTCGGATCGTCCTAGAACATAATCCCCAGACTCAGAATGATCTGCGGATTCCGGGTGTCGAAATTGGCCGTGTAGCTGCCCAGGGTAATGCCTTCGCCCAGCTTGCTCAGGTTGCCTTCGTATTTCAGGTCGATAGCCAGAAAATTCAGCACATCCACCCCAATGCCGGCCTGGTATCCGAATGTGGCGGTTTTGAAATCTTCCTCCACCTGACCCACCAGGTCTTCCAGGGCAGGCTTGCTGCTGAGGGTAAAGCTGGCAGCCGGACCTGCCTGCAGTCGGGCTGGACCCAGTTTGAACCCGACCATCACCGGAATGCTGATCTTATTGTAAGTCTGGTTTTTAAAATATTCCGTATCGTCGGTAAGGTCTTTGATCTTCACTTCTCCTCCCGATGAAGAAAACAGTAATTCGGGCTGTATAAAGGCTCCGAACAGCGATACCCTCATCATGGCACCGAAATGATAACCGATCATGGCATCGCCCGATTCAAGCTCATAATAATAATCTTCGGCAGCTCCGCCGATCACTTCGTCCACCTTAATGGACGATGAGCTGACTCCACCCCTCAGCCCGAATTTGATCTGTGCCATGGATACGGAACTGACAGCAAAAAGTGCGGTAAAAAGAAGAATTGAACGTTTCATGTTTTTCAGGTTTTTGGTTAACATTTTTCTCCTGTTACTGTTCACTTAAACGGGACCAAACAAAAATCGTTCCCGATTTTACCGCAAAAATGCATAAAAGATTGCATTTTTGCATATTAATACGCTCCAGGCCAGGATATACTATATGAAAAAAATATTCATTGTGATGATAGCCATACTGATTATTCTTCTGCTCATTGACCTGGTTGCCTGGAAAGCCATGATGCACCTGCTGCAACAGTCAACGCCTTTCACACGAAACCTGTCTAAATGGATGTACTGGGGGATCAGTCTGTTCTTCCTGGCACTGACCGTTTCCGTTTTCCTTTCCTCCACCGGGCAGCGTGATCCGAAAACGACCTCCCGGATTTTTCTCCTGGCAGGCATTATGCTTGCCCTTTACATACCCAAATTATTCTTTGCGGTTTTCCACCTCACGGAAGATATAGGAAAGCTGGCTGCACTGGGTATTCACAAGCTTTCCGCCCTGGTTACCGGAACAGAAACCAGCCCCGACCCTTCGGCCGAAAAGATCAGCCGCTTCAGATTTCTTACCCAGGCCGGACTGATCCTGTCTGCCATCCCTTTCCTGTCGATCATCTGGGGAATGGTATGGGGCCGTTTCCGCTTCCGGATCAGTCACCAGAAACTCGCTTTCCCTCACCTTCCCGAAGCATTCCACGGATTGAAGATCGTACAGATTTCCGATATCCATATCGGATCGTTCTACGGTTATGAAAAGAAGGTAACGGAAGCGGTGAAGATGATCAATTCGCTGGAAGCCGACCTCATTGTTTTTACCGGGGATATGATAAACGATCTGGCGGAAGAGCTGAACGGATGGGAAGAAATATTTGCCTCCCTGCAGGCTCCGCTGGGGAAATATTCCATCCTGGGGAACCACGATTACGGCGACTATTTCCGGTGGAATTCAGAGGAAGAAAAACGCAAAAACCTGCAGGACCTGATCGCACGTCAGGAAGCCATGGGGTTTCGGATGCTCCTGAACGAATCGATAAGAATTGAAAAAAACGGATCAACCCTGGCCCTGATAGGGGTGGAAAACTGGGGAAAGCCTCCTTTTGCGCAGTACGGCGATTTCCGGAAGGCTCATGAAAATGTCAAAGATGCTCCCTTCAAAATTCTGCTTTCGCACGATCCCACCCACTGGGATGCCGAGATCATGGGGAAAACCAATGTGGATCTTACCCTTTCAGGCCATACCCACGGCATGCAGTTCGGCATTGAAACACAAAATATAAAATGGAGCCCCGTACAGTGGAAATACCCCCACTGGGCAGGCCTTTACCGTGAAAACAAACAGTACCTGTATGTCAACCGGGGGTTCGGATACATCGGTTATCCCGGACGGGTTGGTATGCCTCCCGAGATCACAATCATTGAGCTTTTAAGAGGCTGAGTAAAACAACCTGCACAAGCAGCAAACATATTATATGCTTTCCGGTGCAACCGGGTAATATCACGCAAATAACCTGAGATTTGACCTGTGCCCGCAGGGTTAACAGCTGTCTGCAGATCAGAGCAGGGGATCGATGCTTTCCCTGATGGTTTGCTTCAGCTTGTCGGGATCGCTCAGTGCGGTTAAAAAGGCCTCATTGGTAAGATTGATCTTCGTGTCACCCTTTACTATCAACAGGGTTTGCCCGGATACACCCAGTTCCTGAGCTTTTTCCTTTCCATCTCTTTCATCGATGTTCCATGAGGTAAAATCTACCTTCCCTTCATAAAAAGTTGTTACGGCTTCCCGGGTCACTTCCTCCACGGCATTGCATGTGGCACACCGGCGGGTCATATGGAAGTAATGAACTTCCACTTCCCCGGTCTCAGCCAGCTGCTGTCCATCTTCCCCTCCACCCGAAGCCCGGGATAAACACGAATTACCCATGCCAACGATGAACAATCCAAGGATGATGATTCTCAATGACTTCATAATGTTTTTCAGTTTATTTGTTCTGATTAATCATGTCTTTAATTTCATTCACCAAGGGAACCCGGCCCGAAAATACCACCCGGTTGTTTATCACCAGCCCGGGTGTGCGCATAATCCCGTACTCCATAATCTTCATTATATCCTCTTCTTTCTGAACATCGGCCTGAATCTTCAGTGAAGCCAGGGCTTCGTGCACCCGGCTCTCCAGAGTTTTACATTTGGGACAACCTGTTCCTAACACTTTTATTTCCATATTATTATTTTTTATTGATTGCATTTAATTCGTATTTCGCAATATTACGAAATTACAGAAAGAAAAAAAAAAGAAAAAAGGAGGCTATCCATCCGGAAGGCCTCCTTTTTTCTCATTTATAGAAGCACTGAAGGGTAATGGTCTATCTGGGCTGTGTAAATTCCTGTTGTATTTCCTGCATTCTCTGCTCTATGACTTCCATGACGGAGTCAAGGTATTCCGAAGCAGGCACGGTGGTTCCGTCGGTAAACACGAGCTGGATATCGATCCGCTGGTTGGTTTCATCGTAGTAGAACTCCACATCGGCCATCTTGTACATATCGGGATAGGTGTACAGGGTCAGATCCACGTACTCATTCAGCTGATCAACGGTAGGTTCACCCTCAATCCCTTCCAGCGAGGCAATATCCAGATCGCCTTCCAGTTTTACTTTTCGGTATTGCAGGTAACCCGCCAGATCCTGTACATTATCCAGTTCAGCACTATCGAAGCCGACATCGATCCCTGCAGAAACCACGCGGGTTTTCCCGAGTTTCAGGATCGCTTCCAGAGACACATCGGATCCATCGCGGTTAAAGCTGCCTGTAAAGGTATAAGGCTTCAGGAACAGTTCCAGGAACAGGCTGTTGGGCTCGCCGTTATCTGTATTCCACGATGCTTCAAACAGCAAATCGAGATACAATACATCCTCATAATACAGATCGGCCTCCACCCGCGTGGGATTGTACCATGAACCGTATTCGTCGGTGATCATCACTTCCTGAAAATCATAGATGGTCAGGGTGACATTGTTTACCGTACCCTGTGGGCCGTTGTTTGGAAACAGAAAAACGATTTTGTCGTTCGGATCGTTCTGGGTGATCACCCAGCCCTGGTTACCGGCATTCCATTCATAGGTACCAACCTTCGACTGGAAGTCGAATCCCGGGTCAATGGAGGGCATCATAGCCATCCGGTAAAAATCTTTCAGTGTCAGTGTATTTGACTCTGCGGTAAGACTCTTTTTTACTTCAGGGGCACCAACAGGATCGTGGATACTCATACATGCATCAAAAGCAACCAGTGCGTTGAATCCTTCCTCATCAACCACCACACTCATATCCTCGTCCATCTGGGTAGCCAGATTTTCCAGGGTTTGCTTGTTTTCAGCAACAGTAGGAGCTTCATCCTTATTACATGAAACCATCCATCCGGTCGCCACTATTATCAATAATGCCAGGATCTTTTTCATATCGTTCAGTTTTTAATAATGTTCAACATTACCTCCTGTAACGGAAAACAAACAGAAAGGTTACAAAAATACCGGCGGGACAGGTGCCGCCGGTTGTGAAACGATAAGCCAGACGGAATTATTTCATGTTTTTGAAATCGTTGATCTGTACCTGCTTTACCAGGGCCGAAAGATGTTCCCGGCTGATATTCCCTGCCATACTGATCCCCAGGAAGGTATCGTCGGAAGAAGTCAGAAGCATTACCTCGCGGATAACTTCTTCCGGCTGAAAAATTTTCAGGTGAACCCGGTTATTCCCGTCATTAACTGACACCAGATCTTCAAAACCCAATCCGGCAAGTTTTTCCATGAATTCTCCTTCCGGATCTTTTCCTGCCCCACGGTCGATAAGGATGATCCTGACCTTTTCCACTTCACGCATCAGGTCACGTATTTCGGTATCTCCTTCTCCCACAGCCAGAGCAAAAAGGCCGGGAGGCAGGCTGAAAATGATCACTCCTTTCTGCCCTTCATAGGCACGAAATATTTCCTCTTCCACCCCGCTTTTCTCTTCCGGCCGGCAGCCTGCAATGAGAAATGAAAATACCGTCAGGCAGAAAATAATTTTCCTTTTCATGTGGTACGGCTATTTTTCTTCCAGATTATCCAGTTTATCCAGGCCTTTGATCTGCAGGCTTTTCGATAGCTTCGAAATGCTTTTCATATCAATTTCGCCGGTTATGCTTATCAGAACATTATCGGAAGCGCCACCCACCACCATCAGCAACTCCACCATCCGGCCGTTTTCTTCCCTGACGAGAAACCGTATGTTCTGGTCTTTCTCCTTTACCACCATCATCTCCTCATACCGTTCAAGGGGGAGGTCCTGCATAAGTTCGGTAAAAAAATTCACCGGTTTTCCTTCAACCATTCCGCCTTCACAGGCCAGGATCCTGATGCCCTTCAGTCCTTTCACTGCCTGTTCGAATTCGGGATCGCCCGTTTCCATTTCCGAGAACATTTCAAACATTTTGCTTGAAATATATACCGAGGTGATGCCATCCATGCCGTGGTATTTTGCTAACAGCTTATCCACAGCCGAATCCTGAGCATGCATTACGGCCGGGATTATAAGCCAGCCGAATAAAAACCAGATTCTTTTCATGATATCCTATTGTTTCAAGATCTTTCTTACCATTTCAAATTTCCCTATGGGTTTGAGGGTTTCCTGCACCTCGTTGATGGTATTCATCGCGCTGAGCGGTTCCATCCCTGTGTTCAGGGTATTGACATACCTGAGTTCCCGGGTGTACTCGTGCCATTCCGTGAAGTTTTCCAGCGGGGCGGTCCCCTTGTTCAGCATTTCCGAAACCAGCATCAGGGCGCTTTTTGTCTCCTCCCAGGCCAGTTGCGGATCATCGAAGGTATCTGCCGGTGTGGGACCAAGCATTCCTGAGGTGCGGAGCAGGAAATAGCCGGAAACCAGCAGCACAATAACGGCAGCGGCGGAAGCAGCCGCATAGATCATTCTCCTGCCCGGCAGGCGGATCACAGGCCGTACCCCGGCAGCTTTATGAAGGGTTTTCTCAAGCCTGGCTTCGAAACCTTCCGAGGGTTCCACCTGCTGCTGGGCTTCGAGCCCCAGGATCACCTCCCTGTCGCTAAGGAATTCCCCGGGCAGGTCGTCCTGCCTCAGGGCCTCCTTCAGAATATTTTCTTCTTCCGAACTGGTACTACCCTCGTAGTATTTCTCCAGCAGGTTTTTGATTGCTTTCCATTCCATATCGATTCCATTTAATGAGGGTTTCTCTTATTTTCTTTCGGGCCCTGGACAGGTTCACACGGATAAGGTTTACATTCAATCCGGTGATATCGGCAATTTCTTCGAAGGCATACCCTTCCACATCCCGCAGCTGTACAATTTCACGCTGCTGCCCGGGCAGTTCCCGCATGATCATCTGTATCTTGTTCACAACGTCACTTACCTCCATCCTTTGCTGAGGATTTCCTTCCCTGTGCAATTCTTTCTCCAGTACCGGGACCTCTTCGAACGACAGGGGTTTTTTCTTTCTCAGCCTGTCAAGGCAGTGGTTGCGGGTCACCGTCATGGCAAAAGCTTCCACACTCTGGTATTTATCCAGGGTTTCCCGGCGGTCCCACAGCCTGATCATAACTTCCTGAACCGCATCTTCTGCTTCCGCCTGCTCTTTCAGGTAAGACAGTGCAAAACGGTACAGCTTTTTTCCCAGTGGCACCACTTCCGATGTAAACCTGTCCAGTTCCATTACAATGATAAGACGTAACCGGATTGAAATTATTACATAAAGCTAACAAAAATGAGAGTCTCATCACAGAAGACAAGTTGTTTGTTTTTGGAATACCAGTGTATTCTTTAATGTCATTGCTGGATAGTAATATATATAATTTAATTTTATATAATTATTGCTTTGTATATTTGTCTGTATTTATTTCTGTTACAATTTATTTCTACGTAGCTATCTGGCTTTGTTATGATATAATCAGCAATTTCTTGTATATTTGGAAAAAATGC
>JBNGDI010000033.1:0-31234 GCA_049975425.1 Bacteroidales bacterium
TGAATAACAAATAATATATTATCTTTTAATAAAAACTTGCGAATTTGAGGACGTATATTTAATGAGGTTGACAGATACCGCGCGGGTATTCGGGAAAATTTTGACGGGTAGTATTATTCCAGTCCCAGCTTCAGTGCAATATCCCGGGGAATGGCATCCCGGTGAACCATGATGTTGGTGCTTTTATACAGGACATACTGCCTGCTGGCATACCAGAACCCCTCATAATTTCCAGTATCACCCCAGGAATTTTTCACCCGGTAGTAACGGTTCCCCAGCTGATCGGTGGCACATCCCACCAGGTGCATGCCGTGATCATCGGTGGTGGTGAGGTTGTCAAAGCCCTCCTGCCGCATTTCCTGAGTAATGACCCGTTGCTTTGTCGGATTTTCCAGTACATACATCCGCTCGCTGTCATCCATTTCCTCCCAGGGTTTTTCGGGTACGATGGCCAGGCCGGCCGATGTAAAACCCGGATCGCTCATGTCACTGGCCCAGGCTACGGTATATCCTTTGTTCAGGGCATTATCGATCACCTTTCCGAATTCTTCCAGGGGAAGGTTCATGCAGGTGCCCCAGGCCCAGTTGTCGGGCACTTCCAGTATGAAAGGCTCATAAAAAGGATGATGGGTAAAACTGGTGAGGATAACATAATCGTCTGGGTTCAGGCCCAGGGCCTCTGCAAAACTTGCCGGAGTGTAAGTTTTCCCCTGGTAATTGAAGGTTTCGGGAGATTCTCCCAGATAGGCATCGAGGATTCCCCGGAATCCCTGCATCCAGGCAGTGCTCAGCCTGCGGTTCGGATTTTTGACCACGGCATCCATATATCCTTTGAGAACGGCATCGAGCTCACGGTGGTTGTGTTTTTCATCTCCATATTCCAGACCCGGGTAAGCTTCTTCCGGAACCAGCCCGTGATCCCTCAGTACATTCAGTGCATCGTGGAAGGCCCCCCCTCCGGCAAAGTTCACGGTCCCCGACATGCGGACATACTTGTCGGCTTTTCCTTCATAGGTATGCCGTACAATGAACATTTCCGAAAGGTCCAATTCCGGCTTGCCCATGCGCAACAATTCCGATTCAAAAAAAGATACGGATGAAAAACTCCAGCAGGTGCTGGTCCGGTGCTGGTCCTTGACCGGGGTGCAGGGAATGTCCTGAACCATTTGAAATACATAGCCTGTATCCTGAGAAATACCCGCCAGGGTGGTGAATACGGCGATCAGCAGTACCATCAGTAATTTGTTCATATCAAAGGAATGTTTTGTTTTTTTTCGAAAAATACACAAAGTTCTTCCAAATGCAAGTGTTTTAAACCATATCCAACCAAAGGATTCATGGTAATAAACTGAAAAAGAAAGGATGTAAAAAAAAATGGTTATTTTTCCATCCGGAATAATTAAAACCGGAACCGTATGCCCGGGATTACGACAAAGGAAAAAATCTGGAACCTGGTTTCTCTGCTGGTTTACGCTGCTCTGGCAGCTGCAACGGGTTATTTTTTTGAAAAATACGGAAAAGGATTTGACGATGTTTCCGTATGGGAATGGGTCATTATGGCCCTGGCCACTTACCGCCTCACCCGCATTCTGGTTTACGACCGCATTTTTAAGACTTTCCGCGATTTTATCCGGGCCAACGAACGGTTCGGACTCATGGTTTCGCTGAAATCGCTGATTACCTGTCCCTGGTGTGCCGGGGTGTGGGCTGCCCTGGGGGTATTTATGCTGCAGTATGTTGTTCCATACGGGTATGTGTTGAATATTCTGTTGTCTTTGGCGGGGGTGGGTACCTTTATTCTGGTTCTTGTGAATTTTATAGGCCTGAAAAACGAAAAAACCCAGGCCGAGGTGAGAAAAAACCGGTTTTTCGATCAGATGTAACCCTATTCATTCATGTCCTCTCTGCCTGTAAATCCTGTTTATATCCATACGGAAGAGGCCGGAACGATTCTGGAAAAGCCACCGGGCAAGCGACTTTTTCAGGCAACCGGTCCGGAACTGGTTACCCTGCGGCTCGAACCCGGTGAATCGCTGCCTCTGCACATCAATCACCAGCCGGTTGTTTTTATGGTGCAAAGCGGAAAGGTGGAACTGGTGCTGGATGAAACAACCAGGCAAATGGATTCACCGGAAGGGGTATACCTGCCTGCGGCCTTCCCAGGGGATGGAACAACCCGTTTGGCGAACCGGCCGATCTGATGATTATTAAATGGCAGTAAAGGAGGTAGCTGAAGGTGGGCCAATTTTGTTGTGCAGCATTTCCTATTCCTGTTGTAGTATTCTAGTTTTTTGCCTATATTCATATCTGAAAATGTTGAGGTATGCGGTTCCAGTTGATTCAATGGATCATACCCCCGAAACAATGGCGGTGGCCCGCCATCCTTCTACTGGCTGTGTTTACCGGCCTGATTCTTTTTACCCTGTACCTTTCTAAAGCGCCTTCCTATCTTTCCGACAAACCCGAAACCTGTGTGAACTGCCACATCATGGCCCCGCAGTATGCCACCTGGAGCCACAGTTCGCATCGCGAATGGACCCACTGCAACGATTGCCATGTTCCGCATAACAATGTGCTGAACAAATATTATTTCAAAGCCAGGGATGGCCTGCGGCATGCCACCATTTTCACGTTGCGGAAAGAGCCACAGGTAATCCGTATCAGGGAAGAGGGCAGGGAGGTGGTTCAGAACAATTGCATCCGGTGTCACGATCACCTGCTGGATCATTTCCGTTATCTGGCCGGAACAGGTCCTCATCTGGAAGAGATGACCGGTCGCCTGTGCCGGGACTGCCACCGGGAAGTTCCCCACGGAAGGGTGAACAGCCTGTCGAGTACGCCCAACGCACGTGTCCCCCTTCCGCAGAGCCCGGTTCCCGAATGGCTTAAAAAACTGACCGAAACAAAAAATGACTAACCTGTGAAATCCATCCGGAACATTACCGAAAACAAACCCTGGGTTGGCTGGCTCCTGTTCGGACTGACCGTAGTGGCGGTTTTCCTTCTGGGTCTGCTGGCGTCTTCTATTGTGGAAAGGCGTGCCGAAGCGGTTTTTGCCTATACTCCCCAGGTGGATATCCGCGAATTCGAACCCCGGAATGAAATCTGGGGACAGAATTTTCCCAGGGAGTATCAGTCGTATCTGCAGACGGCCGACACTTCCTTCCGGAGCCGGTACAACGGGAGCGCCTTTATCGACATGCTGGAAGTCGATCCCCGGCTGGTGGTGCTGTGGGCGGGCTACAGCTTTTCCAAAGAGTACAACCAGGGAAGAGGGCATTATTATGCGGTGCAGGATATCCATGAGATCCTCCGCACCGGAGGGCCCACTGCTCCCGGCGAGGGCCCCATGCCCAATACCTGCTGGACCTGCAAAAGTCCCGATGTGCCCCGGGTGATGTCGGAAGTGGGGGTGGAAGAGTTTTACCGGGGAGCATGGGCATCGCGCGGCCCTGAGATCGTGAACTTTATAGGCTGTGCCGACTGCCACGAACCCGAAACCATGAACCTGCGGATCACCCGGCCGGCCCTTGTCGAAGCTTTTGACCGCATGGGAAAGGACATCAACCGGGCCGGCCATCAGGAGATGCGTTCCCTGGTGTGTGCCCAGTGCCACGCAGAGTATTATTTCAGGGGAGAAGGCAATTACCTTACCTTCCCATGGGACAATGGCTTTTCAGCCGAAGCTATGGAAGCGTATTATGATCAATACGAGTTCACCGACTGGACCCATACCCTGAGCCGGGCACCCATGCTGAAAGCCCAGCATCCTGATTACGAGGTCTATATGACCGGGATCCATGCCGACCGTGGCGTGGCATGTGCCGACTGCCACATGCCCTATAAAAACGAGGGAGGAGTGAAATTTACCGATCACCACATACGGAGCCCCCTGAACAACGTGGCCGGTTCCTGCCAGGTATGCCACCGGGAAGAAACAGAAAAACTGGTGGCCAATGTATACCAGCGTCAGGAACAGATCCTGGAAAACCGCGACCAGCTGGAGCGGTTGCTGGTGAGGGCGCATGTGGAAGCCGCCGAAGCCTGGAAACTCGGCGCTACGGAAGACGAAATGAAAGATATTCTCACCGGCATACGGCACGCGCAGTGGAGATGGGACTATGCCGCCGCCACCCACGGGGGGTCCTTCCACTCTCCTGTGGAACTCAGCCGCCTGATCGGAACCGCCATCGACATCGTACAGGAAACCCGTATCGGGCTGGCCCGCCTGCTTCTGAAAAAAGGATACGACGGGGAAGTGCCTTATCCCGATATATCCACCAAAGCTGAGGCCCAGGCTTTCGTGGGCCTCGATATGAAAACACTGAACGAAGAAAAACAGGATTTTCTGGAAAATATAGTACCCCATTGGTTGCAACAGGCGGCTGAACGGGAAGCGGGATGGGGGAAGTGAGTCGGACAGATCGGAAACACTTGTTTTTTCCGGGGAGTTATCGTATCTTATTAAAAATACATATCCACATATTTAAATAAAAGGTGCAATAAATTGTTGGTATTTTGCTAAATCCGGGTTCGGTGGAATGCTGCCGCCCCGAAAATTATTGCCATGCTTCCAGCCCGATCTGTCAAACCGAAACCTCTCCTTCTGATCACCGCATTTTTTGCGCTGGCCGGCCTGCTGGTGTATTTCACAATCAGTTATTTCAGGAATTACCGTAAGGAATTCATTGCCCAGGTTGAGCAGGAACTGACCTCCGTTGCCGAACTGAAACGGTCTGAACTGATTCACTGGCGGGAAGAAAGAATGGCCGATGCCTCGGTTTTTTACCGGAATGAAAATTTTACCGGGCTGGTCGGGAGGTATTTCCGGGAAGTGGGAGATGCAGATGCGGAAAACCGGCTCAGACACTGGATGAAACAGGTCGGGGAAGCCTATTATTATGACCGCATCTGCGTGCATGATACTTCCGGAAGGGAGCTGATCGCCTGGCCCCCGGGAACCGTTCCCATGCCGCATGTTTTTCACAGGGATCTGCAGAAAGCCCTTGTTTCAGGGAATATGGTATGGGAAGATTTCTTCATCAATGAACACGACGGGAACATTTATCTGTCGGTGCTCACACCCATAGTCTCCGAAGACAACGGCGGAGAGAAAGTGACCGGCGTGATGGGTTTCCGGATTGACCCCGAAGATTACCTGTATCCCATGATCAGCCGCTGGCCTGTGCCTTCCCGAACGGGAGAAACCCTGCTTGTGAAGCGGGAGGGGAATGAGGTGGTGTTCCTCAATCCTTTGCGGTTCAGGCCCGGGGCGGCCCTGAACCTGAAAGTGCCGGCCAGTGAAATGGGTCTTCCGGCTGTACAGGCGGCTTCCGGACACGAGGGGACAACCCGCGGAGTAAACTACCGGGGGGAAAAGGTCTTTTCTTCTGTTACATCTGTTCCGGGTACGGAATGGTACCTGGTGGCCAATGTGGATGAGGAAGAAGCCCTGGAACCTCTGGGGGCAGTGCGGCGGAATCTTGCGATGATGGTGTTTTCCCTGTTGATCCTCACCGGGGGGCTGCTGGGAATGATCTGGAGGCAGCAGTACATCGCTTCCATCAGGGAAAAAGCAGAAACGGCGGAGAAAATGAGAAAACTCAACCGGGTGTATGCCGTATTGAGCGATATCAACCAGGCCATTGTAAGGATCAGGGACAAGAATGAACTGTACGGGGAAGTGTGCCGCATTGCCACCGGCAAAGGGGAATTTCAGCTTGCCTGGCTGGGAGAATATGACCCGGCCGGAGAACAGGTGGATATGGTGGCCTTCGATTCCCTGACCGAGATAGATGTGGAAAGGGTTATTCCCGATATGCACGACAGCCGCCAAAGGGTGCGGCCGGTATCCCGGTGCATTCAAACGGGTGAACGGATCATTGTCAACGACATCCTGGCCGACCCGACCCTGGCTTCCTGGCATGAGCCGTGCCGACAGGCAGGCCTTCATTCCATGGCTGTTTTCCCATTGAAAATCAAAGAGAAACTCTGGGGAGTTTTCACACTGTATTCATTTGTTTCCAATTTTTTTAATGAGGAAGAGATCAAACTGCTGGACGAGCTGGCCCTGGATATCTCCTTTTCTATAGAATACATGGAACTCGAAGAAAAAGAAAGAAAAACACAGGAAGAGCTGAAAAAAATAGAATGGCTTCTGCAGCCCAAAGACTTCAGGGAGCATATACATGCCCCGGTGTATGGAGATATTACCAGCACCAATGCCGGTGGGCTGATCCTGGAAGCAGTGGGGGAAGAAGCCCTGCATAATATTATCAACGAATTTATGGACCTTCTGGGAACCTCCAGTGCAGTATACGAAAAGAACGGGGATTACGCAGCAGGCATTTTTTCCTCGGGATGGTGCCGGTTTATGGACCAGTGCTCCTTCGAACTTTGCGGAACGAAGGATCTGTCTGAAGCCCTGGAATCGGGCAAATGGCACTGCCATGAATCATGCTGGAACGATGCGGCCCTGAAAAGCATGGAAACAAATGCTCCGGTGGATATAGAATGCGCCGGAGGGATCCACCTCTATGCCGTTCCCATCCGGCTGGGAGAAGAAGTCATCGGATCCATTAATTTCGGGTACGGGGATCCCCCGCGGGATCGGGAAACCCTGAGTGAACTGGCCGAAAAATACGGCACCGCACCCGAAATCTTACTGCAGAAAGCAGAGGCATACGAAAGCCGGCCTCCCTTTATCATTGACCTGGCCAAATTCCGCCTGGAGGGAGCCGCCCGGCTGATCGCCCTGATGGTGGAACAGTACCGTACACGGCAAGACCTGGAGAATGCCCGCTATCTGATGGATTACATTATCCGGCATGATCCCAACGCCATAGCCGTATTTGACCGGGATATGAAATATATTTTTGTAAGCGAATGCTACGTGCAGCATTTCGGCCTGGAAGAAAAAGAGTTGATGGGAAAAGTGTATGATGAGGTTTTACCCGACACTTCGGATGAGATGAAGAAAGTTTACCAGGATGCATTGAAAGGCAAAATAACACGCAAAGAAGAAGATGAATTTGTCCGGGAAGACGGCGGGAAAATTTATACCCGCTGGGAATGCCGCCCCTGGCATTATGCCGACGGGAGCATTGGCGGGATCATTACCTATATCGAGGAGATCACCGAAGAGAAAAAAGCCGAAATGGAACTGCGGGAAAGTGAGTCAAGGTATCGCAGCCTGGTGGAATATGCCCCTGATGCCATCTTTATCAACCTTTTCGATAAGGTTATCATGGCCAATAAAGCCTGCCTGGAAATATTCGGCGCTGAAAACCCCGAAGAACTGGTCGGGAAGTCGATATATGAAATATTTCATCCGGATAGCCACGATCTTATCCGGGAACGGATACAGGACCTGCACGAAACGGGTGAGGCCGTTCCCCCTGTGGAGGAAAAAATTGTCAGGCTGGACGGCCAGGTGGTCGAAGTGGAAACGGTGGCAGCCCCCTTTTCCTATGGAGGGGTGAATGCCATTCATGTCATCCTGCACGATCTGACCCGCAGGAAGATGGACCAGAAGAAGCTGGAGGAAAGAAATGCCTTTATCCAGTCGATCCTGGACAATCTCCCCATAGGAGTGGCTGTAAATGAAACACAGACCGGGAAGGCCACCTATATGAACCGTATGTTCGGGCAAATTTACGGCTGGCCGAAAAAGGAACTGACCGATGTGGAACGGTTCTTCGAACTGGTGTATCCTGATCCGGAGTACCGTGCAAAGATCATGAGGAAGGTGATGGACGACATCCGCAGCGGCGATCCTTCGCGGATGCACTGGGAAGAGATCAGGGCCACCACTGCGGAGGGAGAGAAGAAATATGTAAATGCTGCGAACATACCGGTGCCCGGGCAAAATGTGATGGTATCCACCGTACAGGATGTGACCGAGGTGGTGGAGGCGCGGATGAGCCTGGAAGATATCAACCGGCAGCTGGAAGAACGGGTAAACGAACGAACCGCCCAGCTTCAGGCCGCCAACCGGGAGCTGGAGGCCTTTGCCTATTCGGTTTCACACGACCTGCGGGCTCCGCTCAGGGCCATCGACGGCTTCGCCCGGATCATCGAGGAGGAATATGCCCCGCAGCTCGACCGGGAGGGAAAACGCCTGTTCGGGGTGGTGCGGAAAAGCGCCGAAACCATGGATAAACTGATATCCGACCTGCTGGAGCTTTCCCGTACCGGCCGTACCTCCCTGAAACCTGAAAAGGTGAATATGGCAGAGGTAGTGCAATCGGTTTTCCACGAAATAGCTACAGAGGATGTCAGAAAGAAATTCAGCCTGCAGATCGGGGAAATGCCCGAAGCACAAGCAGACCCTTCCCTGATAAAACATGTGTGGACAAACCTGTTGTCGAATGCCGTGAAATACTCGATGCCTGCCAGAAAGAAAAAGATTGAGGTAGGCGGTACCAGAAAAGGGAAAAAACTGATCTATTTTGTTAAAGACCATGGAGTGGGCTTTAATCAGGAGTACGCCCACAAGTTGTTCGGGGTGTTTCAGCGCTTGCACAGGTCGGAAGAGTTCGAGGGTACCGGCGTGGGGCTGGCTATTGTGCAACGTATTGTACACCGGCACGGAGGAAAAGTATGGGCCGAAGGAGAAGAAGGGAGAGGAGCCACCTTCTGGTTCAGCCTGCCGGTAACGGAAAAAGAAAAAGCAGCCGATTCTGCATAACAGACCGGAGCTAATAAAATGGATAGCGAAACAAGGCAAAACGGAGGAATATCATGGAAAAAAAAGTTACAACCAGGGCAGTGGAAATATTGTTAGTGGAAGACAATCCCCATGATGCCGAACTGGCCATGCGGACGCTGAAAAAAAGCCGGCTCGCCAACCATGTGGTGCATGTATCCGATGGAGAGCAGGCACTGGATTTTTTGTTTGCCAGGGGGAAATTCAGCGACCGGCAGAAAACCGATCACCCTAAAATGATTTTGCTCGACCTGAAGCTCCCAAGAGTAGACGGCATGGAAGTGCTCAAAGCCGTCAAACTCAATCCCCGCACCAGGGTAATACCCATTGTGGTGCTGACATCCTCCCGCGAGGAAAAAGATATTATCGAAAGTTACAAATTGGGAGTGAACAGCTACCTTGTCAAACCGGTGGATTTTGACAAGTTCGTTGAGGTGGTCAAAGATTTGGGCATGTATTGGCTGGTGCTGAACCAGCCGCCCCGTTTGTGAAAATAACGAAACGGTTATGGGAAATCGTCTGAAAATTTTGTTTGCCGAGGATCTTTCCACCGATTACGAGCTGGCGGTGAGGGAGATCCGGCAGCCGGGAATGGACATCGAAACCATGAGAGTGGATGAGCCGGAGGCTTTCCGGAAAGCCCTGGAGACGTTTCGCCCCGATGTGGTTATATCCGATTATGCCATGCCCCGGTTCAACGGGCTGGATGCCCTGAAGATCACACGGGAAACCCACCCCCATCTGCCGTTTATTGTGCTGACCGGTTCCATGAATGAAGAAACGGCGGTGGAATGCATGAAAGCGGGCGCCACCGATTATGTGATCAAGGAGCATCGCACCCGCCTGCCTTTTGCCGTGCAGGAAGCGCTGGAAAAGCGGAAAATCGCAGGGGAAAAGGAACAGGCTTTGCAACAACTGAGGGAAAGCGAGGAAAAATACAAATCCCTTTTCCGGAACAACCACGCGGTGATGCTGCTTGTAGATCCCGAAGACGGAGCCATTGTGGATGCAAACCCTGCAGCCTGCCGTTTTTACGGCTGGACACACCAGGAGCTCACCTCCAGAAGAATGGCAGAAATCAATACCCTCACGGTTGAAGAGATTGAAAAGGAAATGAAGGATGCCGTGGCAGAAAAAAGGAATCATTTTCAGTTCAGGCACCGGAAGGCCAGCGGAGAAATACGGGATGTGGAGGTGTACAGCGGGCCCATTCCCATGGAAGGGAAAATATTGTTGTATTCCATAGTACACGATATTACCGAACGCAGGGAACTGGAAAGGGCCCTGCAGAACAGTGAGGAAAGATACCGGGAAATGTTTGTGAGCAACCCCCTGCCCATGCTGATATATGAGGTAAACAGCCTGGCTATTGCTGAGGTGAACGATGCAGCGGTAAGCAAGTATGGATACAGCCGGGCAGAATTTACCGGGATGACCCTGAAAGACCTGCGGCCTGAAGAGGATATCTCCGAAATGCTGGATGCTGTTCAGAATTCTTCAGAAAGCTTCAGGCATACACGTGTTTGGAGGCACCGGAAAAAAGACGGCAGCCTGATGATGGTGGAGATCGCTTCGCATGCCCTGCCGGAACGCGAGGGGAAAAAGTACCGCCTGGTACTGGCCAATGATGTGACGGCCCGGCTTGAGGCGGAAAGTATGCTGCGCGAGGCCAAGGAGAAAGCCGAGGCAAGCGACCGGCTGAAAACAGCCTTTATGAACAATATTTCCCATGAGGTGCGTACCCCCCTGAACGGGATTGTTGGTTTTGCCGGGATCCTGATGGCAGAGGATATGCCCCGGGAGGAAAAGGAACAGGCCCTGCAGGTGCTTCAGTCGAGCAGCGACCGCCTCATCAGCACCATCAACAACTACATGGCTATTTCCCTGATTGTTTCCGGGAACATGGAAGTGAACATCACCCGGGTGAATAGCCGGGAGATTCTGCAGGATGTGTTTGTACAATGCCGGGACCGGGCGGGAGCCAGGGGCCTTCAGGCAGATCTGTCGATTCCGGAATCGCTCACTGATCAGGTTTTGAATACCGATCCCGACCTGCTGAAAAAGGCCCTGGGGCATCTGGCAGACAATGCCGTTAAGTTTACCGCCCGGGGAAAGGTGGTGCTGGGGCTTCGCAGGGAGAAGGAACACATGGTGTTTTTCGTAAGGGATACCGGGCCCGGTATAAAAAAGGAATCTCTGCAGAACATTTTTGCTCATTTTACCCAGGAGGATGATTCACGCACACGGAAATTTGAAGGCAGCGGGCTGGGATTGTCCATTGCCCGGGGCATTGCCGGTTTGCTGGGAGGGGCCATTGAAGTCGACACGGAGCCGGGAAAGGGGTCGGAGTTCCGTATTGTCCTGCCTGTCGAAAAGGAAGCTCCTGCCGGTGAAACGGCAACTGCCGCCGGAACGGCGTTGGGACGCGGGGATGAACCTCTGAAAATACTTGTGGCAGAAGATGATGCAGCCAGTTTCTTTTATTTGCAAAAGATTATTGAGAAAAAGATGCGGGCTGAAATAATTTATGCCCGGAACGGACAGGAAGCCGTGGAAAAATTCCGTGATAACCCGGGAATCGGCCTGGTGCTGATGGACATCAAAATGCCGGTGATGAACGGGTTGGAAGCTACCCGGCAGATCAAATCTATGGATAAATCGGTCCCCGTTATGGCTATTACTGCCTATGCCCTGAGCGGGGAAGAGTCCCTGGCCCGGGAAGCCGGATGTGACGAATACATTACCAAGCCTGTGCACGTGGATATGCTGATGCAAAAAATTCAAAAGTACGGCGACCGTTTCCGGAAGGAATCTAGCTGAACTGCATGCGGATGACTTTTCCCTCGGGGAAAAGATAATGTTCCAGCGTGCTGACCAGTACCTGCGGGGGAATGGGCTTGACCAGGTATTCATGGCAGCCTGCCATGAATGATTTTCTTCTGACATCGGGGGATGAATAGGCTGTTTCGGCAATGATGGGCACACCCCGGCGGCACTTCCGGATTTCCCGGATCACTTCCACCCCGTTAATAAAAGGAATCTGAATATCGACAAGGGCCACATCGACAGGGCGGTCGGTGTAACAGCAATAATCGATGGCATCGGGGCCGGTTTCCAGGTGGACGATCGTGGCCCCCGTCCTTTTCAGAATTTCCTCAAAGTAACGGTAACACGACAGGTTATCTTCTACTATGAGAATAACCTTGTCATGCCAGTCTTTGTTGAAAATCGAATTTTCCAACCGGGAATCAGCTTAAGGGTTAGGTTTTCATTTTCGCCATGCAAAATATAAAATACAATGCAGAAATCATTGGATTTAAACAGAAAAGGTCCGTTGATTTTTCAACAGGTTGCGCAACTTTTCTAATAAACTGAAAAACAGGCGGACAGACAGTGCGGCGAACACGTTATTAACCGGAAATCCCATGAAAACCAGTCAGATTCTACCGGTACGAAACAGGAATACCGGTCCGACTGTTGTGTATCGGGCCCTGTATTCCTGCATGTTTTCCTGTATTTACTCCGGCTTTGGAATTATGCCTGGTCAAAGTAGTTTTGCAGCAGTTTTCGCCGCGAACTGTGCCGCATTTTTTTTAATGCCTTGTCGCGTACCTGCCTCACCCTTTCCCGGGTCAGATGCATTTTCTCGCCGATTTCCTCCATGGTCATCGGTTGCATGCCGATACCGAAGGAGAGTTTGATAATATCTTCTTCCCGTTTGCTCATGGAGCGGAGCACACGCTCGATTTCCTTCTGCAGCGATTCCTTACTGAGCCCCTCGTCGGGGGAAGGCTCACTGCTACTGGACAGTACATCGAGCAGGGTGCCGTCTTCTTCTTCCGAAAACGGGGCATCGACGGAAACCGGTTTCCCCGAAAGGGGAAGGGTTTGCTTTACCTTGTCTATGGGTACTCCCATGGATTGAGCAAGCTCCTCCGGTGTGGGTGTCCGTTCATTTTCCTGTTCGAACCGGTTCTGAGCTTTATGGAGCTTTTGAAGGGTACCCGACTGGTTCAGCGGAATCCTTACCACCCGGCCCTTTTCGGCTATGGCCTGCAGAATGGATTGTCTGATCCACCATACGGCATATGATATAAACTTGAAGCCCCGTGTTTCATCGAAACGCTGGGCCGCCTTGATCAGCCCCAGGTTCCCTTCGTTGATCAGATCGGGCAGACTCAACCCCTGCCGCTGGTATTGTTTGGCAACGGAAACCACAAAACGCAGATTGGCACGCACCAGCCTGTCCAGGGCTTTCTGGTCGCCTTCCCTGATACGCCGGGCAAGTGCAGCCTCCTCTTCCACGCTGATCAGCTCTTCGCGGGCAATGTCCTGCAAATACTTGTCAAGCGACGCACTTTCCCTGTTGGTAAATGATTTTTCAATTTTTAGCTGCCTCATGTCTTTCCCCTCCTTTCCTGAATAAATTTAATAAAATCGTGACCGGATGTCAAATCCTTCCCGGTTCATTCTGTTCTTTTCCCTGCAAACAGAACGTTTTCAAAACAAAATTGTTTCTTCTTTCGAAAATATTTATATAATTTGTTATATTGATGATCGCTGCCGGGGCCGTTGCCCGGCTTCAGCCCTGTTATTGGTGATGCACATTAGGAGGGTTTGGTTGCGTGCTATGGGGGGTATTTTCTTAAAAATAGTTAAAATCCAACAGGATACATTTTGATGGGAAATTATTAACGGACAGCAATATAACCGGTGGCAGATAAAAAAAATGAGATACGGGGAAAGAAGCCGCAAAATGAAAAACGGCTGAACGCCGAAGCCTTACTCGACAGCATGCCGGGCATGGCCTTTCG
This sequence comes from Bacteroidales bacterium, assembly GCA_049975425.1. Classification (GTDB taxonomy): domain Bacteria; phylum Bacteroidota; class Bacteroidia; order Bacteroidales; family VadinHA17; genus HyVt-105. Next base: position 13,522 of record JBNGDI010000033.1, read on the forward strand.
CTGCCTGGACGATCAGTACTGGACTATGCTGTATGTGAGCAAAGGGTGCCTGGAACTGACAGGGTTTCAGGCAGAAGCACTGATCGGCAATCGGGAATTCCCCTATGAACACATTATTCATCCGGATGAACGGAAGAGTGTGAGAGAGGAAATACATGCCGCCTTTTCACAGGGACAACGCTATGAGCTGACCTACCGTATCAGGACGCGCGACCGGGAAACCCGCTGGGTGTTGGAACGGGGATATAAATCGGAAGAGACATACCGGGGAAAAAGAATTATTGAGGGAGTGATTGTGGATATTACCGCCAGGAAGAAAGCAGAGGAGCGGCTTATGGCCGAAGAAAATTTGCTGAGGAGCGTGCTGAGGAGTATTCCCGGAGGCGTGGGAATGGTCAGGAACCGGACCCTGATATGGGTGAACGACACGTTTTGCCGCATGTTAGAGCGTCCGGAAGAAGAGCTGATCGGGAAAAACACATCGGTAATTTATCCTTCAACGCAGGAATATGAACGGGTGGGAAAGGAGCTTTACCCGGCCCTCGAAAGGGATGGTTTTGCCGGTTTGGAAGCTGAACTTATGACAGGCTCCGGCCGGCTGCTCCATGCTATTTTTACTATTACCTATGTCAACCCTCAAAAACCGGAGGAAGGAGCAGTTTTTGTTGTGACCGATGTTTCCGCAATGAAAAAGGTGGAACGGGAGCTCAGGGAAAGTGAAATGAAATACAGCCAGCTTATACGTTCAAACCCCGATTCTATAATGGTTGTTTCCGGGGGGAAATATGTTTATGTCAACCCGGCCGCTTACAAAACGCTGGGTTACAGGAATGCGGAAGAGGTAACAGGGTTGGAAGCGGATGTGACGGTTCATCCTGATTTTCGCGTCTTTATCAAAAACCTCAGAAAGAAAGCCCTGCTGGGGGAGACCAGCCCGCCGGCAGTGATCCGTATGCTGAAGAAAAACGGGGAAACCCTGTGGGCCGAAACCTTTTCCATGCCCATGGTTTATCAGGGAGAGAAAGCCGTAATGGTCATAGCCAAGGACGTTACGGAAAAACTGGCAGCAGAGGAAAAACTCAGGCAACGGGAAACCATTCTGAAGAAAATTTACGATAATACTCCCGTAGGGCTGGGGATCATGCAGAACCGGGTACTGAAGAGCGTTAACCGGGGTTTTTTGAAGATAACGGGATACAGTGAGGAAGAGCTGGTAGGACGCTCGGCCCGCATGCTTTACCATAGCGAAGAAGAGTTTAACCGCGTGGGCAAGCTGATTGAAAAATACAAAACCAACCGGTCGTTCCAGCCTATTGAAACGGTGATCAGGAATAAATCAGGAAATAAAGTTCCTATATATTTTCAAACCCTGCCGGTGCTGGCCACCGACCTGAAGGGAGAAATGGTGTTTTCCGTAATCGACCTCACCCCCATCAGGGAGGCGGAAACCAGAATGCAGCAAAGCCAGACCACGTTCCAGACCTTTATGGATAACCTGCCGGCCAGCGCCTACATCAGGGATGACAGGCTGAGGCATGTTTTTGTGAACCGGTATTTTCTTGATATGGCAGGCCTGAAAGAGGAAGAGATCATCGGGAAAAAAGGACGGGAAGTATTTCCGCCCTCCACTGCTGAAGCCATGGAGCGAATGGACCAAACCGTTCTGGACAAAGGGAAAACAGTTACCCGGGAATATCCGATTGTTCTTCCGGGGGGAGAAACATCCTGGCAGTATGATATCAAATTTCCGCTTACCGGCGTGGACGGCTCCCGGATGGTAGGCGGGATCAGTGTTGACATTACCCGGCGGAGGGAAATGGAAGAAAAACTGCGCGAAAGCGAGGAAAGGTTCCGGGCCCTGGTCAGCTCCATGGAAGATATTATTTTTACACTGGATACCCGCGGACGTCATACAGGTCTTTATGGAAGGTGGGTGGAAAAATACGCGGCCAGTCCGGCAGATTTTCTTGGGAAAAGTGCGGTGGACATATTCGGCAAAAATGCTGGCAGGATCCACATGGAGTCGAATAAACAGGCCCTGAAGGGTGAATTTGTAGTTTACGAGTGGGAAGCCGGGGAAGAAGAAGGGAAAAGCTATTTTCAGACTTCCCTAAGCCCCATTCGAGACAGTGAAGGGAAGGTAGCCGGGCTGGTGGGGATCGGCCGGGATATTACAGAACTCAAAACAGCGGAAAAACGGTTGCGGGAAAGCGAAAAAAATTTCCGTGCCTTCATGGACTATATCCCTGCTTACATCGTATTAAAGGATAATCAATTGAATTATGTATACGCTAATAACCGCTTAACCCATGATCTGGGAATCACGGAAAAAGACCTGAAAAACCTGAAAGAGAAGGAACTGTTTGAACCGCACTTGGCCGAAACCATTCTCAGGCTGGAGAAAAAGGTGCTGAAACAGAAAACTGTGCAGGAAATCCCTGAAATCAGTATCCGGTGGAAAAACCGGGAGCGGTGGCTGCGCGGTGTTGCATTCCCGGTTGTTATGTCGGGCAACGAGGAATATGTGGGGGAATTCTATGTGGATGTAACTGCCCATAAACAAATGGAAGAAACGCTCCAGCAGGCCTTGCAGACTTCCGATGACATTGTCCGGACCATTCCTTCCGGATTGTTGATTTTCGGATTTGCAGGAAAAGGGCAGCTGATCCTGGAAGGAGGTAACCCCCAGGCCGCCCGCATTACGGGAATGAATATGAAGAGCTTTTTAGGCAAAACCTTTGAGCAGATCTGGCCCGATCCGGCCGGAGCAATTCTGAAACAGGCTTTTCTGAAAGTGATTGAAAAGGGGAATGCATACCATAATGATGATTTTCGTTACGAAGGAAAATACCTGAACGGGACATTCCGGATCAGGGCGTTCCGTATGCCCGGCCAGCGTGTGGGGGTGGCGTTTGAAGATATTACCGAATTCAAAAAAGCCGAGCAGCGCCTGCGTGAAAGCGAAAAGAAATACCGCCAGCTGGTGGAAAAGGCGGGAATCGGCATCCTGATCGACAACCGGGAAGGGAGAATAACCTATGCCAACCGGTTGCTGGCAGGAATGTTCGGGTATTCGATGAAAGAGATCGGCCAAATGAAAAATACAGATCTCTTTTCACAGGAAGACGTTCCCAGGATCAGAAAATACCACCGGAAAAGAATGGCAGGGGGAAGGGTCCCGTCACGATACGAATTGAGAGGTGTTAAAAAGGACGGGAAATCTTTGTGGATCGAAATAAAAGTAACCCTGCTGAAGGTAGGGAATGAGATTACCGGAACCCGTAACTACCTGTGGGATATAACGGAAAGGAAGAAAAGGGAAGATGAACTCAGGGAATCATACCGCCAGATCCGTAAGCTCAGCCGGCATCTGGATTCGGTGAGGGAGGAAGAAAGAAAAGAAATTGCCCGGGAAATCCATGATGAGCTGGGACAGATCCTTACCGCTCTGAAAATAGATATCTCCTGGCTGGAAAAACATACAAAACCGGAGGAACCGGGATACAGGGCCAAAGCGCAATCTATGAAAGAAATGGCCGATATGGCCATCAAGAGTGTGCAAAGGATATCGGCGGAACTGCGCCCCAGCCTGATCGACGATCTGGGCCTGAAAGATGCCCTGGAATGGATCATGAATGATATGGAGGATAGATCGGGAATCCATATGCAACTCGATTTTGCACCTGAGGGAACTTCCATTGATCCGAAGCAGGCCATTACTGTTTTCCGACTGGTCCAGGAGGGATTGACCAATGTGGTGAGGCATGCGGGTGCAGACAGGGCCCGCGTTGCCCTCACCGTTAGGGACGGCATGCTGAAATTGATTATTTCGGATAACGGAAAAGGGATCGAGAAGAAGAAGATCCGGTCAACCGAATCGCTGGGTATCATGGGCATGCGCGAGCGGGCCATGTTGTACGACGGCGAGGTGCAGTTTACCGCGGAAAAAGGAAAAGGAACCGCGGTAAATATTCAGATGAAATTCATTAAACAGGAACAAGCATGATCAGGGTACTCATTATCGATGATCACCCCATTGTACGGCAGGGGATATCCCAGATCCTGTCGGAACTCGATGTGGTGGTGGAAACCACCGGGGCCGGAACCGTTGAGGAGGGACTGAAACGGTTCCTGAAAGAAAAATACGATGTTGTTTTGCTCGATATCAGCATGCCGGGCCGCAGCGGACTGGATGCCATCAAAGATTTCAAAAAAATCGGGCCCTCGGTCCCCGTGCTGATGCTGAGCATGTTCCCCGAGGAACAGTATGCCATCAGGGCCATGCGCTCAGGGGCTTCAGGCTACCTTACCAAAAACAGCGCGCCCGATGAGCTGGTTGCTGCTGTAAAAAAAGTGCTCGATGGGGGGAAATACATCACCCTTTCCCTGGCAGAAAAGATTTTCGACGGCCTGGACGGGTCCGATGAACCCACCCGGAAACTATCTGACCGGGAACGTGAGGTGCTGCTTGGAATAACCCGGGGAAAAACAATCCGCGAAATTGCTGCCTACCTCCACCTGAATGAAAAAACCGTCAGCACCTACCGGTCGCGACTCCTTGAAAAACTGAGCCTTTCCAGCAATGCCGATATTGTCCGGTACGCCCTCCGGGAAGGGTTGGTAAGCTGAGGGCAAACCCGGTCATTCCTTCCGGAATCTTTTCTGTTCCACTCCATTTCCTTACAGAAAGGTAAGAGTTTTCCTACACCTGATTGGGTGTATATCCTACATTTATTTGGGGTGCAGGTTTACAGGCTATTACCCGGACAACGGATACTTTTATATCCAGGAATTCAGAATAACGGTATCCCTAACTGATACAAAGATGGTGGTTGTCATTATTGACCGGACCCCTTTTACCATGTCCCGGCTTGCCGCAATGCTGGCCGAAACCGAGGAGGTGGATGTGATGGTAAAGGTGGTTAATCCGGAAGATGCGAAAGAGAAGGTTATGCAGTACCAGCCCGATGTAGTGATCATGGATTTGAATCTGACCGGAACAGACAGCTTGGGACTGATTATGGAAATTTCCCGGGTTCATCAAAAGATCAGGTGGATCGGGCTTACCAGCTATGCGGTGGAGCAGTACCGCAAAACCTGCCGGGAAGCCGGAGTGGAATACTGCCTTGACAAAAACCATGATTTTGAGCGAATACCGGCTTTACTAAAGAAAATCAAAACAAATAATTCCGGGAAGAATGCCTGAACATACCGAAATGATCAATGCCCGTGACCGGGACCAGCTCCTGGAAAGCATTTTCTACGGGACAGACATTGCCATCTTCGTTGTGGAGGTGTCGCCGGACAAAGAGTTCAGGTACCTGGGGCTGAATCCGGCTCATGAGAGAATATCCGGACTGAAATCGGGAGAGATCAGGGGGAAACGCCCGGAAGACCTGTTCCCCGATGTTCCACGCAAAGTGATCAGGCAGATCAGAAACCATTATGAGGAATGCCTTGAAAAGGGAAGCAGCATCGAATATGAAGAAATGATCCCCATCAGGGGGAAAAACCTCTGGTGGCTTAGCCGCCTCACACCCCTGAAGAACGCCGGGGGACGTGTATACCGGATCATCGGCACGTCCACCCACATTTCCAGGCTGAAACAAACGGAGGAGGAACTCCTTATGCACAAAGAACAGCTGGAGCAGAGGGTGGCAAAGCGAACGGCCGAACTGAAGGAAAGCGAACAACGCTGCACCCGCATACTTGATTCCATGAGCGATCTGGTGATGATCTGTGAGTCCGGTGGCCGGGTGGAATATGCCAACCGGGCCATGAAGGAAAGTCTGGGGAAGAATATTACGGGAGATAATTGTTATTCGGCCCTGTTTGGGTTTGAGAAACCCTGTGCCTGGTGCCGCAAAGACAGCCGGCAAATGCTGAATGAGGAAATCAGACTTCCCCATAACGGACGCACTTATCAGTGGTCGTCCACCCCCATTGAGTTGACACATAACCATACCAGCCGGCTGAATGTGTTCAGGGACCTGTCGGATATTCTTTCGGCAAAGAAAAAAGCCGAGGAAAGCGACCGGCTGAAAACCCGGTTCCTGGCCACCATGTCGCATGAGCTCCGTACCCCGTTGAATGCTATCATGGGATTTTCAGCATTGATGAAAGAAACCCGGTCGCAGGAGGAAATGCTGGAATATGCCGGGATCATTTACCAGAGCGGGGAAAAACTCCTGGAACTTATCGATAATCTGTTTTTCCTGACTTCTTACGAAAGCGGAAGGCTGGAAATAAACCCGGTCAGTTTCAGCGTGGCCGAACTGCTGAAGGAAATCGAAAGGGAGTTAAAACTGGTGCAGGAAAAGGTGCATGACGGCAGAGTCCGTCTCCTTGTGGATATTCCGGCCGAAGAGGAGGACACCATCCTGTTCAACGACCGGACAAAACTGCGGCAGGTATTACTTCAGCTCGTCAAGAACGGGTTCATGTTTACCCGGGAAGGGCATGTGAAATTGGCACTGGAACGGGAAGACCCTGAGACCCTTCTGTTCCGGGTGGAGGACACCGGAATAGGAATCAGTCCGGAAAAGCTGGAGATTATTTTTGAAAAATTCCGTCAGGCAGATGAATCCAACACCCGGATATTCGACGGCACCGGCATAGGCCTTTACATTGCCCGAAGCCTGATCGAAATGATGGGCGGTAAAATCAGTGTGGAATCCGTTCCCGGTAAAGGCTCTGTATTTACCGTTCAATTGCCGGTTCAACACAACCGTGAAGGGAAAGATAAGGAAGGTGAAAAAACGGCAACGGTAAAGGAAAACCCGACCATCCTGGTGGTGGACGACGAATCCGACAACGCGGTTTTACTGGAAGCCATCCTGCGTTGGGAAGGGGTTTCGGTGGAAATGGCCGGGAACGGAAAGGAAGCGGTGCAAAAAGTGCGCAACGGCCGACGTTTCGATATGGTGCTGATGGACCTGAAAATGCCCGTGATGGACGGGTTCGAAGCAACCCGGCAGATCAAGAAAGCCTTTCCCGGCCTGCCGGTCGTTGCCCAGTCGGCCTTTGTGGTTCCTGAGGAGAAAAAGAAAGCCATGGATGCCGGCTGTGATGCTTTTCTTACCAAACCCATTCACAGGGAATCATTGAAAAAAATAGTGGATACGTACTGCATAAAAAGAAGTTAATCCTGAAAAGAGCAAGTTCTGTTATGAAAAGAAGCAGTATTCGGTGGATCATATTACTTGCCGTTGCCTTTATCTGGCTTTCGCATTCGCTGATACAGGCCCTGCTCATTGAAGACCTTACCCTGGGGCAGGCCCTCGTGCTGAAGGTTCAGGCCGATGATATGGTCTTCAGGTTCTTTGTTATCCTCCTGGTGATCCTGCTGGGGATGAAAGTGTGTTGCGCACCTCGCCGGAATCACAGGTATCTCATGGACGACCTCTATATACCTGAAAACCGGGCAAATCACCTCAACCCGGCTACCCGTAACCAGATCTCACGCTTTGTGCATGAAATCCGGACCCAGCTGCACAACATTGTAGGATTTTCTCAGTTGCTGGAAAAAAAACCCCTCCGCGAAAGGGACAGAAACCGGTACCTGCATTATATTGAAAACAGCAAACGGGCCATGGGGAGAGCGGTTGACGAATTATATACATACCAGCGTGCAAAAACCTCAGGGAAGAAAAACGGGCAATCCGCAGAAATATTTCCACAGGATAAATGGAAGGGGAAAACCATTCTGGTAGCAGACGATGTGCAAACCAATTACATGTTGCTCAAACTGCCCCTGCAACGTACCGGGGCAGAAATACTCTGGGCAAAAAACGGGAAAGAAGCCGTGGATCTTTTCAGGGAAACGGAGCAGGTAGATCTGGTGCTGATGGATATTCTGATGCCCGAAATGGACGGTTTTGAAGCCACCCGGAAAATCAAGGAGATCAATCCCGAAGTGCCGGTCGTGGCCCAGACCGCCTATTCATACGATGAGATGGCGGTGAACTACGGGGCTGCTCCTTTTGACGGGTACCTGATCAAGCCAATCTGGCATGTCGACCTGTATAAAAAATGTTCGCGGTTTCTGGGAAAGTAGTGGGATGATACATCAGACAAAATAAACAATACCTATCCATGAGTAAGCAGACAGGATCAGCACATATTTTCCGGTTCCCCTTCTGGATGGTTTTTTGGGGAATCCCGCTTTTCCTGGCTGCACAGGATGAGACGCGGACCTTCAGGCGGATTTTCAGCGAAGCGGAATCGGTGTTGCTGTACCTGCACGATCATGAAAAAGCCCTTCCGCTCTACCTCATACTGAATGATATGGACAAAGAAAATGCCCATATCATGTACAAGATAGGCCTGTGCTACCTGAACATACCTGGAAAGAAAAGCGAAGCCATTCAGTGGTTCAGGAAAGCCGCGGAAAACATCAGCCGGAATTTCGTGCCGGTGTATGACGAGCGAAAAGCCCCGCCCGAAGCATGGTTTTACCTGGCACGGGCTTATCATGTTACAAACCGCCTGGAAGAGGCCATTGAAACCTATCAGGTGTATGCCGGTGAAGCGGGTCCGACGGATTATTACGATATGGCCTTTGTGCAACAACAGGTGGAGGGATGCCGGCTGGCGCTGGAAATGCAGGAGGATCCGGTTCCTGTGCAGGAAACCCTTCTGCCGGAAACGATCAATGCTTATACGGAAAATTTCAACCCTGCCCTGTCGGGCAACGGGATGCACCTGGTGTACATGGCACGCAGCGGCGAGGAGAACCGCATTATCTATTCCCAAAGAAAGGGAGGAACGTGGGCTGAAGGAAGGGATATCACCCCGGAGTTGGGGGACCCGGGGATGATGGTGATTTCCTCCCTTTCTTTTCAGGGGAACCGGTTGGTGGTTTTCCGGGATGACCAGGGGAAGGCAGACCTGTATGTCAGTTACCGGAACGGGAACCACTGGAGCCCTCTGGAGAAAATGAACCGGAATATCAATACCCGCTACTGGGAAGGCAACGGTTGTTTTTCACCCGACGGGAACACCTTTGTTTTTTCCAGCAACCGGAAAGGGGGGCTGGGTGGCCTCGATCTCTATTGTTCGGAAAAAAATGAAAAAGGGGAATGGGGACCTGCCAGTTCCCTGGGCAAAACTGTCAATACCCCCCTGATGGACGATGCCCCATATTTCTCTGCCGACGGCAGCCGCCTGTATTTCAGCTCTCAGGGCCACCATGTAATGGGTGGTTACGACCTGTTTTTCACAGAACGAACCAGGGAAGGAACATGGAGCCGGCCGGTCAACCTGGGGTATCCGGTGAATACCACCGATGACGACCTGTTCATAGCCCCGGCTGGAAACGGTGATACCGCCTTTTACGCGCGTTTTACCGGCGAAGGCATGGTTCGCAGGGGAATCTACCGGATCGTCCTGCGGGTTGATGAACCGGCTGCCACACTGCATCTGTCGGGGAAGCTGAGTCTGTCCGACGGCAACCGGATAAAAACATCCGGCGGGTCTGTGGAAGTGACCGACACCCTCACCGGAGAAACCGTTGCGGAAGTACGCCCCGATTCGGTATCGGGCCGGTTTTCTCTTGATCTGTCCCCCGGAGTATACCGGGTGACATGCAGGGCGGAGGGATATGCCACCACTAGTCAGGTACTGGCCGTAAAAGGGGATATCGGCTCCCGCACATTGATTATGAATACCACCCTGTATCCCGATGCGGTGGCTTCAGGGGAATACCACCTTCTCCACAATACATATTTTGATTTCAATGAACACAGGCTCAATGCGGGAGAAAAGAGAAAACTCGACCGGATTGCCGCTATCCTGCTGGAATATCCGGAACTGAAATTCGAACTGACCGGATATGCCGATCCGCAGGGGAATGCCCGGTATAACCTGGGGCTCAGCGACCGCCGGGCACTGGCTGTGGCCGGATACCTGGAAAGCCGGGGAGTGGATCCGGAAAGAATGATCGTTCGGGGTGTGGGGGAAATTGCGGCGGTGCCTGCTGAGAATTCGGAAAATGAACGTTTGCAGAAAGACGGGGATGCCCTGAGAAGAAGGGTGGAAGTAAAAGTGATCAAAACAGAGGAAGATGAAAAAATTCCGCAGGAAATTTCCATACCCGAATACCTGCAGGGGCCTTATGCCCTCAGGTATTCGGTGATCGTGATCCGGGTGGACGAACCCCTTCCATCGGAATATTTCAGCTGCTTCTCCATGGATGAACTCCGGTATATCAGGGAACTGAAAGCGAAAGACGGGTATATCTATACCCTGGGCAGTTATGCGGAGAAACCAAGGGCCATCCGGACCCTGGGTGAATTATTCCGTCTCGGGTTTACCGAGGCTGTGGTGGTGGATCAGCACGAGCTGGAAGAAATGGTGCTGGATGCCCTGGAGCATGAAAGCCTTCTGGGGCGCCCGCCTAAGATTACCGAAGTCCCCTGGTATACCATACAGATTTATGCTTTGAAAAATACTCCTCCCGAAAATGCCTTCCGCGGACTGGACAACATCATGGTTTTCCGCGGGAATGACGGGTTCACCCGGTATACCACAGGTAAATACCAGGGGTATCTGAAAGCAAGGGAGGCACTGGAAGGGATTTATGGAAAGGGATACCCCGAATCGTTTATTCGTTTGCTCGAACCCCTGTACAGGGGTCGCAACGATGACCCGCAATAAACTGTTTCTGTTCTGTGCACAGTCCCTGCCGGGAATGATCAGAGCATCCGGGTCTTTTTGGAAGAAAATTCCCGCCGGTAGGCTTCTTCATCTCCGTAAGGAATGAATTTTTCATGATGTGCCGGAGACACAAAACCTTCCCTCTCACCGTGTCGTATCCCGCACCAGTATTTTTCCGTTTCACCGATAATCTTTACCCAGTACTGCAATATCCCATTGGCATAGCCACAGTATATGCAGTTGAGCTTCTGCATGACGTTGAGGTATTGCAACCGGTGCCGGTCAATCAGTACATACCGGCTCCTTTTCACCGCAGGTATTCCATAGATGGGGAAAGAAACCCGGTGGTACAGCTCGATCCAGAAATCGAGCATTAGCAAAGGGATTACAGCTGGATAGATGAAAGGCAGTATGATCAGGTGTTTCAGGAACCGGTGGCGGGTTTTCAGGTATTTCATGGGCAGCAGGGTTTGTTTTTCCTGAATAAAACTAACTACAAGTTTTTATATCGCCAATGATCCCCGACAAATAGCAACATTTGCATAAGAGCCGAACTTGAGGTATTTTTATCAGGATCAATGATTTTTACGGGCTTCGGACCTGCATGTATTTTTTATGTTGTGAAACATTCTAATCTCTTTGATATGCCCCTTCTTCTGCGTTTGAGCTTTATCCTGTTCCCCCTGGTATCCTGTACTGCACAACCCGACATGGACTGGGAAAAACTACACTTGCGTTCGGTTATGGGTCTTCATGCTTCCAGTTCGGAGCTTGAACAGCCCGATCCTTTCGATGCCCCGGGTCCGTACGGAGCCCATCATCTAATGGATCAGGATTTTTCCACCGCCTGGTCGGAAGGAGTGGAAGGGCCCGGGCCGGGAGAATATGTGTATCTGGCGGTGGGGAAGGTCTTTCCGGAAAGACTGTATATCGCCAACGGCTACCAGAAATCCCCCGCTGTGTTCGAGGCGAACAACCGGGTGAAAACCATGCATATACGTCTTTATGCCGGGTTTATGATCCCCGGCGAAGCAACCGAGGTGGAAACGGTGGCCAGGGTGAGGCCCTTTCTGCAAACGCATGTCATTTCCCTGGCCGATCAAACAGGCGTTCAAGAATTTATTCTTCCGTTCAATAAGGAAGAGGCAACCGCATTTGTGAAGGAATGCCGTAAGGATTTTCTGTCTGAGTTTGCTTCGGAGCTTGAAGCGCTGGCGGCCTTCGCTCCTCCGGAGGAAGTTCAGCCGGAATTTACCTGGATTGTGCAACTGGAGATAAAAGAAATCTACCCGGGCTCCCGCTGGGACGATACCTGCCTTTCGGAAGTATGGACAGAAGGAAAGGAACAGGCCGGCAAGCCACTGAAAATAGACGAGGTGCAGGAGGTATATGCCTCGGATGACGGGAATTTTATCTATGTAAAAACGAACCGGCCTGAGCCGGTCATCCTTGTTGACCGTTCTGTGGAGGAAACCGGGATGGGGCTACCGGAAGGCCAGCACCTGGCAATGGCCCTTATGGATGTAAGCTCTGACAGGAAATGGGCGCAGGTGAATTTTATGGTGGGACAGGAAGGCGGAGGCCGCGTGGAGGAAACCTCCCGGCTGTATTATGTGCCGGCCCTGCAGTGGGTTGAGCCCGAAACCTATGGGAACCCCATGGGGCTCTACGGATTCGGGGAAAAAGACGGGAAGACATACCTGATCACCGATGAGGGCGGGACCGATCTGAGCCTGCTGAAAGAGCAGTTGAACCTTTAAGCAGGTTTATCTGTTTCTCTGAAAAAACAGAACAGTATTATGGCAACCATTACACTTAAGGGGAATCCCGTTCATACCTCGGGAAACCTTCCGGAAAAAGGGCAAAAAGCCCCTGATTTCAGCCTGGTCAGGTCGGATTTGAGCGAACTTCGTCTTTCTGAACTGAAGGGCAAAAGAATCATACTGAACATTTTCCCCAGCCTGGATACGGACGTTTGCGCGGCTTCGGTGAGGAAATTCAATGAAAAAGCCGCGGGACTAAACAACACGATGGTGCTGGCCATTTCAAAGGATCTGCCCTTTGCCATGGGCCGCTTTTGCAGCACAGAAGGCATTGACCGGGTGATTACCCTTTCGGCTTTCCGTAACCAATTCTTCGGGAAAGAATATGGGGTGGAGATCACCGACGGCCCCTTCACCGGCCTTCTGGCCCGCAGCGTGCTGGTGCTTGATGAACAGGGGAAAGTGATCCATTCCCAGCTCGTCCCGGAGATAGCGCAGGAACCCGATTATGAGGCCGCCCTGTCGGTGTTGTAATGGGCTTTTAATGAGAGTATTTAAAAACAGACCGTTTTGCCGGTTCAGATCCTACCGGCAAAACGGTTATTTTTTTCCTGTTGATCAGGACTTACACGACTTTTGTCAATTCTTCCGGGAAATCACTTGAAAATTACCGGGTGTTTTACGAAATTTAAACAGCTATTCCAATTCCTAACCTTAAAATAAAACCTATGAAAAAATCTCTACTCGTTTTCACCTTTTTGTTTTTCATCATTTCCGCGTTTTCCCAGTCTGTTTTTATCAATGAGATCCATTATGATAACGACGGAGGGGATACGGATGAAGGGGTGGAAATTGCCGGTCCGGCCGGAACCGACCTCACCGGCTGGTCGCTGGTTGGCTATAATGGAAAAGGGGGAGCGGTGTACAGCACAACGAATCTTTCGGGCACTATCCCCGACCAGATGAACGGCTTTGGTACGCTGTGGTTCGAAATTCCCGGCTTGCAGAACGGAGCACCCGACGGCATTGCTCTGGTGGATCCCTCAAGCAGTGTGATCCAGTTTCTGAGTTATGAGGGGACATTTACCGCCGCCGACGGTCCTGCCGGCGGCATGGAAAGTACGGATATCGGTGTGCAGCAGACGTCCAGTACAGAAATTGGTCTTACGCTGCAATTAAGTGGTGAAGGGGTCGTTTACACCGATTTTACATGGGAAGGCCCGGTGGCTGAAACCAGGGGGAATGTGAATCTGAACCAGATGCTGGGCACGGACGAAGATCCTCCTGAGTGGACAACGGATTTCCCCGTGATGCAGAATGTTCTGGATACCCAGGGCGACCTGCATGTGAGCCTCAACGAGCCCGGTACGGTGTATTACGTGGTGGTGGCCGACGGCGCCACGGCTCCCACAGCCGAAGAAGTGAAAGCCGGGGCAGATTATGGCGGTGTGGAAGTGCTGGAGGCCGGCAGCATCGATGTGGCCGAAGCGGAGACAGAATACGTGGAGACCATTAAAGGAGCAACCCCTGAAACATCGTATGATATTTATGTGGTGGCTGAAGACAAAGCTTCTACGACTAACCTGCAGGCTACTCCTGTGCTGCTGGAAGTGACCACCACCGCTCAGCGGGTGCTGACCATCCTGGCCCCTGAGGCAGGCGATACGTACTATGTGGGGGATGAAGTGACCTTCCAGTGGACGGCCGGGAACATTACACAGGTCATGATCGGAGGGTATGATTTTACCGGAGGAGAATATTTCTTGCTGGCCGATGAGGTTACCGGCGAACCGTTCGTGATCGATGCCACCCTGGGGCAGTTTGCCTATACCATTCCCAATTTTGTTTCCTCCGATAGTGTCGATATACGTATTTTCGATGCCGCCGATACAACTTTTTACGACAAGGTTTACCCGGTGTACCTGGTGGACGAGGTGGATCCGGGTCTGTATGCCACATATCCAGAGAACGGTGCCGTGTATGTGCCGCTGGACATCGACCTGGTGGTGGTTTTTGATGAAGAGGTATATGCAGGTACGGGGAATGTGGTGATCAAAAATGCCGATAATACGGTGTTCGAGAGCTTCGATATAACAGGGGCAGGTCCGGGCGAGTCGCTTGAAATTGAAGACAACCTGCTGTACATACGGCCAACGTCTTCCTTTGCCCAGCTGAAGAAGTACTTCGTGGAAATGGATGCCGGCGTGGTGGTCGATTTCAAAGACAATCCCTTCCCGGGCATTACGGGCATGGATACCTGGAGCTTTACCACCATGGCCGTGCCAGCGGGTATTTTCTTTGATGACTTTAATGACGGGGACCTTTCTCCGTGGGAAAATTATTCTGTTTCGGGAGCTACAAGAGAATGGCATGCATACACAACCGACAACAGTGCCAGAATGAACGGGTACGATTCGGGTGATCTGGAAGAAGACTGGCTGGTTTCTCCGGCCATTGATCTTACCAATTACACCGGGGTGTTCCTGCTGTTTGATGCCTATTACGATTATGGCTCCGACGATGCGGACAATTACCTCAAACTGTTCTATTCGACCGACTTTACAGGCGATTCGGCCAACCTGGGCACAGCCACGTGGACGGAGATCAGTTTTGACTACCCATCCTCGGAAGAATCATGGCTGGAAACGGATACACTGAACATACCCGATCTGGAGACCACGGTATATTTTGCCTTCAAATATCATTACAGCAGCGGGAACTACCGTGACTGGAGAATTGACAACTTTACCGTGGCCGGTTATGCCCCGGTGGGCTCTGATGCCAGCCTGTCTGATCTGATGGTTGACGGAACCACTGTGGAAGGATTCGACCCGGCAAAAACCGATTATACCATGATTCTGCCGGCAGGTACCACAACTCCTCCCGAGGTTACCTATACCCTGACCGATCCTGAAGCCTCGGCCTATGTGACCGATGCGGCCGATCTGGCCGGTGACGCTGCCGACCGCACCACCATCGTCACGGTTACTGCTTCCGACCAGACCACTACCCGGGTATACAGCATCCGGTTTGATCTCATCCTGGAAGTGGCCGACCTGGCTGCCCTGAGAGCCGCCACGGATTTAACACGGGTGTACAAAGTAACGGGAGAAGTGATGGTTACAGCTATTGTGCCTTACAACAACCAGAAGTATATGCAGGATGCCAGCGGCGGGATCCATGTGTTTGATGAAAACGGTGTGATTACCACCAGCTACAATGAGGGCGACGGGATCACCGGACTGACAGGTACCCTGGAGGATTATTACGGTATGCTGGAACTCTTTCCATATGAAGACCCCGGATCGGCTTCTTCCACCGGCAACACGGTTGACCCGCAGGTAATATCCATCAATGAATTGAACACGAATTTTGAGGATTACGAAGCCGAACTGGTGAAAGTGGAAGGGGTGAGCTTTACCGATGCCGACGGTTCGGCGGAATTCGCCAACGGAGAGGATTATGAAATTACGGTGGGTGCGGAAAGTGCCATCGTACGGGTCCATTTCTATAACACTTCCGTTACGGGCGCCGTGATACCGGCCCAGGCCGATGTGCAGGGGATCGCCATCTGGCATTATGATGAGGCCAAGATCAGTCCGCGGTATATCGAAGACATCGCCGATGTTACCTCAACGGAAAAGGTGCTGTCCGATCAGTTGCGGATTTATCCCACTCCGGTGAGCGATATCCTGTACCTGGAGAATATCATTGGCGTCAATACCCTCGAAGTGCTGGATGTGACCGGCAGCCGGATGATTATGAGAAATATACAGAATCAAAATACATACAGACTGGATGTTTCTACCCTGCCGAGAGGGATCTACTTCATCAGGCTGAATACGGATCAGGAAATCATGACCAGAAAAATCATCAAAAATTAGGAATTTTGATGAATGCATACTGGGAGGATGCCGGGCCGGTGCCCGGCATCCTCTTTTTTTGCATCTTTGCAAAGCAAATATTTAAAATTTATCCATGAAAAGAGGGGTGGTAATAGCACTGGGGATGGTCCTGCTGGTTGCCGGTTGCCGGAAGCCCGACGATCCGCCGGTTCCGGATAACGGGATCGATTTTTCGGCCTGTGTGGGCGGATACGGAACGGCGGGCTTTGAAATCGTGACCTTCAATGTGCAGACTTTCCCCCGTTCAGGGTATAAGAGCGTACAGGTGCTGGCCTCCCTGGTAAAGGAAATGGATGCCGACCTGATTGCTTTCCAGGAAGTGGCCTCGGAAGCGGATTTTGAAAAGCTGGATGAACTGCTTACGGGGTACCGGGGTGTTTTCTATCCCATCGATAACAGCGACTGGAACCTGGCTTATCTTTATAAGACAGCAGAAATTAGCGTGGATGAAGAAAAAACAGCTGTTTTGTTTACAGGAGACTGGTATGCTTTTCCCCGGCCCCCTTTTGAGATCCATATCACCCATCTTCCCAGCGGCATTTCCTCGGTGGTGATCAACAACCACCTGAAATGCTGCGGAGGAAGCGACAACGAAGCCAGAAGGCGTGCGGCCTCCGATCAACTGCATGCCTATGCCCGGGCGAATTATCCGGAGGTGCCTGTGATCATCCTGGGCGACCTGAACGACGATATCACCGGCACAACGGAGCAGGAGAATGTCTTCTGGAGTTTTACAAACGATCCTGAAAATTTTGTATTCACCGATATGGATATTGCTTCCGGTTCCCCTGCCCGCTGGTCGTATCCTTCCTGGCCCAGCCACCTCGACCATATCATCGTTTCCGATGAATGGTTCTCCTATGTGGATACCTGCCTGGTGTTCAGGCCCGAAGCTTGCTACAGCCTGTATCCTGATGTAATTTCCGACCACCGGCCGGTTTTTCTCCGGTTAACTCAGTAGAACCCCACAGGTAAATCCCAATACGCGGATCCCGGTTATTCATCCCTGAAAAAAGCAGGTCGTTCGCCACAGGGCGGCGAACGAAACCGGCCGGAGGGGCCGGATAAACAGTTTCTCAGGATAAAAAAAATATACTGCCGTCCCTACGGGACTTATTGGAATATATTTAATGCATTGTTACTACTGATTCAATATTTTCTTTTGCTCCGGCTTTTGAAATACATCCATCTAAAATCTCCCGGACAACATCTCGTTTGAATGATTCGGTGTAATAATTATATCCTTTCATAAGTCTACGTTTTGTGTAAACCTATTTCAGGACAAGTCACTCCCTTACTCCCTCACCAGGACAGGCCTCTGAGGGTTTTATGAGAAAAACAAGGCGGGGGAAAAGGTGCCATGGCCTGAGCAGCGATCCTGTCTGAGCC